>JAFQCI010000039.1 GCA_017416505.1 Lachnospiraceae bacterium
AAAAACCGGGCGTAAGTTTTACGGCACTTCTTGTTCAGGGGGTGGCAACTTCTATAGATGCACTTTCTGTTGGATTTACCATTGCGGACTATAATTTAGCATCTGCTCTTATTGCCGCACTTGTTATTGCTGCAGTTACATTTATTATCTGTCTTGGAGGTCTTATTATTGGCAGAAAAGCCGGAACAAAAATGGCAGGTAAGGCAGGTATCCTTGGAGGTGTAGTTTTAATAATCATTGGTCTTGAGATATTTATTACAAGTTTCATTTGATGAAATATTTACTAATCAAAATTTGATACGCAGTAAACAAAGAAAAGCGGAATCGAGAAATCGGAAGAAATGAACCCATCCCTGTCAAGTAGACAGCGCAAATAACAAAAATTTTATGATATACATCCCACATTTCTGTGGGGTGTATATTTTTATGCCGCCATTAACTCATGATACTCCATTGGTGATAAACAACCGAGTTTTTCTTGATAACGATTGTTGTTGTAGTAATAAATATATTTTTCAATTGCTTCTTTAAGTTCTTCGTAAGTGTTGAATTTATTCAGATAGTACATCTCTGTTTTGAGAATGCCCCAAAAGCCTTCCATTGGTCCATTATCTATACATTTACCAACTCTTGACATACTTTGTATCATATGAGCCTGTTGGAGTTTGTTTTTAAAAGCAGGACTTGTATATTGAAATCCTCTGTCGCTATGAAACAAAGGTGTTGCACCTGGGTTTTCTGCAATTGCAATATCAAAAGTTTCAAAAACAAGTTCGTTATTGTTTTTATGTCCTAATACGAAAGATACAATTCTTCTGTCACATAAATCAAGAATGGCACTTAAATATGCTTTTTCATCCATACCATACTTAAATTCAGTAACATCTGTAAGCCATTTCTGGTTGATTTGACTTGCACTAAAATCTCTGTTTAAAATATTTTCTGCAGCCTGTTCTTTGGGTGAACGAATAGTGCATGAATTGCTTTTTCGTCTGATTACAGAGTATAACCCTAAAGCACGCATAATTCTTCGTATCTTTTTATGACTATGTTTTGTTTCATATTTTCGGTTAATATGTATTTTCATCATCTTGCTGCCATAAACGCCATTGCTATCGTTATACATATCTATTATCTGCTCTGCAAGCTGCTCATTTGCTATCTGTCTATTGCTTGGATTACGGTTAATCCATTTGTAGTATGCAGATCTGGAAACTTCTAATTTATCACACAGATAAGATATTGAATATGATTTTTCTTTATTTAACTCTTTGATAGCAGTAAATTTCACTTCGAATCTAACTCCGCTTAACGATACCTCCTTTCCACCTCTTTCAATTTTTTTATGACATCAATCTCCATTTGAAGCTCTTGATTTTTTGCTGCAAGCATTTTGTTTTCAGCCTTTAATCTGTCAAGCTCTGTTAATTCGTTTTCAGGTTTTGCTTTTCCGCGTCTGTCAAGCAATCCATCAACACCTTTTTCTTCATATTTGCGAACCCAAAGATATATTTGCTGATATGAAACATTGAATTTGTCCATTGTCATTCCATAGTTTTTACTATTTGCAATACAAAATTGTACAATTTCAATTCTTTCTTCAAATGTTGTTTTTCTCGCTTTAGTCATAGGTTTTCTTCCTCCCGAACCGGTAGATTTTAATTCCTTATGACTATCATTATACACCTTTATCCATTGTCTGAGAATACTGTCTGATGAAATTTTGTACTTTTGGCAAATATCGTTCATTGAACTTTTACCCAAAAGATAATCTTGTACAGCAAGCATTTTAATATCTTTATTCCAACCTTTGTTTGTATGACTCGGCAACAATCCGTCAATTCCTTGGGAATGATAAATTGTTAACCATCGAATGAAATTACTTTTGTTAATATCAAATAGTTCTGCTATTGACTTTATACTTCCTTCTCCATGCTCGTACGCTTCTATTGCCAGTAATTTAGTTTCAAATGCTGTTGTTGATTTTCTTCCCATAGAAAAACCCCCTTAGAATAGTCTTGAAATATTTTTGTTATTTCAAGTGTCTACTCTAAGGGGATTATATCAAAATCTCGGTTCCGCTTATTTCGTTTTACGGCAAAAATTCCGGATTTACCTTATAGCGTGAAGTGCCGCCTACTTGTCTTTCGTCTCGGGTTATAATATCCTTCGGAATCCTCGGCAGATATTTTTTACTGAAGCTTGAGCCTAAATAACAATCAAAGCTGACAGTCGGATGCTGAATCCATTCTGTGTCAGGTTGCTTGTTGGCAATATAATATGAAATCAGAAACTCCATAGCTTCCCGAACTTTCTTTTTATCACCATTACATAATTTTTCGCTTAATTCAACTGCCTCAATCTTAGCCTTAATTTCATCCGGCAACGGCTCTGAATTATCCCTTAATGGACCAAGTTCTAATGCATCGGCAATAACATCATCAAAACGGTCAACCCAAGCGCCTTTGGTTTTAGGGTGAAATAATGGAATTTGCATCTGTATAACATGATTTGCCCAGGTTTCATCAAAATCTACTTTCAATTTCATAATATTGTCAAAGATATTTTTGTGGATTTTACTCTCATTCTTTTCAGCGAAATCAATCAAATTAAGAATATGCCTGTAAAACCAACCTCTTCCCTCGAAATCTACGAGTTCAGGGAATTCACTATGCAAGTCGGCGAAATTGCTTGTAAATTTCCATTCTTCCTTTGTTTTTGATTTCGGCACAACCGGAATACTGCACCAAGCACAAATTGCCCTGTATGCCTTCTGAATGTCTTTTTTATCTTCAAACATATAATGTCTTGCGATAATAGTGAGGATTCGAGTAATTCCATAAAAATGCAATAAAGTATCCATTGCGAATTTGCCAAGATATGAGGAGTCTTTTTTGTTCTTTGGAGCATATTCCGGAAAAGTAATATAGCTTAAAAATTCTTCTCTTTCGTTAATCATCCTTACCCCTCCTTAAAACATTCTCCTCAACCTTATCAAATAACACATCCCACATAAAATCTCTTGCTCCAAGTGCAACGGCATATTTAACTGCAAGCTTGGGCTTTATAATTTCATCCAAAAACTCACGGCATTTTTTTGCAACTGCTTCACGATAACTATCGGAAGAAATTTTGTTCTCATATGCTTCCATCATAGCAATAAATCTGTCAGAGTCTCCGTCTCTGTAAAGTTTCTTTTTATCATACAGAGAATTGTCGTCATCAATGTCGCAGATTAAATCACCAAAAAGACGGTAACCGTTGTAACGAAAATCTGCAAAAAGCTCAAAATACGGATGAAATTTTTCATCCTCAAGCCACTGTGAGAGAAATTCTATACGCTCATCCTTTGGCATAAGCTGCCATTGTTCCTCTACGATGGCATTTCGTATGTCTGCGATTTCACCGGGAGTGAAATCAGAAAATAAAGCATATAAATCTTCATAGAAATATGTATCGTCCTGACCGCGCAGAAATAAAATACGGTTCACATCGGATTTTCTCCGCATCTGATTGACAGATTGTCTGTTGGCAATGCGGATTCGGTTAAGACAGGATTTATATTCCTTAATCAAGTCTTGCACCTGCTCTAAAATTTCCTTGTCAAGCTCATTCTTCCAATTGGGAGAAGCTGCAAATGAAAATAACAGGTTATCTTTAACTTTTTTTGCCTTTATTTTTGGTGTGTTTTTCTTAAGGTCATCTGCAAGAACCGGCAGGGTTTCGATACTTGCTTTTGCATCCCTGCATTTGTCGATAGCATCCTGAAGTTTTGAGGAGTATCGTTCATTCATAATGCCTGTGCGGTTTTCCTTGTCCTCAAACTGTTTCTTATATTCCAAAAAAGCACTTCTTTTTCTGTTGTTATTACCAAGATATTCCGAAAGGTCGGGTTTAACTCCGCTTTTGGCAGAATCAATTTCAAGTCCCGTTAAAATGGCAAGCATTTCAACATCCTCACGATGTTTTTTGCGTGCATCATCTCCAAGGCTCTCGTCGTAAGCAAGCAGACTTCGATTAAATGCAGCATTGGAAATCTGACCGACACGGGATGAAAATGCATTCCGTATGGTTTCAAATCTTGCCTCCCAACTGGTAGAATCAGAAATCAATGGCTTTTCTGTAGGAATTTGTAACAACGGCAAGTTGCTTATATTGTCAAGCTCGTCTGCAGTATAGTTACGCTTAACACATTTATTAACCAATGGATCAATAATAATCCTGACCATATCACCGTCATAATCAGCACCGCCCAATCTTTCTGCAGCAAGGATTTTCGGTTCTATAATAACTATATCGGTAAGATGCCCGAGATAGTAATCACGCATATTATCTCTTTTAACCTGCTCAAGATGCACATTTAATTGAACTTCCTCATTTCGTGCAATATGTGGGTTTCTAAGAAGAACACAGACAGAAAACCTCTTTCGTTCCATTCCCGGAGCATGAAATGAGAAGGTCGACATAAGATTTTTTTCTGCTGCCTCAGAAAAATTTTCTCTGCGTTTGTTTTTATTGTTATCGCCTTTAATGAGGTGTCTAAAAAACTCAATCAAATCTCCTGATAAATATCTGGTTTCACCCTCAACAATCAAGGTGCCGATAGAATATTTATTTGCGATATGTGTGGCTCTGTCTTCCAGTTCCTTTGAATATATGCTTTCGCTTATAAATAACGGATTTTTCTTTAATATTTTTGCAAGTATATATTTCTTGTCGGTTTTATTTACGCCCTTGGACTTTAATATATTTAGAAAATATTCTCTGCGATAATCCTCGTTGGCGCACAGGTTGTAATATTCTGTTTCCGTTTGCTTGGTGAGCCAATTGCGTTCGTCCTTCATAGGAGAATGATCCCAGCCCATTGGTAAATCCTTCGGTCTGAACTCTTCCGGACTAATTGATAATGTGCTTAAAAACTGGTAATTAAGCTCCGTGAGCCTTTCTTGTTTCACCTTGCTGACATTGGTTATATAAAGGGCATGGTTGTATTTTTTGAATTTATCCCAATAGTCCTGCCAAGTCATATTATTTTCACCAAGCCAGTTGTATCCCTTGAACATACTCTTTGTAAGAATGATATCTACATCCTTAACATTATGTTCAATACCCCAAATGTCAGTGATTATATTTTCATCGCAAGACTCAAGAAAATCCTTAAAATCAACTTCGTGAAGCATACCCTTGACATAGGGCATTCTTATCTGGAATGAGTGATGTATATGTTTTCCACAGTAAACCTTGTC
>JAFQCI010000040.1 GCA_017416505.1 Lachnospiraceae bacterium
ACTGTACAGACAGCACCAAAACACTTGCTGTTTTGGTGCGTAAGAACGTGATTCAGGAGTTCGCAGGCTCCTTTTGCGAAGCAAAACTCTAAATGAGCCTGCGAATTGTTACTGTTTACGAGGCACGAGTGAACAGTAACTATATTTTGTCTGGATTCGTCAAAATCCTCTTGTAATTTTCGTTAAAATATTATACAATGTCTTGAAATCTTTTTATTTTTAAGGATTTTAAGACATTGTTTAGAAAGTTACTGTTTACGAGGCACGAGTGAACAGTAACTTTAGAAAGTCATTTTACATACAGATTATTTACTATTAGGGAGGAAAGTTGTTTATGAAAACGAAAATTTACATTGATGGTAGTGAAGGAACTACAGGTTTAAGAATAAATGAACGCTTTCAAGGCCGTGATGATATCGAAATTCTTACGATACCAAGCGAACTTAGAAAAGATTTAAACGAAAGAAAAAAATACATAAATGCATCGGATATTACTTTCTTATGCCTTCCGGATGCAGCTGCCATAGAAGCGGTGTCACTGGTAGAAAATGAAAATGTAAGAATTATCGATGCTTCCACTGCACATAGAACTGAAGAAGGATGGGCATATGGGTTCCCTGAATTATCAAAAGAGCATAAAGAAAAGATTATCAGTGGAAAACGTATTGCAGTACCGGGCTGCTATGCTTCAGGTTTTATTTCTTTAGTATATCCTTTGGTTGCAGGAGGAATTTTACCGAAGGATTATCCGGTAAGCAGTTTTGCTTTATCCGGCTATAGTGGTGCCGGTAAGAAAACCATTGCTGTTTATGAAAGTGAAGACAGACCGAAGGAATTTGCTTCTGGAAGGGAATATGCTTTGACACAACAGCATAAGCATTTGAAAGAAATGCAAAAGATTACAGGCTTAGAAAGAACGCCATTGTTTTCGCCTATTATAGATGATTATTATAGCGGAATGGTGGTATCAGTTCCTTTATTTGCAGATATGCTGGCAAAAAAAGAAACACCAGAAAGTCTGTTGGCATATTATGCAGAGTATTATAAAGGACAAGAGTTTATTAAAGTAAGTACATCGGATGATGAAGTAGCAGCCAGTGGCTTCTTAGCCGGTAATGGATTGTCAGGCTGGGATGGATTGAAGATTTATGTAACAGGAAATGAGGAACGTATGGTGGTTTCTTCGCAATTTGATAACCTTGGAAAAGGTGCTTCTGGTGCAGCAATCCAGTGCATGAATCTTATGCTTGGATGCGAGGAAGCCAAAGGATTAAATTTGTAAAATGCACCATACTTTTTACAAACCTCAGCTGGAACGTTTCTAACATTGCAAACGCCTAATATGAATTTACAGGGAAGGTGAGCAATATAATGTCGACAGAACAGGAATTGAGAATAGCCGTATGTGACGATGAAAAAGACGATCTTGCAAAAATTATTTCTATGACCAAACAGATATTGCAAGATGAAAAGATTATACATAGTATTTCCGTTTATGATAGTGCCAGCGCTCTACTTGCTGATATTCAGAATGGCACTTCATATCATATTCTGCTTCTTGATGTAATGATGGATGGAATGAACGGTATGGAGCTCGCTGCAGAATTGAGAAAACAGCACAATAATATGACGATAATTTTTATTTCCAGTAATCGTGAAATGGCATTGTGCGGATACGAGGTTTCCGCTGCGAGGTATCTTGCTAAGCCTTTGGATGAAAACAAGATGAAAGAAGCTTTGCTTTATAGTTATCATAACTGGCAGGATAAAAGAGAAATCCTGTTACCAACCAGTCAAAGTCAGCACAGGATTTTAATTTCGGATATTCAGTTTGTAGAAGCTTTAGGGCGTGAAACGAAATTTGTCCTTGAAAATGAGACGGTGGAATGCAAATATAAATTTAATGAGATAGAAACAATGCTTCGGTCTCAGGTATTTGTTCTCTGTCATCGTTCGTTTATCGTAAACTTATCTTATGTCAAGCAAATTACCCGTTATGCGTTTTTATTAACGGGAGGGCAACATATACCTATCAGCAAAGGACGCTATTTGGAGATTTATAAAAAGTTTATTGACTATATTTCAAATTAACATAAAGGAAATATGACATTAATCTTATATGTGTTGTGTGTGTGTTCAATATTGATTAATCCGTTATAGCGATTGGTAACATCATGAATGATTTTAAGACCAAAGCCATGCTTTTGCATGTGTTCATTGCTTTCTTCTATGTTCTTTTCATTTGCGGCTGTTGAATTTTCACAACTAAAAGCAAAGAAGTTATTTTTAACATGCATATCCAGACGGATTGTTGGGGTTTCAATATTGGAATCGACAGTCGCAGTAATAGCATTATCAACAATATTCATTATCAATGAGCAAAGGTCTGCATTTGAGAGCGGAAGCTCCTTTGGGGCTTCGGTTCTTATCAGTTCAAGTTTGACTCCGGAATTTATTGCAGTATTCAATTTGCTATTCAGGATAATATCCAACATTTCATTTCCGCTTTGTACAACAGGGCGGATTTTTTCGTTTTGCCCGATTAGTTCAGCCAAATATGATTTTACAGCTTCTTCGTTGCTTATTTTTTGCAGAGTGTGAAAATGCTTGTTCATATCATGGCGAATCATCATTACTTCCTGATGATGGCTTCGAAGATTGTGGTAACTTGCCAGACTCATCTTGTGAAGTTCTCTGGAAAGGCGGTTTTCGGTACGACGGTCTATTTCGTTTTGTATCGTTTCTACAATAGCACTAAATAACGTACAAATTGTAAATAATGTTGACAAACGGAAGTAGATGTATGTAATCTGCCTGCCTTGTAATTCTAAAACTATATTTTGTATCTCCTGTGGATTGGTTATAAGAAGAATACTCCAATAAATAATGACAACTGTCAGGGACAGTGGAGCAAAAAGTCGGTAGAACCGATTTTCTTTTCGCCATAATGTAGTACCTAATACCAAAATTGTCAGGAAGGCAATGCTAATAATCCATTCTGACAGCAGACCACTTAGAAAACTTAATAGTGTGTTAGTGGTTTCGGGGGCGAAACATAAGGTTGCTCCATAACCAATTAGTGATACAACATAGATACAAACAAGACCCCACATGAGTTTTTTATATCTGCCGGCTTTAGTGATTAGGAAAATCAGTAGTGCCAGTGCAGAAAGCATACGACATATTCCGGCTATGTTATAGGATGATGGTCTAAAATAAGAGTCATAAAAGGTTGTTTTAAATAGTATCGATGTCATCCACAAAAATGCCACAAGGGCAGTGCAAAGAGCTCCTGTATTATGATTGAATACAAAAGTAATAAGTAGTACTAAGCCTACAGCAAATGCCAATGTAGCTTGGATTGCGGTTGAAAAACTTTCTGCGATTAACCCGCTTTCATAGGAAAAACCGCTGTATAGTATAACGTTACAGGGAATTGCCGTTAATGTATAAGTTTCGTAATAATCCGGTGTGGACTGTGCAATGGTCAAGGTCTTGCCTTGATAATCGGGTGGTAATGAAATAACAATTAGTTCGTCTTCATTGGATTCATCCATAGGCAATGTAAGATAGCCAATGCGATTATCCAGTTCCGGGCAATCAGTATAAATAAGAGTATCATCCAGGAAAACGGCAATTGTAAATATGGAAGCATCAATCTGCAGAGTGGGATTATCAAGTTCTTCCTCTAATACTCTTGAGAAATAGAAGGTTTGTCCAAGTTCGATGCCTGAGTATCCACCGAAACCGTTAGGTATCAGTTCGGTTTTGTCCGTATGGGATTGTGTATAGACTGTCCAGCCTTTGTTATCATACTCTTCTTTTTCAAAATATATCACCTGCCTGTAATTTAATACAATAATGTTACTGAAAATATTAGCTTGTGTCAATTGCATTTCTTTCCCGTTCATGTCGTTTTTTTGACTTTTCATGTCAAAGTGATTGTTTTTTTTAAAATGTTTGCTATAATGACAAATGTGAAAAGGGTCGAATGTTTAGAAATCGGTTCGGCTTTGAAAAAATTTTTGGAGGGAATTAAAATGAGATTATTGAAATGTTCACGTACAATGTTAGCTACAGTAGGGATGATGGCTTTGCTTTTAACAGCCTGCGGTAGCAAGGAAGAGTCAAACAAGGGAACAGAAGAGACAACAAAGGTAGCAGATGTTGCAAGCACAGAGAAGACAACAACAGCCGCTGAAGCAGAAGAGAAAACAACAGATGGTGATGCTTCAAATGATGCAGCAACAATCACAGAAGATGAAGCAATTAACTTAGTTAAGGCAGAAATGGGAGAAGATTTTAGCTATATTCCTGCTGATGAACTTGAGGAGAAAGATGGTAGCCAGTATTATGTAATTTATGTTAAGCAGCTTTTAGATGAAGGTACTATGACAACAGTAACTACATATATGGTAAAAACTGATGGTTCAGAATTATTTGATAAATATGCGGTGGATTATACAGGTGAATATTATTATCCTGGTGAAATTGGAGAGACAACATTTATTGTTTCAGAAGATGGTACTTTTGAGATGATTACAACCGGTGAAGTGAATCAGGTAGTTAGCGGAGGTTACAAGCTAGGAATTACTGATAGTGCAAGTGTTGTTAAATTATTATTGTATCCAAACAAGAATGTTGTAGATGGTGAGGAAATAGAAGTAGAAGATATCATAGAAGGTACAGCAGTGATTGAAGGTGATACGCTTACATTAACAATGGAAAGTGAAGATACAGTATTTACAAAAAGATAATTTATTGATAAAATAAGTAATTTTTTAAAATGCCCTCAAAGAGTATGAACTATAGTGCATATTATAAATATGATGAGGAAACCTTCATACAATTACAATATACAGTGGATGCCGGACGGATTACACTGAATTGCAAGGGAAGATACTAAAATTTATCTATTCTTTTTTTAAGTGCTTGGATTGGAATCAATGAAAATATTCATAAATTGTTTACAATTTAAACATACTTTTGACTTAATTTCATAGTATGATAACTCATGTAGACAAGCAAAATATTTTTTTTGATTCTCTCTCCCCCTCATTTTATGAAAGAGTCATCATGTTTATGATTGAAAAATTTTAAACATGATGGCTCTTTTTACGTACTGTGAATATGATAAAAATATGATATACTAGGTGTTGGGGGTAAAAGGTATTTTGCCCCATGATGTATACCAAATTTCAGGAGAGTGTGTCATGGACTATTTTAATCTTAAATTTCACAATACAACGGTAAAGAATGAAATCTTTGCGGGGATTGCCATGTTTATGGCAATGTCTTACATACTGGTTGTAAATCCTACCATACTGTCCTCGACAGGAATGGACTATAATGGTGTATTTCTTGCTACGGTATGCGTATCAGGATTTACTACCATTGTTTCCGCGTTTTATACAAGACTTCCTATTGCACTGGCACCAGGCCTTGGGATTGCCGGCATTTTTGCCGGACTTGCAACTGGTCCTGATGCAGTAAAGTGGCAGGTACTGATTTTAGCTACATACACTGCTGGAATTTTGATATGTGCCTTTGTAAAATTTTCCATATACGACAAAATCATGGAGATAATTGATGATGATTTTAGAGGAATGGTGATGTCCGGGATTGGGCTGGCTCTGTTTTTATATGGAATCAGCACCACAGGACTTATTAAAAAACAAAATGGTATATATATTTATGGAAGCATAGACATTGTTCCGGTGGTTATTACGGTAATCAGTCTTTTCCTTATCTATTTGATGAAACGATATAACAAAAAGGGGTTTGTGCTAACCGGATTGTTAGTGGCATATGTTTTGAGTATCTGTGTAAGTTATTATACTGCATACAGGCAGACAGGTATTTCGGTGAATACATATCTTGGGGAAATTTTTTCATTTTCCTACAATGTTACAGATATCAAGAAGGTTATGTTTGCATTTCCTGATATTTGTGAGATTATTTACGACAAAAAAACACTCATACAGTTTATTCATGCAGTCTTTGTGTTTACAATGGGTCATTTTTTCGATGCCATAGGAACCAATATGTCTGCCTTTGATGCAATAAACAGTGATTTAGACCCTAGAATGAAGGAAACGGTAAGTTTAAAGCGAGTAATTACCGTAGATGGTGTCGGAAATGTTGTCAGTGGCATCATGGGAACCTCAACAGTCACCAGTTATGGAGAATCACTGGTAGGAATTGTGAGTGGAGGAAAAACAGGAATTACAGCACTTACCACAGGTTGTTTGTTTTTGTTGTGCTTTTTCTTTTCCCCATTGTTCACTTCCATGGCTACTTATGTTGCTGCCCCGGCACTTATCTACGTAGGATTGGAACTGGTTTTAAGATTTAGGACATATAACAGGAAAAAAGTAGCATTTTTTATCTTTGGTTTGTGCCTGATAGCTTATGTTGGAGTGACCTTTAATATTGGTAATGCAGTTTTATATGGATTGATTGTTTATACTATAATGAAAATAAAAATAGAAAAGAAAAAACCGGTGTCCTTTTGGTGGTTGATGCTGATATTTGCAGCAATTAATCTGGTTTTAGATTTTGTAGTATAAGGGGGAAGGATATGAGCTTGTTATTATCAGTATTTTTTATCGCATCGGGAACTGTATCCTTCGTATTAGCAGTAAATAATATCATTCAGGAAGACAAACATCTGCCTGGAAACTGGTATTTTCTCTTTTTGGGTCTTTTCAGTTTTATCTGGTCCATAGGAATGGGAGTATTTATATTGCAGACAACGGAGGAAGGGGCATTTTTCTGGAGAGCCTTTTATCTTATCGGAGTAGTTGGAGTAATCGTCATGGCAGGCCTTTTGGTGGGAATATGGCTGAATATTCCACCTTTTTTCAAAAAAATAGCAGATATTTTTTATGTATTCGGTGCGTTGGTGGTGTACCCGATGGTTAGTGTCAGAAATTCTTGTGAATTTGTACTTACAGACTGCGGAATGTCATATTATACAGTGGAATACATTGGCCGCACCATTTATAATGTGTATTTGGTTTGCTTTCTTATCATTGTGTGTTTGGAAATGATATATTGTCTTATACATAAGTCGAAGAAGAGGGAAATTGTTATGGCAAAGTCCTGCATTCTTGTGCTTGTAATCATTGGATTTGGTTTATTTATGGATACATTTACCCTTGGAGAACCACGTCCGGCATTTCCGGCAAGTTCCATTTGTCAGCCGATTGCAGTGCTCTTTGCTTATGTAATGTCCAGACGAACCAAAATAAACAATATCAGTGTACAAAACCTTTCGGATTATATCTATGCATCTGTAAATGTACCTATGTTGATAGTGGATGAAAATCATTATCTGAAAATATGCAATGCAAAAGCCGTTGATTTTTTTAATATGCCAGAAGAACTGTTAAAGTTGAAGACGTTGGATGAATTGTTTGATTTGCCCTTGATAACAGAGCCGGGAAAGGATGAATTATCCCAAACAATAGAATGTAACTGTGTATTAAATCATAGGGTGTGTAAGCTGGAAATTAGTCATGTTAAGGATAGCTACAATGAATTTATCAGCGATATTATTATGGTAAATGATATGACGGAAACTTACCGGATTATCGAGGAATTAAATGTGGCAAAAGAGGAAGCGATTCGCGCCAATAATGCTAAGAGTGCATTTCTTGCCAATATGAGTCATGAGATTCGTACACCTATGAATTCTATTATAGGTATGAGTGAGATATTATTACGTGGAGAACTTGAGGATGAAACTGCCAGAAATGTGAGCCGGATTTATAATGCAGGAAAGAGCCTTTTGGAGATTATCAATGACATATTGGACCTTTCTAAAATTGAATCAGGAAAATATGAGATAGTGAATGAAGAATATGATTTTGCTTCGGTGATATATGATGTAATCAGCCTGATTAAGATTAGAATTACAGAAGATAAGGTAAGTTTAAAATATGAAGCAGGTGCTTATGTGCCAAGTGTTTTATATGGAGATGCAATAAGGATAAAACAAATTCTTATTAACATACTAGGAAATTCTGTAAAGTTTACAAAAGAAGGCTTTATTAAGCTAAGAATTGATAGTGAAAGGCTGGAGGGCAGAAAGTGTAAAATCATATTTAAAGTAATAGATACCGGTATAGGTATAAAAGAAGTGGATTATAATAAACTGTTTGAGGCATTTAATCAGGTAGATGTAAAAAAGAATCATATGGTAGAGGGAACAGGCTTGGGACTTGCCATAACTAAAAATCTTTGTGAACTTATGAATGGAAGCATAGAGGTGGAAAGTGTTTATGGAGAAGGAACCACTTTTACTATGACGATGGAACAAGAAGTGGTAGACGAGACGCCTCTTACACTTACGGATAATTTGGAGGAAGGTGGGGAAGTACAAAAAAGTATATTTTTACCGACCTACAATGAAAAAATGTCCCATAAGAGGATACTGGTGGTGGATGATAATGCTACCAATCTTATCATAGCGAAAAAGCTTCTTGAACCGTACAAATTTGTAATAGATTTGGCATCCAGTGGGGAAGAAGCGATTCATCTTGTAAAAAACAATACATATTCTCTTATTTTTATGGACCATATGATGCCGGAGAAGGATGGTATTGAAACTACCAGAGAAATCCGACAGCTGGAGCTTCCGTATTGTAAATCAGTACCTGTTGTTGCCTTGACTGCCAATGCAGTTTATGGTGCAAAACAAGAATTAATATCTGCAGGTTTTGACGATTATGTTGCAAAACCAATTGATGTAAAACAGTTAGAAGAAGTTTTATATAAGTATATGACAATAGAAAAACCGAAGTCCATCTTTATTAAGGGAATCGATGTGAAGGGTGCCATGGAAAGAATCCAGATAACGGAAGAAATATATTTGACCATACTTGAGACTTACTATGGGGATTTGCGAAAGAAACTTCAGCGGATTGAACAGGCAAAAAAGGAAGGGGATATCAAAAATTTTGTGATTGATGTGCATGGGCTAAAGTCAGCCAGTGCCTCCATTGGGGCGATGGAACTGTCAGAACTGGCAAAGGAACTTGAAATGGCAGGGAAAAAGGAACAGCTAGACTTTATAGAGCTACACTACGATGAGCTTGTCCGCAAAGCAAACGAGGTGGAAGCAAACCTCAAGGAGTTTTTTGCAGAAGAAACCGTAAACGGGGAAGAAAAAATGAGTACAGACTTCGGACAGCATACTTTGGAACAGGAATGGAGAAAGGCTATTTTACAAGGAGAGACATAAAGAGGATGAAGGGACTGAAATTTAATTATTTACGGATTGAATATTTATTATAAATCCGTTATATTATGAAATGGGAAAATAGGGAAAGTACTATTATTAAGAATACTTGCACATGACTTGGAAATTAAAAAAGTATAAATTTGATGGGAGATAGCTTTTGTATGAGTAGAAAGAAAAAAATTTATTATGCACGTACCTATCGAAGAATTAAATTAGATATGAAAATGAGCATACTTTTTACGTGTCTTTTGATGATACCTTCTTTGATTGTATTTATTTTAAATATAGATACTATTACACAGAAATTAGCCCAAATCAGTACATGGGTGTTGGCACAAGTGATTCCGGAAGAGTCTATATCCGTAATGGAAAGCCAATATTCTATTTTTGGAACCATGCAGTATATTGAACTGCCTACAACTTATCCGGAATTTTCTACGATTGGTTGGAATTTGGTTCTCTGCTTTGTGATTTATCTTTTGATGGAATTGTTAAAAGGAACGGGAAAACCATTAGGAATCTTTTTGATGTATACTTTATTGGTACATATAGTAAACTGTGTCTTTTTTGTTTTTGGTGCAAAAGAATTCCCATATACCATAGGGGAATATTCAGACCTTTATATCAAACAGCAGATAGGTATCTGGCTTACCTTTATTGTATTAGCCAGTTTGGTAGTAGGCATGATGGGACGAAGGGCATATGGATATAAGATATTGACCTTTTTAGGGATTATGCTCTATTCTGTTGTGTTTGGTGGGGCCCGTTATATATTATTTTTGTTTTTATTGCATCAGTTTTCTGTTTTATATATGGCATTGTTGTTTTTTGTCATTGGACCGATGTTTGATTTTTCGTATTTTGTAGCCATTTATGCAATCTTTATTAACAAAATCATTAAAGAATATGATTTTGGAAAGAGGAAAGGAGAATGGAAATGGTCGTAGGATTCATAAAAGGGTATATGATTTTTAACATTATCCTTATCTTGATTTATGTCATAAGGCATTTTCTTTTTGGAATCAATCGAATGGCTGGCCGCCAAAGGTTATATTACAATGATATTTATTCCAGTAAAATGAAGTCCATAACAGTATTGATACCGATGCACAATGAAGAACAGGTATTATCCTATGTGTTGGATTCTTTATTGGAATGTGATTATGACAGGGATAGATTAGAGATTATACCTATCAATGATAACTCTTCGGATAGAACCAAGGAATTATTGGATGAATATCATAAAAAATATGAGTTTATCCGGCCTTTACATAGAGATTGCCCAGACAGGGGAAAGCCTGTGGGTTTAAATGATGCCATGGAAATTGCCACAGGAGAAATTATCATTGTGTTTGATGCAGATTATCGTCCAGCCAAGGATATGTTAAAGCAGTTAGCCATTGCTTTTGAGGACCCGGAAGTAGGGGCTGTTATGGGAAGAGTAATTCCATATAATACCAATAAAAATATCTTAACCCGTCTGATTAATTTGGAACGGTCCGGGGGTTATCAGGTAGACCAGCAGGCACGATATAATTTAAAAACCATTCCCCAATATGGAGGAACTGTGGGCGGCTTTCGAAAGGATATTTTATTAAGTACAGGTGGGTTTAATCCCTTGGTATTAGCGGAGGATACAGAACTTACTTACCGGCTTTATACCAGTGGATGGAAGGTGATTTATGCTAATTCCGCAGAATGCTATGAAGAGGCTCCGGAAACATGGACGGTACGTGGAAAACAAATCCGCAGATGGGCAAGAGGACATAATCAGGTACTTTTCCGTTATTTTTTCAAGACCTTATTCACCCCTTATATGAATTTTAGGGAGAAACTGGATGGCATTTTGTTATTGTTTGTATATGCAGTTCCATTTTTCATGTTATTAGGTCAGATAGCATCCCTGGTTCTTTTCTTCCTTGGAGAGATGAATCTTTTTGCCGGGTGGTGGGTGTTATTGTTTGTGGCAACGTATTGTTCCTTCGGTAATTTCGCACCATTCTTTGAAATCGGAACCGCATTGTTTTTGGATGGTATTATGGGAGAAGTATTCCTGCTGCCATTGCTTTTATTTAATTTCTATTTTTATATGTGGAACATCAGTTTAGGATTTTTAGATGCGATTGCAGATATCGTAACCAAGAGAAAGGTAAAATGGGCGAAAACAGCCCGTTTTGCGGAGAAAAAGAAGTCATAGAAAGATAATGGGAGGAGTGCAGGTTGCAGTATATGATTGTTTTGGCAGTGATATTCGTTATTATGCTAGTGGCCCCTTTTGCTAGTGCAATGGTATATTGTAGAAGGAAACAGGGTCGCGTATTAACGATTCGCCAGGAAAAAATAAAGGATGCCAGATATTTCGGGAAATCCTTTGCAGAACTTGTGGAAAAAAATCTCTCTTCCATAAAGGATGAGAAGATTGTTTTGTCCAAAGAAGAAGAATTTGTGGATGGGGATGAAGAAACGGATTTTTCTGAAGAAGTGGAAGAACTAGTTATTTGTCAGGATAAGAGTTTTTATTCCCCAAAGAAAGTGAAAGTTTATAGAAAAGAGATTTACAGTGGGCAGAATATAGCTATCGTAGCAAGTGAGGTGAAACTTCGTGCCGCCTATGCCAAGGAAAAGATGGTATTGGGCGAGAAAACCAAGGTAGAACGATGGGTGGATGCGGAAGAGACCTTAGCAGTTTACGACCAGTGCAGCTTAGGAATGAGTGCATCTGCAGGAAAAAGGCTGAGCATAGGAAAGGAATGTAAGTTCCGAAGATTATATGCTCCTGAAATTTTAATTGGGCAATACCCGGAGCAGCTTCAGGATGCCATGGAACATAGAAATCCCCAGATTTTTGAAGGCTCAAAGCAGTTAGAAATAAAGAGAAATATAGATTGTGTGGACCATGAAATCGCTGATGAGCAAGGTGTGGCAGATATTACGGTACTGTCAAGAGGAAATGTAAAGATTCTGGAACATATCATTGTACGAGGAGATGTTCGTTCTCATAAAGGAGTGCGGCTTTGTGATAATGCCGTAGTCTGTGGTAATATTTTTGCAGAGGCAGACATACATATTGGTAAAAATGTAGTGGTATTAGGAAATGTATTTACACAGGGCGATATTTATGTGGAAGAAAATGCCATGATTGGGCAGCGGGGAAAAATCAGTTCCATGATTGCCCGGGAAACCATTACCTTTGAAAAAAATGTTTCCGTTTTTGGTTATGTAAGCTGTGAGCATGGTGGAAAAGTAGTATCCGGTAATTTGGAACGGGAAGAACAAAAATGGGGCTTTCTGGAACTTCCGGAATATCGAACAGAATTGTGTTTTCAGCGTTTGGATGAGTATGAAAATGTGGATGAACAGGGATTTCGAAAGGAAGAGTTTTTAAAGAGGGTGGAAATCAGGGTTCAGGCAAAAGAAGTTCCAAAGAGTATGTTTTTTGCCTGTAAAGCCTTAGAAACTGTAGTATTACCTGCCTCCATTGAGAAAATTGGTGATTATGCTTTTGCAGATTGTAATTCCTTAAGGGATATTACCAATTTTGCAGATACGAAGATAACTTCCATCGGTACTTCCGCTTTTGAATATTGTGAACTCTTAGAAAGTGTAGAGTTTCCAAAAGAATTGGAAACTTTAGGTGGTGCGGCCTTTGGGGGCTGCAAAGCATTAAGAAGAGTAGAATTTTCAAAGAATGCTGCTTTAAAAGAAATAGGAAATCATTGTTTTAGAGGTTGTGAGCATTTAGAAGAAATAACATTGCCGGATTCTGTAGAAAAGGTCGGATTAAGTGCATTTGCAGATTGTCAGTCTTTAAAAAGGATAAGCATTCCTAAAAGCCTGGAAATGGAGCCTGGAATTATCGAACTACGACAACAGGCAGTAGTACAGATTGATTGCAGAGGTCTGGAAGGAGTAGAGTAGAATTTATGGAACGGAAGGGAATAAAATATCTGTTTATGATACTGATGAGTCTGGGATTGGTGGCAGGATGCGTTTTTTTAGAAGTATTCCTTGAGAAAAAATCCCAGAAGGAACTTGAGGAACAAAACGGTATGTTACAGGGGGCTTATGAGGAAGAAGAAACCGTAACAGGGCAGGAATGGTCTGATAAAATTCTGTATGAAGATGAAGAATTGGTTTGCTACGAAGACCGGGTATTCTCTCGTTTTCTCCCTGAGGAAGGAAATATCGAACATACTGTGGCTATAGTGGAAGGACTTTTAGAGAATTGCCCGGCCTTGGAACAGGTTTATGTATTACCGGTTCCACATCGTGTTTTAGTGGAAGAAGGATATGATGAGGATAAGGCAGCATATGCAAATTATATGGAACAGCTTTCCCAAAAGTTGCCGGAAAAAGGCGTTTTGGTTCAGACACTTCCGGTTTTGGAAGCTCATAAAAGTGAATATATCTTTTTTAAAACAGAGGATGCGTGGACAGCAAGAGGTGCTTATTATGGAATGGCAGCTTTATGTGATGAACTGGGATTCGAAAGTATTCCTTTGGAACAATATTATGAGTATATGTATGCTTCCTTCAGAGGGGGACTGATGTTAAATGAAAATCTGAGTTTTACAGAGGATTTAGAGGAGCTTAAAGATCAGAATTACTATTATTTATTGCCGGATGCCCCTAACATGGCTGAGGTGTTTGCAGAGAATAGTTCGGGGGAAAAATTAAGCTATAAAAAACCTATCGTTACTTCTTCCGCCAGAAACCTTGGAGCATTTATTGACAGTATTTATTCTAGGGCGATTGTGGAAGGAACGCCACAAGATGCGGAGAAAGAAGGAAAGTATTTATTGCTTCTTTGTGACAATGCCGGGCGGTTACTGGTTCCTTATCTGAAAGATTATTATGAAGGGGTTTACGTAGTAAACATTAATGTGGATGATGAGTTTTATTATGATTTAAATGAAATTGTGGAAGAGTACCATATATCTGAGGTTGTATTTGCCCAGAATGCAACAAAAATGGGAAGTCGCGGTTATAGCAAAGCGTTGAATGACTTCTGTAAGGAGTGATAATATGAGTGATTTAATGAAAGAATTTTTTCTGGAATTTATAAATACAACAGGCATCAGTGAAGCAGTCAGCCCCTATTTTTATCTTGGAGGGATATGTACCATTGTATTAGGAATGATAGGATGTATCCTGGGATTTCGTACTTACCGGATGTTTTTTTCCATTATCTTGTTTATGGGCGTTGCAGCAGGGTGCTTTCAGTTGATGACAGGCCCCTTAAGGAGCATAGCGACTTGTGTTGCAGTCGGCGGCGTGGTTCTTGCTTTTTTTGGATATCGCTGGCATCGTTTGGGTGGTTTTTTCATATGTTTTCTGATAGGTATGTGTGCAGGATGGCTTTTTTATCCTTCTGTGATATTGGCAGTCGTACTCGGAGTCTTAGCAGGTGTCTTTGAACTGTATTTTCCTGTGATTGCTGTATCTTTGATGACCTCCCTATGGGGTGCATGGATGCTTGCAGATGGGCTTAAGTTGGATGGAGCATTACAGGTAGCAACCATATTGGGACTTACTTTTATCGCCTTGTTCTGGCAGTTGTTTATCAATCGAAAACAGAAATTATTTACCAAAGTATGTCCTGACAATGTAAGGTATCTGCTGGAGCAAAGGAGGAAACAGCATGGCAGCAATATTTCGTAAAGAACTTAAATATGTGATATCGGAAGAAAATTATTTAAGGATACAAGGTATGCTGGAAGCTTTGATGGAGCCGGACCAATACGGCACCAATGGAAGCTATATGGTTCGTTCCCAGTATTACGATTCCATAACAGATGCGGATTTAAAAGATAATCTGGATGGCGTGATGGAAAAGAGAAAGATAAGGGTAAGAATTTATTCTGCAGATGCACTCCGTGCGAAACTGGAATATAAGTGCAAAGCCGGTTCTGATGGAATCAAGTATTCTATTGAACTGACAAGGGAGGAAGCAATGATGCTGGAGAATCATCAATACGACTTCCTGTTAGGAAGAAAAGAGGAACTGGCGAAGCGTTTATATGTAAAAATGACAGAACAGGTATATTTCCCTAAGACCATTGTAGAATATTTCAGGACAGCATATACCTATCCCGTTAGTGATGTAAGAGTAACCTTTGACCGAAACATAAGGGGAAGTGTAAATCCTTATGGTATTTTTGAAGAAGAACCATTTTATATTCCTTTGATTTCTCCTGGAATGGGGGTTTTGGAAGTGAAGTACAATGACTTTTTTCCTTCCCCCTTAAAGGATTTATTAAAAAGTATTGAAGGTTTAGAGGAATCTTATAGTAAGTATTCTATGGCGAGATTGCATAGTATGTAAATTACCCTGTAAATATATTATAATAGAATGGAGAAAAAAATGCGAGAATTTATTTTAGAAGAATTGCAGAATGGAACTTTTGATGTGATGACGATTGTATTAAACAATGTGGTGGCAATCATAGCAGCATTTTTTATTATGTTTGTGTATAAAATCACTTATTCCGGTGTTTCTTATAGCAGGAAGTTTAATGTGAGTCTGGGTGCCATTGCCATTACTACAACCATGATTATGGGAGTCATTAGCAATAACATTGCATTATCTCTTGGTATGGTAGGTGCATTATCCATTATCCGTTTCCGTACCGCCATTAAGGACGTAAGAGATGCTGCCTTTATTTTCTGGGCAATTGCAATCGGTATCGGATGTGGTGTTTCCCAGTATGCACTTATTGGAATCGGAAGTGTGTTCCTTCTAATTTTTATGTTACTAACAAAACAGTCTGTTTCCTCAGGACAACAGCTTTTGATTATTCAGGGAAACCTGGAGGCACAAAATAAAATCGAAAATGTAGTAGAAAGTCATTTTGAAGGAAAAGCGCATCAGACCATTAAAAATGTGTCTTCTGGCTCCTGCGAACTGGTGTATAAGGTGCAGGAAAATATTTTGAAAAAGGCGGATGCAAAGCAGATGGTGGACATTGCCCAACGTCTGATGAAGGTGGAAGGTGTGACAAGGGTAAATCTTGTAGAGCAACAAGACGATATTTCCAGATAAGCAGAGCTTTGGAGTTAAGAATATGAAGAAGATGATTGCAGGTATCAGTATGGCAATACTCCTGCTGACAGTGGCATTTGTTGGAGAAGCCTATCAGGGGCAGGCAGGAGAAACACAAACCCTTTCAAAGGACACAAAGAATACAGTTGAGAACTGGGTGATTCCCGATGAAGAGTATCTTGATTACTACGGGATAGGGGTTTTTGAGAGTACTTTGCCTATTTTACATATTAATACCAACGGACAACAGATTAGTAAAGAAACGAAAATATGGTCGACCATCGCAGTAACAGAGGCAGATGAAAGCGGTGAAGCAAGATCTGTCATGGAAACACCGGATTATGAAGCAGCTATAACCATAAATCATAGAGGTGCCTCATCCTATTCCCAATTTGATAAAAAGCAGTATCGCATTAAGTTTTACAAGGAAGAGGGAAGTACCAATGCCAAGGAATATGAATTCTTAGGTATGGGAAAAAATAGTGAATGGGTATTAAATGGTCCCTTTTTGGATAAGACTTTAATAAGGAACCGTCTGGTATATGGTCTAGGAAGAGAACTGTTTGAATGGGCACCGGACTGTCGTTATGTGGAATTGTTTGTAGACGGGGAATATCAGGGAGTTTATCTGGCAGTAGAGCCGGTTACAAATGGAGAAAGCCGTCTGCGTTTGTGTGAGTTTGGCTTGGCAAGTGGAGAAACTGCTTATATTGTGAAACGTGACAGGGTAGAAAGTGAAGACAATCCCTTAAATGTATATGGATATTACGCAGGAAAGACCAGCAATTCTTTGTATATTGATTATCCTACCAGCAGTAATCTTACAAGCAAACAACGGGAATGGATTACAAAGGATATTGATACCTTTGAAAGGGTATTATATGGAGAAAATTTTGACGACCCGAAGGAAGGCTATGCCAAGTATCTGGATGTGGATAATTTCGTAGATTATTATGTGTTAAATGAAGTAGTGATGAATAATGATTCAGGGAATTTGTCCACTTATGTTTATAAGGAACTTGGTGGAAAGCTTAAGATTGCGATTTGGGATTATAATAATTGTTTTGACAACTATCAGTGGTTTGCGCAGGATTATGAAGAATTTTTTTTACAGGACAATGCTTGGTTTTCAAGATTGTTAGAGGATAGGACATTTGTGGATAAGGTAGTAGAAAGATATTGGGAACTTAGAGAAGGCATTCTAAGAGAGGAATATCTTTACCAAAACATAGATTCTTATGTAGAGGAACTGGGAGTAGCCACAGAACGTAATTTTGCAGTCTGGGGTTACACCTTTTATGATGATTTGCTGGCAGAAGTAAATGAAGTACATATCAATCCTAGAAGTTATGAGGAAGCAATCTTGCAATTAAAAAATTCGATTCATAAGAGATTAAGCTTTTTAGACGAACATATCACAGATTTGTATCAGGGTTGTGTGAATTAAGATAGGAATGTTGGGAGGTACGGATGACTTACCATAGCAGAAAAAGGGATCAAAAAAAAGGAGTCAGGGGAATTTGGATTTT
This sequence comes from Lachnospiraceae bacterium, assembly GCA_017416505.1. The sequence goes on from JAFQCI010000040.1 coordinate 17,819, forward strand.
TATTGTATTACTGGCGATTTTATTAGCGCTGGCAGTAATCCTCTTTATGGTAGCAGATAAACGTTATAGAGAACAAAACAAAGCTCTTTATGCAGATGAAATGGAGTTTTACCAAAACTGCATGGAGCAGGAAAAAGCATGGATAGCGAGCCAGCAGTCAGAAGAGGGAGTTATTTATCTTTATGATTTGGGAGAAGATAACTCCGGTTCTGTGGTTCCTTATTTTTCCTGTTTTGCGGCTTTAGGGATGTTGTCTGGTGAACCAGGGGAGGAAGAACTTCAGTTTGTAGAGAATTATTTAGTGTGGCATACAGAAGAATTGTTGAAATCAGACGGGATCATAAGTGATTATCGTGTAACTCCGGAAGGGTTAGTATCTAAGGAATCCTATGATTCGGTGGACTCTTATATCGCTCTTTATCTGAACCTTCTTGCCACCTATGTGGAAAAGGGAGGAAGTCTTAAGAATATTCCTGATGTGGAAAAGGCAGTGGAGCAATGTGTCTTAAGACTTATGGAACTAAGCCAGAACGGACTTACCAAGGTTTCGAAAGAAAAGGAAGTTTACTATCTGATGGATAATCTGGAGGTTCTGGAAGCCTATGAAAAGATGGCGAAACTTATGAATTCCGATAATAAAGAAGTGGCACAATGGGAACAAAAAGAAAGTTTTAATACCTTTTTTCAACAGGCAGTAAAGGAGAGCCAAGAGGAAATAAAAGAATATTTCTGGAACGAAGAGGAAGAAAGATTTGAAGTAGGAATGGATTCGGATTTTGATTATTTAAATTTTCATGGAATGGAAGAATTTTATCCTTATGCCATTGCCCAGGTATATCCTGTGGCATGTGGAACGTACCTTATAGAGCAGGAAAAGATAGAAGAGTTATATTTAGAGCTTTCTAAGGAACATTCCTGGCAGACGTTAGAACTTGATGCAAACTTCGACTGGCCGGTTCTTTCTTATATCGCAGTTAAATTGGGAGATATCGAAAGTGCTAAGGAGTATTTAGAAAATTACCGCAGGAGATACGAAGAGGACCGCAGTTATCCGCTAAATACTTCGGATTCTGCCTGGACCGTTAGAGCCTACGCAGCTTTATATGATTATTATGAAGAAAAAGCAGACAAAGGATTATGGGATTTATTGAGGGAGAAGATGGAAAAATAAACAAAGGAAAGGAAAAGTGCAGATTGCATGGGTGTTAGTATGATAAAAGTAATGAGCGTATTTGGAACCAGACCAGAGGCAATTAAGATGTGTCCTTTGGTAAAGCAGTTTGAGAAAGAGGAAGAGATTGAGAGCATTGTATGTCTGACAGGACAACATAGGGAAATGCTTCAACAGGTCATTGATATCTTTGGTACAAAGGTACACTATAATCTGGATATTATGCAGCCAAGACAAACCTTAACTACCATTACCACCTCTGTTCTTGAAAAGATGGAAGGGGTGCTGGAAAAAGAAAAACCGGATATCGTATTGGTACATGGGGATACTTCTACTTCTTTTGTAGCGGCATTGGCAGCTTTTTATCAAAAGATTCCTGTGGGACACGTAGAAGCGGGTCTTAGAACTTTTGATAAATTTTCGCCCTTTCCGGAGGAGATGAATCGTTGTCTGACTGGCAGAATTGCCAGCCTGCATTTTGCGCCTACTGAAAATAATAAAAAGAATCTGGAAAATGAAAACATTAAGGATGAGGTTTATGTGACGGGAAACACTGTCATTGATGCCTTTTCTACTACGGTAAAAAAAGAATATGAATATAAGGATGAGGATTTAAAATGCATTGATTTCACAGGAAAACGTTGTATTTTAATGACGGCTCATCGAAGAGAAAATCTGGGAGAACCTCTTAGAAATATCTGCAATGCAGTAAAAAGAATGGTTCTTGAATACCCTGATATTGAGGTGGTATATCCGGTGCATATGAATCCTGCGGTGAGAGAAACAGCGGAAAGTATTCTTGGAGAACTGGACAGGGTACATCTAATCAAACCTTTGGATGTGGAAGATATGCACAATCTTATGGCAAGAAGCTTTCTTGTTATGACTGATTCCGGTGGATTACAGGAAGAAGCGCCAGCTTGTGGTGTTCCGGTATTGGTTCTTAGAACAGAAACCGAACGTCCCGAGGCGGTAGAAGCAGGTACAGTGAAGGTGGTTGGTGTAAAAGAGGATGCTATTTTTGAAAATGCAAAAATCCTTCTTACCAATAAAGAAGAATACGACAAGATGGCAAAGGCAGTAAATCCTTATGGAGATGGACACGCCAGTGAAAGAATTGCTAAGATATTGGTGGAGTGGAAGCAGAAATATCATGGATCATTGAGGTGATAGTAATGTACCATATTGCCATATGTGATGATGAGAAAAAAATTCTAAATGAAATCGTAAAGAAAGTGAAGAGGGACTTTGAAGAAAAAGGGATTCCGGCGGAATATTTTTCCATGGATGATGCAAGGGAGTTCATGGATTTTCTTCAAAGGGAAACTGTGGATGTATTGTTTCTTGATATTGATATGCCATATTTTACTGGCATGGATATTGCCGGATTTATCAGGGAAAAAGGGTTAAATACCATATTGGTGTTTGTTACCAGTCAGGATGCCCTGGTTTATCAGACCTTTGCCTACCGACCATTTGCTTTTATCCGAAAGACTCATATAGATGAGGAATTAGGAGAAGTTACAGAGCGAATTAAAAAAGAACTGACAGATAGAAAACAGGAGTTACTTTTAACCAAGGGTCAGGAACTTATAAGAGTCCGGATGAAAGATATTTTCTATATCGAGGCAGAGGGAAATTACCTTAACATTTTTGGGAAAAATGGTGTCATAAAACATCGGGAAACCATGACCAACATGGAAACAGAATTGTCGGGGAAAGGATTTCTTCGTTGTCATAAAGGATATCTGGTGAATTCAGAGTATATAGAAAAGGTAAGAAGTACAGAACTGGAAGTAGGCGGTGGCGAGGAAAATACCCTTATTCCCATCGGCAGAAGCTATGAAAAAGAAGTAAAAAGAAAGATTATGGAATTGTTACGGGATTAAACATTACGGTTCACTAACAATGTCGGTCAGTTATAAATTCTATACAAAAATTTTATAATAATTTCCTCAAAAGAGTTGATAAAAAGTTTATCATATAATATATTCATAGGAGGTTAAATTTATTGAACATTAGTAAATCCGATGTTGAGCAGTACTTATTTGATGTTTTCGCTGCTGTTAATACAGGAAGATATCAGATATCACCGCGACAGAAAAACCAGAATATATACATAGATTATGTATTCACAGAAGAGGATGCAAAAAAAGTAATACTTTCTCTGACAGTATGTGATTGTTATTTCATTTCATAAGCAGGAATATCCATTAACTTACAAATTTAAGTAATTAAACATATGGAGATTTAAAAGGAGGACAAAAAATGGCGAAGGAGAGAACACAATTCTGCATTGAATGTAGAGAAGAAACGATGTATCGAATACAACCTGTTTCCTGCAGAAAATGTATTAAGGATAAGGAGTATGAATTTATAATCTCAGAGGCTGTTTGTGAAAAGTGTGGAGAAACTGTAAATATTCCGGGACTCATGGACAGTAATGCACAGGAGGTAGATAGACAGTATAGATTGCAGGAGGGAATTGTTAGTATTGATGATATTTATGATTTGATGGAAGTGTACAAAATTGGTAAAGCACCATTGTCCTTAGCATTGGGTTTTGGAGAAATCACAATTACCAGATATCTTTCAGGACAGGTTCCGTCAAAGGAATATTCAGATATTATTAGAAAAGCTTTGGAATCACCAACATTTATGATAGAAAAATTGAATGAGAATATAGATAAAATAGGTGAAACGGCTTATAAGAAAGCGATGAATGCAGCAAAGGAAGTGGAACCATTATTTGCGTTATCTGAGAAAATGTTGTTGACTATATCATACATTTTTAAAAAAGCAGAAGAAGTTACACCGTTAGCATTACAGAAAATGCTTTATTTTATTCAGGGCATATATATGGTTTTGTTTGGTGTAGAATTATTTAGTGAAGAGTGTGAAGCATGGGCACATGGACCGGTATTTAAGGATGTATATGATGTATTTAAGAGTTTTAAATATAATCCGATTGATGATACACGATTTTCAATGTTTCAGAATAGATTTAATGAATTATCAGACGATGAAAAGAAGGTTATAGATTTAGTAGTAGAGTCTTTTGGTATGTATAGTGGAAAAACATTGGAACAAATTACGCATGGTGAACCCCCTTGGAGAGATGCCAGAATAAATTGTTTGCCGGGAGAACCATCTAATGAGATAATACCAAAAGAATCAATTAAAAAGTATTTTTCGGAAGTGGCTCAAAACTATGAAATAGCTAATGTTGATGGTATAAAAAAATACATCAGCAGTATGTTACAAATTTTATAAGTTATATATGTGGTGAATAAATTGGGGTGAAACCTTGCATTAAAAAAGAGAGCAGGAAGTTGAAATGAAGATAGCAGTAGGCATTCTTTTTGTCCTTGTTATAGTGGAACTGATATTATTGTTAAGGGTGACAAGGCTTAGAAAACAGGAAAAAACTCAATATCAAGAAGCCGACCGGATGTTGACAGAGTATATTGCGAAAAATCTGGATATGGAAAAGAAATTATCTGAGATGGGGCAGGATTATAAAAAGCAGCAGGATATGGAGGCAGAGATTCGTAAGATTCAGGAACAGAGCCGGCTTTTAAAACACGATATGAAAAATCATACCTTAGTTATGCTATCTTATTTAGAAGAAGGTAGGGTAGAAGAGGCACAAAGGTATGCCGGAGAGATACTGGATAAGTTAAATAAAATGTATACCTATGTAAATGTAGGAAATTCTCTTCTAAATTATGTGATAAACCATAAACTTTCCAAGGCAAAGGAATTAGGAATAGAGATAAAGGCAGAAATTGAAAATCTTAGCTTTGACTATATAGACAGCATAGATTTTTCAGCACTCCTTAATAATATACTAGATAATGCCATGGAAGGAGCCTTGGTATCCAGGGAAAAGAAACTGGAAGTTAAGATTTCCCATCAAAAAGGCTTTGATAGAATTACAGTAAAAAACAGCATAGATACCTCTGTATTAGAACGTAATCCTGACTTTGATTCCACCAAGGAAGAGGCAGGACATGGATACGGAATGAAACAGATTCGGAGTATTACCAAAAAACAGGATGGAATCTTAGACATTTATGAAAAAAATGGAATGTTTGTCGTAAGTGTTATGTTTGCAACTGTTCATACAGCGTTACTGTTCAATCAGTAACCTGACACTTGCTGCCAGGGTATGTGCAGTTGTTTGTCACAGGAGGAAAGCCGTTTATCCCACACGCATTGACGTGTGGGATTTTTTTTCGTAGGATAATGCTATCAAGTGGAATAGGTAATTGCGAAAGTAAAATATTTTGTATCACTCAATATAAGTTTTGGATAGTTTCACGATTACCTATTAAGCAAAATAGAGAAGGGAGAACACATTGATTGTATTAAAGGATGTAGAAAAAGAATTTGTACATAAAAAGGTGTTAAAGAACCTTTCCTTTCACATTGCTCCTGGAGAAAAGGTGGGAATCATCGGATTAAACGGAGCAGGAAAAAGTACATTGATGAATGTAATTGCAGGCATCATAAAGCCGGACAATGGATTTATCCGGGTGAATGGAGTGGAGAGTCCACTAAAACATTATCATGTCCTTAGGAATATGGCATATATTTCAGGAACCAGACCCCAGTTATGGGAGGATTTAAAAATCAAGGACTCTTATGAACATTGCCAGAAAATGTATCAATTGGACAAGGAAAGGGCGAAATACTGCTTAGATGCTTTGGATGAAGTATTTGAGGTAAAGTCCTTCTTGGATGCCATACCAAAGAGTTTATCTTTGGGAGAAAGAATGCGTTGTGAATTGGTTTATGGGTTATTGACAGAACCGGAGATTTTGATGCTGGATGAGGCTCTGATAGGCCTGGATGTATCCATAAAACATAAGATTATGGAGTATTTTATGCAATGTAAGAAGGAAGAGAATTCTACTATGCTATTTACCAGTCATAATCTTTTGGAAGTGGAAAAACTTTGCGACAGGGTTATTCTTTTGGACAAAGGAGAAGTAATATTTGATGGAAACATAGAGCGAATGATGAAAGAATTTGCACCCCTATATCATGTGGAAGTCAAATTACAAGGGGATTTGCCGGATTTTGAGGATTTACCCTTAGAAAAATTTTATTTTGAGAATGGGGTGCTAAGGGTGGTGTTTGATAAACAAAAAATTGAAACCACCCAGCTTATCAAGCATATGATGGCAAAATGCAAAGTAAAGGATATCAAAATAAAAGAACCGGACCTAGAAGATACAATTAAGAAGGTCTATGAAAGGAAGGTTTAAATGGACAATATCATTGAAGTAAAAAATATCAAAAAATATTATAAGATTGCGAAGCGTGGAAAAGGTCTTGGTGCCACTATAGCAAATTTGTTTCATAGAAAGTATGAGGTAAAAAAAGCGGTAAATGATATCAGTTTTTCCATAAAAAAAGGGGAAATCGTAGGATTTATCGGTCCCAATGGAGCAGGAAAGTCTACGACCATTAAGATGTTATCCGGCATTTTATACCCTGACGAAGGAGAAATTAAAATAAATGGATATATTCCTTATAAGCAAAGAAAACAATATGTAAAAAACATTGGAGTAGTCTTTGGACAAAAATCGCAGCTTAATTGGGATTTGCCCTTGATTGAAAGTTTCGAACTTATGAAATACATCTATAAAATCCCACAGGAAGTTTATGATAAAAATTTGGATAAGTTTACAGAATTGCTGGAAATGAAGGATTTTATCCATCAGCCGGTAAGACAGTTATCCTTAGGACAAAGAATGAGAGGGGACATTGTGGCGGCACTGCTGCATTCACCGGAAATTGTATTCTTCGATGAGCCTACCATTGGATTGGATGTGGTGGCAAAAGAGAAAATTCGTGATTTTGTGAAATATATGAATGAAACCGAGCAAACCACCATTATTTTTACCACCCATGATATGCAGGATATTGAAAAAGTATGCGACAGACTTATTATCATTGATACCGGAAAGAAAATCTATGACGGAAGTATTGCGGAAATTAAAAATAAATATACAAATTCCAAGACTATAGAGATATGGCTGGAGGATGGAAAAAAAGAAGTAAAAACATTTGATGTCAACAAGACCCCTATGAATGAAGTAATGGAGGAATTATTTTCAAAGTATCATATCAAAGATATTTCCATCTGTGAACCTGAAATCGACGGAATCGTCCGGGATATTTACGAAGGAAGGGTTTCGCTGGAACCAGTAGCCGGAATGGGGGAATGACGTATGAGAACATATTTAGAGTTTGCCATGAAAAAGTTCCAGAATAAAATGGCATATCGGTTTGACTTCTTTATGGAAATCGTGAATACAGTTATCACTATTGTGGTGTATCTGTGTATTTACAAGGCTTTATATGGCAATGCCCAGGAGATAGACGGTGTTACCTTCCGGATGGTGGCTACAAATTTCGTCATTTCTTTGGGACTTTCCAATGCTTTTAAGTATAACGAAATGTTTTTACAGGACAAGATACACGATGGCACTATAACCAATGAATTTCTAAAGCCTGTAAGCTTTATTTTCCGTATGTTGTGGGAAAATATCGGGGAGGGAGCATTTAAAGTTGTATTCAATTTTATTCCGGCATTGATTTTTACCATGTTTTATACCAGCCTTTGCCCACCGAAAAGTCTGTTAAATTTTCTGGTTATGTTGGTCAGTATTGTATTTGGATATCTGATTTTGTGGTTGATTAGCTTTATTGTGCAGACCTGGAGTTTCTGGCTTTTTAGCGTGTGGGGAATTATCACCATAAAAAATGTATTTGTAAACATTCTTTCCGGGTCATTACTTCCTATGTGGTTTATGCCGGATTTTCTTAGAGATATCATTTCTTTTACCCCTTTTGAATCCATTTATTTTACTCCGGTACGAATTTATCTAGGAGAGCTAAGTGGAATGGATATTTTGTCAGGAATGGCAATGCAGGTAATGTGGATAGTAGTTCTTGCCATGATTGCCAACGTATTCTGGAAAAAAGGGTGTAAAAAATTAGTGGTGCAGGGCGGTTAAACTGGAAAGAAATCAATGATAGAAAGGAAAAGTGCAAAATGCCCATTTTTTCAAGCTATCTTATTTGGGCAATGTAATGCATGGGTATAAGTGTAATGGGAGAAATTAGGATAGCGATGCAATCGCTAAAAATGAGTTTACATACAAGAATGCAGTATAGGGTGGATTCTTTGGTGGCTACACTGGCAGTTTTTGTCCGGGAATCTACGAATATCATTGTCATCAATCTGGCACTTATGAAGTTTCAACAGATTAACGGCTGGAATGTAAATGAAATGTTGTTTTTGTTTAGTTTATTGTTTTTAACCTATGCCTTTGTGGTGTCATTGTTTGCTGACCTTAGAGATTTTTCCTGCATGATTCGGGAAGGAAGGTTTGACCGTTTGATGGTAAGACCAAGAGGGTTATTGTTTCAACTAATATTAAATAATGCAGATATCATTGCATCTTTAGGGCATGGAACCCTGGGAATCCTGTTGTTTGTTTATTCTGCGGGAAAGGTAGGAATTGAGTGGAATCTTAGTACCATACTTTATTACATCGGTGCCATAATTGGTGGTGTCCTGATACAAGGTGGAATGTTTATTTTCTTTTCTTCCTTAAGTTTCTACTTTGTGGAAACTAACAGTCTTCGGGAGATATTTTACTGGAATATGAGGAAATTCGCAGGATATCCCATCAGTATTTATAGCAAACTAATACAAGGATTGATGATTTATGTGGTGCCTTTTGCCTTTGTAAATTACTTTCCGGCACAGTATCTTCTAAGGAAAGAAGATATGGCAAATTATAATGAGGCATATATGTATATTGCACCGGTGGTAGGTGTGGTGATTTATTCTCTTGCCTATTTGTTCTGGCGGATGAGTGTAAAAAGATATAAAAGTACAGGAAACTAAATAAAAGCATAATAAAAAGAACTAAAGTTAATTAGTAGGGAACTGCCTGCTGAAGGTTAGCTTAAAAACTAACTTTCAGCGGGTAGTTCACTCTAAATCTTAATGATTCATAGTTAAACTTTAGTTCTTTTGTTATGTTAATTCGTTTAAAACTAATTTAATTGTGTTTCAAGCTGTATTATCATTTCATCACAACCAAGAAGTGCCATTGCTGATTCGGAAGAATACAATGGATATGGTCTTCCGCTGTCTACGATATCCTGGTATTTATTCATGTAGGAATCCAATTTCTCTTCGTCATTCATAAGCCCGCCAAGGTATGCGAAATTACCCCAACAGAATACAGAAGCATTTTCGGATACATAATCCATTTCCTGCCAGTCCCATGCTCCGCAGATACCTTTGTATACATCCTGTGCGTAGGTGCTGTCTGCATCAATGATACCATATAAGATTGGGAACATTTGAGCAGTTGCACATGGATAAAAGGCATCCCATGAAAATTCATATCCTGTATATTCACTATAATCAGGATTTAATACAGTTGCATAATGGTCGCCCTTCCACCAATGCTCATTAAAATGTTCGTCATAAAATGCTAAGGCATTGCTGACTTTTTCATACATTTCGGCATCATCAATTACATTAGAATAAATATATTCTGCTGCTTTAAGTCCTGCATATACTTCGGCATTATCCATTAAATACATGATTTTGTAGTCTGGTTTTGCATAAGTATATCCTCCGGACATGGTTGCAAACATGACGTTTGTGATATCTTTAATCTGGCTTTCGTGTGCCAATAAATATTCTTTATCTCCGTATGTTTTTTCGTAATCAGCTAAAGCTTTGATAAATAAAGCACTGTAAGAATCAGTGGAATCATAAGAACCTTTTGATGTTTCACTTACTACTACACCATTTTCAACCATCACATTATAGTCATAGATGGTTCCGGCTAATCCATTATAGTCTGTTTCTGCTGTGTTAATATGAGAAAAATGCCAGTCAAAATAATGTTCCATCTTTGTTTTTGCTTCTGGCGAAGAATCGTGGTTAATTAGTGCGATAGCCACAATTTCACTAAAATAAGGGTTAATATAAACCTTGCCATTGTCTGAGTTATAAAATGCAAATGCCCCATTGGATAGTTGCTGAGACCAAAGCCAGTTCGCTTCAGCATCTGCCATTTCTTTATAGTGTGAAATCTTTTCGTATAGTTCTTCCTGTTCTACAGGTGTTTGTAGTGAAGATTCTTCTGTTGTGATATCTTGTTCGGAAGTTGCTTCAGATTCTGTTATTTCTTGTGAAGTTAATTCTTCTGTAGTGGATGTTTCTGTTGTGAGTTCTTCTTCTGAAAATGCCACTTCTGTAGTTGTTATTTCTGTTGTAAGCTCCTCCGTGGATAAAGTTTCTTCCGTGGTGGATAATTCTGTTGTAAGTTCCTCTGTGTAGTCCACTTCTTCCGTAGTGGATAATTCTATCGTAGGAGCCTCTGTGTAAACCACTTCTTCCGTAGTGGATGATTCTATCGTAGGAGTCTCTGTGTAAATAACCTCTTCTGTAGTGAGTAATTCTGTCGTAAGCTCCTCTGTAGTGAATAGTTCTGTGGTTAGAGCTTCTGTAGATACAGATTGGGAAGTAGAATGATTCTGTGATTGAAAAGACTCTGCCTTTTCTTTTAATTTTTTTAATAAATTCTGGATGGAGTAAGATAAGTTGTAATTTGCGGCGTTCGTTTCAACGGGTCTTCCTCCAAATACACTACATCCTAACATGGTTATCACTAATACTACACTTACTTTTTTTCTAAACATAAAATTTCCCCCGTTCTTATTTCGTGATAAGAACCAGAGCATCCTTGTCAGAAAATTATCTATTCGATCCTCATAATTTTCCAAAAAAAAATGCCGTTAAGGCAATTACCTTAACAGCGTACGCACAAGATTGCAACTGGCTGCCATTTGAAAGGCCCTTTAGTTTTGCGTCACAGGTTTTCACCTGCTTTGCCTATATATGAATTTCATTAATTTGAGTATAGCATTTTTTACCAAAAAAATCAAGCGAAATATATTTTTTTTGTGAAAAATGATTGAGGTTTAGAAAAATAATGTTGGGGTTAAAATATTTTTTGACCCCAGTATTATTTTATGGTTATAATGATAAAAAGGTGGTGGAGTGCTATGGAGTTACCAACATTGAAATTTGATGTTTATCATGCAGATAAGAAGACAGGAAGAATTGAAATTGAGAATGGAAAGCTTGTAAAAAAAGAATGTTATGTAGAGGGGGATATGGTATATAGATGTTTACGCTTTCCATTTTTGAATATGGAAAATGGATACAGTGTATTGAAGTTTTTACAGACCAGAGTATTTCCTTATGAGCGGGATGACAGAGAAATACTTTTAAAATCTATAGGTTTAAGCGAATACAATGTTTATGAAATCTTAAGAAAAACACATGGTGTTGATGTAGATGATTATTGGTGGTTTAAGTTTGATGAGGAGGGTGAAGTAAAATTTAAAGAAATTCATCCTAGAGGAGCGGCATATGAAGAATTATGTAGTAGAAAGTAATTATATGAAAATATTGAAAAGTGCCACAAAGGGGACTCAAGTAAAATATGAAAAGGATGGATATTGGTATAAGATAAATAAAAATGGTAATGAAGGTCTGGCAGAGTATCTTGTCAGTCTGCTTTTGGTATGTTCTACATTAAAACAAACAGAATATGTTGCATATGAATATTGTAGGATTAATAACAAGATGGGTTGCAGGTCAAAATCTTTCAATGAAAATGGATATGAATTTGTTTCTTTTCATTTGTTATACATGCTAATTACAGGAAAAGAAAATTTAAGTGATTATTTGTATACATTTGATGAACCTAAGGACAGATTACAATACTTATTAGAAATAGCTGAAACGTTTCATGTTCCTAATATAATGAATTATATGAAAAAGATATTATATCTGGATATGCTGATTGCGAATCATGACCGTCATATGAGTAATATAGGGATTTTATTAAATAGTAATGGTGAGGCTAAAACAGCTCCTATTTTTGATAATGGGCTTAGCCTTGGAACAGATGGAATAAGTACTGTAACGTCATGTACTATCAGTGGCTCATTTGAACAGCAAATATTGGCTTTTGGATATCCGATCGAGTCTCCATTTTTAGTAGATTATGATTTGTTTTATGAGAAAACAAAAGACATTTCGTGTAAAGAATTGGAGTTTTTGTTGGATAATATGAAAAAATATGAAGATATTTTTCGCATTGGTGAGCACAAAGTGTGTAGCAATTCGTAGGTATCATGGGGCAAAATACCTTTTGACCCCAACATCATACAGATGCGAAAGGTAAAAAAGAAGAAAGCATTTCTATTTGGACTCAGGTGAAAATATGGAACGAATTTTAATTATTGAAGATGAAAAAGATGTAAATAATTTATTGGCACAAACCTTACAAAAATAGTGCGAAAAGCCCACTCCTTTAGATGTGGGATGGATAGCACTTTTAGTTTTCAAAATATGTGTATGTTGATATTGTTTTCATACACATTGTATGATATATTTATAGTATGAAAAATAATTATAGACATACAAACACAACTGTATCTTTGATAAATTATCATTTTGTATTTTGTCCAAGATACAGAAGAAAGATTTTTCTGATACCTAATGTAGAAAAAAGATTTAAAGAACTGGTAAAATTAAAATGTAAGGAGTTAGAAATAGAAATTATAGCTATTGAATGTGACAAAGACCACTCTTATATGTTCTTAAATTGTCTACCTACATTAAGTCCATCAGATATTATGCAACAAATAAAAGGATATACAAGCAAAATTCTCAGAGAAGAATTTTTAGAATTATCTAAAATGCCTAGTTTATGGACAAGAAGTTATTTTGTCTCAACTGCTGGTAATGTCTGTAGTGAAACAATTAAAAAATATGTAGAAAATCAAAAGAAACGATATTAAAAAGAGAATGTTGTATTAGAAAGTGGGGTGAATATTATGGCAAACTTTATTGTCGAATTTCCATTAAAGACAGAAAAATTTCAAGAAGATATACTAAATAAACGTTTTGAAATCGGAAGAAAAATCTACAATTCTTTAGTTAATGTAACACAAAAACGCTATAAAGAAATGACTAAAACCAAAAAATATAGAAATTTACTATCTTCTTTAACAGGGAATAAAAAGATTGATAAGGATATTTGGAAACAGATAAATGATATTCGCAAGCAATATGGTATGTCAGAATATTCATTTCACGAAGATGTAAAGAAGATGCAAAAGCATTTCAAAGATAATATAGACTCTTTTACTACACAGAAAATAGCAACAGAACTATGGAAATCTTATGATAAGTTCTTTTATGGAAATGGTAAAAAGATTTATTATAAAAAATATGGAAATCTTAATACACTTGAAGGAAAATCTAACAAAACAGGTATCCGGGTTAAAGATGATATGCTTATATGGAATGGATTAAAAATACCGGTAATCATTGATTATGATAATTATTATGAATATCAGGCGCTTCAATGTGATATTTGTTATTGTAGAATTGTAAGAAAGTATATAAGGAACAAGTATAAATATTATATCCAAATAGTATTTAAAGGAAATCCACCTGTGAAAGTTGATACAAAAACAGGAAAAATTAAGCATCATATCGGACAAGGAGATGTTGGATTGGATATAGGCACTTCCACTATTGCTATTTCGAGTCAATCTGATGTAAAGATATTAGAACTTGCCGATAAAGTGCAGAACATTGAAAATCAAAAGCAGAAACTTCTAAGAAAAATGGATAGGTCAAGACGAGCAACTAATCCGAATAATTATAATGAAGATGGCACTATTAAGAAACAAGGTAACAAAAAGGTTATTTGGAATAAATCAAAGCATTATATTAAATATCAAAATGAATTAAAAGAATTATATAGGAAACAGGCAGATATAAGAAAATATCAACACGAATGTTTGGCTAACTATATTATATCTCTTGGAAACAAAGTATATGTTGAAAAGATGAATTTTGCAGGACTGGGGAGGCGTGCTAAAAATACTGAAAAGAATGATAAAGGAAAATTCAAACGGAAGAAACAATTTGGAAAATCTTTAGCAAATAAAGCACCTTCTATGTTATTAACAATTATAGATAGAAAGTTGAATTATTTTGGTGAAGAGCTTATAGAAATAAATACTTTTGAAGCAAAAGCAAGCCAGTTTAATCATTTTGACGGGACGTACGCAAAGAAATCTCTATCTCAAAGATGGAATGATTTCAACGGTATAAAAGTACAAAGAGATATGTATAGTGCTTTCCTAATAATGAATATAAGTAATGATTTAAAGAGTTTTGATATTAATAAATGTAATGAAAGATTTAACAGTTTCTATCGACTTCACAATTTGGAAGTTGATAGATTGAAAGGACATAAAAATTTAAGGAGTATTGCGATTTAAAAACAAAATATATAAACAGGTTTTGACACGAGCCTTATGCTATCGCTAATGGATACAAAGGTATCTTTGATGGTGAAAGTCTTATGGAAACTCATTAGTCTTATATGCTTTCGAGTATATTTGGAAGTGAATGTACATAAGAACCCAACGTGCTTTAGCCGTTGGAGTGTCAGTTAAAAACTGTTTAAATTATGCTGCCGGAGAAGTTTTAGTTTTTATCGAAGAGGCAGAAAATAAGAGGGAAAAAGAAAATGAAATAGCAGAACCAAGATTCAAAAGGGGCTTATTTTGAGGAGATTCGGCTATAATAATTTTGCAAATCGAAGGTGGTCACGCAGTGTACCATCGATTTCTACCCCTTCCCGTTCGATTCCTTCCTCAAAAAATTCAAGGCTTTTCAATAAAGCAATGGAAGCTTTGTTATCAGGAAGAACCCTGCACTCAATACGGTGAAGACCATATTCAGATTTCATTTTATTAAGGCAAAAGGAAATAGCTTCTTTTGCGATTCCAAGCCTCCGGTATCGTTTGTCTATTTTATAGCCTAAAGTTGCACTGTAAAAAGGAGCTTTTCTGATGTTGGAAAAACAAAGAGTTCCGATGATTTCTTCCGGTTGTTCTTTGAGATAAATATGGTATCTTAAATGTTTTCGGTTTGAGATTTCTGTTTCCTCCATGCTTAAAGTAAGCCGGTGATAAGCAAGGGTATAGAAATTTATGGGTCTGGTAGGTTCCACTTTTTCAAAATCCCTTTTGTTTGCTAAATAAAAAGACAATACCTGTTCTGCAGAATCTTTTGACTCGATATTAAGAATAAGACGTTGTGTTTGTTCTTGTTTTTTCATAAAATGATAGCCTCGGATATAATGGTTATAATGTTGGGTCAAAATTTGCGGGTCCCAAAGTCATATTTTTTTATGCGAGCATGAAAAAATATGACCTTTTGACCCTGGTATCATGGTATGATAAAAACGAAAAAAATGCAAGTAGGAATGGAGAACGGAATGACACAAGATGAAAGATTTATGAAAGAGGCTATAAAGCAGGCGAAAAAAGCCGCTAAAATCGGTGATGTTCCCATCGGCTGTGTGATAGTACAGGACGGAAATATCATAGCCAGAGGATACAATCAAAGAAATAAAAGGAAAACGACTCTAGGGCATGGAGAGATTTTAGCCATAAAAAAAGCAGGAAACATCGTAGGGGATTGGAGGTTGGAAGACTGCACCATGTATATTACTTTAGAACCCTGTCCCATGTGTGCCGGAGCCATTGTGCAGGCAAGAATAAAGAAAGTAGTGATTGGAACCATGAATCCGAAAGCCGGATGCGCAGGTTCCGTAATTAATTTATTGCAGATGGAAGGGTTTAATCACAAAGTTGAGATAGAACGTGGAGTGTTAGAGGATGAGTGTAAAAAACTCATGCAGGACTTTTTTAAAAGTTTAAGAGAGAAGAAAAAGAAGGAAAAGGAAGAACAGAATTGAGAGAAGAAAATCATGTCTAATTCTGGTAGTTAGAAATGAACTTTTTTTGTTGACATAAAATAAAAAGTTAGTTATACTAGTAAAAGACTTTAAAATTGTCATAAGAATTCCATGCAGCTGGGGAGTTAGCGGTGCCCTGTACCTGCAATCCGCTACAGCAGGGGTGATGGTGTGTTTCGGAATATTCTTTGTAGCGCTGCCCTTTATAAGTGGCGTTGACGTTTGGGTCTTGCGCAATGGGACTTTATGAACCGTGTCAGGTTGGGAACAAAGCAGCACTAAGTAAATCATCCCATGTGCCGTAAGGCAGCCTGGACTGAGTTAACTGTAAAGGTAACGGTTATGGAGGTATTACAACGCACACCGCATGGATTAAATATAAATAAAATGGTAACTGAAATATAAAGCAGATATAACATTACTGTTCACGTATGAACAGTAACGATATAATAGTTTTATCCCTAACATTATGATTTTAAGATAAGTAACATGGTAAGTAACGAATGAGGATACATGAATGGAAATAAATTACATGACAGTAATTCAATATGTAAAAGAAATGACAGGCGAAAATGGCAGACCAACGTTATTTCCATTTCGTAGCCGTTATGAACACACCATGCGCGTATATCGCTGGGCGATAAAGTTACAGGCTTTAGAGGGTGGAGATTTGGAAATCATTACCCTTGCAGCGCTTCTGCATGATATTGGTTGGGATGATGAACGTCCACATGGAGAAGTTGGTGCAGAGATGGCAATAGAATATCTGTTAAGCATTGGTTATGATGATGAAGCGAAATTAGGCCGAATCGGTGAAATTATTCGTATACATACAGATAAAGATACGACAGATTCTTTGTCTTTAGAGTGCAGAATCGTAATGGATGCAGATTTGTTGGATGAAGTAGGTGCCATCAGTATTCTATGGGATTCCATGGCGACAGCCATAGGAGATGAAGCATCCTATAAGAAAGCTTACCAGCGAATTAAGAATTTTTACCGCATTAATAAACCAAAGATTCGAAGATGTAAGACAGAAGCCGGAAGGAAAGAATATGAGAAGCGTATGGAAACCATAGAAGCCTTCCTGGAAGAATTAGAAAAAGAGCTATATTAGGTACTGTTTATGCAGGAACAGTAAACATAGTTTATAAGATATATAAAAAGCATCTAGATATGTGAAAATTTAAGAAAGTATTTTTAGGAAGAGAATCGAAAAAAGGTTCTCTTTTTTCTTTATTTTCCCTTGCTTTTTTCAGTTTTCTTTATTATCATGATAGCAGGGTCAAAAGTTCATACTTTTCGTGTTCGCATTAAAAAGTATGACTTTGGAACTCATAAAACAGGAGGATAATGAAATGATATATAAGACAAAGGGCGTTTGCTCAAGTAACATAGAATTTGAAATCGAAGATGGCTTCGTAAAGAAAGTAGTGTTTGTTGGTGGATGTAATGGAAATACACAGGGAATTTCTGCTTTAGTTGAAGGAATGAAGGTAGAAGACGTGATTCAAAAACTAGAAGGAATTCGTTGTGGAATGAGAAGTACTTCCTGCCCGGACCAGTTGGCGAAAGCTTTAAAAGAAAGTATTTCATAAATGAAAACCATGGATAAAAAGATTTTCAAACGAATTTATGTGGAAATTACGAATTGCTGTAACCTGGCATGTAGTTTTTGCCCACAGGATACTCGTAAGAAAATGACCATGACTTTGGGACAATTTTCTCACATTATCAAGGAAATTGTCCCTTTTACTGACTATGTTTACCTGCATATCAAAGGAGAGCCACTCCTTCATTCGAATTTGCAGGAAATACTGGCATTGGGCCATGAAAAAGGAATTCAGGCGAACCTTACTACCAATGGTACTTTGTTTGGGAAGAATCCGTATTTTAAGACACCTATACCAGGGTTAAGACAGGTAAATATTTCCCTTCACAGCTTTGGTGCCAATGAAAAAGAACGAACGGGAATGGATTTTGATGAATATTTAAACCAATGTTTCCAGCAGGCAGAATATTTTTCAGAACATACGAATACCATTACAGCGTTTCGGTTATGGAATCTTCCACCGGATACAGAACTTTTAGAAAAACATAATAAAGAAAGACAACATCAAAATGCAACTTTTTCAGAAGAAAATGAGAAGAAAGGACTAGGTTCAGATATAGTCCTTTCAAAGGAAAATGCAAAGATATTAAAACAGATGAAAGAATATTTTCATTTATCTGAACTTCCCTTGCCACAAGGAGGAAGAGGGGTAAAAATAAAAGAAAATGTTTATTTGAATTTTGATAAGGAATTTGTCTGGCCGGATTTAAGGCTTCCTGTGATAAGTGCGGAAGGGTATTGTCATGGAGGAATGGATCAGTTGGGAATTCTGGTGGATGGAAGAGTGGTACCTTGTTGTCTGGACCAAAATGGAGTCATTGAATTAGGAAATATATTTGAAACTCCTTTAAAGGAAATTATAGAAGGAGAACGCCTGAAACATCTTCAGGAAGGATTTCGGCAACGGAAGTTAAAAGAAGAATTATGTAAAAAATGTGGTTATGCCACAAGGTTTCAGGCAGTAAAATCTCCCACAACATAAAATAATGATAGAAAGGAAAAATGCGATTGGTTCATTCTTTCAATGAATGATTTGGACAGTTTCGCAAGATGACTTGCGAATTGCATGGGTATAAATATGAAACGAATTGTATTAACCGGAGGAGGAACTGCAGGTCATGTTACACCAAATATGGCATTGGTTCCAGCTTTAAAAGAAGAGGATTTTGACATTCATTACATTGGTTCTTATGATGGAATGGAGAAAAAGCTAATCGAAGAAATGAAAATCCCATACCATGGGATTTCTTCCGGAAAATTAAGACGTTATTTTGATGTCAAGAATTTTTCAGACCCTTTCAAGGTAGTCAAAGGATATCGAGAAGCATTACAGCTTATGAAGACACTAAAACCGGACGTAGTTTTTTCAAAAGGCGGATTTGTCACAGTACCGGTGGTACTTGCAGCAAAGGCAAAAAAGATTCCTGTAGTCATTCATGAGTCCGACATGACTCCAGGACTTGCGAATAAAATTGCCATCCCATGTGCAAAAAAAGTCTGCTGTAACTTCCCGGAGGCTGCAAAGCACATCGGAGAAGATAAGGCTTTGGTAACAGGAACTCCGATTCGAAGAGAACTTTTCTTAGGAAATTCAAAGAAAGGTCTTGAAATCTGCGGATTTAAAGAAAACAAACCGGTAATTATGATTGTGGGAGGCAGCAGCGGTTCAAAGGTAATCAATGAGGTGATTCGTGAAAATCTTAATTTCCTTTTAAAAGACTTTCAGGTAATTCATCTTTGCGGAAAAGGAAATCTGGATGAAAGCAAAAAGGACTTAGAAGGTTATATGCAGATGGAATATGCGAAATCAGAACTTCCTCATTTACTGAAATTAAGTGATATCGTAATATCCAGGGCGGGAGCCAATGCAATCTGTGAGCTTTTGGCATTAAATAAACCAAATATATTGATTCCTTTGTCGGCAAAGGCTTCCAGAGGAGATCAGATTTTGAACGCCGGCTCCTTCGAAAAACAAGGCTTTAGTTATGTGATTGAAGAGGAGAATTTCTCAAAAGAAACCTTGGAAAAGGCAGTTACCTATGTGTTCGAAAATAAAGGAACTTATGAAGAAACCATGAAAAAGAGTACAGAAGAAGACTCGATTGAAATCATTGTAGATTTATTAAAATCTTTGGCAAAGTAAAGAAAAACAGAAAGGATGAAAGTATGTTAGGAATTATTGGAGCAATGGAAGAAGAGGTAGAATCTCTTTTAAAAGAAATGCAGGATTATAAAGAGAGAAAGAAAGCCGGAATGATTTTTTATGCCGGAACCTTGTGCGGAAAAGAAGTTATCATCGTTAAAAGCGGAATCGGTAAGGTAAACATGGCAATGTGTACCCAGATTTTAATTGATGATTTTAAGGTAGATAAGGTAATTAATACAGGTGTGGCAGGTGGTCTGCATTCTGATATCGAAATCGGAGATATTGTAGTATCTATAGATGCCCTGCAACATGATGTGGATTGTTCCGTATTTGGGGACCCTATTGGAACCATCCCAAGAATGGATTGTTCTGTATTCCCAGCAGATAAAGAAATGGTGCGTGTAGCAAAAGAAGCTTGTGAAAAAGTAAACCCTGAAATCAAATGTTTGTTGGGAAGAGTCGTAAGTGGTGACCAGTTTATTGAAAGTGCGGAAAAGAAGGCATTTTTGGTAGAGCAGTTTGCTCCATACTGTGCAGAAATGGAAGGAGCAGCCATGGCTCACGTTGCTTATCTGAATCAGGTTCCTTTTGTTATTATACGAGCAATTTCTGATAAGGCAGATAACAGTGCACAGATGAATTATGAAGAATTTAAAAATCAGGCAATCATCCATACCGTTCGCTTGGTAAAAGAATTTGTTGCCACTATGTCTTTGTAAAATATGCTTGCATAAAGAAAGCGAAACCCTCATATAAAGAAGAAAGACTTTATATGAGGGTTTTTTTGTGAAAAAAAAGAAACGAAAAAGTTTGATACTGGTGATAGGGGCTATGATTTTGTTTTTATTTCCTTTACAGTTTACGGGTTGTTCCTGGAAGGAGGAAAAAGGAGGTAATATGGAAAACTCCCAACCGGAGGAAGGGGAAAACAGTACGAATCAGGACGGAACGAATACAGAAAACGGGGAAAATGGTAATGAGGCAGGAACGAACCAGCAAGGAACACCGCCACTGGACTGTTTGCCGGAAGGTGTTAGCTATGATGGACTTTCCAATGAAAAAAAGGCATGGTGGTTTAAGCGAAATAAAGAACACCAGCCTTCCGGGGCAGATGAGTCCATTGATTTAAAAAAGTACGATGCGTATTATTTAGGAGATACGGAAGAAAAGGTTATATACTTAACCTTTGATTGCGGTTATGAAAATGGATATACAGAAACCATGCTGGATATTTTGAAAAAGCACAATGCAAAGGCTTGCTTTTTCGTGACCCAGACTTATATCAGGGATAATCCGGAACTTGTAAAACGTATGAAAGAAGAAGGACATCAGGTAGGAAACCATACGGTGACCCATAAAAGCCAGCCAACCTTAAGTGTAGAGGAAATTGAAAAGGAACTGGGAACTTGTTCTTCCTATATGAAAGAAATGACTGGATATGATATGGACCCGTTTTTCCGTCCGCCAATGGGAGAATATAGTGAAAGAACATTGAAGATTACACAGGATATGGGGTATCGGACTGTGTTTTGGAGTATTGCCTATCTGGATTATGATGTAAATAACCAGCCTGGAAGCAATTATGTGGAAGAACATTTTCGGACTTATTTTCATAATGGAGCAATTCCTTTGATTCACAATGTTTCTTCGGCGAATTGCGAAGCCCTGGATGGAGTATTGACCTTGTTGGAAAAAGAGGGATATCGGTTCTGCACTCTATATGAATTAAAATAAAGAACGTAATTTACATAACATAATTAGCGGAATGCATAGAAAAAGAAGTATTTTTGGGAGGAAAAGAAAGAAATACTTGCTATTTTAAAGTCTTTGTAATAGAATTATCAAGACGATAAAGCACTTTATAAATGCCTGCTATACTGGAGTGTATATGCAGGAAGGGTAAGAATTTTAGGAGGAAAAGAATGAGAAGAAAAGGATTATCAAAAATAGCAGCAGTTTCTCTGGCATTTTCATTATGTGTGGGAACACTTGCTGGCTGTGGAAAGAAAGAAGACGAAAAGTCTGGCAGTGATGATTTATACACTGTGATGCAGGAAGCACAGGAATTAAAAGCTGGAGAGTTTGAAATGACCATCGGATTGGAAGCACCAGCAGATGACGAAAAGATGGAACTTATTTTAAGTGGTGTTACCACAGATGAAAGTTTTGACATCGAGGTTGCTCTTGATATAGACATAGATGGAATGACTGCCAAGGGTGCAGTAACCAGTTTAGTGTATGATGAACAACATCTATATGTAAACCTTGCTGAGGCTATGGATTTCATGAACTCTATGGAAGAAATAGGCGAGCTTAGTGATTTTGGAATCGATGAAGATTATCTTGATATTTATGTAGGTGACCTTTACGAACAAACAGAAAATACTGCAGCAGGAGAGATGGCAGAAATCATGCTTGAAATCTTAGAAGATGCTGCAACAAGCACAGACAAAAAAGAAGGTGCTGCAGAAGATGGAAGCTTTGAATTTAAGGATGCAGAAGTTATTGCATTCATTGGAAACTTTGCACAAGGTATGAAAGACAATGCAGAAGATATTGTAGACATTACGGTAGAAGCAAGCAATGTATCTTATGATTATGATGATATCTTTGATTACTATGGAGATACTTTAAGCGAATATGGCATTGATATGGATGCCCTAAAAGCAGAATTAGAAGCTACAGAAGATATGGAAATTACCGACGAGCAAAAAGAAACTATGGTGGAAGAAATTGAAACAGCTTGTGATGAATTAATTACTGCTGCGGAAGATGATGAAGATGCAGATGCAAAAGGTTCGAAGTTTTTAATGGAAGCTTCTTTAGATGGTAAGAAAGGTTCCAGAACTTATGAAATGAATATCGATTTCTTGGCTGCTTCTGAATCAGAAGGCGATGAAGCTCGTATCTATATGAATTATGTATTTGAAGAAGGCGAAGGAAAGGTAGAAGTACCAGAAGAAAGTATTGAATTAGATGCACTTTTGGAAATCCTTGCTCTACTTTTAGAAAGTACAGGAACAATAGATTCTGGAATTACAGACCCTGAAATTGATTGGGATGAGCCAACTGAAACCAGCAGTGTTGTTGTAAATGAAGATGGAAGTTATGCTTTGGGATGTACTTGGAGTGATTGTGAATATACAGGAAGAGTAGATTTTACAACCCCAGAAGGATATGTGGTTGATGGAAACTACTCAGATTCTTCCATGTTGATGATTGATGATGCAGATGGTAATTTCCTTTGTGTTACTATTTATGAAGGAAATGATTATTTAGATAGTTATGACTATACTAATGTAAAAGGAATAAACCCGGACGCACCTACAGGAAGTATTTCTACACCAATTGGTACTATGGAATATATCATTGACAACACACAAAGCTACTTTAATATTTATGGCTTCATAGTAGTAGATGCAGGACATTATTTGGAAATCGATTATACTATGTATACTTCTAATGAACCAACTGATGAAAAGATGGTTAATGAATTAAATATCATTGCCCAAGGTTTAAAGGCAGCACAATAAAACAAGATGATTACAAAATTTATCGTTGAATCATAATATAATGTGTGTCAAAGGTCATACTTTTTCATGAAAGCATGAAAAGTATGACCTTTTAATTTTATGTGAAGTTTTTCTTGCAATCACTATATTGGCATGATAACATAAGGAAAAGCATATTTCTTAATCCTATATATACAATTCTAATATGAGAATTCATCTCATCTCTACTCATCAGCAGTAGTCGAAGAGTTGGAAATAGAAAAAGAAACAGTGGAACGTATTTGCGAAGTAATCAAAAATGCAAAACCGGATACTAATCAGGAAGAATTATTAAAGGCATTATTATCTTAAGAAAAGAAACTTAATCAAAATGATTCACAACTTAAAGTAATCATATGTACCATTTCAGAAATTTAGCAAAAAGCACATATCTATGGAAGAAACTACCACCGTAATGGGTAAAAACCTTCAAAGTCTTGTGATTCTTGGATAAATATAAGCAAAATAGATAACTCCAATTAGACAAAATACGAAAAAAATAAAAAAATTTAAAAAAATACTTCCCTTTTTAGAATAAGGGTGGTATAATGTCACAAGGTTGTATACCATGCTTTGAACTATAATGCTTCTTTCTTGAAGCAGAACCATGGCTGCCGTATAGGAAGCGGTGTTACAAAGTGGACGTATACGAAAACCTAAAACATATTAATGAAGCGAACTGAATACTTGTACATATAGTGTTTGAACGAAGCCTGGAAAATCACGAACGATGAAATATCATCGCTGTCAAACGTGGAATGAAATATCATTCGTCCGGAATGCGGAGTTCACCCTGGGGTTCAATGATTTACCATTGGTTGCCACTTTATTCATCGAAGGAATCCCCCAAGATTTCGTGGCGTTATGTATTGTAACGAGTGCATACACCGTTTTACGAGAATTTGTGGTATCATTCACCCACAACGAGCTCTTACAGTTTTTTACATTGGTAAATAATTACAGAGCACTAAAAAAACATTAATAAGGGACGAAGACAAGATCAGGGAGCGAAAATAAG
>JAFQCI010000041.1 GCA_017416505.1 Lachnospiraceae bacterium
TTGCGCACCAACTCAATATTTTCCTGTGCACTATAACCATTTTTTTCTATCCAGTTCATTCCGTATACAGGATGGAGCTCTAAATCTGCCAGCATTTCCTTAAAATCCTGCGGAAGCTCTAGTATTTCACCGGAAGTAAGTCTTTTCCATTCTTTTTGCAGTTCATCCTCCTGCTTCTCCAAGATGCTTCGATTTCTATCAATATCTGCAAGCTTTTTATCAACAGCTTCTATCAGTTTATCTAAATTCCACAGCTTCGCATCATCCACATCAAGATATCTCATAATCGTTTGGCGTTCTGTTATCTGTTTCTCATAATCTTGCGCCTGCTCCTGCAGCTTTCGTAAATGATATTCCTGATTCCTTTTTTCGTCTTGCAAATCTTCCTTCTTACGCTCGCAGCTCTTCTTCCTTGTATCATTTTCATTTTGTTGTCTAATATGCTGATTGCAAGCTCTTACAAGCTCCGTCTGCTGCTTTTCATATTCTTCCTTCTTAATCTCAAGCATTCCTGACTCATAATCACCTACTATATTTCTGGTAAAATTTTCTTGAAAATTACGATTAAATCGGTCCTCTACCTCGTCAAATACCTTAATTCTGGTATCACATTCCGCAATCCTGACTATCAATTCTTCTATTTGCTTCTGGTACTCTTCTTCCTTTTGCTTCTGTTCTTCCTTTTGTTGCTCTATCTTACTATGTTCTGAACCAAGCTCTTCTGCGACCTCATTTACTTCCGTCAAGCTTTGCATAAAATACCTTCTTAAGAAACCACCTAAACGTGCTCTCTCCGGCTCTAATTCTTTCTCATCCTGACGATATACATCAATTCTTTGTGTTAACAAATCATTGTCTTTTTGATATTCATCCACTGTCTCTTGCTGCTTTGCACATTCAAACAGATGAATCATATGCTTTATTTTATGTATTTCTTCATCCAATTGGTCCATTTCTATTTGAATCATATCGCGATTACTAATTTTATAGCTCAACTCATCAGCCATCTGATGAATCTCCATAGACAGCTTCTCATAGGTAATACGGGCAAGCTCTGTATCACAGATCTGTATTTTCCCATCCAACTCTTGTCTACTTTGCTCTATCAGCTCCTCCAAACGATACAATTCCTTAATAAAGCAAGCTATTTTATTCTTAGCCGTTTCCACTTCTTTTTCTGACTGCTGATATGCAATGGCTCTTTCCTCAATCTCCTGCATATCTTCCTTGAATCGTAAAATGGTGTCTCGTCGCTCTATCTTGGATTTGTTATCCTTATACATTCTAACGTACTTATCAATAATTGTCTGAAACTCTTTCATTCTATCTTGTTCTCGATTCAACTTGCTTTGTATCGTTTCTAGAAACCACTTTTCCAAGAGTTCTTTTTCGTTTTTACAATCTGAAAATAATTCCGACAAGCCTGATTCTTTCAGATTAACTTTTCGTATAATGTTTTCCCACTCTTTATAATAAATCTGGTACTCCGACAGCTTATCAAAATACTGTCTTGATTGGGCATAATTATTCATATCATAATAAAAGAACTTTTTATTTTTTTCCTTTTTATAGGTCTCAAACAACTGTTTACATGTCTGAAAACTCTTCAATACAATCTCTTTTTTGTTTTTCTCTACCACCGGCATATGAAAAATATCATATTCACAACGGTTCGTGTATTCTGCAATAAAATTAACTATTTCCAACGGTTCCGCACTCTGTTCTTCTGTTCCTTGACTTCTTCTTACCATCATTCCCGTCAGACAATATCCTGCACCATGATCCAATGCCCACTCCACCATAATGAAGGTTGGTTTTGCTGTGGTAAAATAACTTTCAAAAGGTCTGTCCTTTGTCTTACGATACTGCTTATGCACAAACGGTGCTGATATCATCTGTACCAATACCGACTTTCCACCACCATTTCGCAATGAAAGTAGAGTACTTTGTCCACCCAGCTGAAAAGTCTCATCACTAATACGAATGGCATTATTGTTATAATTTAAATTAATCAATCGAATTGCATTTATCTTACTCATTGTTTAATACCTTTCTGATTCTTTGATAATTGTTTTGGTTTAAAATATTCCAATCCATTAGATTATCCAGCTTCTTTGTTGTCTTAATCATTTCATCCTGTTCAATATAATCAATGAGTCCCTGTTTTTCCAAAAACATAAAAATGGCATGTAAAAAACCTTCTTTTGTCGTTTTTGCCTTTGATCCTTTGTCATCAGAACGAAGAGCTTCATACGCTTCCTGCATATTACGAAACGCGATTCCCTTCTGCTCTTCTTCCTCTTCTGAGGTGTTTTCTACACCTTCCTTTAAACGTTCTGACAACGTATTTTGTAACTCGCCAATCTTAATAAAATCTCTAGAACGACTGCTACTACCTTGTCCATCATACAACTCTACCAATAAAGTAAGTATTACAAATTGAGACAAATAGAAATCCTTATCTGTCCCTGTTGATTTACACAATACTTCTTTTAATTTTGCCTTAGAAAATCCCAAAAAGACATTCTCTTCCTTCGGAATCAGATAAATGACATTTCCATATCGTTCCACCGTACTGACCGCTTCCTCTGCCTGTGATTTCACCAAATTCTGCACGGCTTCCTCTTCTGTATATGCACGATATAGCCTCTGCTCATCCTCTTCTCTTAATTCATGATGCTCTAACAAATAGTAAAATATTTGCTGGCTAAGCCTGATTTCTCCCATTTCATATGCCATGTTTATCCTCTTTTCTGCACGTTTTCATAACCATTCAGTACCTTCACAGTTACATGTCAACCATAATCTGTACATTAGAACAGCGTATGGTTTTCTCATTTCCTTTCTCATCCAATATGTGAGAAAACTCAACTACCTGCTGCTTTTCTGTTCTTGCGATATATATTTTTGTAATTTTTTGTTTTTTCTCATCCTGCTCCATCAGCTTTAACAGCATCTCATTTAGCTGAAAGTCATACGTTTGCTCTGTAATATATTCACTCTTCTCTTTTTGCAATACTGGAATATTTATTTCTTTGCTCTTAATCAACTCAACCATAATTTCTTTAAAAATATCAATACTTGGAATTAATATAGAAAGTTCCTTTTGTTCCTTCTGTTCATATAATTCCTTAATTTCCTGTAAGGTAATCATTTCTTTCTCCATAGCCATATCTAGGATTACTTCCAGACTTTTCTCGTATTTTATCAGTTTCTCTTTCTGTTTTCTTATCAACTCTTCCTGCCATTCATCTTCATCAAAATCAAGAATTTCCTGTTCTTCCTCTACCTTTTTCTTACGTATAGGCCGTTGTAATTCCATACATTTGTTAATATTATATATTTTCTCTGGTTCCTGATAGAATAGCGGTCTAAAAAAAGTATCCATATTTTCTAATACAGATGCATTTTTCAATACCTCATCATACAATTCTGTTCTTAGCGAAAAACGTTGAATTAATGACATCTGCGCTAGAAGCTCCAGCTCTTTTTCATATAATATTTTCAAATCAAAATGAGAATTCAATATTTTCTGATGTTCATCAATTCCACGATTCAAATAATTTTCAATGATTCTCAAATTATTCAGCTTATCCTCATCTTCCTTCGACAGCTTACTTACATTGATATTTTGTTCTTCCAATTCCCCTGCCCGTTTTTTAACTGTTTCACGATAGCTTTGAAACTTTTGCTTTGTTGCGTCTATCGTATCCATATTTTCTTCTAATAAAACTGAATAATCCGCAACAGAGTAATTCAGTGCATTTCTTCTGACCCTAAGCATTGCCTCTTGAATCTTTTGCAATTGAATACGAAGCAAATTGAATACATTTTTTATCTCATCTACGGCTTTATCATAACTCTGCCTTTCCAGATGCATCTTAAATATCATCTCATGTATGGTAAGCTTCATATTATTCTCAATTTCAAGTGTCGACAGCAATAGATTATATCCATCGTCTGTCAAATAATAAGACGTACGCTTCATATCGGTTTCTGTATAGATGACTTTATTTGCAATATAGCTGATATTCATAATCTTATAGGCTCTCTGCTCGAAATCAAAACCATCAAAATACATCGGTTTTCCTTCATTTGATAAAATCACGTTAATAATAAAGTCTCCCATTTTCTTACAATCGTCATATGACATGTTTTTATATAAATATGTCGTATTAATATCATCCAAAAAAGCACCTATGTCATCCATGGTGCACTTTTCTTCTTTTAAGGATTGTTCCATTATGTACAGCATTACTGCAAAAATTACATTAATTTGCTCATCTAACTTCAAAAAACCATATTGCTTCCAAATTTGTTTTTGCGCACTGTTCTGTAATAATAATCCGTACATTCCTACATGCTTCATTCTTTTTGGAAATTGCTTTAAAAACTCATACTGCATTTCTATTCATGCCTTTCTCTTTACTATTCCGTCCTTCCTAACTACAAATCGTTACTGTTTACTCCGTTCCAGTAACGTACAAAAATCCATCCTTATTTTGCTTCGCAAATGGATTTTTGCTTAACTAAGCTACTCTTTCTTACGCACTTAGCAGTAAATGCTAAGTGCTGTGTGAACAGTAACTACAAATCTTCTATAGATAAAATCTCTTGCGGAATATACTTGCCTTGCACTAAAATATGTTGCATATCCAAATAGTCCTGTTCTTTAAAATACTTCTGAAAGATACCATCCATATTCGTATTTTGACCCTTTTTCATATCTGGGAGTTCTTTTTCCCCTATCTGCTTTGCTTTTTCTAACATCTTCCGATAGCCGTTTTGAAATGGCTCTATCATACATTCATTTTCAAATACACGAGCAAGACTCTCATAGATTTTTATCCCCTCATAATCCATATCTCCCAAATAGTAGATATGATTTTCTTTATCCCGCATATATGGCTCTGCACACAATGAAAAATCCTGAAAAGAACGAATTATTCCTTTTCCTGCGCCATAAATCAAGGTTCCGATTTCCATTCCCAATATTATATTGTTTCCCGACATAAGACTTTTTCTCATACTATAAAAAGTATCTTTATTTTCAATAATTAACATATTTTGTGGCGTCTGCTTTGTCCCCGTGTAATATGCTAAGGGTTCTGTGGTCTCGTAAATATTTAAGCTCTCTAAAGCTATCCCACACCTTTTTAAGATTTTCTTGCCTTGTTCTTCTTTCAAAAACTTCTCACGATGCCATATTTCAAAGCTTCGCTCATTCATAGATTTTGGAATGTTAAGATGATTACGATTTGTCTTGAGATACTGATTTAACAGTAATAGCCATGTTCTATCTTCCTTATATTGTTTGATATGTTTTAGATAATATGTTGTTTCCATATCTGGCACAAAAAAATACGATAACTCATCTATATATTGTGAATTATCTTCTTGTTCTTCTACTATCCAGTATTCCTTATATAATGTCGGTTTTTTTCCATTTTTCCCAGCAGCATAAACAGGTTTTAACTGATTATTCTCCATTAGCGTCACTATTTTGTCATAAAGATCCTGATATCGCTCTATCCTGTACTTTTCTTCTATTTCATCTATAGTTATCCGCTTCATCTACCTGCTCCTTATCAATTCCTCTATTCCCAACAATAACCTTATCTTTATTATACAGAAATTGCAAGCAAAAAA
>JAFQCI010000042.1 GCA_017416505.1 Lachnospiraceae bacterium
GCTATACCCACCATATAAGCGTGCCCACAGGGATTCGAACCCCGGACACATGGCTTAGAAGGCCATTGCTCTATCCAACTGAGCTATGAGCACTTATATCAAACATGCGATTCGCATATTTAAAGCGGGTGATGGGAATCGAACCCACGTATCCAGCTTGGAAGGCTGGTGTTCTACCATTGAACTACACCCGCAGAGTCGGGGTGACAGGATTCGAACCTGCGACCTCTTGATCCCAAATCAAGCGCTCTAGCCAAGCTGAGCCACACCCCGTTAAGTACTTTGTATTTCCTTACTTCCTCAACGCAAGATTCATTATATATGACATGATAACAAATGTCAACACCTTTTTTTAAATTTTTTATATTTTTTTAAATTTTTATTTTGTATATACAATTTTAAAAATTCAACCCTGTTGATTCCTTCCCTTAATTTAGGGGAAAATCGCCTTTTTAATCCTTGCAAATAGAAAGAAAATGTGAACAATCATTTCAATGACTGTTCACATTCTTCTTTCTAAAAAACAAGTTTTTACTCTGCATTATCCACTGCTTCAATGTCATCCACATCAAAATCATCGTCGAATAAATCATCAAAATCGTCATCATCATCCAAATAATCTGGAGTCAGATACTTATACACTGCAAAAGCAATGGCTGCTACTGCTGCTACCGCACCAATAATCGCTAATGTCCAAACAATCTTGTTATCCTTCTTTTCTTCCTTCTTATTCACAAGTTCAGATAACTTTGCTACACTAATTAAATCATCAAAATTCTTCATACTATCTCCCTTTCTGTTCCCAATTTTATTGTAGATATAGTATACCATATCTTTCATATTTTTACCACGGTTTTTTTCAAAAAAAGGCATTGTTTTTATTCCTCCACTTTCTTTAACTTTGCAAAAGAAGCAAACATTTTTTTCGTTCCTGCGGTTTCAAAATTTACTGTCACTTCATAGTCTCTTCCACCAGATACAATTTCATTCACAATTCCGATTCCAAATTTAATATGTTTCACCTTATCTCCTACCTGATAATCCAAAGTAGTTGCTTTGATACCGGAGAATTCTTTCTTCTGATATGGATTTTGATTAATAAAACCTATTTTTGCATTTCCTCTTTTCGGTTTTTCTACTCTAGAAACCGCTTTTTTCCCCTGTTCCATCAATTCCTCCGGAATTTCCTCTACAAAACGGGAAACCTTCGAAAATCTTGTTTCACCATGTACCATACGCCGTTTTGCACAACTTAAACAAAGTTTTTCTCTGGCTCTTGTAATTCCCACATAGCAAAGTCTTCTTTCTTCTTCCAGTTCTTCGTTGCTTCCAGACACGATGGTCATATAACTTGGGAATAAGCCTTCCTCCATTCCCACCATAAATACATGAGGAAACTCCAATCCTTTGGCACTATGAAATGTCATCAATACTACACTCGGCTGGCTTTCGTCATATCCATCAATTTCCGCCACCAAAGCAATTTCTTCTAACAATTCCTCTAGAGTCGGTTCATCGTTCTTTTCCAGATAATCTACTATCTTATTACGGAATTCATCGATATTTTCCAATCTGCCTCTGGATTCCTCTGTATTTTCAGTTTCCAATTCTTTTGCGTATCCGGTTTTATCCAGAATTTCATCCAACAATACATCTAACTGATATGGGTCCAAATTCTGCTTAAGTTCTTGTATTAAATCACAAAATTCCTGTATTTTTCCCAATGCCTTTCCTAAAGAAGCGATATTTTCAGCCTCCATCAATGCCTGATAAAAATCAATGCCTCTGTCTTGTGCATACTGTTCCACTTTTGAAATTGTAGTAGCACCAATTCCCCTTTTCGGAACATTTAGGATTCTTTTTACTGCCAAATCATCCCGTCCATTGCAGATGGTTTTTAAATAACAGATTAAATCCTTGATTTCCTTTCTTCCGTAGAAATTCTGTCCGCCCACAAGCTTATATGGTATATTATTCATCAAAAGTTTTTCTTCTATAATACGTGATTGTGCATTGGTGCGATATAAAACTGCAAAATCATTGTAACTTGCACCATGATTTTGAACCATCCGGTCTATTTCGGCAGCCACATACTCTCCTTCTTCGTATTCATTCTCGTATTGACGAAAATGAACCAGTTCACCGTCCTCATTTTCACACCATAACTTTTTATCTTTTCTTGCATGATTATTTTTTATTACTTCATTGGCGGCTGTCAAAATATTTTTGGTAGAACGATAATTTTGTTCCAGTTTAATGACTTTGGTATCTGGAAATTCCTTTTCAAAGTCCAATATATTATAAATATTAGCACCTCTAAATTTATAAATTGACTGGTCATCATCACCAACCACACATAAGTTACGATATTTTGACGCAAGCTGATGAATCAGCAAAAATTGGACATGATTGGTATCCTGGTATTCGTCCACCATAATATATTGAAACCGTTCCTGAAAAATCTCTAGCACATCCGGATGAAACTGGAACAATTCCACTGTCTTTACTAATAAATCATCAAAATCCAAAGCGTCGTTTCCACGTAACCGTTTCTGATATTCTGTATAGACTTGCGCAATTCTTGTTTTCTGATAATCTCCTCTTGCCTGTCTTTCATACTCAGAAGGAGACAGGAAGTTGTCCTTTGCTTTAGATATCTCAGCCATTGCACTTTTTTCCGGCAATTGTTTTGAATCAATCTGAAGATACTTATATACTTCTTTTAAGACCGCTTTTTGGTCGTCTGTATCATAAATGATAAAATGATTGCTATATCCTAAACGGTCAATAAACCTTCTTAAGATTCGGACACAAGTAGAATGAAATGTCGCCACCCAGATATTTTCCGAGCCATATCCTACCAAATCATCCACTCTTGTTCTCATTTCTTTGGCTGCCTTATTGGTAAAAGTAATCGCCATAATATGAAAAGGGTCAACACCCTCTTCTTCTATTAAATATGCAACCCGGTGTGTCAGTACCCGGGTCTTGCCAGAACCTGCTCCCGCCAGAATCAGCAATGGTCCTTTTGTATTTACTACTGCCTCCATTTGTTCCTTGTTAAGTCCATCTAAACGCATCTTTTTTTCCTTTCAAACCCTTTTCTCTACATCAATTAGGGCGGTCAAATGGCCGCCCAAAAATATTTCTTCTTATTATTTCTTATTATTTTATTGTCCTAATTTCGTACCACAGTTTGGACAGAATTTCGCACCTTCATTTTTTGTTCCACAGTTCGGACAAAACTTTGGTACTTCTCCTGTTCCTGCTTGTTGCATCGGCTGCTGCATCGGCTGTGCCTGCATTGGTTGTGGCTGTTGCATATTCATTCCCATGTTATTCATACCGTTCATATTCTGCATCATCTGCTGACCCATCATCATGCCCATCTGCAATCCAACCATATCAGAGGCAACGCTTCCTGCAGAACTTCTTCCGGTTTGGTTTGCCATGCTGTCCATCATCTGCATTTGCTGATATCTTCCCATATCACCAACCATGCTTTGTGAAGCAACCTTCGTTACCATCTTCTGCACTTCTTCCGGATAAGAGAAATTACCAATATTAAATCCGGTAATGGTAATACCAATCTTACTCATTTCCATATCCAGATCTTCCTGAATACCTTTTGCAATATCAAATGCATTCGCCTGAAGATTAAACATATCCTGACCAACCTTCATAATCCACTTCATAAGAAGCTGGTCTAACATGGAAATAACTCTTTCCTTCACTTCATTGATAGAATATTGTCTTTTAATACCGGCTATTTTATCAATGAACAATAAATAGTCTCCGACTTTACAGTTAAATGTTCCTAAAGCACGAATCGGCATTCCACCTGGTAATTGTGGATTTGGGATATTAATTGCCTGTTTTGTTCCCCATTTAATCGTAAATTCTTTGGTGTTAATGAATAATACTTCTGCACGAATACCACTGTTAAATCCAAACTTAATTCCTTTTAGTGTAGATAAAAATGGTATAATCTGTGATTCGATGTCAAAACTTCCTTCGTCCTTGAAAATACCTTCGATTTTACCATTATACATGAAAATGGCATCCTGTCCCGGCTTAATAATCAAGCGGGAACCTTTTTTAATTTCCCTGTTGGTCCATTTCCAAAACAGGATATCTTCTCTATATTCTTCCCATTCTACTACATTCGAAAATTGATTTGAAAACAATCCCATATTCTATCTCCTTTATCCTTACCTATTCTGTCAAAATACAAACATCCTCATAATTCACTGCATATGCAACTTCTACATTATCTTTTGTTGCATCCTGCAAAATTTCCATGTCTGTATATGTAGTTTCTACCACATTCTGTTCTTCATAATCTATTTCAGCGGCTGACGCATCATCCATGAAAACCCAGAATAATATAGCGATAATTATGACAACAATGATGGCAATTTTCACCGGACTCTTTGGATATTCGCCACTTACTTTTCCATTTTGTCCATTAATCAGTACATTATAATCTTTTCCATTATAGGAATAAGACGTGGAATATACCGGAAGCAAAAGGTACTTAAATGTTTGTTCTGTATAATTTCTATTAATATTTACATTTCTTACCCTATCGTATCTTCTACGTACATCTGCTGCGGACATGGAACGTAACTCAGAATCCATTTCCGTAATGGCTCTTCTATGACCGTCTTCCAGTCCTACACTGAAATTTTCTGCCAAAAATCCTGATATATATTCCGGTGCATAAGGAACCTGTCGTTTAAAATCAAATTCTCCGATTCCCCTAAACATTCCACTTCCAAAGCGTTTTGAAGCTGGAATCTGAACATCATCAAAGAAATGATGAAAATGTCCTTTCGTAAAATACCAGTCCACTTCTGTTTTTGTTCTGGTATTTCCATCTGAATCCTTATAACGTACGGTACGTTCCCGTCCACCCTCTGCTGTATACCAACATTCCGACTGAGCATCAAAGGTCCAGTATGGAAGATAAATTCCACGGAAATTTCCATGCTGATATAAATTTTTCAAAGAGGAAGGTGCAAGCCATCGTCCCTTAATCCATTTTCTGAAGCTGTCTTTTACTGCATTCGCATCCAGTTGAAATGGTATTACTGCATCTGGTACCATCACTTCTTCCTGCTTTGATGCCAGCACATAATTAGAACCACAATATGGACATTGTGCCGCAGTTTCATTCTTATCCACTTCTATCTGAGCACCACAACCGGTACATTCCATTGTTTGAGTGGTTTTTTCTGAAACCTGCAATCGTTTCTTTGCAGAAAGGTCAAGCCTATGTTCTACAATCGTTTGTTTTTCACTAATAATTTCCACTACAGTGTCACAATTCGGACATTTTAAACTTTGAGTAGCCGCATCAAATTCCATGATGCCGCCACAACCCTCACAACGATATACATTCTCTTCTGCCATTTTTATCTCCTACTACGAAAAGGACTGTTAAAAAACAGTCCTTTCCTTTATTTAGTTTCTGTAACTTGTAGCTTGATAATTGCGAAAGTGCAATGCACCAAAGCAATCCATTTTACTTTTACACCTGATTTTATAATCCCATCTGAGCCTTTAAAGCAGCTAATTCATCATCTACTGTGCTATCTGTAGATGTAGTATCGTACTTAGCAGCCAAATCATCGATTTCATCTCTAGGCTGAGCATTTAATTCTGCCATAGCATTTGCGGAATCTAACATCTTATTTGCCTTTTCTTCCATACGGTCGAATGCATTCATACTGTTAGTAGCACTGCCAATCTTAGATGTCATCTTATTCATCTTTTCCTGAGTCTTAGCAACTGCAACCTTCGCCTTAATTGCATCTTTTCTTGCATTTAAATCAACGATATCTTTCGATATCTTATCATGCATCTGACGCATCTTAGTCGCATTTGCTGATGCAATTTCGTAAGTCTGTTGTAAACTTGCCTGAGTAGAAGCAAGTGAATTCTTCTTTTCAAGGAACTTCTTAGCATCTTCTTCATTACCTGCTAATAATGCCTTCTTAGCATAGTCTTCATACTTCTTCATTTCAGCATTTACTTCGTCTAATTCTCTCTTCGCTCTGGTTTCTTCTGCCATAACAGAAGCAGTTTCTGCTTTTACTTTGCCTAAATCTTTTTCTAAGTCTCTTAAGCACTGATCAACCATCTTAGCTGGATCTTCACACTTATCTAAAAGTGCATTAATGTTAGCTGACATGATATCTCCAAAACGTTGTAAAATTCCCATTTTATTCTCCTCCTATCGCTTCGTTAAAAAAGCACTGCGTGTTGTTAATATGATACATTATTTTCGAAAATTTTTCAAGTATATTGGTTATTATTACAAAAAAATTTTCGACTGTTTGTTATCGTTTCCGAAGAACCATAACCTTTGTTTCTTTGTTGATGGCTTTATCTTATCATAGAAAATAAAAGTTGCAATACTCTTTTAATATCCGACGTTTTTTTGTTCTCATTCTTCTTGTTTTTCATTACTTTTTCTTGTCATATAGATTTAAATACTATATAATAAGGTTTAGATAACTTGAATTTTAAATCTGGTGCAAGGCACCTGTATGAATCCGGTAATTGCGAAATTAAAATGTTTTATATCACTCAATATAAGTTTTTGATAGTTTCACAATTACCTATCCGTACGAATGAAAGTGAGGTCATTTATGAATATAGAAGAACTATTAAAAGAATGGGTTAAATTGGATTACATCCTGCCGGAAGAGGTTCCGGAAATCGAATTATACATGGATCAGGTTACTACTTTTATGGAGCAGAAATTAAAAAATAACAATCGTTATGAGGATGACAAAACATTAACCAAGACCATGATCAATAATTATACCAAGAATCATTTGCTTCCTCCTCCTGTGAAGAAGAAATATTCTAAAAACCATATTTTCTTATTGATATATATCTATTATTTGAAGAATTTTCTTTCTATTAATGATATATCTGTATTGCTGGCTCCCCTTATGGAACATTTTTCTGAAAAAGACGAGTTGCAAAGCATATATGAAACTATTTTTAACTTAGAAAAGGAACATACCAAAGTTTTACGGGATTCTATTGAAGAAACTTATCAAAAGAGCCGAAATACCTTTTCCGGCGAAAACAAAGATTATTTGGAGCAATTGTCCTTCATCAGTCTGCTAAGTTATGATATCTATCTCAAAAAACAGGTAGTGGAAAAACTCATTGATGAAATGGCTCTTTCTTCAAAAGATGAAACGAAACACAGTAAGAAAGAAAAAAACCTTCACTCTCCGTCTTGATGTGCCGATATATATGATAACGAAAAACAGACGATTGGGAAATGCCAAAACTTATATAGGTAATGCAAGAGAAGGAGGGTAACATATGAGAATTAACGGTAATGAACAGCAAAATATTGGTTTATTTGCAGGAAGCAATTCTGCAGAAAATATTCAGGGACAGAAGAATCAAACTAAAAATAACACTGATTCCTTGTATGCAGGGGATATGAATTTAAATAATGAGGCTATCACCCAAAAAATGAATGCCAGAAAACGTGCCATGAAACTTATTATGGATACTTTCGATACGGACAAGAAAATCGATGACGGATTAGATGAAATCAAAGAACATCAGAATCGGCTTACTGAAAATCTGGATACAGCAAATGACGAGATAAACAAGCTGAATGAATCTAAAAAACAATTGCAGGAAGAATATGGAATCACAGAAGACAGCCAGGAGCAAAAAGACCTGGAACTTATGGAAAAATATAATCAAGACCCTTTTTCCTTATCAAAGGAGGAGGCAGAACGCCTTAAAAATATGGGACCTGTTACAGATTATCAAAGAGAGACAATGCAACTTAACTCCTTAAAGAACGACTGGCAAAAGGTGGCAGATGCTTCTGCGGAAGGTATTATCAATGCAAGGAAAGCCATTTCGTCTATTCAGGTTGAGCGTTTGAAAACTCACGAAATGGTAGATTCCCAAGAAAATGCTGAAGAAATTTTAGAATCTTCTGCAAAGGAAATTGCCGGTATCCTACTTGCTGAAGCAAAAGAAAATGTGGATGAAGAACTAGAGGAAAATGTAGAAAAGGCCGAAAAAATAAAGGAAAAAGAAAAGGCAGAAAAATCATCCCAGGAAGAGGAAGAAACGGTAGAAAATACAGATACGGAAAATGAAGATACACAAAATTTAATGAAAGATTTGAAAAAAATCATAGAGGAAGAACACGTAGTTGAAGATGATATTAAAGGTCTGATGATGGATGCTATGATTTAAAAAGAATGAAGAGAAGGTTACGATACCTAATCATATAACCATAAGTGCCGTTGCCAACTTTTTAATATCTGTCTCCTTTCACTCACCAATGTCATTTCTGCGAATAAAAAATAGCATTATAAAATTTTTATTTTCCATTGACATATTATGGCGTAAACCGTATAATAATATTACAGATAAGCGATTATCATCAGGTGAGTTCCTACCATACAAGTGGAAGACTTTAAAATCAGGAGAGTTCCTGCCAGATAGTGGAAAACTTTAAAATCAGGAGATTCCCTGCCAAACAGTGGGAAACTTTAAAATCAAAGGGTGGTCACTATGACTACCCTTTTTTCTAATTTAAGGAGACTTACAACTATGGATAACTTGAAATTATATGAAATTTCAGAAGAATACATTTCTTACCTCCGCCGCTTTGACAGCTTTGTTTTTTCTTCCAAAGAGGATGACCGCAATCACACCCGGAAATACTTAGGTGTAGTATACACAATCAATAACTACAACTATTATATTCCTTTATCATCGCCCAAAAATACAGACTACCAAATGATTAACGGCAAAAGGAAAATACGCAAGAGCATCGTTCCCATCATTCGTATTACTGCTCAAGTGGATTCCGGAGAGTTAGAATTAAAGGGTACATTAAAACTTAGTAATATGATACCCGTTCCATTTTCCGAATTGACCTTATATGACCTTGAAAGTGAATCCGACCAGTTTTATAAGGCTCTCATACATAAGGAACTGCTTTTCATTCGTAAGAATAAAGATAAAATTATTCAGTACGCTAAAGTTCTTTCCAAGTAAAAGAAGGAATCAAACCCTTCTGTAAGTTACTTAAACAGTACCGTTAATTTCTCCCTATTAGAGCAAAAACATGATGATTTTTTAGCAAAAAAAGAGGATAGCCAGTACTCATAACAAGCATTGGTTATCCCCTTCGATTTTACCGATAGTTTTGGCATTTTACTTTGTTTTAGTGTTTCTATCTAACATCTATTTATTTGTCTTAAATGCCTTATCTATCGGCATTTAAGACAATTTATAGGTCTTTATGCCACTTAAACTGTGGCTCATTCGTAGATATGAAAAGCATCCTTTCCTGTTTTTTTGCTTATATATAGGGCTTTATCTGCACATTGGAACATTTTCAGATAATCATTCATTTCATTGCGGTATACCGCTATTCCCATACTGCAATGTACCTGTAATTCTGTATTTTCTTCGGAATACTCATATCGTAAGTTTTCCTGCATTTTCGTAATTTTCTGCAATAGCCTTTCCCGATTTCCGAAATTAGGGATAAACACTAAAAACTCATCTCCACCGATACGACCTACAATATCCGTTTCTCTGGTACAAGCCAAAAGACGGCTGGCAAATTCAATGATGACATGGTCACCTATCATATGTCCATAGGTATCATTTATGTTTTTAAAGTTATCAATGTCTAAGATAATAAGAGCTGCATTCGCGTTTTCTTCTAGTTTTTCTATTTCTTCTTTAACCACATGCTCTGTATAAGTCTTATTATATAATCTAGTCATGGCATCGCGTCTTGCCAGAATGGTGCTTTCCAGTTCCACCATTTTCTTTTTATTAATATCTTTTAGCAATATCAAAACATAATAATTTCTTCTTTCCTCATCATAAAGGAGTATCGTTACTGCAGAAATCCAACGATAAGTTCCACGTTTTAAACGAACCCGGAATTCTGTTTCAATGCTGTATTCATCTCTTGATACTCTTCTATCTACATCAATATCTCTAAAAACATCTACTTTTTCAAGGTCATCTTTATGTACATGGTTATCTACTACAAACCAGAACAAATCATCTAAATTATTGAATTCCTGGTCAGTTCCAAAAAAACGTTTGAATTTTTCTTTATCATATATAAATCGTTTTTCAAGAGGGAATTCTTCTATGATGAAATCATAATATAATTCTATTGATTTTCTCATATTTAGTAAGATATCTTGATTTTCATGCTTCTCCATTTACCTTCTCCTTACCAAAATACATCATTACAACACCCACGTTTTGTTCCACCACCCCTAGTGAAACAAAACATTGATATTGTACCATATTTATAGGAAAATTTCAACGGTTATTCACAACTTACACAGAATTATCCATTCCTGTTCACACGTGAACAGGAATGAATTGGTTTTTGCATGCAAATTCTTATTCTGCTTCCCTCAATCGTTCTACTACACTTTTTTTCGACATATTTTTATATATAATAACCGGCATTAAGTAAGAAACCAAAAGAAATACCGGACTGCATAATATAATTGGCAATATGGTAAAATGATTCGTGTAAAACCATGAACCTTCCATAAAATATTTTAAGATTACACCACTGATAAAGCTTCCTATCAAAAGGGAACATCCAATGGTGAAAAACGCATATAGCATTCCTTCCCATGCCAGCATGGACTTCATCTGTTTTCCTGTCATTCCCACTGATTCCATCATAGCAAGTTCCTGTCTTCTTGCTATCATTTCTGTTACCATGGCATTTAGGAAATTTAAGATTCCTATCAGTGCAAGAATCAAACTTAAACCACCACCTACTATCCAGAACATATTAATATAATCTTGAAATTCTTCTTTGTAACTTTGCTTAGATACATAGGTTAAGTTAGGATGCACATGCTCCGTATACTCACTTAGAGTCTGATTCAAGGATTCCTGACAACCTTCCTTTGCCGTCAAAATGCTCATTAAAGCCCCTTCTCCCTCTATGTATTTCATACACTCCTGGTCTGGTAATATAACCTGTGTTCCAAAATACCCAAAACCACGATTGGTCATAGCATAAGGAATTTCTGCAAATGCCATAACTTCATATTCTTTCGTGGTGCCATCCGGAAATTCCAAAGTTACAATTTCCCCAACATCACAAAACATTCCATCTAACTTATTCTCTAACCCCCAGTCACTCCCCCAGGCACTCCCCCATGTATTTATCAGGCAATAATCTCCTGTCTGAAACTTTTCCCAATCCATTTCACCTTTAAAATATTCTAACTGCTCCGTTCCCCATAAATCCAATCCATAAACGGAAATATAATTAATCCTGTTTTCTTTTAAAGGAGCCAGTTCCTCTTTCGCGTAAGAATCCGCAAAATACTGTGGATTTTTTTCTGTGAAGTCCAGAAAGCGTTTACAAGAAACCTCATCAAAAAGAATATCTGCATCTGCATTATAAACATAATGTATGGTCTCCACTCCTTCTAAATCCTCAATTTCTTCCCGTATGTCTTTCTTTATGGCATCTGTTGTATATTGGTTGGCAGCTGCATTTAAGATATTGGCATCTGTCACTATATTATCTCCAATCATACAAAGAGAAATATATTTATCCATATCCATCCCTTTAACCAACCCATAAACCGAATTCATTAAAATCATGCTAAGGGAAAGCGAAATTACTACCACAATTACTTTTTTCCGGTTTCTGCCCAGATTGGCCCATGCAAAAGAAAAGGCCGTTATTTTTCTTGTTTTCTTCTCCTTTCTTCCCATTCTTTGAGATACATCAACATATCGGACTGCCTCTATGGGCGAAACCTTTGCTGCTAATCTGCAGGCTTTATTGCAGCTAATTCTTACTGTGAAGAAAGAAAATAAAGCAGCACCTACCAGAATCAGCGGATTTACAGAAAAGGAGGCATAATCTTCAACTGTAAACGTTGACAACACCACAGGAAATAAATATTTTCCCACTATCACTCCGAGAATTAATCCACAAGGAATACCAATCACAGATAAAAAGGAGGCCTGTTTACGAACCAAGGTTTTTAACTGTTTTTCTGTAGTTCCTATGGTTTTTAATAATCCGTAATTTTTAATATCCCCTGCTACATTTAAAGAAAAGATATTAAAGATAATAAGATAGCCGGAAATCAGAATCAGCCCTAATAAAAACAAGATAAACACAACTGTTTCTGTATCCACTTCGCTGGTTGCGTAAGCCCAGTTTACTCCATACTTAATAATATTACTGTCATAGCCATTCCGTTCCAACAGTTGAATGGTTTTACCTTCTATGTTCCAACTGTTTGAAAAATCAAAATCTAGCATCCAGTAACCGGCATACTCTGCCGTCATATTTTCATAAAAGGATATTTCCGGTGTAGGTGCTATTTCATCACAATAACTTCTGGATATCCAGCATTGTTGGGACATTGCTACAGGATCTCCCTTCCAATAACCGGAAAGGATAAACTCTTTTTCAATATATGTTTCGTCTACTGCGATATATAATGTGATAGTTTCTCCCAGCTTATGAGGAATTTCTAAAGCATCCAAAACCATGGTGCTGGTGGCAATTTCATTGGATTCTTGTGGCATTCTTCCTTCTTCCGGATAACAGAAAGCGTTTTTGGCAGCCAAATCCTGTGCATAACCAACTTCCGTCGGTAGCTTCATTAATTCTTCGTTTAACAATACTCCTGCTATAATACGGTAGGAAGGTTGTTTCACCTTGGAGTCTGCCGCCAGTTTCTCATAATCCTCCGGCAAAATATACTTGATCCCTGCCATACTTCTTCCGCCCACCTGTCTCATGGTTGCCTCTTGGAAATTCGTAATAATGGCACCGCCAACCGTAAAAACCGTAGTAAATAAAATAGCAGTTAGCATAATTGCAAAGATTGCAACAAGATTCTTTTTCCCTTTTGCAGATATGGTGCGAAAAGAGAGTTTTTGAATCACTTGTTTATTCTTCACTTTCATCATGTGGCTGACCTCCTTTTGTAATTTTTCCATCCTCGATTCGAATGATACGGTCTGCCATCTGGGCAATTTCTTCGTTATGGGTAATCATAACCATGGTTTGTCCAAAATTCTGTCCTGTCACCTTTAAAAGGCTTAA
Organism: Lachnospiraceae bacterium; assembly: GCA_017416505.1. The sequence continues at coordinate 13,142 of JAFQCI010000042.1, forward strand.
CACATCCTGACTGGTACGGGAATCCAAGTTCCCTGTTGGCTCATCTGCCAGAACAATGGCCGGTTTGGTAGCTAAAGCTCTTGCTATAGCAACTCTTTGCTGCTGCCCTCCGGATAACTGGTTTGGCATATTCCTTATCTTCTCACTTAGTCCCAGAGAATCTATGACATCCTTTACGTATTTTTTATCGATTTGATTTCCATCCAGTTCAATAGGGAGTACAATATTTTCGTACACATTTAATACAGGGATTAAATTGTATGCCTGAAATACAAAGCCTATTTTTCTTCTACGGAAAATCGTAAGAGCCTCTGTTTTTAAACTAAAAATATCTTTATCTTCCACATAAACTTTTCCGTCAGTTGGCTGGTCTAATCCTCCCAACATATGTAGCAATGTAGATTTTCCACTTCCACTGGTACCGACAATCGCAACAAATTCCCCTTGTTTTACAGATAAATTCACTCCATCTAATGCCTTTACCCGATTTTCGTTATTACCATAATATTTCTTTAAACCTTCTGTCCGTAATACTTCCACTTTTATTTCCTCCATTATTTTTTACACATATAAAAAAGCCTATGTCTTTTACAACATAGACTATAACAAAACAATCTTTCCTCCTTCTTTCTGAAATCTTACAGTATTGAAAGATTTTCGTTACTGCTCCCATGAACAATAGCAGATTCTGTTACTTGCCGGCCGGCAAAAAAACAGAAAAAACAGAGCCTTCTCCTTCTTTCGATGCTACTTTTATATATCCGTTTTGCCCTTCAATAATCTGCCGGCTTAAATAAAGCCCAATTCCGACTCCTTCTTCTTCTTTTACCATTTTGCCACGATAAAATCTTTGAAATATAAACGGAATTTCTTCCTCTGAAATTCCCATACCCTTATCGCATATCTCTATTCCAACAAAGAACTCAAAATTTTTTACCTGAATCTGAATTTTAGTCCCTTCCATGGAGTATTTCACTGCATTATCTAAAATATTATATACAGCTTCCACTGTCCATTTTTTATCACAGAAAGCAACTACGGGAATTTCAGACTCATCCAGCAAAATCTGAATTCCTTTCTTTTCGGCCTTTTTCTCTATTTGAATGAGTGCATCCTTTACTACCGGAAAGATATCCTGAGATTTGGGAGTTAATTGAAAGGTTCCTGTTTCAAGCCTTGAAGTTTTAACTAAGGACTGTATCAAAAAATCAAGCTTTTCGGACTGCTTTGTGATTTCTTTCACCATAGCCCGGCTTTCTTCCGATAACTCTTGTTCTTCCAGCAACTTAGAATATAAAAGTATATTGGACAATGGGGTCTTTATCTGGTGGGAGATATCAGATACCATTTCTTTGATATTGGAGCGTTCTTCCTCTATTTTTTTATTGGATAGTTTACAGGATGTTAAGAAACGTTTCCACTTTACTTCCAGCTTAGAAAGTTCCGTTTCATCATATTTTTCTTCTTCAAAGCTGTCATTCATGGCATCGTCTACCATTTGATTCAGCCTTTTATATGTGCTTCTCATTCCTTTTAATTTCATGTTTCCCTCCACACATATCCAATTCCATATACTGTTTGTATGTATTCCGGTTTGGAAGGATTTTTTTCTATCTTATCCCTTAACCGTTTTATGGTAACAGAAAGGGCATTTTCATCTACATATTCTGCACCATCCGTCCATACTGCATCCACCAGTTTCGCTCTGGATAACTTTACTCCTTTGTTTTCAATTAATATCTTCAATAATTTCTGTTCTGTCTTGCTTAACTCGATTTCCTGATGATTTCTTGAAAAATACATACGGTTAAAATCAAACAGCAACTCTCCGTTTTCGTAAATATCTAACTTTTTTAAAGAAGAGGACTTTTCCAGTGCTTTTTTTATTCTTGCCCTAAGAACCATCAGACTAAAGGGTTTTGTAATATAATCATCTGCCCCTAATTCCAAGCCCATAACTTCATCGGTTTCTAAATCATTGGCAGTTAATATAATCACTGGAACCTCGGAATGTTTTCTTATTTCTTTGAGATATTCAAATCCATTCCCATCCGGTAAATTGATATCCAAAACAATCAAATCCACCTGCAAATCTTTCATGCTTTTCTTGGCTTCTAAAAATGAGTAGCATTGAATAAATTCATACTCTTCATTTTTTAGGGCTAATGCAATTCCATTGTTTAATCCTTTGTCATCTTCTATAATTGCAATTTTCTTCATTTTGCTACCTGCTTTTTACTCAACTTCATTACTCATACTCTATACACATTTTATTAACTAATCATTCCTCTTTCGCAGGACATACTTCAAATTACTTGTTGCTCCTACCTTCATAAGCACTCCTGCATCACACATATCAGCAAGTATCTTACGAGCCCTTCTATCCTGCAAACCTAACAACTCTTTTGCTTCTTTCGTTGTTATCGCTTCATTAGTCAAAACATAATTATAAACCTGCAAATGCTGTCCATCCAACTTTTCAAACATTGTATCTTCGGCACTCTTCGGCACTTCTTCGGCACTCTTCGGCACTCTACTTGTTTCAGAATTTACATTTCCACCAACCTGAAGCTCCGGCACATTTTCTATTGGAATGATAATTTCAAATGTATTTTCTTCAACAAACTTCGGCACTCCACCAGAATATAACTTCGTATACTTATTTGTATTTCTCATACCTGAACCCAATTCGTCTGCATATCCAATCTCTCTAAACACCTTTGAAATAGGTGGATTTTTAGGAAATGGTTCAAATCTGTTAAGTTCCAATTCTCCATGTCCATGTGGTAGGTTACTATTCTTTGTATATAGTTTGTCTCTTTCAATTACAAACTGTGCAGTGTACGCATTTGCATAATCTCTGTGCGCCAAAATATTTGATACCACTTCTCTAAGAATTTTGTCTCTGGCACTTATGCTCTGGTCGCCTTCTGTCACAAATACATCATTCAAATGCTTTTTACCAAAGTCCATCAATCTTCTAAAGCTATCTACAAGGTTTGTGATAATCACTTCTCTGTCATCATAGCGATCCATATTTTTTACACGGTAGATAGCATCGGTCTTATATTGTGGCAAAACAGACATAATTGTGCTATCTTTACCAAACAGCAATATCGCAGCTAAAGTAATACCCTCTTTACCCGTTTCCGGGTCTACTAATATCAAGCCGGAACTTCTAAGAATTTCTTCTTCACTCATATCTGCCCAGGGATGATTATCCATTCTTGACATTGCCATTTTCTTCGCCCTACGGATAACATCAAAATCAAGAAATTCTAAACCAAACTTAGGGTATACCTTATTCACAAAATAAGTACTTTGCTTTCTCGCATACATTTTATAAACAAGTTCAGCATTATCTGTAATATCTATGTCACCTTCATGTGTTCTATCATAAATACGACCATTCAATCGACGCAACTGTGTTCCTTCAGGTACTCTGATTTATTCAAATCTTCCTTCGATTCTTTAAATTCCACATCAATTTTCTCGCCTTTTTTAATGAGGTCTTTTATAAGATTTTTTATTTCTTGTTTTGTCATTAACCATCACCTCTATTCATTTATTTCAGAATATTATATCCTGAGATTTAATTTTTACCCATACAAATCTCTAATTCTCGCACCAGTTACGAGAATTACATATACAGTACATTACAAGTTTTATTTTTAAATGTATTATACTGCTATTTATTTGGATTCTCAAACTAATTCACTTTCTTTTATAACTAAAAGGCTGGTACTAATATTGTAATTCCGCGACCTTTTCGCGGCAGGCATTTCGTCTTGTACTCCGACTTTTTTGTAAAGTACATAAAGATATTTCTCTTCGTTATCTGCGTCAAGTGTTTCAACTGAGGAACCTGTTCCTGTGCCTTGCATTTTCTTTATTGTCTGAACGCCTATATGATTTAGTGAAATGGTATAATTCATACTACTTGTTCCCCATCTGGACTAAGTACCTCAGTCACCATAATCATGCAACAGGAAAAGCAATCCCTAAAAAATCGGATTGCTTTTTCTGTTTTTCCTTTATTAAACTCTATTGTTCGCCAATTTCACGAAATCTTTCCGGCGCACAGCCATATTCCTCTCCTATGTCTTGATTAATTATATATATTCTATAAAGTCCCACATTTTCTTCATTTTCCTTATCAATGAGGCACACTTGGAAACCAATTCTATAGTTCGTACCAGATTCCGTCTTAATAATGTCTATGTCTCCCGAGCCTTCCATTTCTATCCATCCCTCCTCTCCTCTCGTTTTTCCACCACCTATACCTCCATGGATTCCATCATATTCCACTATTTCACTATCAAAGAACTCAAATGCCTGCTCTATTTCTTTTTCAAGGTCATGACTATTCTTTATATTTTCTGAAAATAATGAAATTAATGCTTCCTTATCCTTTTCTTCAAAGCATGTTATAATGGTTTTTCCCATATCTGTAATCTGGTCGTCTGGATACTTATCGTCACTATCACTTTTACAAGCAGATAAATTAGCCAGCATCACAAGCATCAAAACCAGTTTCATTATTTTTTTCACTTCTCATTCCACTCCTTGTTGAACCTTTCATTTAGCAATCATCTGGAAAAATATCTTCTTCATCGTATTATGGCAAAGCCACCAAATTATGCAATATAAATCACAAACGCATATTATTCTTTCCGTTATGGCGATTATTTGGGTACTTCCTCTTTTATGGGTAATATTAACTTCTTTCCGTGAGGAAGGTGGTTCACAGGTAAATGCATAATTTATAAATGCTGTTACAAAAACAATATAAGGTTCATCCGTAATTGCACGAATTTTTCTTGCTGTAAATATACCATCTATCTCACCCATGCTGATATCAAGAAATATTATTTTATATTTCTTTACATCTCCATCCATATTTAACAGAGCTTTTCCCGAAGGATATGTATCAATCTTATATGGTATCTGCATACTATCCAAATAATCTGCTACAATACTTTTTAATTTTTCAGCAAATATATTTTCATCATCACATATATCAATTTCTAACATTCCCTCACCTCATCCGGATATTTTCAGCTTCGCATAGTATCATCATAACATCTTTAACCAGCCAACACAAATCTTTTTTCTATTTTTCTCCATTTTCTCTTTTATTTTCACCTAAAAATAAAGAAAAAGGGATTTCATTTTCCCTGAAATCCCTTTAAACGCATTACTATTTAAACAATATTTAAACTTCTCTATCCTACTATCATGTTTCGCTCAAAATACCTTTTGACAGCAGTCTTATTGTGCTTCTTCCGTAGCTACATCCGGCTTATTTCCCGGCTCACGGTTTCGTTCGTTTTCTCCTTCTTTTTGAAATTCTCCCGGCATGGCATTTCCTTTTTCTCCACCTAGGCTTCCCATGTCACTGATATTAATATCAGAAGCGTCTACCAAAGTACTGCTATCCGCATTTTGTTCTTCTGTAGTAGATGGAATTTCTCCAGAAAGCTGTCCTCTGATACTTTCTGCTCTTAATTCACAGAAGGTTTTCAAGGTTTCCACTGCCTTATCAAATTCCTCTACAGTATAAAATGCAGTAGGGTCTGCCGACACATATTCCCGAATCATGGCACTGATTCTTTCTACTTCTTCTGTCAATTTACCTGACTCAAAATACTCTGAAATCAATTCATCATATTTTTCATGGTATTTTTCTAAATAGGTTTCATTGCTGGCAATCAAATTCCATAATGGTCTTGTATCCTCTGTGGAGCCGGATAATGGCGAATCAATTCCCCAATTTACAAATGTGGTTGCATCCTCTTCCTGCTCTGCACCGGCATTCGCACCCTTCTGGATTCCCATTCCCATACCCATTCCATAACCGCCAAATGCTAAATTATAATCCCATGGAAGGATGGATACTTTTCCGTCTTCTTCTAACAAGTAATAATTATGCAGCATATTTCCTGTATAACTATCAAAATTCAGAACAAAATTATGGGCAACGAAATATTGAATCACTGCATCAATGTCCCAATATTCTTCTACATTTTCTCCTGTCGATAATGCTTTCAATGCCGCAATCAATTCCTCTTTATCTTCCTCTGTAACGTCATTGACTATATTATCAAAAATGGCACTATAACTTTCAACTTCATCATCCACATAAACCAAATCTGTTCCTGCATTATCGCCAGAAAAACCAAAACCTCCTGGAGTTTGCATATCATCGTTTTTCCATTCTTCTGAAATCTCCTGCTGTCTTGGATTTTCTGTATTCTCCTCGCCAGTACCTTCTGGTTTTTGCATATTTCCAGAACCTGTTCCCTCTGGTTTTTCCATATTTTCTGGGTCGAAGCCTTCTGGCATTTCCATATTTCCTTGGTCGAATCCTTCCGGTAATTCCATGTTTCCTCCGCCAAATCCTTGACCCATATTTTCTAACTGCTCTGTTTCCGGTTTATATAATGCACTATCACTACTATCATCATTTCTTAAAAGAAACGCATCATCCACTTCTTCAACTGCCACATATAAACCATGAACCTCACCATTGATAGAAAGTTCTACAAAACTTACAAGGGGAGTTTCCACTCCGGCAGCTCTCATAATTTCATAAGACAAATAATCTTTCATGTAAGTTGCATCTGACATCGCATTGTTTAAATTTAACTTATCCAATCCATCATATGTCTGTCCATCCACGAATTTTCCAAAATTAATCTTAAAACTATATCGGTTGGAGTCTGACATTGCAACCTGCGAAAGAGAAGAATTTCCCTTTGTTGCAAAAGATACCTGTTCCACCAGATTTCCATCAATAGTAACATTCGCCTCATACTTCGTCTTATTCAAAGGATTTTCCAGCAAGTCTTCCCAGTCATCCTCTGAAATTTCCACATTTATCTTATGTACATAGCTGGTGTCAAATAATGTGGTTTCATACCCACTTGACAAAGTGGTATTGTCATACAATTCTGTTATTTCCCCAGAAGATGTCTTATCTTCTTCTGTTTTTTTATTGGAGCAAGCTGTTAAATTAAAAAGCATTCCTCCACATAATAAAACCGCCATCCATTTTTTCTTCATATCGCATCGTCCTTTCGTTTAGTGGATACATTATATCAATGGATTGTGAAGAAAGTATGTCGTTTCCAATAAAAAAGCCAAGGACCATATCTATATAGTCCTTGACCTCAGATTTTCATAACTAAACTTTAAATTTACCAATACGGTTCATAAGTTCCTTCGATTCCTTCTCCAGTTTTTCAGCGCCTTCCGCTACGGTACAACTATTCTTTGTTACATTCTTCGTCTGTTGATTTAACTCTTCCGTAGACTGTACAATCTGCTCCGATGCCTGTAACTGGCTTTGAGAGATTTCTTCCATCTGCTTAGAAACCTTATCTACTCTATCCACCAACTCAATCATTTGTTTCACTCTTTGGCTGGTTTCATAAACCTTTTCGTATAATCCCTCAAAAGTAGCACTGGCTTCTGATACCACTCCTACATTCATCTGCACTTCATCCACACTGGAATTCATATGGGATACTGCTTCCTCTACTGTGCTTTGAATTTCAATGGTTAATTTAGAAATTTCATCTGCCGCAGTACTGCTGCTTACTGCCAGCTTACCTATCTGCTCTGCTACTACAGAAAATCCTTTTCCTGCTTCTCCGGCTCTCGCCGCTTCTATGGAGGCATTCAAAGACAAAAGATTGGTTTCATCCGCAATATCCACAATCATATTTACCATGTTTCCGATTTGGGAAACAATATTCCCTACTTTTCCAATCTGCTCAGAAAGTCCAGATATACAAGCGTGAATGTTAGACATTCCATGAGTGATATGTTCCATATCATTCTTTCCATTCTTTGACATTACAACGCTTTCCTGCATCAAGACTTCTGCAATTTCGCCCTCTTTGTCTGCTTTTTGAATCAGTTCTGCCAGGCTGTCCATCTGTACACTTGCTTCTTCTGCTGCTTTCGAAAGTTGTTCCACCATTTGCTCCAGCATTTCCATTTCCTGACCCTGTTTTTCAGATGAATCTTTCAAAGAATCTGAAATTTCTCCGTTTTCTAAGGACTGACGTTCCAACCATCCTGCAATGCCACTGATTTCAGAAATGGTATCTCTCATACTGGTAATGAACAACTGCATATCATTGCTCATCTTCGCAATTTCGTCATTTCCTTTACTTTCAATATTTTGAGAAAAATCTCCTTCTGCTATTTTTTCAATAACATCTGTCATTTTCTTTACGGGTTTTACTACCCGGTTCATCATTCTTAAAATAACCAAAATTAGCACTACTGCGGCTACCACAGCAATCAATGCCATAATCCATTCCATCTGGTGTAAATCAGAAAGAACCTTTTGTTCCTTCACATAAGTAACCAGATACCATTCTGTATGTTCTACCGGATTCAAGCATACATAATAAGTTCCATTATCGCCTTTTATAGAAAGAATTCCGCTTTTCTCTTCTTCGATTGCCTCACCAATGGCTGTATATAAGGAATCTTCTCCTTCCGTTCCCAAGGTAACTGCCAGCATTTCCTTATCCATATGTGCTATAATGGTTTTACTGTCTTTCGTTACTAAGAAGGCATCCTCTTCTTCCTTACTAGAAATATCAGAAATCACATTCACTACAGAATCCAAATAAACATCGGTTGCCAATACCCGTACTGCTTTGGAATCATCCACACGAACAGAAGCACTTACACATACCTGTCCCGTCATGGAATCATAATAAGGTTCTCCAAATGCAAATTCTTCATTATCTTTTCCATCCACATACCAGTCTCTCTCTGTAAGAACCCAGTCATCTCCCGGTACCCAACCGGAGCCATCCAGATATATTCCACTGTCATCTCCCATATAAAGACCAATTGGATAAGATTCATTTTTATCCAGTGTCGTTTCCAGGTATTTCAAAATTGCCGCATCATCTTCAAAATTTCCATCTTCTATGGTGTTTTGATAAATCTGCAATTCCCCAAATATCTGGTTCGACCAGTTACTAATTTCCTCCGTATACACTTCAGACTTTGCCTGCAATTTCTCCTGTGAAAGTTTAATCACCACATTTCTCGCTAAGGCAAAAAATGAAACAATCAGTACCAATACAATAGGAATGATAATACCGATTAACCTCATTCGAATGCTCATACCCTTTTTCTTCTGTCTTTTCTTATTCATAAGCGTACCTCTCAATGTCTATCAGTTATATTATATTCTAACAAAATACGACAACGAAAGCTAGTATAAATTCTAAAAAATGCTTAAAGTAAGTAACTGTTACACAAAAAAACTGCCACATCTACGATTTATTTCTTCGTCGATGTGGCAATACGTTACTGTTCGCAGTAAACAATAACAGCAATACAACTCTATTCCCTTAACAATTCTTCTAATTCTTTAATCATACCATTGATACTATCAACCTGGTCAGATAAGACCACAATCTCATCTGTATTGCTCTGTACCATGCTGGTAATATTAGCAAATTCTGCATTTTCCTGATGAATTCTTTCTGCAATATCTTCATTGATTACTACTGTTTCCTGAATAATCTGATTTTGCAATTCTCGAATCTTATCAGCCTGTTTATTTGCTTCTACCGATTTCTTTAATAATTCCATCATGTTTCGAATACCTTTTACGGTTTCTACAATCACATGATTCTGTTCCAATAGCTGTTTTGCGTTTTCATTCATAAATTTCGAAACATCCTCAGTTCCATTTTGTACTCTGGAAACCACTTCATTGACATCTTTCAAGGATTCCTTGGTACTGTCTGCCAAACGTCCTACCTCTTGAGCTACTACCGCAAATCCTTTTCCTGCTTCTCCGGCTCTTGCGGCTTCGATAGAAGCATTTAATGCAAGAAGATTAATGGATTCTGCAATTCCATTGATAATATCCAAAGTAGTACCGATTTCCCCGGACTCTTGCAATAACTTATCTGTCACTTCTCTTGTTTTATTGGTAGAACTTTCCACTTCTCCACTCATACTCATAAGGTGATTCAATGCTGTTTCATTGGCTACAGAAATGTCTACTAATTCTTTGGATATCTTGTCTACATCCTGCATTTTTTGTTCCATATTCAAGCTGGCTTCTTCTAAACTTGCAAGATTTTCCTTACTCTGTTCTGCCTTATTTAACATGGATTCATTGCTTTCTAACAGATTTTCACTAATTGCAGAAAGTTCTTCTGTGGAGGCACTTTGTGTCTGTGAAGTTTCCACTAAAGATTCGCTGGCATTTCCTAATTTTCCTGTAATATTCTCTACTTTTTCCAGAATATTTCCTACCTCAGTTTCCTTTTCTGCAACGTTCTTAAAAAGTTGGCAGGAACGTGCTGCAATTACATAGGCTGCAATAGCTTCCAAAATGTATACAAGAAGTATAAAAATCCATACAACCAGACTATGTAACTTCAGATATGCCTCTGGAAAAATGATGAATGCAATACCATTTACCAGTATCGTTACAATTACATTCACTTTTATCACAGAAACATTATAATAGGCAATTATCATAATCGTTACTAAAAAATATGCCTGAGTCATTGCAGCATATCTTCCATCATTTCCTACTACCATGGTAATAGCACCAATTACCGGCATAAGACAGGCATATAAATATTTCGCCTTAGCTCCTAATTTCTTCTCAAAAACTCGAATAAGTATCGCTAACACTATCATCGCCAATGGTGGTGTATCATAAACATTACCACCCAAAAGCAACATAACAAAAGAAAATGCCGTTATTGGAACCATAAATCCCCAAGCAATAAACATTATCAGATTCATTCTTTTTTCTTCGTTTTTTAACATATCTAATTGCATAAAAATACCCTCCGCCACTTTTATAGAATAACTTTTTCCGTTCACCGTTAAAGTTCATTCTACAATAATTAAAAATTTCCATCAATGGGGAGGGCAAAATTTGCACTTTTTAGGGCTATTTTTGTCATACTTTTATCGGCAATATTAAAACACTTGTAAAAACCTGTTCTTCAACCAGACACTGAAGATACCCATTATATTTTTCAATGGTCTTTTCCACACTTTTTATCCCAATTCCATGCAATCCTTTTTCCTTTTTGGTAGAAATAAAAGCAGATTTATGACGTTTGGGTTTTCTCATAAAATGATTTTTAATCTTTACAACGCATACGTTTCCATCTTTCTCCATGAACATACGTAACGTTATCTTTCGCTTTTCATCTTCACATTGTTTTCCGGCTTCAAAAGCATTATCCAACAAATTTCCAAGCATCACCACCCAATCACTGCTGCTTACTTCACCAAATTGCACACCAGGTTCCACATAGGCATCAAACTCCAGACCGGAATCCATAGCTTCACTCATTTTTTCTGTTAAAACCGCATTTATCATCTTATGCTTTGTGTAAACAATTCTTTCATTCTGCATTAAATTGATATTTAATTCTTCCATAAGATTCATAATCTGTTCACAATGTTCTTCTCTCGCCAATTCCCCTATGGCCTTAAAATAATGGTTCACATTATGAATAAATTCACTATGTTTTTCTTCTTTTTCTTCTAATTGCTCCAAATAAACAAGTTCATCCTCATATGTTCTTAGTTTTCTCGTTTCTTCCAATAAATTACGCATTCTTTTCGCTGTAATAGCCGCCAGAACAGTAGCCATAATATAAACTATAAGAATATAAATCCACACAGTAAGATTATCTATCTTAAACATAACTTCCGGAAACAAAAAAATAGTTCCTGCAGTGCAGATTATGGTGAAAGCAGAACAAAATAACACCATTTTTACATCATAATATGCGATGGATAAACTTAACCACATAAAATAAAGTTGTGAGATTGCTGCAAATCTTCCGTCACCATCTACAATCAAAACAATACTTGCCCAAAATGGTAAAGTCATATAAACATACTTTGTATACTTTTTTAACCACTTTACTTTTTTCTCAGCTAACTGAAGCAGAATACCAAAAACCGGCATTATAAGTATCAGATTATCTCTTGGTGGGCCACCTAAAAATCCTCTTACCATAGCCCATGCCCCAATTGCCGCAAGAGAGGCGATTATAAAGGCAACCTGATTCACCTTGTCTTCTTCCATCTCCAATATGTTTAACTTCTTTTTCGAATCCATGTAATAACTACCCCTCATATTTTTGTGCTACATCTGCCGCAAAAGCTTTTCGAAATTCTTTTGCTCTTGAACGGGAAACCGTAAGTTTTTGCCCATTTCTTAATTCTAACTCTTTAAGACTTACCACCACAATATGCCTTAAATTCACAATATAACTGTTATGAGCGTAAACAAATCCAAATTCTTTTAGTTGCTCATAAATTTCCGCTAGTTTTCTGGCTGAAGTATAAATTTCATTTTCTCCTGCGCAATAAAATACCGTTCCTTTTTTCGCAATAGCTATGTAATAGATTTGTTCCGCAGGTAATTTTACGATTTGGCTTCCTTTTTTCACCATAACAAAAGGACTGGGTTTCCTGTTTCTTTCCATCTTTTGAAGTACATTTTTTATTTCGGACTTCATTTTTTCTTCTGTATATTCTTTCAGCCAATAACGATATGGCGTTGCCTCAAAAGATTCCACTGTAGGCAAACAAACCCCGGAACAAAATACCAACAATGTATTAGGAAATTGTGTTCGAAACTCTTTCGCCGTTTCATTTCCATCCATCCCCGGCATCATGACATCCAAAACCAATAAATCAAAACTATCCCGTTCCTTCATATTCTGAACCAGTTCTTCCCCGGAAAGATATTCATAAAATTCCGCTTCTATCCCTTCCTCCTTAAATAACCGTTCTATGTATTTCGTAAATACAGCATCGTCATCACATATTCCTATCCGATACATCTCTTGCACCTGGCTCAAGTAACTTTACAATGTACTTGAGGCACTCCCCTTTCATTTGCTTATTTCTTCATTTTAGCATGGGAAAATGAAAGTGTAAAGTTCCACCTTTTTTGATGGGAATTTTTGTAAAACAAAAAGCAAAAAAAATTTTACGAATACTTGAAATTACCTACCACATATGTTATAGTGTGGATAGAGTAAAGGATACAGATTACACATAAACATCACAAAAACGAAACCTCAGGAGTTGCCGCTCCTGAGGTTTCTTGTCATTTACAGCTGACCAAACTGAGGCTAATTACCGATTACTCATCACCGTCTAACCATTTGCATATGTAATAAGCTACTACACTTGCCAAAACGGAAACTTGTATTATTTAACATTTAATTTTATCCGTCACATCTAATAAAAATACACAAAAATAGGTTTCTCCTGTATCCGGGTCTTCTTCCAAATGTCCATAATCGCTGATATAACGTATTTGTCCATCTTTTGTAATAATCCGGTATTCAATATAGTCCATTTTCCATTCCGTATCTTGAATCTGTTCGTTGATTTCTTCCTGAATACGATATCTGTCTTCCGGGTGAACCATACCAATGAAGGAGTTTCCTACATACTCTCTAAATTCCTCTTCTGTCCTGCAGCCATACATCGCAACCACAGACTGGCTTACCGCTATTAACTCCTGCTTTCCTTCTGCTTTATAGGAAAAGAATCCACCTCGGATTTTCTCAATTTCAATCTGACTATAACGACTTTCCCTTGCTGAAAGCATATCTTCTAACATCTCTTCCATATGCTGTCCATCCAGTTTCATACGATAGATTCCATGTCTGTCTACATTTTCTTCCACAGAAATTAACTTAGTAAAATCTTCGATTGGCATTGGCCGGTAGAAGAGATAGCCCTGTGCAAACCGCACACCCATTTTCCCAAGAAAATCCGATTGTTCTTCTGTTTCTACTCCTTCTACAATAATAGAAACATCAATTTCATTGGACATATTCACCACAAACTTTAAAATACCAAGTCCTTTTTTCATATTCTGGCAATCAATGTCCAAAAACTTCATGTCCACTTTAATGGTGTCCACTAATATCTGTTTCAACATATTTAATGAGGAATAGCCACTTCCGAAATCGTCCATCATCAGATTGAATCCAACCTTCTTTAGTTCCCGAACCGTTTCTACTATTTTCTGGTCATTTTCCACATAAGCACTTTCTGTAATCTCTATTTTGATATAATTTCTATCAATATTGTACTTATCCATCAAACCATTTAGAATTTCTACAACATTCACAGACATAATATCCATTCTGGAGATATTGATGGAAATAGGAACCGGTTCAATTCCGGAATCCATCCATTTCCGAACCTGCTTACAAGCCAGCTCCCATACATAAAGGTCTAAAACACTGATAAAACCATTTTTTTCAAGGACCGGAATAAATACTCCCGGAGATATCATTCCCTTAACAGGGTGAATCCAACGTACCAAGGCTTCTGCTCCAACAATCTTTCGATTCTTAATCTGGCACTTCGGTTGCAGGTAAATCGTGAACTGCCCATCCTTAATGGCATCTCTGACTTCCGTTAAAATATGAAGTTCATCTTCTTCCTTATTCGTCATTTCTTTATCATAATAACAAAGTCGTTGTTCCAGATTATCTGAAATATGTTTCAAAGCTTCCACAGCACGGTCATACATCTCAACCGCACTAAGATTTTCTTCTTTTATACGATAGGTACCAAAAACAGGTAAAAATCCCATGGCATTGCCGTATTTTCGCATGATTTTGCACAAATCATCTATCATAAGATTGATTACTTTTTCATTGTCCGGCATTAAGATTGCAAAATTATCTCCCCCGAAATAAGCTGCGATTCCATGATAATCCTTGGCATAGTTCTTTAATACACCTGCAAATTCTTCTAAAAATTCATCCCCGGCTTTTCTTCCATACCATTTATTAAAAATCTTAAAATGTTCAATATCACTTGCCAAAAGGCAATAATCCTCATATTCATTTTTCCATTTATAATCAATCATATCAAAGAATTGCTTCCGACACAAAAGACCGTAGGAACAGGAAATCTCACCCTGAATATAAAATTCCAGTGGAACACCGGATTTCATCAATTCTTTGTTCCGGTACATTTCTACGTCTGCTTTTGCCACCAATTCTTCCACAGACACCGGTGCGCTATCCCATGCTACCCCAACTGCTACCGATATGTCTATCTTGCTCTGTTTTTTTATCTCATTCCATAGTTCCAGCCATTGGTTCAATAAGCCACGAATCTCATCCTTCGAATACTCACTGGCAACCACAAGAAGCTTGTCTCCACTATAACGGTAAGACATCACCTTATGATTCTGTAATCGTCGTATGCTTTCTGCCACGATACAAAGTGCCTCATCTCCTGCCTCTACGCCATATTCTTCGTTTAATTTATGTAAATCATTCATATCCAAAACCAGAACACCACAGAACTTAAGTTTTTTATATTCCGTTTCAAACATTTCATCCAGCTTACTACGATGATACAGTCCTGTCAGAATATCTGTTTCTGAATCCGCCTTGCTGTTTTGCAAATTATCAGACTCTCCCTTATGAAAAGAAGAAGCTTCCTCATTACGACATTTCATTGACATCTTTCTCCCTCCTTATCTTCCCGAAAAACTCCCAATTATTCTATTTCATATTCCGAAAATTGAAAAATCCAACGTGTCCGCATCGCAAAAACACGTCAGATTCTATTATAATCATTGTATGTCAGCAAATCTGTTTTGTCAATCTCTTTGTTCAGAGGATTTTTCGTTGTTTTTCTTTGTTAGCAAATATCCTGCACAAATTGCCGTAAAAGGCGCTACCGTAACTAAACCAAAGGAGCCTATCACGGTATGTATCATCTCTGCTGATACATATTTATAATTCAGGATATGGGAGACCGGTGTTCCCTGAGCCATGAATACCATAAGCAATGCAATGTAACCTCCCGAATAAGCTAATAGCAGTGTGGTAGTCATGGTTCCCATGGCAGCCCTGCCTACGTTCATCCCTGATTTGATTGCCTCGATACAGCTGATATCCGGCTTTTTATCTACTACTTCTTTTACGGCAGAAGTAATGTCTACTGCCAAATCCATAATGGCTCCGGATGCCCCGATAAAAATAGAAGCCATAAAAATCTGTGTTAAATTCAAGGATTGATATCCGGCATATAACAAACTTTCCGAATAGGACATAACCGCTCCATGAATTTTAAAAGCGTCTGTGAATACAATTCCCAGAATACAAGTCACCAATATTCCTAAAAAAGAGCCGGATATAGCGGATGCACTTCGTCTGTCAAAACCATATACCAATGAAATAATAATGTTGGTTAAAAATAATGTTACCAGCAAACCTATCCAGATAGGATTCCAGCCTTTTAGGTATAATGGCACCAATACCTTCCATAAAGTCAATATCGTCAATACGAAAGAAAAGATAGCCCGAAGCCCTGTTCTTCCTGCAAATAATATTAAAAACAGGATAAACCCTACTCCCATCACCAGTTCCCAAGGAAGCCGATAATGGTCAATCATTGTAACATTGGTGATAACTCCATCTTTATGACTTACCACTACCAATGCCTTATCTCCTGCTTCAAAGAGCTTATCCTTTTCCAAGGAACCTTGAAGCATATTAATTCCGGTAACTTCTTCCCCTTCATATTCCCCGCTTAACAATCTGATTTTACACCGCTGCTCACCGGTACGCACTAGCCCGGTATCGATGATGGCCGAATTATCTGTTTCTATAATCTTAGCAACACAACGGTCTGCCTCCTGATACTGAAGCGCCCCCTCATATCCCGTAGGAAGCAACAGTAGTATTACAATCATTACTACACACACTATCATTGGTGCATTATATTTGAACCATTCTTTTCTTTTACATTCTTTCACTTGTTCCTCCTGTTAGATGCAAAAATCCCCTGCCTGTATGCAGGGGATATTGCAAGGTGGTTTCCCACTTTTATCCTATTATGATATTGGGGTTAAACAATATTTTCCCCATGATGATTACAAATCGCTCCGCATTTTACGTTTCTGCAATTTATTTTATATTTAACATATTCGCTAATTTCTTATAAACTTCAGTATTATCGTAATATCCATCAAATACTTCTGAGTTTACGCCCTCTGCAAATACTGCAACAGGAAGTCCTGTATGTGAATAAGAAGTAAAGGAAACACCGGATTTATTGTTTAAAATATGGGTAATGGTTACGGTTAATGGTTCATAGGTGCCATACATTACATATTCTGCCTGAGCATCCACACCGGTTTCTTTTTCGTTAATGCTCTTTTCATACGCGTTCTTAATCTGTTGTGTTTCATATTCAGTTAATACCAGCTTATCGTCTTCTTCCCCACTTGTCTTTAAGCCGAATAATTCTTCAATATCCTTTAATACATCCTCAAAAGAAGTCTTATTTTCTTTATAGGCTGCTACATAATCGCTATCGTATTTTGCAAAAGAAATCTTCTGACTTTCAAGTAGTGTTAAATAAGTATCGTAATCCGTTCCTGCAAATCCAATGGTAAGACCACCTGTTTCATGATCACCGGTTACAAGAATCAGGGTTTCATCCGGATGTTCTTTCGCAAAATCAATCGCCACCTGAACTGCATCTGATAATGCAATGGTATCCTGAATGGTAGAAGCTGCATCATTGGCATGACAAGCCCAGTCAATTTTTCCGCCTTCACACATGATAAAGAAACCATTATCATTGTCTAATACTTCAATTGCCTTTGATACATAGTTTGCTAAAGACCACATATCATCTGTACGGTCAATTTCATAGGGCATTGCACTGGAATCTGCCAGATTCTCATCAATAATAATGACCTTTTCATCTGCTGAGGATACCTGTTCTGCTTCTGCCTGGGTCTTTACTACTTTATATCCGTTTTCTTCTGCCATTTCATAAAGGTCTTTTTCCGGATTTTCGCTGTCATAGCCGGTTGCTTTTAATAATCCGCCACCTGCAAAATATTCAAAATCAGATTCTACTAATTCTATACCGATTTCGTAGTAACTGCTTCTGCTTGCCTGGTGTGCATAATATGCAGCAGGTGTTGCGTGGTTTAGATTAACAGATGAAATAATACCTACTTTCATGCCAAGTTGTTCATGCACTTTTTCTGTGATGGTTTCATAAGTTACGGTTCCTGTTTCATCTACATTGATAGTTCCGGAATAAGTTTTATTACCGGTAGATAGAGAAGTCGCTGTAGATGCTGAATCCGGCGCAAAGGAGTTGCTGTCGTAAGTTACTGCCGAACCTGCAGTTTCAAAATTCATGAAATTCAAATATTCAGGTCCATCCAAAGTAGCACCCTGATTATCATCCAGACTCGGCTCAGCCCTAAAATAGTCTTCATCCTCTAAGGCACCAAGGTAATCAGCAGTGGACTGAATCTGGGGATAACTCATTCCATCTCCTATAAACATAAACACATACTTTGGTGTTTTCACTTCCTCTTCAACAACCTGTTCTTCTGCTTCTTTGGAAGCGTTAGGTGTTTCTGCTGACTGCATTGTACTTTCTGCTTCATCTGAACCACACGCAGCAAGATTCATCATTAATAATGCTGATAATAGTAATACTGATGCTTTTTTCACGTTTTTTCTCATTGTTGTCTCCTCTTATGATAACAAATATTTTCCTCTTCGGATGTCATCATTATAGGAAAACAATATAAAATCTGATACCAGAGTTTGGTAAAATGTTTGTAAAAATTAAAAGTTATTCATCATATTCAATCCGGAAAAAATCAAGATAGGCTTTATACTTATCCTGTGCTGTCAAACAGGTGTCAGTCAAATAGCCCTTTTCCTGATTCCATTCCTTTAATCCTCGATAATAGTAGAGCTTCAAATTATCCTCAATAATAAACGGCACAATATTGTATTTCAAACATTCTTTGAACATAATCAATCTTCCCACACGGCCATTTCCATCCTGAAAAGGGTGGATTCTTTCAAAGTTTACATGGAACTCCAAAATATCATTCAGAGTCTTAACTTTTTTTGCATTGTACTCTGCCAGCAAAGTTCTCATTTTATCTGCTACTTCTTCAGGAAGGGTAGTTTCCATACCACCAACTTCATTGGGCAGTTTCTTATAATCGCCAACAGCAAACCACTCTTTCCTGGAATCCGAAGTGCCGTTCTTCAAAAGCAAATGAAGCTCCTTGATAAACTTCTCGGTTAATACCACTTTAGCACTCTCAATAATCAAATCAATGCAACGAAAATGATTAACAGTTTCAATCACATCATCTACATGAATGACTTCATTTTCCATTCCTATCGTATTGGTTTCAAAGATATATCTGGTCTGATCATGGGTCAAACGGCTGCCTTCCATATGATTGGAATTATAGGTTAATTCAATCTGCGTTTTGTGGTATATGCCTCCTGAATATCTACTTTCCTTTTGTTCCTTCAATATATCCAAAAGCGTATGCGGCTGTCCTTTTTTCTGATTGGTGCGCTCCGGTTTCACAGCATCTTCCGGAATATTCCACGTTTTCCCAGTAAGAAAAGCTCCGGCTACACGACCATTGGCACAGTAGTTTCTCACACTACGTTCCGATATATCCCATTTTTTTGCAATTTCCACAACTGATAGATATCGCATACCTTTCCCTCCATCTGGATTTACTTTCTGTTTCTATACTTCTTAATATAGTATACCACTTTATCGGCAATAAAACCATTTATTTTTCCAATAAATCCGCTCGTTTTTTGCCGATAAAGAAAACAAAAAAGAAGTCAGACGCATCCAACTCCCTTAGTACTGCTACACTTATTCTTTAAACATGATAGGGATGGTGAGGGTCGAACTCACAATCGCCGGGAATAATATTCCCGACCGCTTTACCATTTACGCCACATCCCCTAAATAATACATCCCATATATTTCTCAGAATTATATACTTCCTCAACAAAACAGCCATACAACTCCACATAAGAGAAATATGATAATAACTACAACACAACGTATGTCCAAAAGCTTAGATGCTCTCATTCCCCTAATCGTTTTCTCCACAGAAATACATTCCGCCTTCCTACCATTTATACCTCAAAACTCTCCGTCTTCAAATCACAATAATATCTACAGCTCTTCGCAGTAAACTTCAACACACAATAGTCTGGATCGGTGACACCTTTTTTATAAAACATGGTATCACCTTTTCTCCAAATCATATCCTTTGCTTCTTGTTCTGTTAATACTTCCATCCTCCCCACTAGCATAACGCCTGTGTACTTAATCAGTCCTTTGTGATAAAAATAAATACTGGCATTAGGATTGTTTAGAAACTGCTTCACCCTGAGAGATGATGTATTTGTGGAGAAATAAAATTCCTTCAAACCGCTTATTTTTCTAGGTTTCAACATTGCTTTTACATTAGGACAACCATTCTCATCCACAGAACATATGAAACTAACCTTTTGCTTTTTTATGAATTTTTGTATTTTTATTAAATTCATAGCACCAAATCTCTTTACTTTCTCAAATTATTTTCCTTATCAAAATTTCACACTATCCTTATTATATCATACAACCCTTATTATTTCACTATTAACAGACAAAAAGACATACCATTTTCATATGATACGCCTTTCCTAATTCCTAATCTCATCCATCTTTTTTTCTATTTTCAAATACTGATAAAATTGTCTATTTAATTGTCTCATTTCGTCCGGTGCATTCATTGAATGCTGATACATGAACACATCCCCAAAATCACTTTTAAACACCAACGTTAAACCAATTTTCAATATCCAAGTCGGCAACAAACAAAACACATTCATCTTTCTTGGCGATAGAACAATTCCCAATTTGCGTAACATCCGGAAGTTATGTTTTATTTGCACCGCTGTTTTCTGCATTACCTTATCTTCTTTCCATACCATTTGTGGATTTTCGGCCATATAATAAGCATCAGCTATAGGTACAACCATAGCAAGATGACACAATTGCCAGTCCTGCATGTTTTTTACTATTTGATACGGAATTTTTGACTTCTCCATTATTTGAGATAAATTGTCCAAACGTTGTGTACGGTCTCCATTTATTTCAGCAAATGTTGTGAGTTGAATGATATATGGAGTAAGGGCCGCCTTTAGTATTCCTTCCCGAAAACTTCCACCTGCTCCATATATTAATAATCTCATATTACAACACCTACTCCATCTTCTTAAAAACAATACCACTAAAAGTCAAATAATATCCGCTATCTTCTTTTTTCAATTTTACCGCTTCTTTTGCCAGTCTGCCAAATCCCTGTAAAATCGCAAGGTCTTCACCAACCACTTTCAAGCAGTTGTTAAGCTTTACATTTAACGCTTCAATCTCCAACGTTAACACGTCACCTTCCACCTTGAGCTGACATTTACACTTTAATTCCTTGAATATTTCATCTGCAACCATGTAATTACCGCACGCCTTTCTAAAATGGACAGGAATATCCGTCTGTTCATACTTACATCCAATAATGCCCCTTGTTTTATGATATTTACCAGCTTGTTCAATAAGCATGATATCTTCGCCCAAATATGTTGCAGGTTTTAAACGCATTCCCTGAATGGAGCGTCTGAAAATTGGGATTTTATGTATTGCTTTGACCGGCATACATTGATAGTATCCATCTTTACAAAGAGATAATTGAATCGGAATTTTTGACACCTTCGTAACCAATTCATTTTTATTGTTTCGTTTGATTTCCATCACGCCACGAGCAGTTGCATACTTGCCAATCATATCATCACTGTCACACTTCACACGCTCCTGCTCTGTCTTACGTTCCTCTACGGCAATTCCTTTTTCTTTCAGATATTCCATCAAAACAGTCATACCTGCCGTTGCATAGAATCCAATCGCACTCTGACTGTTTGTCATAACTACGATACCAACATTAAGTTGCGGAATATAGTTAAACATGGAATGATGACATGTGGTATTTCCTCCATGACCAAGTACCTTCCCTACCTGCTCTCCCATATCATACTGTTTATGAATCAAACCAAACCCCACATTATAGACTTCACGGTCAATTGAATCTTCCAAATCCAATGTTTCCATAAATTCCAGCGTTTCTTTCTTCAGTAAAACACCATCTTTCTTTAAAAACATCTGCCCAAACTTTATAAAATCCGAAAGTGACATATAGGTATTAGAGCCTGCCGGAAGCAGCGTTGCCAAATTATCCTCCATGACATTTCCCTTTTTATCATAACTTAAGGAAACTGTGGATACAAAAGGATGTCTCTCTTCCTCGTTCGATAGAAAATGCACCTGAATTCCCAGTGGTTTGGCAATTTCCTGCTGTATGTATTTTGTATAAGATAATCCTGAAACACGCTCAATTACAACACCAAGCACCGTATAACCCACATTGGAATAGGAAAACATTTTACCCGGCGTTGCTGTCAGATAAGTCTCTCTCAATTCCGGAATCACCTCGTGGTAATCTCTTGTTTTATCCAATATCAGATGAAACAAATCAGACACCAGTCCGGATCTGTGCATCAGAAGGTTTGCAATAGTGATCTTGTCATATTCGAAATGCGATTGTACCTCAAATTCCGGGATGTGTTTTTTGATGTCATCTTCCAAAGAAAGTTTTCCTTCCTCCATTAGCTTTAAAATACCTAACGCAGTCAGAACCTTTGTATTGGAACCAATCATATACAGACTATCATTGTTACTTTTAATCCCTTGTTCCTTATTTGCAAAACCATAGTTATAGTTATAAATAATTCCTTTGCCGTCAAACAGAGCAAGATTTACGCCGACTGCCTTACCCTTTTTACAGATTTTATCCAATTTCTTATTCAGGTTCTGTGCCTCCACCTTTTAATTCCTCCCATCGCTCTTTCATCTGTGCCAGTGCTTTCGATTCAGATTTTTTCTCAAACACGAAATTCTCTACAGCCTCCATTGCCGTTTTACCTATTCCGTCAAAGTAAGCACCTTCTTTCTCCATACCTTTTAGGAACATATTATTCTGCACCGTATAAACTGGAGATGCATCAAATCTTTGCGCCAACAGATATGAATCTTTCATACATTCTTTTGCCTTGTCTTCGTGTCCGAAAGACATTTCCCAAACTGCGCATTGTGCTAACAGAATTGCTTTGAGTTTATCAAGAAACGCAACAGCATCCGCATTCTCTTTTAAACTGTCAAAATAGTGTATTAACCATAATGCTTCCGCAATACAAGCCTCATCATCCTTCAATGCATGCGCATATGCCATTCCTCCCACCGTGTATATCATTTTATTAATAATCTCAGACATGGAAGATTTCAGATATCTTTCGGCTTCCTCCGGCTTCTTTAATTCTACTGTATAAATAAAACCGATTTGACCACTGTTAATATTGCAAATGTTATTTTGTTTTAAAAGTTCTAACCCCTTCTCCGTATCACCCGCTACCAAATAATTACTTGCCATATGATTTAGTATGGTTACTTCATTAATACTCTTTTCCGTGTTCTGATAGAGCAGAGTAATCGCCTTTTCAAACAACTGATTAGACTTTATCATAGCTTCTTCACATTTCTCTTCCAGGAATTTCATCCTATACAGCATCGCCCCGGCATAAGTAATGCTAAAATTATTCAGATATTTCTTCAGTGCTTTTTCCACTTCCGAAACGCCTTCTTCAAAATCCTTTTCCACAATACATTGTCTTATTCTCTGAATTCTATTTTCAACATTACCATTTTGTTGTTCATATCCTAAAAGCGTATCAACCGAAATCTCAAAGAAGTCTGCAATTTCCATAATTAATTTTATCTCTGGCATAGACAATCCTGCTCGTGTCAACCCCAGACCAAAAAAAATTGATTTTTTGTATCCTCAAATATTACTTTCCATTATACCTGCTATTGCAGTATATTGAAAGTAATATTTATGCTTGCAGAAGAAAGGAGTGCCACATTTCCTCGGCACTCCACACTCTGTAAACATCCACCTTACTTGAAAAAGGGATCATCAGTATTCCATACAATCTCGATATTATCCTCTCCATTGATAATCACTTTTTTGATTACCTTCTGGATTTTCTCTCTGTCAAAAGATTCCATATTGATGATATTTTCTAACTGTGTATCAAACTTACCAGCTGAATTGTCTTCTGTCGGCAGTTCTGTTTTAAGCTGCTCGATTTCCTGATGCAATTCATCAATCTGTTCCACCATCGCCTTTGAACGCTTGACATACTCTTCTCTTGTGAGCTTGTCATCCTTATAATCAGAATACAACATCATCTTTTTGCTGCTGAGACTCTTCACTTTCTTTTCGAGTGCTGCAAGCTTTTCTTCCGGAGATACTTCTTTCGATTTACCGGCTCTCTTTATTCCTTTCTCATCCAGATAAACTGTTGCATACATATTTACAGTTTTCATGATTGCATCTTCAACCTTGGCAATTTCC
>JAFQCI010000043.1 GCA_017416505.1 Lachnospiraceae bacterium
AGAGCAAAGTCAAATCTGATGTTGGTATCCTTTTGAATAATAGTATAAAGTGTAGTGGCACTGATGCCGGTTTCTTTAGCAATCTTACGCACATTGGTACCTTTGTTATCAATGTGTTCCTTTAATTTCTTTCCATCACCCATGAGCAACCTCCTATATTCATACATAGAAAAAATACGAAAAACATAATTACAATATCCATAATACCATATTTACGAAAAACATAAAAGAGGAAATTACAAAAAATAATATTTACGAAAACCGTAAAAATAGTTTTACGAAGTGTTGACAAAGAAAAAATATGGTGCTAATATAAGTTTACGAAAAACGTACACAAACAAAATACAAGAGATGTAACGAAATTAGAAATGAAGAAGGGAGGACGAATATATGGCGAATTATCAATATATGATGAGTGCGGAAGATGTTGCAAAAGAACTGAATTGTTCCAAATCTCACGCGTACAAGCTTATTAAGTCGATGAACAAGGAATTGGATAGTCAGGGTTATGTGACAATGCCTGGGCGAATTCCAAGAGCGTTCTGGGCAACTAAGATGTTTGGCTATGAATTGGTAGCAAATTAAGGAAAGGAGCAAAAGGCATCTTCAAGGCAAAACAGCGTAAGGAGTTGCAGGAGCAGGCAGAACAGCTAAAGACACAGATAGCCAATATGAAACAGTACCTATCAAGTATCGTGCAGGGGTATGGTTATAAGAATGTGAAGGAGTTCTTGGTTGAATACAGAGCTTCTAAAGCGGAGTATACCGATTATCAGTCGATAGTTGCAAAGTGGGAACAGCAAACCGGAAATAAGGCTGAGTCGGACTGTTTGAGGACAAGATTGCAGAGAAAGCAACAAGAAGTAAAGGAACGAGAAAATAATAGACAGAGCCATCAGCATAAGAATGACAGAGGAGCAAGGTAGTATCAGAAGTGGAGTGGGAAACTGCTCCACTTTTATGATGTGTAAGCATAAAAAATCGGTGGAGAAAATGTACATATCATGATATAATTGGTGTGTTCGATGAGAGCGAAAATTTTGGATTTTACGGTCAAGATGATACTAGAACACAAGTAGATTAATCTGTAATTTACATCTTGAAGGAGAACTATTGATTATGAAAATAAACTTTATGGGGGCTATAATAAGTTCCACAAAGTGTTTTCCCACCACCATAAAAGAAGGTAGTGGGATATTTTATTACTCTTCGCTTGTGGTGACTATTTTACCATGATTGGATGTACATCATCCTTCTGGTATTGAAGTGTTGATAAAAAATATTAAAATTTTTTGTAACAAAAGCGATTATTGTCAGTCTAAGTAATAGAAAACAAAAAGGAGGTGAGATATTCGTGGATTTTGAAAAGCTATATAATGCGTATTTTATGAAAATATACTCTTTTGTTTTGTTACTTGTGAAGAATCCGGATTTGGCAGAAGAAATTGCGCAGGAAACGTTTTTTAAAGCATTAAAAGCGAACAAGCAGTTTGAAGGCAAGTCGAGTGAATATACATGGCTCTGTGCAATTGCAAAAAATATAGCTTACGATGTGCTTAAGAAGCATAAAAAGCATGAAATGCTGGGCGATGATGTTCCTGATGAGCTTGATTTTCAGCAGGAAATTGAAAATAAAGAAACAGCATTTAGGATTCACGAGTATTTACATAATATGGAAGAACCGTATAAAGAAGTATTCCAACTCCGGGTTTTCGGTGAATTATCCTTTGCAGATATTGGTAAGATTTTTCATAAAACAGAATCTTGGGCACGAGTTACTTATCATAGAGCCAGACTAAAACTGCAGGAAAAAATGCAGTAGGAAGGAGAAGTTATGAAATTTGATTGTGAGATTATTCAAGATCTTTTACCTTTGTATATTGATGATGTTTGTAGCATAAAGAGTAAGGTTGTTATCGAAGAGCATATTTTGGAATGTTCCAAATGTAAAGAGTTACTTAGTGAACTGGGGAACCAAGCAGTTACACAGGAATTATCAATCGAAAAAAATCGTGTGATTGAAAAACATTTGAAGAAAGAAAGAAAGAGAAGCACAATGATTGGGCTGATTACAGCAGTTGTTTTAATGATTCCTCTGATTGTATGCCTAATCTGTAATCTTGCGGTGGGGCATGCACTTAACTGGTTTTTTATTGTTTTGACTTCACTTATGGTTTTCGCATCAATAACAGTTGTTCCCTTGCTGGTTAA
>JAFQCI010000044.1 GCA_017416505.1 Lachnospiraceae bacterium
ATGTATTTTTTTGCAGAAAGAACATAATCCGCCACACATTCACGCAATATACGGCGATGATGTGGCAGCAATAACAATACCTGACGGAAAGGTTATAGAAGGAGTTTTGCCGAACAAGGCTCTCGAAATGGTTAAGGAATGGGTTTCTCTCAATAAAGACGAATTACTTACAATGTGGGAAACTCAGGAATTTAAGCAGCTTTCTCCGTTGGAATAAGGAGGTATGCAGTATGTTCCATAAGATTAAAAATGTATCTCCGCTTACTGATTATCGTCTGAGCGTTCAGTTTGCAGAGGGCTGCACAAAGATATATGATGTTAAACCACTATTCGATGCAATACCTGCATTTAAGGAATTAAAAGAACCACATCTGTTTTCTGAAGTTACTGTTGATGTGGGTGGATACGGAATTATATGGAATGATGATTTGGATTTATCCTGCGATGAATTGTGGGAAAACGGAATCGTTACCGAAACACCTTTTGACGGACTTATGGCCTTCAGCGATGCGACTACACTCTGGGCACTCAATGAAAGCACATTAAGAAAAGCTATCAGTTACGGCAAGCTTGTAGAAGGTGTGGATGTTTGTAAGTTCGGAAAGCAGTGGGTTGTATCTACCGCAGCAATGAAAAGAGAATACGGAGAACCACGAGTATAAAAAAGCAGGAGCATAGCCACGAAGGTTATGCTCCTATAATTTATGTTATTTGCTCCAAAGTACAGTTTCTTTACCGTCATCTTCCACGTATACAATTCTATTTATTTCGCTGAATTGAAGACTTGTCATTGTTTTCTGATAACTTTCAGCTTTATTGTTTAAAAGTGTTGTTTTAAAGGCTGAAATGTAAATTGTATCCCCTTTTATTTCGTGTTTTATAGTTCTGATAAAGTATTCAGAACTTACTGAAAATACAGTTACATACTTATTCTTTTCTATCGTATCCTCAGTAACAGTAATCTCCCCTATTTCGGGAATTCTAACCTCTATCTTTTGCGAATTATCACTATCATCCGAATAAATTGTAACCGATTCCGAATTTGGAACATTGCTTGCAGGATTTTCTATAAGCTCTTCAAACGAATATACATTTGCAGACACTATCACATCATCAGGCGAAACTTCTTTTAATGCGACATTAAATAGAAGAGTAACTCCGACGATAACAAACACCATTGCTGCCACCGCACCAAGAACAATGTTTCTGATTTTTTTATTAATTTTGCTCTTTACATTCTTCAAGTTATTAGCCATTTTCATATCCTCCGAATTGTCATTTCCTTTTGCTACAAATCCTTCCGTTGATTTCATAGACTCATAGTAATTCCTGCATTTTTCACATTCTGACAAGTGATTTTCTACTGCCTGTTTGCTTTCTTCGTTACATACATCATCAATGTATAACGGCAGCAGATCTCTAATAATTCCACAAGGGTAAGTCATTATAATTCCTCCTTTATCATAACTTTTGCTCTGTAATAAGTAACTCTGGCCCAGCTTTCGGTTTTATCAAACAATGAACCGATTTGAGCGAAAGATAGTTCTCCGAAAGTTCGCAGCCAGAATACTTCCTTATACGGCTCATTGAGTTTGTGTAAGACTTTATGAATGGAATAAGCTGTTTCTTTATCAGCAAACTTATCTTCAATATTTTCGTCAGATATTATGATTTCAAGCGGATAATCGACCTGACGGTTGTTTTTCTTTGCATAGTCATAAAAAGTGTTTTTTGCAATCCTACACAACCATGTACTCAGCTTACACTCACCCTTAAAGCTTTCTATGTTCTTGAGAGCTTTAAAAAATACTTCTTGTGTGATTTCTTCTGCCAATACAGGATTTTGGCAAAGTGTCAACACAAATTTATAAACTTCTGAAAAATATTCAGCGTATATTTTATCAAAGTCCTGCACAATCTCACCTCCTTGTCACCTATTAGACTTCTATAATGACAATTCGTTACAAACTTTTTGAAAAATTTTAGGAGCATAATATAATCATGCCCCTAAAACATTATGATCTTTTTTGATATATCCAATAAGCAATCCAATAGATTACAACAAGTAAACATACAGAATAAGCAATATATTTTGCTATATCACGCATATTGAAAAGTGATAAAATAATTACTGCCGTACCCATAAGAGTAATGTATATTGTGAATGTAGCACTTTTTGCTTTGTTAAGTATCGAAAGATTTCTTTCATCCGTTTCAGCAATTTGCTGCTTTTTAATTGTTTCTTCATTTTTAGTAATCATAAAATAATTTCTGATACGAACAATTCCCATTACTACTAATGCAAAACCAAATGATGATATGAAGTCATTATCTGTTTTAATTGCAAATGTTCCTGTAATCATCATTATCCCGAGCGAAATATAAATAATAGCAATGTATAATCTTGTTTTAAGTTTCTTTTTAAATTCCATAAATCATTCCTCCTCCAAACTAAA
>JAFQCI010000045.1 GCA_017416505.1 Lachnospiraceae bacterium
AAATGGAATTCCTGGAGTGCTGGAGGAAGAGATGAAAACAATGCCTATTATGCTGACGGTGCTGAATATGGACATTGGGATGTGGTAGAAGAAGGAGAAAATTATTTCCATGCAGGGGATATTATTTATCTTGATTTATCTGAATTCCCAGATTGGGAAAAAGATAATGCGTTAATGTATATTAATTTTTCGGATGCTTCGAAAGAAGAAAATGGTGGGAATGATATTAATATTTCTTCTGCCGATAAGAAACTATATGATCCTAAACTTGTGGATTGGGAGACTGCAGATTCAGTTTATGCTTATATAGTTACATATGAGGATGAGGGTGCTTCGGAATTAAGATTTTGGAGAGGAAATGAACTTACATTATGGAATTATTCTGTTGTGTTATCGTATGAAGATTACTTAAATGGAAAAAATTGCATCAAGGTGACTGACTGGAATGATAGTGGAAGTTTAGAGATAAGTGAATATAGCATAGATTTTGAATTGGATAGTGATCAAGATGGTATACCAGACTATTATGAAATAGTTTATGGATTGGATAAAAACAGTAAAGATAGTGATAACGACGGTTTGGAAGATGCCCATGAACTTTACTTTACTTATACAAATCCAATGAAATATGATTCACTGATAGAAGGAATTTCAGATGCAAATGTGGATAAAGACGGTGATGGCTTAACCAATGCAGAAGAAATCAGTCTGGGACTTAATCCATGTAGCAGTGATACAGATGGAGATGGATTAGCGGATGGAGATGAAATAAACATATACAAAACGAATCCTAACAATATAGACACAGATGGTGATACCTTAAGTGACAGTGATGATATGGCATTAGGATTTAGTCCGTTATTAGAAGACACGGATGGAAATGGAATTTTAGACTGTGATGAAAAAATATATCAAAATATTGAGGTTGAAATTGATAATTCAGAAAAAACAGAAGTGAAAAAAGTGTCGGTTTCTTTTGAAGGGACAGGTTATATAAATAGCACTACATCGATAGAGGATTTATATGGAAAAGACATATATGTATCGCAAACAGTAGGATTAGTGGGTGTTCCGGTAGAAATCACAAGTTCTTCTGAATTTGACACTGCTTCTATTTGCTTTTATCTGGATGAAGAAGTGGACAAGGAAACATTGTCTAATTTAATCATTATGTGGTATGATGAAGAAAATGATAGATTTATAGAGCAAGAAACAGTGATTGATGAAGAAAATATGACAGCTTCAGCGAAGGTGAACCATTTCAGTAAATATATGTTGGTGGATTATAGAAAATGGTTTGATGCGTGGAAAGAAGAAATAAGTTATTCAAACAGTATCAATTATGATGTGATGGTAGTGATTGATTGTTCAGGAAGTATGTCAGGGAACGATCCTTATTTTAACTATACATATAAAAATACAGAATACATTGGTTCGGAAAAAACTGTTTATACTTGCTATAGAAAATTGGCAGCAGAAAATTTTATCTCTGCCCAAGGAGAAGGGGACAGAACCGGCATAATATTATTTTCGTCGGGTGCAAGGTTAGTTTGCCCATTAACTAATACCAAGTCGGATGCAATTACTGCACTGAATAATATTAATTCAAGTGGAGGAACGAACTTTAATGATGCGATATCGAAATCGGTTAATGTATTAATAGAGTCTGAGAGTAATTCGAAAAAAATGATTCTGTTTATGAGCGACGGACAAGCATCAATAAGTGATTCGGTATTAAATTATGCCATTGAAAACAAAATCGTTATAAATACGGTTTATATGGGTAGTACTTCTGATAATGAATTACTTAAAAATATTGCAGAAAAAACTGGTGGAGAATATTTTAAAGCAGTTACTGCAGGAGAATTAATCAGTATTTATAGTACAATAGCAATAAATCAAAGTATCGATACTACCGATGAAGATAAAGATGGCATTTATGATGTTTTTGAAAAAAATGGAATAAGATTATCAAATGGAGAAATATTAGATTTAGACCCAACAAATCCGGATACTGATGGAGATGGATTGTTAGATGGTGATGAAATTAATGGTACACCAACATTATGGACTAATACATTTTATGATACTTCAGGAGAAGTAATAAATGTTCCTTCATACATTTTAAAACAAAACAGCAATCCTAAAGATGTGGATAGTGATAAAGATGGATTATTAGATGGAAGTGCAAAATTTAATTACGGAAGAAAGCTTGCACCGAAAGATCCACAACCAATGATTTACAATGGACCGCACGGTATTTGGAAAGCACATATTAGCCAAAATAAGTCTGCGAAGAGTGTTGCATATAGTTTAGTGTCTTGGCGACAGGTAAAGGTGGATTGGAGAGAATTGGATGCAAAGTATGGTTCTTATTTTTTAAATTTTTTATATGATGAAAAACAAATGGCGATTCATTCACAAGTAAAGACTTGGCAATGGGATTGGGGGTATAATGATGCTTATGATGTAGTTTTTTCAGTTGGAACAAGTGGAAATATGGAGTCCTTACCGGTTCGTTTTAACTGTAAAGGAAAAGAGTATGTAATTTGGTCATGGAAAGGAGATTATTTAAATCTTGGAGGAGGTGCTGAAATAGGAATTTACCAAAATCCGCATCAGGTAGGAATTTCCAATTCTCCGTTTAGCGTAGAACATTGGAATGCAGTGAATTTTGTGCTTCCGATGAAGTTATATTTATATAATTGGTATGCTCAAAATAACATAGAACGTATTTTTGGTTGGGAACCAGAGGACGAACAGTGGTGGATTACCGGATTCAACCCGGAATTTGACAAACCTAATGTTCGTAAAATGGTATCAATTGGCGTAATTGATTTTGAAAAGCGTAAAGAAATGTATCAAGCACTTAAATCTGCAGTGAACAGTCAAGGATTAGGTCAATATTTTATTTTTGATGAAGATGGGCATACTGTTTGGATAATTTGGGACTAAAGTTTTGTATTCTTAAATGATGTGATGGAATCTTGTAATATGAATAATAGATTGCAAGATTTATAAAAGTACCCCACAATAAACTTTTTATGTTGACAGATAAGAAGATGTTAGTATAATCAAAGAAAATGAAATTATTTGGAGGGAAATTTCATGGGTGTTGCATTTTTTATAGGATTTGTTATTCTTTTCTGCATAGGAGCTTTTTTACTGGCAGGTCTAGTCATTGGTATATGTTTAATAGACCATGGACATGATGTGAGGGAGATGGAGGATGTAGAAGAAGGAAAGAGGATTATATTTAAAGGTAAAATTTTAGTAACAATATCCTCCGTCTGCATCAGTCTGATTTTACTTTGGTGGGGTCTTTCAAAATTAGAAGATGCGAGAAAAGAAGAAAATTTTATTGTTTATGCTGCGGAAAACGATGATTATGAGAAACTGGAAGAACTATTAGAGTCGGGGGCACCGGCAGATGCAAATCATTATCGACTTTTTGGGGGTAATACTGAGACGTCATCACGTACAAAGACAGCATTAATGGTGGCTACTTTTTTTCAAAGGGATGAGATGATAGAGTTGTTACTGGAATATGGAGCTAGTCCGGACAAGGAGGGACCGACCAGTAGTACTCCTTTTATTGAGGCTATGTACAATAGTGACTACGAAACATTGGAATTGTTTTTTGAATATGGAGTAGATGCAAATTATACAACCATAGATGGAAATTCCTATTTGGTACATGCCTGTTCATGGGGAGATGCAAAAGTTGTCGAAATGTTATTGGAACATGGAGCAGACCCTAATGTACAGGATTGCGATGGGTATTATCTTTTGGAATATGAGGAGATATACTATCCTTCCAATGTATATAATTTAGATTACGAAGATACACGAAATCACGAGAAAATCATCCAACTTCTAAAAGAATACGGAGCGATAGAACAATAAGATATAAATTTTGAGAGGTAGGTGAATTCTATGGCTTTTATGGGAATGTTTTTAGTTGCAGTGGCTATAATCATTGGAGTTGTTGTTCTTTTTACTATTTTGGGAATCGTTCTTTTGAGGATATCGGTATCCAAACACCGAAAATGGAAAATACAGCCAAGTAAAAGGAAATCGTATCTTGTTTTCAGAGTGTTTGGTATTATATGTATGCTTCCACTCATTATTTCTGCGATAATGATACCTTATAACCTGATAAAATGGAAAGCGGACGAGAACAATAGCTTAAGTTATCATGTTATGCAGGGAAATGTGAAAGAGGTGAAACGACTTTTAGAGAGCGGGGTAAGTCCTGACTGTACACTGGATGGCAATGAACCGGCAGAACCTGGAGAACAGACCTTGTTAAGTGTTTTGTGTGAAAAAGGTTTTACGAATACCATGGGAAACCCACTTGATCATGAGGAAACAGAAGAAGAACTGGAAATGATACAGTTGCTCATTGATTATGGAGCAGATATAGAAAGCACCACTTATAAACATGAAGAAGCAGATCCTCTTCATGAATATCAAGAAGAGTGTGATTATTACATGCCTAGTGACAGATGTGGGTATACACCATTGTTATTTGCGGTTTATGGAAGAAGGACAGAAACGGTTAAACTTCTTGTAAAAAATGGAGCTGACATTAATGTGCAGGATTTTTGTGGCTTTAATGCCGTTGCTACTGTGGCAGATAATTTATCAGATGAATATGGTGTAGAAATTCTTGATTATTTGTTGAAAAAAGGGTGCTATACAGATGTTGTTACGAAGTATGGACAAAAGATTGATTTTCTCGTTTCCCGGCAGGGCGATAGTATGGAAAATGAAAAAATACAAGAAATGTTAGGGTACAGGTGAAATTGGTGGCTAAATTTAGCAGTCATATCTATTTTTGTTGCTACGATTCGAATAAAGTGAGATAATGTTTTATACATAACATAGAATTAGATGATTCAACGAATGATTTGTATGTATGTTAGGAAGGACATACGGCATGGTTTCTCTAGACCCGGTAAAGCTAGGCTTTGCTTTTGAACGTTAGGAGGCGTATTTCGTGGGTTTTGCATTGTTTAAGGGTCATCATACCTGTGATTATAGTTATGATCATATGGGGATGTAACAGTTTTTCTAAATTTGCAGAAGAAATTGATACATAATAAAACCCGATATGCCCCTTGCCTGCTCGAAAGGGGCATATTGGTCATTAAGATGTTATTTATGGTATATTTTTTGGAGAAGGGTATTTATGGAAAGAAGGTTGCAGAATATTTATTAGATTCTGATTTTAAACAATAAAAACGAGAGAGAGATTATGAAAAGATTATACAATAAAAGAGAAGATTTGAGGATTGATAATATAATTATTTTCTACTTTTGGGTACTGTATGTCATTGTGGCTGTAATTTATAGCATCATAAAAGAACCGGCTTGGACGGAGATAGGTTTTGTTTCTGTTTTATCTATCATAGCTGAAATCATTACATTTTTGCGGTGGTATCCTGCGGAAATAGCACATAAACAAGCGATAGAACGTGGAAAAATGTATGAGGGAAAGATTAGAATCCAGACGAAATGGGAAAAGAAAGAATGGCAAAGGCGTCCTCACTGGTCATATTCCCTGATGATTACCTGTAACGTAGATGGAAATTTAGTAGCATGGGAAGAGGAATATTGGGATAATCCGGCTGAGTATGTACCAGGAAGCCGGCGCTGTAAAGTATATTTTTATAAAAATAAGTACTATCTTCAGTATTTTTATCGTCAATCCAAACCTGAAAAAGTACCGGAAGGAGTTTATAAATTAGAGAATACCCTAGAGTATTCTATACAGGATATTGAATCCCTGAATCAGGAAGAATTAAAAAAAGCCAGTATGGAAAGAATGTCACGTAGTGGAATGCATATGAAAACAGCCATTATTGTACCACCTGTTTATTTCCTGTATTTGAAACAACCTCCATTGAAAATTATGATAGTGGAAATACGTGTGAAATCAGAAGAAGTTTATGATGACATTGCTTTTTTATTACGTGAAAGAATCGCAAATTATGTACATAGTTTAGAAGCGGATGCTGCAACCAATGATGATATGTTAAAAGATGGTGTCAGAAATTTGGTAAAGGATATAATTTTCCTGGAGTATGAAAAGATATTGGTGGAGGAAGTATTGGTTGTAATTCGGTAAATGGTATCAAATGGTGATGTTTTATAATAGACAATGGCGAAACGAAAATATTTTGTATTACTCAATATAAGTTTTCAATAGTTTCACAATTGCCTAATGTTTTATAATTTAGAAAGGATTTATATTAATATGAAAAAGAAATATTTTGCTTTTATTAGTATCATTGCATTAATGATATCTATGTGTTTTACCGCTTGTGGGTCAAAGGATGGGAATGACAAGGACGTATCAGGTTCTGATAATGAAAGTACATCGGATTTAGCAAAAAAGGATCAAACAGATTCAGATAGCGATGGAATAAGTGATACAGATGAAAAAAAGAAGTATAAAACCGATCCATATTGTATAGACTCCGATGCTGATAATTTATCGGATGGTGAGGAGATTTTAGAATATGAAACGAATCCGTTAGAAGCAGATACAGATGGTGATGGAGCCGGAGATAACTGGGAGATTTCGAATGGTTTTGATGCAAATATCAAAGATGATTTGTTTCATATTGAAGAAACAGTGGTAGGAGAGGATACTTCTTTAAAAATAGAATTATCATTGAAAGGGAAATATGTAGAAAGTTACTATTTCTGGGTTCATGAAAATGATAATCTGTTTATCAATCAGCTGATTCCCGGATATTTGGGTAGTGGCTATGACCTTTTGTTAGATGGGGAATGTGACAATATGGTTGTAACCTATTATTTTGATGAAAGTTTTTTGGAAGAAGAAAATTTTAATCCTGTAATTTATCGTTATAATGAAGAGCAGCATGAATTGGAGCCTGTTGAAACACAGTGGGATGGTAAAAGTAATTTTGTAACAGCCCAAATAACAGAATTTTCCACTTATCTGCTCCTTGATAAAACCCAATATGAAAAATCCTGGGAGTATGAAATTATACCTCCGAGCTAAGAAAATCAGGTGGGTCTGGACAGGAAAATTTTAAAATGATTTCTGAATGATGAATAAAAATAAAATCAGTTATTATGCTGGTAAGGATATGGTGAAATGAGTGAGAAAATATCCGGCATAATAACTGTTTTTTTTGTTGGTTATTTTTTATCTTAATAAAATCTTAACCTGTTATGTCATTGTTTCTAAATGAAAATTATATTTAAATTAATTTATCTTCTTCCAACCAAAATGGCTTGGAACACATCTAATATATGTAAAAAGTAAGAGTAAATCCGGATATACGAAAATCTTACTGGAAAGGAGAAATATGAATGGTTTAGTAAGCAAAGCAAAAAAACATGATAAGGTTGCTTTTACAGAATTAATTCGTCAATGTGAATCCAGCATGTATAAGGTTGCGATTTCCATTCTTGCTAATGCTGAGGATGTGGCAGATGCAATGCAGGAAACCATTTTAATTTGCTGGGAAAAGATAGAAACCTTAAAGAAGAATGAGTATTTTAAAACATGGATGACACGAATTTTAATCAATGAGTGTTATGCAATCTTAAGGAAGAAAAAAAACTTTTGTTCAGAGGAAGAGATTCAGGACTCCGGAGTAATGGAATCAGCATATGAAAAAATAGAATGGCTGGAATTGCTTCAGGGGATGGAGGAAAAATATAGAACGGTACTTGTATTATACTATGCAGAAGGATTTAAGGTTCGTGAAATAGCAGATATTATGAATTTAAATGTAAGTTCGGTAAAAGACCGTTTGGTAAAAGCACGTGACATTTATAAGAAGCTATATCAAAAATAAGATATAGTTATGTATAGGAAAAGTGATAGCGTGAGTCTGGAATTATTGACAACATAACGTGTTTAGTAAAGGAGTGAAGACGTATGAAAGAATTTGAGAAATTAGTACAAGATATGCGGGAAGAAGTGAAGGTTCCTGAAAACGTGCAGGGGAAGTGCGAAGAGGTTTTTTTAATGTTAGAAGAAGGGGAGAGTAGGAATAAAATAAAAGATAAAACTAAGAAAAAGCGGCTTATTAAGCGTGTTTTTGCCGGTGCAGGGGCTATTGCTGCTTGTGTTTGTATGGCACTTTTAGGTAATCAAAGCACTCCAGAGCAAAAGCAAGAGGAGAATCGTTTTGGAATGAATGTGTATGCCGCTGAAACCAATGAGGATGGAATGGAGATGAAGGAACTTGAAAATGAAGCAAAAGTATTCTCTATGATTTGCCCAGGCAGTAGTGATGCGCATTATATAGATTGCTTATTTGAAATTGATGGAAATAATATAAAATCCGTAAGTGGAAGCATTGATAAGGGAGAGTTTTATCGATTTGAGTATGCGGAAATGACATCGGTTGAATATGAGAATATGTGTTTACAAGGAGGTGCAGATGGAGAAAATTATACTTATAATGGATACTTTTATAAGTTAAGAAGTGCCGGGTATTGTGAGCAGATAGGAAATGAATTTGAAGAAGAATATAATTCGGAAGTATATTATGGTTTTTATCTTCCTGATATCACATCTGATATAAGTCAAGATTTACGAGAAGAATACCACGCTAATATTGACCAGTTGGATGGAGCAATTATGACGATTACGGTAACTTATTATGATGATACGACGGAAAGTGTGACATATAAATTAAGTACAGGAAAATTGGATGTGGATCTTCCACACTCATATTATTATGGTACATTTGTGACAGATGGACAATCAGGTGGTACCTATGGTGTTTTGCTGGAGCCTCAGGAGTAAATAGTTATTATAAGTAAAATTAACTAAAAAATAGAAAATAATTTGTGATATATGATAGGCTAAAATAACGCACAGAACCTTGATAAAATGAGGGATAAGAGCCGGAATTTATTAAAAATAGGGCTTTGATAGAGGGGCTATGAATTTGAAATAATTTAAAGCGTTTTTTTGGTAAAAACGGTGTCTGATGTATTAAAAACTTAGTTTATTGAGAAATATTGGTAAATTTTCCAAAGAGAACTGGACTCCCATGGAGGTGTTATATGAAATTTATATGAATCAGGTAGAGATAGGGGCAGGAAGAATAAAAGGTGAAATAGAAAAAACAACCAATGAATGAAAAAATATGAGATAAAAAATATCAAAATAAAAGAGTAATTTGTCCCCTTTTTGTCCCATTGGATGGAGTATACTAAAACACGTTCAAAACAAATAAATACGCAAAAGAACGGAGGAGACAAAATGTATAAAGTAATCCAAGGAACGTATCATAATGAGGAGAGAGGAAACTATGATTCATATGGAATCCAGAACCGTGAAAAAGAAATCTTGTTTGAGGATGTCTGCCTTAACCAAGATGTGTTGCAGGAATTTGTTGACAAATTAAACAGGAGCGACATTTCTAAAGAGGATTTAGTGATTTACATAGATGACTTTCTGGCAGGATATTGATTATGATTGCCTTGGCTTACAATATGATATTGTCTGTATAAAAGACAAGTTTTTTAGCCAAAGATTAGAATAAGAAGATAGAAAGAAAAAGCAGTCATTTGTTTCGTGATACGAACGAGGTAAATGACTGTTTCTTTTGTTTTGAGAAATTTGCTGGTTTTATACAGGAAGAAAATTAGCATGATTTAGCAGAAGGATTTAGAATGAAAAGGGGACAAAAAGGATTGGGTATGTAACCTTATTATGTTATAATCAAGAATACAAAAGTTTAAATTTTAGTTAAGTAGTAAGAAACCCAATGTGATTTGTATAGGGAGGAAGTTATGACAAAGGAAGTTATGGTAAAAATAACGGGAAGTGAGTACGGTGTTTCGGAACAGGAGCAGGTAGAACAAAGAATTAAAGGTAATTATTACCAAAAAAATGGCAGGGATTTTGTGGTATATGATGTGGCAGAAGGGGAAGAAAACGTGCATACCATGTTGAAAATAGAGGGTGAACAGCTTGAAATTACTAAGAATAGTGGTGCTGGCAGATTGCACATGAAATTTAAACAAGGTGAAACCTTTTCTACCATGTATCATACCATGGCTGGAGCTTTAGAAATGGAGTTTCATACCAATGAATTGGTAATTTTTTCTAATGAGAATTGGATTCGAATTGAAGCTTTGTATGAAATTTCCATAAATAAGGCAGAGGTAGGAGCAAGAAGGATACAAATTGAAATAGAAAAAATTACCAAATAATGGAGAGATTACGAAGAAAAAATATCAAAATAAAAGGCAAATTTGTCCCCGTTTTGTCCCACTAAGTGAGGTATACTAAACACGTTCAAAACCAATAAATATGCAAAAGAACGGAGAAGACAAAATGTATAAAGTAATCCAAGGAACATATCATAATGAAGAGAGAGGAAACTATGATTCATATGGAATCCAGAATCGTGAAAAAGAAATCTTGTTTGAGGATATCTGCCTTAATAAAGATGTGTTGCAGGAATTTGTTGACAAATTAAACAGGAGCGACATTTCTAGAGAGGATTTAGTGATTTACATAGATGATTTTCTGGCAGGATATTGATTATGATTGCCTTGGCTTACTGTAGAATGCCGAAAAGTAAGGCAGGTCTTCTAGCCAAAGATTAGCATAAGAATATAAAAAACAAAAAACAGCCATTTGTTTCGTCCTATGGAAAACGAAATAAATGGCTGTTTTTCATCGGGGTGACAGGATTCGAACCTGCGACCTCATCGTCCCGAACGATGCGCACTACCAAGCTGTGCTACACCCCGAGGTCTATCCATATATTGTAAAGAATGAAAGGGGTTTTGTCAATATTTTTATGGAAAAATTGACATATGAAAATTGACACAGTAAATTACACTATGCTATATTTAAGTGTATTGGATTTTGAGCATTGCGAAACCATGGAAAGCGTTTTTTGCATTGTGTTGTTTCTTTTGTATCACTTTGATATAGAATAGTATAGTTTCGCAATTATCTAAAAAAAGAACCAGAAGAAAGGAGAAGCACCGTGGTATTTAGTAGTTTATTGTTTATGTTTCGGTTTTTGCCGATTGTATTATTTCTTTATGCGATTATGCCAAAAAAGTTTAAAAATCTTTTATTATTTCTTGCAAGCTTAATTTTTTATGCCTGGGGTGAACCGAAATATGTGGTATTGATGATTTTCTCTACGGTAGTAGATTTTGTACATGGAGATTTGGTGTACCGTTTAAAGGAAAAGGGCAATAAGAAAGCTGCAAAGTGGGTGGTTGCTTCTTCTGCCGTTATTAACCTTGGTTTGTTAGGATATTTTAAGTATAGCGGCTTAATTCTGGAAAGTCTGGGTGCAGTATTAAACAAAGATTTTGATATTCCGGATATTGCATTGCCAATTGGAATTTCATTTTATACCTTTCAGACCATGTCCTATACCATCGATATTTATCGGGGAAAATGTAA
Organism: Lachnospiraceae bacterium; assembly: GCA_017416505.1. The sequence continues at coordinate 11,441 of JAFQCI010000045.1, forward strand.
GCCGCAAAAGAATATCATTGATTTTGGAACTTATGTAGCACTGTTCCCACAGTTAATCGCAGGACCGATTGTTTCCTACCATCAGATTGACCAGGAGTTAAGAGAGCGGAAAATGACAACGAAAGGCTTTTATGAAGGTATCCTTTGTTTTATGGCAGGTCTTTCTAAAAAAGTCTTATTGGCAAACAATGCAGGGTTGTTATTTGACCAGGTAAAGGCCTTAGGGAGCAATCAATCTGTGGTGGCAGCCTGGATAGGACTATTTGCATATAGTTTTCAAATTTATTTTGATTTTTCAGGTTACTCAGACATGGCAATCGGGCTTGGGAAGATGCTAGGTTTTCATTTCCCGAAAAATTTCGATTATCCTTATATTTCGAAAAGCATTACAGAATTTTGGAGAAGATGGCATATTACCCTTAGCTCCTGGTTCCGGGACTATGTTTATATTCCACTAGGAGGAAATCGAAAGGGACTTTTAAAACAAATTAGAAACATTGCCATTGTATGGCTCTTAACGGGAATCTGGCATGGAGCTTCTTACAACTACATTCTTTGGGGTGTTTATTTTGGCGTTTTGTTGATTTTGGAAAAACTCTTTTTAAAAAAATGGCTGGAGCGGATTCCGGCAGTATTTTCCCATTTGTATGCCATCTTTTTCATCCTCATTGGATGGTTGATTTTCTCCTTTGAAGCAATGGGAGAGGGAATGGCTTACGGAAAAACCCTGTTTGGAATTACAGAGGTTGCATTTGCTAATGATATGGTACTTTATTTACTGAGAAATTATGGTGTGCTACTTATCGTATGTCTGATTGGCTGTACACCACTGGTAAAAAAATGGGCGAAAGCCTGTCTGGAATCAAAAAAGCACCAGGGATTGGTGACAGTAGCAGTCAACGTGGTGATAGTAGTGTTGTTTGTAATCATTACTGCTTATCTGGTGGATGCATCTTACAATCCGTTTTTATATTTTAGATTTTAAGGAAGGGGGAAAAGAAGTGAAAGAAAAAAGCGTTACCATAGTATTTTGTGCTTTGTTTTTTGGAATGTTTCTTTTTTCTCTGTTTCCGAAACAAAAAGAATTTTCAGAATCAGAAAACCGGTATTTACAACAAAAACCGGAATTTAGTTTTGAAAAGGTTTTAGATGGAAGTTTTGAAGCAGATTATGAAGATTATATCAAAGACCAGTTTCCGGCAAGGGATGGCTGGGTAGGGCTGAAAAATAAATTTGAATTTTTCCTTGGAAAGCAAGAAATGAATGGAGTTTATGTAGGGAAGGAGGAGTATTTTATTGAAAATCATCCTGCTAAGAACTACGAATCGGAACTTGCCAAAGAGAATATGATTGCATTAAGCAATACGGTGTCTCAGTACGAAAAGACCTTAGGAGAGGGACACGTTAAGGTGATGTTAGTACCCAATGCAGTTACTATTTTAAAGGATAAATTACCGGAATATGCCATGCCTTACAACCAGATGGAATATATGGAAGAGGTTAAGGAAGCATTGAAGGCGGAAGATGTTTGGGTTCCTCTTTATGACACCCTGATGCAGCACAAGGAAGATGGAATTTATTACCATACAGACCATCATTGGACCACCTTGGGAGCTTATTATGGGTATGAACAATGGTGTAAGGAAAGTGGAATTACACCCATCCCACTTTCTGACATGGAACAGACTTTGTTGACTAAGGATTTTCTTGGAACCATAAGTTCTAAAATTAACTTTTCCATGAAAGCTGACGAAATGTACCGCTTTGAACCGAAGGGGGCAGATTACACTGCGGCATATATGAACAGGAAAGAAGAAAATACTTTATATGATGAAGAAGCATTGACGGTAAAGGATAAATATGCTTACTTTTTAAAGGGCAATAATGGTATTGTTACCATCACCAATCATAATATGGAAGAAGGAGAAACCCTTCTGGTGGTAAAGGATTCCTACGCAAATTGTTTTTTGCCTATGATTGCAGCCCACTATAAAACCGTATATGTGGTAGATTTAAGATATTATGCTAATTTATTAAGCGAAAGTGCCGCAGAATGGGACATTGATGATTTATTGATTTTATATAATGTAAATAGTTTTGCCACAGATACTTACGTGCAACGAATGCAGTACTAGGGTTACTGTTCAACTGTGAGCAATAACGTACCAGGCACAGGACAGTGAATTTGTCAGGCTGGAATTGACAATAGTTGGGGCAAAAGTTATAATGGAGCGAGAGAATGGACGACCCAGACGGAAGAAGCCGTAAGGGTTAGAAGATTGAGTGAGACAGAAGGGAAGATGAAGTATGAAAATTACACCAGTAAAAGGAACCAATGATTATTTACCAAGAGAAGTTTTGATAAGAGATTATCTTCAAAATACTATTTTAAAAACATATCAGGCACATGGTTTTGAGCGTATCATGACCCCGATTATAGAAGATGTTGAAAATCTGGATAAGAGCGAAGGTGGAGAAAATCTGAACCTGATTTTCAAGGTGTTAAAGAGAGGCGATAAGTTAGAAAAGGCTCTTGCAGAAGGAAATCCAAAGGAATTATCCGATTTAGGGCTTCGTTATGACTTAACATTGCCACTAACCCGTTATTATGCACACAATAAGGAAAATCTGAATCTTCCATTTAAGGTAATTCAGATTGATAAGGTTTACCGTGCAGAACGTCCTCAAAAGGGAAGATTAAGAGAGTTTGTGCAATGTGATATTGATATCATTGGAAGTAAGGCATATCAGTGTGAAGTGGAACTTATCGACACCACTGCAGAGGCATTGTTACAGATTGGAATTAAGAACTTTAAGATTAAGATAAACGATAGAAGTCTGCTTCGTGCAATCCTGATGAAAGCCGGTTTTGAAGAAGGACAACTGGACAGCGTATGTATTTCTTTTGATAAGTTAGATAAAATCGGAGCAAATGGTGTAAAGGAAGAATTAGAAGAAAAAGGATTTGCAAAAGAAGCGGTTCAAGGATTAATGGAATTATTAGAGGATGCACCATTTACCTTAGAAAAAGCCAAGGCTTATGTAGGAGAAATCGACAGCATTTTAAATCTGGAAAAGATTATGAAGGCAGTAGAAGCGATTTCTAATCAAAAATATCAGGTGGAATATGATATGAGACTGGTTCGTGGACAAGGATATTATACCGGAACCGTATTTGAAGTAGAAAGTCCTGATTTTAAAGGTGCCATCGGTGGTGGTGGAAGATATGATAATCTGATTGGAAAGTTCTTAAATGAAGAAGTTCCTGCAGTTGGATTTTCTATCGGTTTTGAACGTATTTTCCAGATTTTAATGGAAAGTGAATTTGAGATTCCTAGTAGAAAAGAAAAGATTGCTGTATTATATGATGAGTCTGAGTTTACAGAGGCACTGAAAAAGGCACAGGAACTAAGAGAAGAATATGACGTGGCAGTTTATGAAAAGACCAAGAAATTAGGAAAATTCCTTGATAAGTTGGAAAAGAATGGTTTTGATGGTTTTTATAATATGACAAATCAGGAATTAAAACATTTTTAAATAAGTAAGGAAACATTCGTAACTATTCACGTGTAAACCGTTACAAACATTCCTATCACTCATCCCGGTGGTTCTTATGAATCATCGGGATTTGTTATCAATTCATAAAATCAAAGGACTTTTTTGGCTAAATTTTTCTCTTCCCATTCTCCTCGTTCCATGTTAATATCTCTTATGGAGGGAAGAATATGAGAAAGAAAATACTATTACCATTATTATTTTTGGCTGTAATAGCGACATTTACAGCTTGTAAGGATACGGATTCTATATCCAATGATGAAGATGATAGAATTACCATCAGCACAGATACTACGTCTATGGATGATGCTTCCGATGATTCATCCACTGAAGATGGAAATTCAGAGGTTGTTACCTATGAAGTAAAAACAGAAGTTTATAAGAAAGATAATATTTCCGTTGAATATCCGGTGTTAGAGGGCAATATTCCGAATGTGGATACATTAAATTCCACCATTTATGACCAAAACATGGCAGGAATTGAGTATCTTACAGATTCTTATACTTATGAACAGACCATTGAGATTAAAGAACAGTCCGAAGAAACGTTGTCTATCTTGTGTGAGGCGTATAATATGTATAATACCGCCAGTCATCCGGTAGCCCTTTTTAGTACGATAAACATTGATGTTAAGACTGGAAAGATGATTGAATTTGAGGAATCAAAGCTGGATGAATTTTCGAAGAAGATAAACAACAGAGAATTTGAGATTGTGGATTTAATGGAAGGAATTGAAGTGGAAAAGGCGAAAGACGAAATTATCATAAACCATAACCTTTCTTCCGGATATCCAATGTTTTATATTCAGGATGGAGTTTATCATTATGTGATGTCAGTAAATCATGCCCTTGGAGATTATATGACGATTACCCTAACAACAGAATAAGAAATGCGTAAACAGTAGATGAGAGGTTACTGTACAGACAGCACCAAAACACTTGCTGTTTTGGTGCGTAAGAACGTGATTCAGGTGTTCGCAGGCTCCTTTTGCGAAGCAAAACTCTAAATGAGCCTGCGAATTGTTACTGTTTACGAGGCACGAGTGAACAGTAACATGAGAGTCTTTGCAGAGTATGCAAAGGCTCTTTTTTTCTTGAATGTTAAAAATAGAAGTGTTATACTATAGGGTGAGTCAGAATGGATTTATAGGAAACTTGCATGATGCATGGAGGACAGAGAAATAACATGAATCAGAAAAATCTATTAAGGGTAAAAATAGAGAAGTACTTAAAAGTTCCATTGCTCCTTGCTGTTTTTTGGCTTGTGGCAGCAGGAATTATGTTTCTAATCAACAGGAAAGCCGGTTTTGCTATGTTGGGCTTTGATGTAATATATATGGTGATTGTGCTTGTAATATATTATCAGAAACGACCGGATATTATGGCAGAAATCGTCAACTTTTCTTTTGAGCAAAGCCAGATACAAAAGGAATTATTGAAGGATTTAGCTTTGCCATATACCTTGGTTGATTTAGAGGGAAGATTTTTATGGTCGAACCAACAGTTCCATGAAGTAATCGGAAAAGAGAAGATGCATAAGAAGAGTTTGTTTCAGGTCTTTCCTGAAATCACGAAGGAAATCTTACCGATTCAGACCGGACAGTCTAACGTGGACATTGTATATGAGAACCGGAATTACCGTTTGGAAATGAAATGTGTTCATGCCAGATGGAGCGAGGAAGAGGACTTTGTGGATGCAAGTAACTCTTTGATTGCAGTTTATTTGTTTGATGAAACAGAAATTAAGAAGTATATCAAGGAAAATCAGGAACAAAAAATGGTGGCGTGTCTGATTTACATTGATAATTATGAAGAGGCACTAGAAAGCATCGATGAAGTAAAGGAATCCCTGCTGACTGCATTGATTAACCGAAAACTTACCAAGTATATGCAGAATGCGGGAGCCATTATTAAGAGGTTGGAGAAGGATAAGTATCTGGCAGTGTTCCAGAAAAAGAATTTGACCCAGCTTCAGAATGATAAATTTTCTATCCTGGATGAAATCAGAGCCATCAATGTGGGAAACAGCATTGCAGTTACCTTAAGTATCAGTGTTGGTTCCGGTATGGATGGATATTTGGAAACCTACGAAGCAGCACGAAGCGGTATGGATTTAGCCCTTGGCCGGGGTGGTGACCAGGCTGTGGTAAAGGATGGCGAGAAAATCCTTTATTATGGTGGAAAGACTCAGGGTGTGGAAAAAAACACCAGAGTAAAAGCAAGGGTAAAAGCGAGAGCTTTGAAGGAATTGCTGGAAGGAAAAGACCGGGTTATTATTATGGGGCATAAGATACCGGATATGGATGCCATTGGTTCTGCTATTGGAATTTACCGAATCGCTGAAAACCTGAATAAAAAGGCACATATCGTATTGAACTCACCAACTTTGGCGATTCGTTCCGTAATCAATAATTTCATGGGAAACAGCAATTACGAAGAAGATATGTTTGTGAAAAGCGAAGAAGCCATGGAGTTAATGGATGCCAATACTTTGTTGGTAGTGGTAGATGTGAACCGTCCAAGTTACACGGAATGTGAAGAATTGTTAGGCAGAGCGAAGTCTATTGTGGTAATTGACCATCATAGACAAAGCAATGAGGTCATTAAAAATCCATTGCTTACCTATATTGAACCCAATGCTTCTTCTGCCTGTGAAATGGTTGCAGAAATTTTGCAGTATATGTCAGAAAAGACCAAGATGAAGCCTTATGAGGCAGATGCCATGTATGCCGGAATGCTAGTGGATACAGACAATTTTGTTACCAAAACCGGCGTAAGAACTTTTGAAGCGGCGGCATTTTTAAGAAGATGTGGAGCCGATGTGGTAAGAGTGCGGAAGATGTTCCGTTATGATATTGAATCCTATAAAATCCGTGCTAAGGCGGTGGAAAGTGCTGAAACTTATCTGGATAGTTTTGCCTTGTCCATTATGCCGGATATGACAGGAATGGACTCTCCTACGGTTATGGGAGCTCAGGTTGCCAATGAATTATTGGATATTGATGGAGTCCATGCTTCTTTTGTATTGACGAAGGTGAAAGATACCATTTACATCAGCGCCCGTTCTATTGACGAAATCAACGTTCAGATTATTATGGAAAAAATGGGGGGCGGCGGTCATGCCAATGTGGCAGGTGCCCAGATGAAAGATGTAAGTGAAGAGGAAGCATTAAAAAAGGTGAAGGAAGTATTAAAGTCGATGAAATTGGAAGGAGAAATATAAGATGGAAGTTATTTTATTACAGGATGTAAAAGCATTAGGAAAAAAAGGCGAAATCGTGAAAGTAAACGATGGATATGCAAGAAATTTTATTTTGCCAAAGAAACTTGGAATTGAGGCAACAGGAGCCAATAAAAATGATTTGAAGCTTCAAAAAGCCAACGAAGCAAAGATTGCCAAGGAAGAATTGGAAGCTGCTATGGCATTGGCAAAGGAATTAGAGGATAAAAAGATTACATTAAGCATTAAGGTAGGCGAAGGTGGAAAAACCTTTGGTTCTGTATCTTCTAAGGAAGTGGCACAGGCGGCAAAGGAACAGTTAGGATATGATATTGATAAGAAGAAGATTAAACTTTCTGAACCAATTAAGTCTTTAGGAACTCATTTGGTAGATATTAAATTACATGCAAAGGTAACCGGTCAATTAAAGGTAGTGGTAACGGAGGCAAAATAGTCCATGGATGAGGCATTTGTAAAAAAAGTACAGCCTCACAGCCTGGAGGCAGAGCAGTCTGTAATCGGTTCTATGATTATGGACCGGGATGCCATTGTAGATGTAGCAGATATGTTGACGAAACAGGACTTCTATCAGGCACAATACGGTGTATTGTTTGAAGCTATGGTGGAACTTTATTCTGAAGGGAAAGCCGTGGATTTGGTTACTTTACAGAATAAGTTAAAGGAAAAAGATGTTCCGGAAAGTATCTGTTCTATCTCTTATATCAGAGATTTGGTTGCAGCGGTTCCTACCTCTGCCAATGCAAAGCAGTATGCGAAAATCGTAAAAGATAAGGCAGTACTTCGAGCATTGATTAAAGAGTGTGAGGAAATTGCCAATGACTGTTATATGGCAAAAGAGGATGTAGATACCATTTTAGAAAAGACAGAGAAAAATGTCTTTCATTTGCTACAGAAACAAAAGGGTGCAGATGATTATGTACCGATTTCGGATGTTGTAATCCGGACATTGGAAATGATTGAGGCAGCAGCGAAGAATAAGGGTAAAATTACCGGACTTGCTACGGGATTTATTGATTTGGATATGAAACTGACCGGGCTTCATGGTTCGGAACTGATTATTGTGGCAGCAAGACCTGCTATGGGTAAAACTGCATTTGCCTTAAATATTGCACAGCATGTTGCTTTTAAGCAGGATACCGCTTGTTTGATTTTCAACCTGGAAATGTCTAAGGAACAACTGGCTACCCGTCTTCTTGCCATTGATTCTATGGTGGATTCCCAAAACCTTCGTACCGGTGAACTGGGGGACATGGATTGGGATAAATTAATGGAGAGTGCGGGAACTTTGGGACGTTCCAAGCTAATTATTGATGATTCCAGTGACTTAACCATATCCGCCTTACGTTCAAAGTGTCGTAAATATAAGCAGTCCCATGATGTTGGTCTGATTATCATTGACTACCTTCAATTGTTAAGTGGAAGTGGAAAGAGAACCGAGAGCCGTCAACAGGAAATTTCGGAAATTTCCCGTTCTTTAAAGTCTTTGGCGAGAGAGTTGAACGTTCCGATTATTGCACTTTCTCAGTTGTCCCGAGGAGTGGAAGCAAGACCGGATAAGCGTCCTATGATGTCGGATTTGCGTGAATCCGGAGCCATTGAGCAGGATGCCGATGTTATTATGTTCTTATATCGGGATGATTATTATAATCCGGATACGGATAAGAAAGGAATTTCAGAAGTAATTATTTCGAAACAAAGAAGTGGTTCTACCGGTACGATAGAATTAGTATGGTTAGGACAATATACGAAGTTCGCAAATAAAGCAGGTGCATCCGTTAAGAATACACCGATAGATTAAGAAAAAACAGACATTCTAAAACGAGAGTGAATAAAGTCCAAATGAGTCGTTCAGGCTTGCTTGGACTTTTGTCATTTGTCAATGCTTGTTTACATACTTAGTTTTTAATTTTTCTCAAGCTACATCATAACCAGCCTTTTATGTAATGTAATAGTTCGGAATTTTTTTCTGTCATTTCCTGTCAAGATTTTTCCCTTGGTTTCCCTTGAGATTTGTTTCTTACTTCGGTATACTAAAGAAACAAAAAGTAAAAAAATGGAAATACAAAGAGGAACAACAGGAGGAAAAATCAATGGAGGATGTTAAATTTTTGATGAAAGAGGCGGCAGGGTTATTAGATGTGGAACCCCATACATTAAGATATTGGGAAGAGGAACTGGAATGGAATTTTAGCCGGAATGAATTAGGGCATCGGTATTTTACCAGGGATGATATCAGAGTATTAACCTGTGTCAAGGAATTGAAAAAACAAGGATTCCAGTTAAAGGCGATTAAATTACTGCTTTCAGAAATTAAGTCGGACAAGGATTATGATTTACAAAAGGTTTTGAAGTTAAAGGAAGTTTTGGTGGAGGATACAAAGAAGGAAGTAAAAAAAGTACCGGCAGACCCTAATGTAGTGAAATTTAATGAAATCATGAGCCAGATTATGGAACAGACCTTAAAGGAACATGATGAAGAAATGATAGAAAATGTTACTGCGAAAGTGACAGAGGGCGTAGTAAAAGAAGTAGATTATTTGCTACGGGCACAGGAAGAAAAAGAAGAAGAACGATACCGTCTGCTGGATGAAACCATGAGAGAAATCCAAAAAGCCAGACAACAGGTGGCAGCAGAAGTAGAAGTAAAAGAAAAAGAAGAAAAGAAAGGATTTTTCAGAAAGAAAAAGAAGAATAAGTAGTTGATATAGGGTTGTCGCACTAATTTAATTAGTGCGCAACTTTTTCTGTACAAAAATCGTGAAAGAACGAGAATTCCAATGTCCTTTCCCACAGGAAACTTGCCGTTCGAATGTGATGCATAAGTATAAATAGAGAATTAATATTTAAGGGAATGTAGGTAAAAAATAAAAAAATACCTACATTCCCTTAAATATTTCTTGACGATGTTTATTTATATGGTATAACACTTGATTGCATTACTGATGGGACATTATTTTGTGACATCTAATCGGTAAAGTGGATTTTGAAGAGATAATATTATATTGGAATATTTGAGATATGCTTGTAAAGAGAGTATATAAATGGTATTATTAAGAAAAAAATAAAAAAAAGGCTAATAAGCCTTTTTTAGCGCCAATGCGCGTAAACAATGTCGGTTAAAACCTTATTTGCACTCACCTTGTAAGTGTATATATAATAGCACATATTTGTAGGTGAATGCAAGAGAAAAAAGTTATAAGGAGAAAAGAATGGGTAAAGAAAGTAAAAAGATGTATGTGGGGATTGATATGGGAACCAATTCAGTGGGAATGGCAGTAACGGATGAGAATTACAATTTGTATAGGGTAAAGGGTAAGGATTTTTGGTGTTCAAGAGTATTTGCGGAAGCTAACACTGCGGCCGAACGAAGAATAAATCGTACATCGAGAAGAAGACGACAGAGAGAAGTGGCTAGGCAAGGAGTTTTGCGTGAGTTTTTTTCGTGTGAAATAAATAAGGTTGACGAAGGATTTTTTGCAAGGCTTGATGAATCAAAGTACTACATGGAGGATAGGGATAATCAGCAACCTTACACTTTGTTTGCAGACGATGGATATACAGATAAAGATTATTTTAAAGATTATCCTACAATATTTCATTTACGTAACGAATTACTCCATCCTACAAAGGATACTTATGATGTACGATTGGTTTATTTGGCCATTGCAAATATGTTTAAGCATCGAGGACATTTTCTTAATGAGACTCTTGATGTTGAAAAAATATCATCTGGTGCTGAAGAAGTATACCAGTTTCTTGTTGAAGCGGCTATGATGTATGCTATAGAATTGCCTACAAGTGTGGATGTAGAACAACTGGTGAATATAATTAGTGAAAAAGGTGTGTCAAGAAGTAAGCACTTAGAGAATGCTGGTGAATATCTTGGAATTTCTAAGAAAGATAAGCAAGCATACGAGATGTTGAAGTTGATATGTGGTATGAGTGGAATACTTTTCAATATATATGGTGAAGAAGTAATTGATGAGGAAAACAAAAAGTTTAGCTTAAATTTTAGAGATAGTAACTATGAGGAGAAAGAAGGTCAGGCCTTTGAAATTTTAGGCGATGATTATTTTGAATTGTTAGAGATTATAAAAGAATTTCATGATATATGTATGCTTTCAAGTATTATAAAGGGAAATAAATATCTTTCAGAGTCAAGAGTAGAACTTTTTGAAGAGCATAAGAAGGATCGGAAAATGCTTCAAAGCGTTCTGAAAAAGTATGATATGAAAGCATACAATGAGATGTTCAGAGTAATGAAAGAAGGAAATTATAGTGCTTATGTAGGCAGTGTCAATGCACATGGTAAAAAGGTAAGACGAAATGGTGGAAAGGGTAGGTCTGAGGAGGATTTTTATAAGACTGTAAAGAAGGTGATTGGGAACTTTCCAGAAGATGATGAAAATGTAAAAACGATATTGGCTAAGATAGAAAATGAAACATTTATGCCAAAGCAGTTAACGGTTTCGAATGGTGTTATTCCAAATCAGCTACATGCTTCTGAAATGAAAGCGATACTCACAAATGCAGAAAAGTATTTGCCATTTCTACTTGATAAAGATGAGTCTGGTCTTACTGTTTCTCAAAGAATATTGCAGTTGTTTACATTTCATATACCGTATTATATAGGGCCTATAGGTGCGGTTGGTGATAATGTATGGGCAAAGAGAAGACCTGGAGAGGAAAAAGGAAAAGTCTATCCATGGAATTTTGAACAAAAGATAGACATGCAAAATGCTGCAGAAGAATTTATAGGCAGAATGGTTAGACATTGTACATATCTTACAGGTGAACGAACATTGCCAAAACAGTCACTTTTATATGAAAAGTTTATGGTTTTAAATGAACTAAATAATCTTAAAATAAATGGGGCTAAGCCGGATGTAGACGTAAAACAGGGAATCTACGAGAATCTTTTTAAAACAGGAAAAAAGGTTACATTAAATGTATTGGAAAATTATTTATACAATAATTCTATTATACAGTCTAAGGATGATGTTGTAATTAGTGGTATTGATGCCGGATTTAATGCATCATTGACTTCTGTTGGTAAGTTTAAAGGAGTGTTGGGAGATGATTTGTTTTATGATGAAACTCAGGCTATGGTGGAAAAAATCATATTTTGGGGAACGGTATATGGTAATGATAAGAAGTTTTTAAAAGAAAGGATAGAGAGTGAGTATAAAGAGAGATTAACAAATGAACAGATAAAACGTATTGTAGGATTTAAGTTTAATGGTTGGGGAAAACTATCCAAGACATTTTTGGAACTTCAAGGTGATTGTGAATGTGGAGAGTGTTCACTTATACAAGCACTTTGGGAGACAAATCATAATCTTATGGAACTTTTATCAGAACAGTATGGATTTAAGAAAAATCTGGATGCGATGACAAGTAATGCAGAAAAAGCATTAAGTGATTGGACAATAGAGGATTTGGATGGAAAATACTTATCTGCACCTGTGAAGCGTATGGTATGGCAGACGATGAAAATGTTAAAAGAGGTTTGTGAATTGACAGGGAAAGAGCCGGATAAAGTATTTATTGAAATGCCTAGGGAACATGAGAAAAATGCTACACGTAAGAATTCCAGAAAGAAAAAATTGCTAGACTTATATACGACACTTAAGAGTGAACAAAAGTCATGGGCTGAACTCAGAATAAGAGAAATTGATGAAAAGAGTGAAGCTGACTTTAGAGTTAAAAAATTGTATTTATATTATTTGCAACAGGGAAAGTGTATGTATAGTGGTGAAACAATAGAATTGAGTAATCTTATGAATAATAATCTTTATGATATAGACCATATATATCCAAGACATTTTATTAAAGACGATAGTATTGAGAATAATCTGGTGCTTGTAAAAAAGCAGATTAATAATCATAAGAGCGATACTTTTCCGTTGGAAAAAGATATACAAAAGGATAGGGCAGGCTTTTGGAAGGCGTTAAGTGAACGCGGTTTTATCACAAAAGAAAAGTATAATAGACTGACGCGTACAGAAGAATTTTCTGATGAAGAAAAAGCAGCATTTATTAATAGACAGTTAGTAGAAACTGGTCAAGGCACGAAAGCGATAACACAGGTATTGCAACAGGCTTTTCCAAATACGCAGGTCGTATTTGTAAAAGCTGGTCTTGTAAGCGACTTTAGAAAGAAGTTCGAAATAAATAAGGTGAGAGCTTTGAATGATACACATCATGCAAAAGATGCATATCTGAATATTGTTGTAGGAAATACATATAATACGAAGTTTACCAGCAATCCAATTAACTTTATAAAAGATGCTGCAAAGAAACCTAAGGATGAATTCTTTAAGTATCATATGGATAAAATATTTGAATATAATGTAAGCCGAAATGGTGAAAATGCTTGGGTGGCTGAAAAAGGAATATCAAAGAACCATGTGCTTGGTGTGGTTAATAGAAATACTGTGATAATAACCAGGAAGACAGAAGAAAATCATGGTGCATTGTCTAATAAGGCAACGGTGTGGGGGAAAGATAAAGCGAAAGGTAATCCGGAAGCATATATGCCAGTTAAATCTAGTGATTCTAAGGCACAGGATGTTACAAAGTATGGTGGTATTACATCAATAGCAAATTCCGGGTATACACTTGTAGAGTATAAGGTGAAAGGAAAGATAATTAGGAGCCTGGAGGCTATACCAGTGTATCTTGGAAGAAGCGATACATTGACGAATGAGAAGATTTTAGGATATTTATCAGAGGCTCTTAGAAAAGAGTACAAAGGAAAAGAAGTGTCGGATTTAAGGGTATGTGTACCGTTCATTCCACAAAAGTCGAAGGTTAAAATTGATGGTTTTTATTATTATATCGGTGGAAAAACGGGTAATTCGATTTATTTAAATAACGATGTTCCTCTTTATCTGTCATATGCTGACGAAGAGTATCTTAGAAAAATAATAAAAGCAATAGAAAAGGCTAACTATGAAGAAATAAATAAGGATGGAAATGTGATTATAACAAAAGAAAGAAATTATAAACTTTTCAAAACCTTAGAGCTGAAGCTTTGTAGTAAACCATATGATAATAATAGATGGAATATATATAAGTCGATTAAAGGAAAAGAAGACATATTCGAATCATTGGATATTGAGAAACAGTGTTTTGTGATAAATCAGATTATATTTTGGATTAATTCGACTACCCAGAATGTCAATTTAAAATATTTGAAAGGTAGTGAACATGCCGGGACACTGACTTTAAATAAAAAGATTTCAGAATGTAATGAATTTGTTCTAATCCATCAATCTATAACAGGTATGTATGAAAGAAAAATCGACCTGTTAACAGTATGAGTTGGCGTACAGTAGTAGTCTCTAAAAGTGCTAAGCTGGATTATCAGATGGGATATATGGTAGTGCGACAAGAGGAGACGACTAAGATATTTTTAAACGAGATAAGTACAATTATATTAGAGACCACCGCTTTCTCAATAACCGGAACTTTGATGTGTGAGTTGGTTAAGAAAAAAATAAAAGTGGTATTTTGCGATGAAAAAAGAATTCCCTCATCGGAATTAATGCCATATTATGGTTCCCATGATACTAGTGCAAAGATAAGAAATCAGATTGCATGGAGTGACGATATAAAGGCAACAGTATGGACAGAAATTGTAACAGAGAAAATAAGAAAGCAAAAAGAACTGTTAGAAAGAGTTTGTAAAAATGAAGAAGCTGTACTGTTGCAAAGTTACATAAATGAGATGCAGTATGGAGATTCCACTAATAGAGAGGGACATGCTGCAAAAGTATATTTCAATGCATTGTTTGGAAAAGATTTTACGAGAACAGCAGATTGTAATATAAATGCAGCGCTTAATTATGGTTATAGTATAGTGTTGTCTTCATTTACCAGAGAAGTAGTTGCGAATGGATATATTACACAGATAGGATTATTTCATGATAATATGTTTAATCAGTTCAATCTGGCTTCAGATTTGATGGAACCATTTCGACCGATTGTAGATCAGACAGTATATGAGATGGAACTTCATACATTTGAAAAAGAGGAAAAAATGGAGTTGGTAAATATATTAAATCAATCAGTACATATTAATGATCGGTCAGAATATGTGAACAATGCAATAAAGATATATTGTAAAAGTATTTTTGATGCACTTGGTGATAAAGATATTAGTATGATAAAATTCTATTCGATATAAAGGTAAAAGAAATGAGTTATAGATTTATGAGGATACTTGTGATGTTTGATTTGCCGGTTATTACTCAGGCAGATCGAAAAGAATATGTAAAATTTAGAAAGTATTTAATAAAATCAGGTTTTCTTATGATGCAAGAATCAATATATTGTAAACTTTCACCGAATTCTACATTAGCAGATGCGGTAGTAGAAAATGTGAGAAAGAACAAACCGGTAAAGGGGTTGGTACAAGTTCTGAGAGTGACAGAAAAGCAGTATGCAAAGATGGAATTCATAGTGGGGGAAGGAAAGTCAGAAGTATTGTCTTCTGATGATAGGTTGGTGATATTATGAGGCTGATAGAAAGAGAATTGGGGCTTGATATTGAATTAAAAGAAAATAAAGTTTCCGTTATAATAGTGGAAGATATTACTTTTAGACTTTCTATAGTTGAAGAACTATATTTGCAGGTGATGGGGAAAGAGGGTAACTGGCTACTTATAGAAAATGAAAAAAAATATGAATTAGCAAAGAAAGCGGAGATAATACTGGAACCTTTTTCACTAGAGTTGAATAATAAAAAAGTGAAGAATAAATTATATCAGGATATTAAAACGATTGCCGAGGAGTTCTTTTTTGCGCAAGGATTAGAAGTACATTCGAATATATGTATTTATTTGGAAAATGTATTGGAAAGAATATCATACCCTGTAAAGTATAAAGAAGAATGGGATGTATTAGAACTTCTCAAGGCATATAGTGTGGAACTCGAAGAAGAAAGTGGCAATATATGTGAAAAGTTATTTCATTACATAAAATTGATGAATCAAGTGTGTGGAATAAGTATATTTATAACTGTGAACTTAAAACAATATTTGTCCCAGAAACAAATATTTGAGTTGTATAAACTTGCTGGTTATAGTAAAATACAGTTAGTCCTTATAGAATTTAATATGTGTAATGAGAAGTTTGATTGTGAGGATATATATATTCTTGATAAAGACAGATGCATTATTACATATTAAAATCTTAAAATTCGCATAGTGAAATGTGCTTTGCTATGAAAATAAAATTCGTAGCAAAGTGCACAGCTGAAATAAAGTGCGAAGTAGGAGTTTAAGTTAATAAATGATGATTTACACTGACTTCGTGATATATAGAAAAGGAGTACTTACGCATATACCAATATGTATAGGCTCGGTGATGACCTTAAAAGTGAATTTGAGGTTTGAGAACCTTGTAAGTAAAGAAAGGTATAAAACCACTAATTACTATGAAGAGTATTTGAGGGGTTTGAGAACCTTGTAAGTAAAGAAAGGTATAAAACCTTTGCAAGGGTTATCTCGAACGCATTAGGGTTTGAGAACCTTGTAAGTAAAGAAAGGTATAAAACTGTTTCCGTTCCGTTACTCCATACCACTGGTTTGAGAACCTTGTAAGTAAAGAAAATTAATGAACTTTAATGGACCTTCCGTAAATGATAATCCATTTGTTGTTACAAAATCTCTTATTTTATCAAGATGAAGTTTCATATGGGGCAATTTAATAGTTAAGTTGGATGAAAATTAAGTGCCTTGTTTGAAGAGTTTACCTTAGAATGTAAAAGATAGAAGGGCAAAAGGATTTTGTATTTTCTGTTTTGAAAAAGAGATGGAAAAGAATATAGGAGTTTACGACGGATATAAAAATCCCAGAGAGTTGCTGCTCTCTGGGATTTCTTGTCTGTTAAGGTGAATTATGCATAGGGATGATTACCGATGATTTTTTTATGCCGAATTATTTGTAAATGTTATATTTGAAAGATAAAAAATAAAAAAATGTTGTTTCTTGAGTGTATACGTGGTAGAATATCATTACGGAAAGTACTCATGACAGGGTGGTAGCCTCCCGGCTTTGAAACTGGTTCGCCAGAATACATAAGAGGGAGGTGATGTTTATGACAGCATATGAAACGATTATGGTTTTCTTAGGAATATTGTCTTTATTGACATCCTTCGGCGGCTTGCTCATAGCATTGCTTACCTTTCTCGAAAAGAGAAATAAGCGAAAATAAAAATGCCTCTCCTGTCGGCAAACAGGAGAGGCGCCTCTTAATAAGAGGTAAATAAAACCTCGCTGGGAGCATCCACTTTGGAGTGGGTACTTTCCATTTCTATAAATATATTAACATT
>JAFQCI010000004.1 GCA_017416505.1 Lachnospiraceae bacterium
TCATAACCGTTTCAATAGATGGATTCTCTTCTATTTCATCAAAAAGAACATGCGATATGTTTTCCTGCTGTAATACCTCCTCTATATCCTGTAACGCTCCACTTTTTCTTGCTGAATACTTTCCTGTCACAACCATTGCCCTTTTCCCAAAAGAAGCAAACTCCTTTGCATGATTCTTGACACAATCCTTTTCACTGTATACTTTTGTTGGCATATATAATAACATCTTTAATCCTCCCTCGTTTTTTCATACCACATTTTTTACGGAATACGCAGTAAATCCATATTTCTACCGATTAATTACATCATACCATATATAAACAGTGCGTGCCAGCACACGCACTTTGGCAAGAATTTCTTACGAAATTCTTGTCTAACGCTTTCTACATTTCGAGCACTTTCCTAACGAATAAAAAGGCAGAGTTATAGCATCTTTCTATGTATAACTCTGCGCTTTGTTTTTATTGCTGTTCTTCCTCTTCTGTTAGCAAATATAATTCTTCCAGCATTGTTTTTTCTTCTTCTCTTTTCGGTACTTCTTTATCAGAAATATCATTTTTCTCATCAATTTCTTCTTGTACCTTCTCCTCTAGCTTTTCTCCATATCTATCGACAACTTCCTGTAGCTTCTGCTGTATCACACCTGTTGAAATTGCTGCCTGCATTTCTTCCTTCGCTTTCCTTGCTTCAATCAAATGCTGACTCCCTATATACTCTCGCTTTATATCTCTAGCATTTTGTTTTTGTTGCAAACCTATTGCTCTTAACTCTATTAAATCATTATAGCTACCCATCACTTTGAAAGTAAAATCTGATATTACTTCATTCTTTTCTTCATCACTACATTGTTCGTTCTCAATCATACGATATACGTTATCTAATTCCGTTTTAATGTTATGGATCATTTCATTGGCTTTTGCCAATTTTTCGTCTCCTGACTGACTAATTGCATCAATGGTATCTCTCATATGCATATCTTTTATAGCCGCCGATACCCCGATTCTAGCAACCTCATCACTCATATTTATATCATTCTGCTTTTCCTTTTCTTCTGAATTTTCATCTATATTTTTCTTATCGTCTTCTGTTTCTTCCTCTTCTTCCATTTTTTCAATACATTCCAGAACCATAATAAGCTCTGAATTATTTTCATTTATTTCTTCTTGCTGTTTTGCAGATTTCTCTGCAAGTGCCTGCTCTTCCTTCTTTGCATTAAAATCTTGACTTTCCTGCAGTTTCCTCAACTCGGCCAATGCTTCCAATTTTTCTTGCAATGTTTCTTCTGTTTGCATTCTGCATAAACTGTTTTGAATTTTATTTATAGTATCTTCTACCTTTGATAATTTATCAGTATAATTTTCCTTCTCATCTGTTTGAGATGCTTCTGCGTTTTCCCTTTGTTTTCTCAGCTCCTGCGCCTCTGACGATATACTAACCTTTAATGATTCCAGCTCTTTTTGAGAGCTTTCTTCCATCATCAACTGACGTTTTTTCTGCATAACATTACGATTCCAATTACATCCAACATTCACTTGTTTCGGTTGGAACCCCCGAAATTGAATCTGCATAA
>JAFQCI010000046.1 GCA_017416505.1 Lachnospiraceae bacterium
ATATTTGCAAATCAACACCATCAAGAGCACGAACTTCATTTTCTCCTGGATTGTAAATCTTACACATATCGCTAATTTCTATCAATGTGTTTTCCATAATTACTACTCCTCATTCTTCAAACAATTATTTATTCAATACTAGTTTACTTTGGCAGTATAGCACTTTAACACACTGTTGTGTTATTTTTTTCTCCAAATTAAGGAAATTTTAAGGAACGTAAAAAAAAGATGCCATTTTAGCATCTTTTTCATCGTTTTCTTCTGTTTTTTTTAGAATTATTTAAGAATTAGGCACTGACTCTTCTTGTTTTTGTATTTACTTCATAAGTTGTCTTTAATATCGGACTAAGCGGTTTGTATAACACAAAAGTCACTACCGATACTGCTCCGCCTTTTAACAGATTTAATGGTGCAACACAAAACGCAACAAAAGTAAATACATCTGTTACATTTGCATTTAATGCCGTTCCCATTCCAATCAATCCTTCTAATGGCATATGATACATAACTGCAAAGGTTGGAAGTAAATATACCGCATTAAACAGTGTTCCAAAAATAGTCATTGTCAATGTTCCCACAATACATGCGACCAACGCAATTGTTTTCTTTTTCTTGATATGATAAATAATGGTTGCCGGCAAAATCATGGAACATCCTACGCAGAAATTTGCAAGCTCGCCGACAAATGCAGTTGATGTTGGTTTAAAGAAAAGCTTAATAATTATCTTAAGAAACTCTGTTAACACACCAGCCACAGGTCCAAATGCAAATCCACAAATTAACACTGGAAGCTCACTTGGATCAATCTTGTAAAATGATGGGGCAAAAGGCATTGGAAGCTCTAAAAGCATCATAATACCTGAAACTGCTGAAAACATGCCAATCATAGCAATCTTTTTCGTTGATAGAACTTTTGCATCTGTTGCACCATTTTTCTTCTGAATTAACTTTTCTGATGCAAGCGCTACTAATACTAGAACTGCTACAATCCCTAAAAATTCAAGTACAAAAGTTACGTTTTCCATAATGTTTTTCAAAAATTCGTTCATTTCTAATCTCCTTTTCTTATGAGGAAATTCTTCTTGGTGTTTTTATAAATGAAATATAAAAACCCCGAATTATAAACAATTCGGGGTATAAATGCATACAAAAATATCATCTGCAAAACACATATCTTCTCTCATCCAGACTTTACTGTCGGTTATGGAATTGCACCATATCAGCCACTTTGCTATAAGCAAAGCAGGTCGCGGACTATACCGCCGGTAGGGAATTTCACCCTGCCCCGAAGAATTTCTTATTCTTTTTAATTTTCGTTTTATTATAACTCTATATAGGTGGGGATGCAAGCTGTTTTTCCAGTGGACGGATATTGAAGAGAATATTATATAAAAGCATGGGGTTGTGCCACATTAAACACAACCCCTACACTCTTTATAATTCTTTAATATAAATACTTGGAACAGTATCCGCCAACCATACCTTTTCGTTTCCATAATAAAATGATATTCCATCATTCCATGCTCTCAATGAATCGATAATCAAAATACACGCTTTATCATCATGTCTCTTTCCCACATTCTGAGCAGTTTCAATATCTTGCGAAAGATGAACATACTGTCTGCTCTGCGGAGATAAACCATTGTCCATAATTGATTTCATAAATCTCCTAGCAGTTCCATGATATAAAATCTCTGGTCCCCGGTACTGCATGTCGGAATTCCTCTATCCTTAAATCTTCGAATTGTCATACTACACTTATTCATTCTGCTTTTTAC
>JAFQCI010000047.1 GCA_017416505.1 Lachnospiraceae bacterium
TAAAGGTGATATTACATGAGCCATGCAAAAACTCCGCACAAGAACGGTGCGTCAAACAGTTTGCATGGCTCATGACATTTTATAATCCTGCCCACATAAGAGAAACGACGAAATCCTCGCAATGGTGTCTTTATGCACACGCACAAAGTGGTGCAGAGTGTAAAACTTTTGACAGCCAGAATAAATCACAGAAGCCCACAGTGTGTTTCTTAGAAAATACGCGTTTTACTTAACCGAGAGAAATTCCATAGAAGATACAGCGACATATTTTATTTCGAATTCCAAGAAAAGGCGACGGCAAATCGGAATTTGTAGAAAATCACGCCTGCGGAATAAAAAGGGCTTTCTTTTTGGGAGAAAGCAAGGTATAATAGGGCTATCGAAAATATCAATTGTCGTTTCGGGCGAATATCCCAGAAAAGTGTATTTGAATAGGAGAATTTATGAGAGAAAAATATGAAAGTCTTTCTTTGACCGTTTTAAAAGATTTAGCGAAGGCTCGTGGTATCAAGGGGTTAACTGGCTTGAAAAAAGAACAGGTCGTAGAATTGATGCTTGCAGAGGATGAAAAAGACAAAGCAAAAGATGCACCAGCACAGCCAGAGAAGAAAATTGTAGTCTATACAACCAATAAAGAAAATGGGCAGCCTGAGGCCGTTCGTGAAGATACGGCAAGTTTGGACAGTGGACAGACAGCAGATGGTATCTTAGAAGTTATGGCAGATGGTTTCGGATTTATCCGTTGCGAGAACTTCCTGCCTGGAGAAAATGATATCTACGTATCACCAGCTCAGATTCGTCGTTGGAATTTGAAAACAGGCGATATGGTTCGTGGTGGTATCCGTATTAAGAATCAGGGTGAAAAATTCGCAGCACTTCTGTATGTAAGCAGTGTAAATGGCTATAAACCAGAAGAAATTCCTAGAAGACCGAACTTCGAAGATTTGACGCCAATTTTCCCTAATCAGCGCATTCATTTGGATCGACCAGGTGCAAGTGTAGCGATGCGTGTGGTAGATTTGGTTTCTCCAGTAGGTAAGGGACAGCGTGGTATGATCGTTTCCCAGCCAAAAGCAGGTAAGACCACATTATTAAAAGAAATCGCCAATTCAGTTACACAGAACAATCCAGAAATGCATCTGATTATTCTTTTGATTGATGAAAGACCAGAAGAAGTAACGGATATTAAAGAATCTGTAAAGGGAACTAATGTAGAAGTAATCCATTCTACCTTTGATGAATTGCCAGAACACCATAAACGTGTATCGGAAATGGTTATTGAACGTGCGAAACGTCTTGTAGAGCACAAGAAGGATGTAATGATTCTTCTTGACAGTATCACTCGTCTTGCAAGAGCTTACAACCTTACAGTTCCACCAAGTGGACGTACCCTTTCTGGTGGTCTCGATCCAGCAGCCCTTCATATGCCAAAGCGTTTCTTTGGTGCTGCACGTAATATGAGGGAAGGCGGAAGCCTTACAGTTCTTGCAACAGCACTTGTTGATACTGGTAGCAAGATGGACGATGTAGTATTCGAAGAATTTAAAGGTACGGGTAATATGGAGCTTGTGCTTGACCGCAAGTTATCTGAAAAACGTATTTTTCCAGCTATCGACATCGTGAAATCAGGTACTCGTCGTGATGACCTGCTTTTGGATGCAGAGGAAATGGCAGCTATGGATGTGATGCGTAAAGCATTCAATGGTTTAAAAGCAGAAGAAGCAGTAGAAAATATTTTGAATATGTTCGCACATACCAAGAATAATCGTGAATTCTGTGACCAAATGCGTAAAACACGGTTGTTCTAAGAGATTTTGCGAAAATGTATGAAAATATATAAAATAAGTCTTGCATTCTATATAGTTCTATGTTATAGTTAATGAGCTGTTTATCGGGATGTAAACGGACGAGAACGTGTCGTCTCTTGGAATAAGCATCATATACGGATCGGGTATACGGGTGTAAAGAGATGTGCAGAAACTGTAAACGATAAGATTATTAAAGAGGTGAAAATCATGAGAGAAGGAATCCATCCAGATTATTATCAGGCAACTGTTACTTGTAACTGTGGAAATACATTCGTTACAGGTTCTACAAAGAAAGAAATCCACGTAGAAATCTGTTCTAAATGTCATCCATTCTACACAGGTCAGCAGAAAGCTGCTCAGGCTCGTGGACGTATTGAACAGTTCAATAAGAAATACGGCATGAAATAAAAAGTGTTTAAGAAGGTTGAGGTTGCAGAATCTCAACCTTTTCTTTTTCAGTGAGGTTCTAGCATGAAATATTCAGGTGTTGGTGGACAGGCGGTTATGGAAGGTATTATGATGCGAAATGCAGATAAATACGCCATAGCAGTACGTAAGCCAGATAAAGAAATAGATGTACAGGTCTTTGATTACAAAGGTTTTGTAAAAAATGAAAAATTGAAAAAAATTCCATTTGTAAGAGGGGTATTTAACTTTGTAGATTCTCTGTATTTAGGGATGACCTCTTTGCTTCATTCAGCAGAATTTGTGGAGGATGAAGAGGAAGAGCTCGATGTGGAAAAAGAGAAAGCTATGATGGGTGTGACAGTAGCACTTGCTGTTGTGATGGCAGTTGGTATCTTTTTCGTGCTTCCATATTTGATTTCTTTGGTTTTTCAGAGTTTCATTCAGTCTCATTTTGTGATAACATTATTAGAAGGAATTGTACGACTGGCAATTTTTATCGGATATGTCAGTTTGGTAGCATTGATGCCAGAAATCAAACGTACCTATATGTATCATGGTGCGGAACATAAATGCATCAATTGCATTGAGCAAGGGTTGGAATTAAATGTAGAGAATGTAAGAAAGAGCTCCAAGGAGCACAAACGTTGTGGAACCAGCTTTTTATTCTTGGTCATCCTTATTAGTATCGTATTCTTTATGTTTATTCAGGTAGAATCTGGTATCTTAAAATTAGTGGTACGATTACTGTTGATTCCAGTCATTGCAGGAGTATCGTATGAATTTATCCGTTTAGCAGGCAGATATGACAATTGGTTGGTAAATGCCATCAGTGCTCCAGGGCTTTTGATGCAGCGCATTACCACGTTAGAGCCAGAAGATGATATGATTGAAGTCGGTATTGCTTCGGTAGAAGCCGTATTCGATTGGAAAAAATGGCAAGAGGAAAATTTAGTATGACATTTCGAGAAGCGATAAGTTATGGCGAAAGACAACTGAATAATGCAGGTATTGTAGACGCCAGAAACGACGCATGGCTTCTTTTGACCTATGTTTGCAAAATTGACCATACCTTTTATTATGTTCACATGGACGAAGAAATGGACGTAGAACAGGTGGCAGAGTATGAGAGTGTTTTAAGCAAGCGTGCAGAGCATGTTCCTTTGCAGTACATTACAGGTGAGCAGGAATTTATGGGAATTCCGTTCCGTGTAAATGATTCGGTTTTGATTCCGAGACAGGATACTGAAACACTTGTAGAAGAAGCGTTGAAAGTGATTCGTCCGGGCATGAAGGTACTGGATATGTGTACAGGTTCGGGGTGTATTCTTATCAGTATTCTGAAGAATATCGTAGATGTAGAAGGTTTTGGATATGACATTTCCAAGCAGGCCATCAACGTGGCGAAGGAAAATGCGAAATTAAACAATGTTACAGCAACCTTCGAACGTAGCGACTTGTTTGAAGATGTGACAGACACCTTTGATGTCATCGTATCAAATCCACCTTATATTCCTACGGATGTTATCGGCGAATTGATGCCGGAGGTGGCACTATTTGAGCCAATGCAGGCACTAGATGGTAAAGAAGATGGTTTGCATTTCTATCGCCGAATTGTAGAAGCTGCTTCCGAGTATCTAAATCCTAATGGGATGTTATTATTTGAAATCGGACATGACCAAGGGGAAGCGGTATCAAGCCTTATGAAAGAGGCAGGCTATCAAAATGTGCGTGTGGTGAAAGATTTAGCTGGTAACGATCGCGTTGTGATTGGTGGTTTGTAGCGTTTTTATGTTGATTTTATGAGGATAATTTGGTAAAAATATAAAGACGTTTGTTTAATAGAGGAGATTAAATTATGTTTGATAAATTAGAAGACTTACTTCATCATTATGAAGAATTAATGAATACATTAAGTGAGCCAGACGTGGCAAACGATTCGAATCGTTTTCGCAAGCTTATGAAAGAGCAGAGCGACTTGGCTCCAATCGTAGATGCTTACAAGGAATACAAGCAGAGTAAGCAGAATATCGAAGATGCTCTTGAGATGTTAGAGTTAGAATCAGACGAAGAAATGCGAGAGCTTGCAAAAGAAGAATTGAATGATTCGAAGAAACGTGTAGAAGAACTTGAAACAGAACTCAAGATTTTACTTCTTCCAAAAGACCCTAACGATGACAAGAACGTTATCGTAGAAATTCGTGCCGGTGCAGGTGGTGATGAATCTGCTCTTTTTGCAGCAGAAGTATATCGTATGTATATCCACTACGCAGAAAGCCAGCGTTGGAAAGTAGAAACTCTTGAAGTAGACGACATCGGTATCGGTGGTATGAAGAGTGTAAACTTCATGATTTCTGGACAGGGTGCATATTCTAAGATGAAATACGAATCCGGCGTACACCGTGTACAGCGTGTGCCAGCAACTGAATCCGCAGGCCGTATCCATACTTCTACCATTACGGTAGCGGTTATGCCAGAAGCAGAAGAAGTAGACGTTCAGATTGATGAAAAAGATATCCGTATCGACGTAATGCGTGCGTCTGGTAACGGTGGACAGTGCGTTAATACCACGGACTCCGCAGTACGTTTGACACACTACCCAACAGGTATCGTCATCTACAGCCAGACTGAAAAGTCACAGCTTCAGAACAAAGAAAAAGCATTTGCACTCCTTCGTGCAAAGCTCTACGACTTAGAGCTTCAGAAACAGCAGGATGCGGAATCGGCAGCCCGTCGTAGCCAAATCGGTACTGGTGACCGTTCTGAAAAAATCCGTACCTACAATTTCCCACAGGGGCGTTGTACAGACCATCGTATCAACTTGACACTTTATAAGTTGGATAAGATTATGAACGGAGACATCCAGGAAATCATCGACGCTTGTATCGCAGCAGACCAGGCGAAGAAGTTGGCAAATATGCAGGAAGAGTAAGATTAGTAGAAAAATTTAGTGCTTAGTAGATTGAGCATGAAAATAGAAAGCAGAAAGAACACTGTGTTCCAAATTTATTTGGATAAGCAGTGTTCTTTTTGATTTCGTAGGTTGCAAGGCAACCATATCTGCAACGCAGATATATTTTCATGCGTATTTACTCGTATATGTATATTTCCCAACTCCTTCGCCTGGTCTGCTGCGATACAAGCGTCCGTGTTTACTCGGCATTCAGCGAACAGCGAGAAGTAGCGAAGCGGATTCGAGGTGCGTGTTGGAATAAGATGCTACTACCATATATGGTAGGTGTTTGATTTTAATTTAATGTATAATATAGAAAAAAACAAAGGAGAAAACATATGGGAGAACAAGAATTACAAAAAGATGATGGGATAACAGAGTTTGCATTAGAAGGAGGGGCGAAAAAAGCGGGAGAAAACGTTGCTAATAGAGCATTAAATGCTATTATAGATGGCGTAAAAAACACGTATAGTAGTGCACAAGTTCAATTAGGAACTGTGTTCAGACGTTACTTGGAAAATGCTACAATTCGATATAATCAAGTTAGAACATTGGCAACAGGTCACACGCCACGAAGTTTAATTGGAAATGATAATATTTATGTAAAGATCGGTCTGGAATATGGAAGTATGGAAATAGATACAGAAACAGTAGATTCATTATTAAAAATTAGTAATAATATTTTGATTCAAGGTACCGGTGGTATTGGTAAATCAATGTTAATGAGATACTTATTCTTAAATACTGCAAATTGTGGGGAATATGTTCCAGTATTACTTCAATTAAGGCGTGTTAGTAGTCAAAAAATAGATAATATATCTATTATGAATTTAATATATAATTCTATGAAAGATTTTGATATAGAATTACCTAAAGAACAATTTGAATATAGTTTAAGATTAGGAAAATATTTATTTTTAATGGATGGATTTGATGAGATAAAAGAAGATTATGCAAAGAAAACGGCAGAGGCAATACAAGAGTTTTGTTCAAAATATCCTAAAAATGCATACATTATTACTTCTCGCCCTAGAAGAGATACATCACCATTAGAAACATTTACTGAAGTAAAATCTAAGACTCTTAGTTTAGATCAAGCGATATTCTTGTCGTCAAAAATATGGAAAGAAGACGAGAAAACGAAAGAGTTTTGTAATCAGTTAAGGGATGGTTTATATGAAAAACATAAAGATTTTGCAGAAAATCCATTGTTGTTATCAATGATGTTTTTGACATTTATGAAAAATAATTCAGTTCCAGATCATCTAGCTGAGTTTTATAGTAAAGCATATGAAGCTATTTATTGTGCTCATGATAGTCATGATAAAGGGTATTTTTTAAGAGAATTTAAATGTAAAGATATAGATGAAAATACGTTTAAGATGATTCTTTGTCATTTTTGTTTTCAAACATACTTTAAAGAGGTATATGAGTTTTCTAAAAAAAGTGTACTTGATTTTTTGAATAGATCTATTAGGAAAATAGGGGTAGAACACGTTAATGGAAAAGATTATCTAAATGATTTATGTGATGTGGTATGTATATTGGTAGAAGAGGGGGATGTTTATAGATTTTCTCATCGCTCCTTTCAAACATATTTTGCCGCATACTATACATCAAATTCATTGACTGATGAACAACAAAAAAAATTGTTTATGAAAGAGTTATCTTCTGAAAGTTATTGGAATAAGAATGACTACTATGAGTTGCTTGAACAAATTGAACCTAAGCGCTTTGAGGAAAATGCTTTAGAAGAAGGGTTACGTGTGATCGAAGAAGAACTAAATAGAAGTAATAATTGGGAGGTTGATTTTCTAAAATTAAGATTTAGTGAGTTCTCAATTCAGAATGATAATATACCAATTAGATTTCTTATAGGTAATAAGGATAGGGAATATATTTATTTTAATGTAGTAGATTTGTTTTTTGTTTTTGTTTCTCATGAGAGAAAAAGAAATTATATAAAAAATGATGTTAAATTGTTAAAAAGAATAGTGGACAAATTTAATAAGAACAGCCATTTTATAACTTTCGAAGAGATTGACGAGGCAAATTACATTACAGAGGAAGAACGGGAAAAAATATGGGGGATTCTAGCACGTGCCGAAAATACTAAGAAAAAAAGAAGTGCAATTTTAAAGTGGTTAAAAGCTCAGGATAAAAAAAGAGAACTATTAGATACAAGTGATTTTATTGACGAATTGTAGTATCTGGATGTTAAAATTAAGAAGACATATTAAGGAGATTATTAATATGTCTTTTTATAATGGTTGGTCTTTGTCTGAAGGTACATACTGTACAATATCTTCTATCTTACAATTAAAAATACGACACAAATCATTCAGTGTAGTAGTATTCATCGGTTTATTCTTACGAAGCTTATCAATAATCGCACTAGAAATATGGTGCGTATTAATTAATGAATATGTAGTTTCATTTGATTTTTTTAGTGTATCCCAAAATGGACTATAATCTATCACATCAATACCACCTTCCTGTTTATATATTGTATGGTATGATGTAGCTTTATACTTGACCATGGTCAGTAAAATGACTATAATTAAGACAATTATTAATTATTGTAGGAGGAAGTATGATGAAAAGATGTGGATTAGGCTTTATAGTGATTATGTTGGTAATATCAATGTTAGTAGGCTGTGGTAATGATGAAGAACAAGTAGCTGCAACAGAGGTTACATTATCGCAGGATGATTTTGTAAACAAGGATTATTATGATATATGGGATATATTAGAAATGGATGGATTTACAAATATTGATACGATAGCATTAGACGATTTGTATTCAGCAGAAGAGGAGCAAGAAGGTCTTGTTAGTAAAGTAACAATAAATGGAAGTGAGGAATATAAAACAGGAAATGTTTATATGTCTGATGCTGAAATCATGATTTATTATCACAACATCAAAATGGTATGTCCGCCATTTTCTTTTGATGAAAGAGATGAGACTCAATTATATGACAATGTTAAGGAACAATTTGAGTCTGTTGGATTTACTAATATAAAATGTGAGCCAATATATGACCTTATATTTGGTTGGCTGACAGAAGATGGAGAAATCGAATCTGTTACCATTGGGGGAAGTGAAGAGTTTGATGAATATGATTCTTATGCATTTGATACAGAAGTACTGATTACATATCATACCTTCCTAGAAGAGGAAAATGATAGCGAACAAGATAATAAGGAAACAGGGGCGGAAAGTGAGATTGTAACAGAACAAAATGAAATATTAACAGTAGAGAATTGTTCAGAATTAGCTAATATTTTATCAATGAAAGGTGAATTAGAAACAGCATATAAAGAATTTGCAGAAAAATATGAAGGTAGAATAATTGCATTTGAAGGAAGAGTTGATTATTTAACAAATCATGGAGATTATAAGACTAGATATGATGTGTTGCTAAGTGCAGGAGATTATGACCCTGACCATCAAATTGGACCTTCATTTAAATTTGAAGATGTAAATACATATGATATGGATTTAGAGACTGACATATATGTAGGTAAGAATGTATATATTATAGCAGTAGTTGAGGAATTTGATATGAATAGTGGATTATTCTATCTTGATCCAGTATCGGTATCTAATAGATAGCTGATATATAAGGTGGATTAAATAGATGGATGATATTATTGTTTTAATAGGTAATTGCGATAAAAAGAATAGAAAATGGAATCTTATGTTATTCAATGCAAATAGAGGTTGTAAACCCCAAATAATTTGTTATAATATAACTATAAAAGGCAATCGCCACAGAGTGGTTGACCGAGTTAGAAAAAAGAAAACCTTCCCTGACCCGCCAAAGTACAGGGAAGGTTTTTATGTTATTGACAAATCAAATAAATGAAAGTCAGTAACGCTAAGAGGAACATGCCAAAAGACATTAGGTCTTTAAAGTCAAATTTCTTCATAAGCATCACCTCCATTCTATGTAGAATGAAGGTCAACCACCCTGTAACACGATTGCCAGAACTTCGTTATACCATGCATATAGATACTGTGCAATTCTTTTCCCAAAAGTGTCAAAAAGTTTGTGTGGTTTGTGTAAATTCTAGCTATCAATTTTGTACAACATAGATAATTTTTAAATTTAAAATTTATGATGGATCAGGTAGATATGAACTAAATAGTAGGAGGTGCAAAAATTGAAAAGTAAGCAAATGAATCTTAAACCAGAATTACTAGCCAAATGCGGATTCTACTGTGGCACATGTCCTACATATATAAATGGAAACTGTAATGGCTGTATAGAAGAACACATGGAAGGTGACTGTTTCACACGAGATTGCGTAATTGAGAAAGGGCTAGATGCATGCGGTCAATGTGAGAAATTCCCATGTGATACAATTATATCGAAACCACATACTACAGTTTTAGACCCAGAGTGGTTAAAGTGGAAAAAACAATCGGATACGAATAGAGATTATATCTAATGTTCTAAAAAGACTATAGTGATTCACACAACCTGCAGTGTTGTACTAAAATTTTTTGCAGCATTGTGGGTTGTCTTAATATATAAAATAATATATAATTCGTATATAAGATTTTATTCTTTTTCTACTTGGTCTTGGCGTTCGCCATACAATCCCAAGTTTTAATAATTAAATAGCGAGGTATACGATGATAAGTATCAATTCAAAAGATGAACTAATAAAAATAAGGATTATAATTGAATGTGATGCACCGAATTCGAATGATGAAGTTGGATATAGATATGCGTATATTGGAAATGAGATTATAATAGATGGGGAGTTAGTTGGAGTACGAATTTCAATAAAAAAGAAAGTAAGTTCAAATCAGTTCTGGATACATAATATCGATGAATATAAAAAACTTTGAGTTGCTCAGTCCATCCCAAAAGACGATCTTAAAAGAGACTCAAAGTTTTCTGTAATCTACAAATATCATAACTTAAATGCGGTGTCAAGTTCTTAGAATGGGTGAGTGGAGGTTGCGTAAAATTCAGTGAAAAATTTACGCATCTTTATAGTTTGTAGGGGAATAAGGTTGTGCATTTCTAAGAAGCATTTTATAATATAAGGCACGAGATGAAACTATTTTCCACAATGTTAAACTCAAGTGCGCAGTTTCCACTCCAAATTGGTGGTGTGAATAGTGTTATCATAAAAGCGATTAGAAATAATAAATCAATGTAAAGGAGAAAAAATGGTAAAAATTCTTTTGGTTTTAACAACCATAGAAGCAGAGAGTGCTATAAATCAATTTATATCGTTTTGCAATAGCAACCAAGGATTCTTATCTGCAATATTTTCAGCCTGTTCATTATTGGTAAGTGTCGTGGCGATAGTATTAACTTTTTATAATTCTGTTTTGCCTTATAAAAAAAGATTAGAATGTACAGGGTGTTTATATGAAAAAGATGGAAAGATTATAGGGACAGTAGATATTGTAAATTGCGGAAATAGAGCAATAATGATAAAAGAAATTAATATTTTTAGAAATCAGTCTCGACTACATGTTGGATGTAGAATGAAATCACATATATTTCGTTTAATGCCAGGTGTTATGAAAACAGCACACATAAGAATTTACGATGAAGAAGAATTAATTAAGGAAAATATTATGGATGTTAATCCTTTTATCTACATTGAAATTGTGGATACAGAAAATAAACATTATAGATTTAAAAATCATTTTGCGGTTGGCTAAATATAATACACAAGTTTGAATGCTAAAAACACTAAAGAAAAAGGAATTTTGCAGTGTGGATAATAGAGTATATGGAAGCAAATAGGATTTAGGAGAAAACAATGTGTCTATTATTTATGTATCAATAACAGTTGTACAATTTCCATTTCTCCCGTATAATTGAACCAGAACAAAAAGGAGACAAATGACTATGAAATCAACCAAAAACCAAACCTGGATATACAATAATGACATCGATTTAGAAGCCTGTGGCGAGGGAATTGCGAGAAAAATTCTTGCGTACAGTGAAGACTTGATGTGCGTAGAGAATCATTTTGAAACAGGTGCAGCAGGTGCGATGCATCATCATCCACATACTCAGATTACTTATGTGGTTTCAGGAAAATTTGAGTTTACCATTGGAGAAGAAGTGAAGGAAGTAGAAGCAGGCGATAGTATGCTTCAGTTAAGCGATATTGTGCATGGATGCAAGTGTGTGGAAAAAGGAATTATTTTAGACATATTTACACCGATGAGAAAAGATTTCGTAGAATAGAGAGGAACGAAAAGATGGAAAAGCGAAGAGAAAATGTATTAGACTGGGATTCCACCTTTATGGGAATTGCGAAGTTAATCGCGATGCGAAGCAAAGATCCGAATACACAGGTTGGTGCAGTTATTGTGGCGAAGGATAAACGAATCCTTAGCTTGGGCTACAATGGTTTGCCAGCGGGAATGTCCGATGATGAGAATGTATGGAATCGTGAAGGCGATGATGAGCTTACGTTAAAATATACATATGTTTGTCATGCAGAAGAAAATGCAATTCTCAATTATAGAGGGGATTTCACATTGTTGAGTGATGCTACGATTTATGTTTCGTTATTCCCATGCAACAACTGTGCGAAAATGATTGCCCAGAGTGGAATCAAAGAGGTTGTTTATGAGTCAGATAAATATGGTGGAACACCACTGAATGTTGCTTCTAAGAAGATTTTGAATGCAGCAGGTGTAAAGTGTCGTCGTATGGATAAGGTTGTTGATGTGGCGGTGTCTTTTTCGGAACTTGGAGATTAGAGGCTAAAAAGGGGGAAGATTTTATAAAGCATAGAAAAAGAGTTTTACAATGCGGAATTTTCTGATATAATATAATCAAATAAAAGAATTGACTGACAATTTAAGGAGAAGGGGGTTGCATTATGGGAAGAAAGATTATTACAATTAGCCGTCAAACGGGTAGTGGTGGACATGAGATTGCAGAGCTCTTGGCAGAGAAATTGAATATTCCATTACATGATAGAAATGTTGTTGAAGAAGCTAGAAAAGAGCTGGAATTGGAAAATGTAGACGAAGTGGATGAGAAGTTAGTGGTTGACCATCTTGCGAAGTTTGCAAAAGGGTATCATGCGATATTCGGAAAAGGTAAATTGTATCACATGATGGATCACTCTAAAGATGATGAACCTACGATTAGCGAGAAGTTGTATGAGACAGAGGCTAAGATTATAAAGAATCTAGCAGGGATGGGACCTTGTATTTTCGTAGGACGTTGTGCAGATTATGTTTTGAAAGATCGTGATGATGTACTGAGTGTGTTTATTACGGCGGAAGAAGAACAGCGTGTACAGCGTATGATGGATAGACGTGAGATGACACATGAAAGAGCGGTAAATGCCATCGAATTTGCAGATAGAGACCGTGCGAAATACTATCAGGCATATACGAAACAGAAATGGGGCGTTCCAGAAACCTATGACATTACCTTAAGTTCAACGGCTTTAGGACTAGATGGTGTAGTAGAGATTCTGGCAAAATTATACGAGGGATAGTGATATTACATAAGATAATATACAGGCTGTCGCAAATTTAGATTTGCGACAGCTTTTTCTTGTAGATAAAACATAGCTAGGGTATAATAGATAGTATAAAATATTTTAATAATGGAGGGA
>JAFQCI010000048.1 GCA_017416505.1 Lachnospiraceae bacterium
AAGTCAAATGAAAACAATTCAGAAAAAAAGTAAGGGGAAAGAATAAATTACTAAAGTCCGTGACAGAGAAAAAAACGCTGTAACACCTATATTTACTAGGTTTACAGCGATTTTATTTTTTGCAAACTGTCAAAGATGGGTGATAAAATGATATACCCATTTTGGTTTTCTGTCAAGCATTTAGATTTTAAATTCTGCTGTTAGTGTATGAGATGAGAACTCTCCTGATTCTTGATAAACCTGCACTTCTTTCACAATTCGATACTTTCCTGGTTCAAGTTCTCCATACATACTCGCCCAGTCCGTAGACCATGTACTGGATTTTCCCTTTTCTACCAAATAGGCAATATCATGAAATCCTATATTAGAATCCAGATAAAAAACACTAATCCATGTATCAATTTCTTCCTCATATTTTTCCAACAAATAATAATCCCCATATTGTAGTTGTGAATCCAAAGTATTTTTTATTTCTAAAGTCATGGTATGATTTGTGTTTTCTATCACCTCCATAGAAACACCTTCCAAATCATTTTCCTGATATGCAAACACATGCCACACATTGTCAATACAAATCTCAATTCGATTCTCCCGGATACTATACTGTCCTGCATATCCAATTCCGAAATTTGTCTGATAATTTTGAGTTGGTTTCCCCTTTTCTACAGATGTATCAAAGTTAAAATCTGCATTTCCACACCTTAACATAGCCGAAGTTTCATTGGTGTCTACATATAATTTATCATTCAACATCACCATTCGAACAAATCCTTCTCCATCCTTGGAATCTGAATCATTCAGTATAGTGTTCGTATCATTTCCTTTCGTACTATCCTTGTCAACAGTGGAATCTGCCTTCTTTGAGATGCTTATTTCTAAGGCTGTAATCTGTGCCGGATATGTTTCTGCAATCATTCCATCATATCCAATATTTACAATATCTCCTACTTCAATCTGTTCTATCATCTGTAAGGATTCTTCGTCTTCTAAATTTTTCACGCCCACTACTATTTTATCGGCAGACTTTTTCTCACTGGCATCATCTTCCGGCTCTACAAGGAAAGAGTTTTCATTTACTTCTATTACAACAGCCTTAAAATACACCTCAGTCGCTACCCCTGCCTTTTGTTTTTCCTCCTCCTTTCCACATCCTGCCAATATGATAAGCATAGACATTACACTAATAAATAAAACTATTTTTATCTTTTTCATAAGTTCCTCCATTCTGAAGCATTCATTAATAGTAAAGAACACTAAATTCAATTACAATGTCCCTCTTATCATAATAGTGTGGAGAAAGTGCTAAATTGTTGCTTACAAATTCAAAATTTTTTATCTTTTAATAAAAATCACAATGTACCTTCCATTTTAATTGATGTTTACTGTTTGCATTTTTCTCTTTCTATGCTACAATACTACAAACCCAACCAGAAAGGCGGCGCTTCATGATAGATTTTAAAGCCCTTATGAATACATCTGAATACGATTTTCTACGCACCAACGAAAGGCTTGGAAAGCGAATCATCCTTATGGGACTTGGTGGTAGTTATGCTTATGGTACCAACAATGCTAACAGCGACATCGATTTTCGTGGTATTACTTTAAATTTACCCTCCGATTTAATTGGACTAACAGAGTTTGAACAATACGTGGATGAACATACGGATACCGTAATCTATTCTTTTAACAAAATAGTCCGTCTGCTTTTAGATTGCAATCCTAACACTTGTGAAATTCTTGGATTAGATGAGGATCAATATTTCATTAAAACATCCATTGGACAGGAACTTATAGACCACAGCCACCTCTTCTTATCCAAAAGAGCGGCAAAATCTTTTGGTGGATATGCCGGAGCCCAATTAAGAAGATTGCAAAATGCCATTGCCAGAGATTCCATGCCACAATCAGAACGGGAGCAGCATATCCTAAATTCGGTATCCAATGCTTTGGAGGATTTTAATCGTAGATATGATTCCTTCGACCATGGCAATATCCGTTTATACATTGATAAAGCAGTAAATCCTGAATTGGATACGGAAATTTTCGTGGATGCTCATTATAAGCATTATCCATTAAGAGATTACGAAAAAATGTGGGCAACCATGAGTAATGTAATAAGGGACTATGATAAAATCGGAAAACGAAACAAAAAGAAGGATGACAAGCATTTAAATAAACACGCTATGCATTTAATCCGTTTATTTATGATGGCAATTGATATTTTAGAAAAGGGCATCATTCAGACCTATCGAAAAGATGACTTGGAATTATTATTAAAAATCCGTAATGGAGAATTTTTAAAAGAAGATAAAACCTTTCACGCAGAATTTTATGATATTCTCTCCCATTACGAAAAAAGGCTGGAAAAGGCAACCAAAGAAAGCACCCTTCCGGATAATCCTGACATGGAAAAGGTGGAAGCTTTCGTGGAATATGTAAACAAAAAGGCGATTGAAGGTGATTACTTATAAAAACTGTAAACTTTCCTTAAACAACTCACCTTTTTCTTACAGCCCATTCCACAAAGAAAATACCCAAACAGCCTCCCCCATAACAAACAATATCCTTAATATCAAACGTAGAACCGATTAAAATCCTTAAAAACGTATTATCTTCTACCCCTAGTATCTTTACAATTTCAAAATACTGCAATACTTCTACCCCTGCTGCAAAAAGAAATACATAAAGTGGCAACCCTTTTACTTTATTCGGTATCCAAATGCGAAGAAAGGTATAAATAACTACAACCACCAGCATATCTCCTACATACGGTCTGATAAACCGGTCATGTACAAACAACGCAATCAATATTTCTATTATCAAAAAAATTACTGTTAACAAAGCATAAAATATCCTTTTTCTACTCATAACACATCATCCCTTTCACACTCTTTTCTCATACTTTAGATAATCGCGAAACCATCAAAAACTTATATTGAGTGATACAAAATATTTTAGTATCGCAATTGTCTATTATCATACTTGATTCTTCTGCTTTTATCAACACCAGATATGCTGGCAAAATAACTTTGACCCTTGCATCATTTTATATTATAATTTCAACATCATTGGTTATCGTTGAATTTATTTATTCTTTCAAAGAAATAACACCGGATTTTGTTCTTATTTTTACCATGCTTAGTATCATTCTTTGTTCACCATTTTTGGCTCACTTTTTAGTCAAGACCTTTAAAATACTTTCTTTTAAAAGAAAGAAGAAAAAGATTCTGACCCATGGTAAAATGTATACAGCAAAATTAGTAGATTCCAAGAAAGGGGCTTCCCTTTTTAAAGATTCTGTCACAGGAGTCGAGAAATTTTCCTATTATCCGGTAGTAGAATATTATGATAACAATGATTATGTCCGACTTACCTCACCCTTTGCAGTAAATAACACCTATTTGCAGGCACTTCGCAGCCAACAGGTAACCATCCATATTTACGAAAATGCTTTTATTCTTAGTGATTTTTCTGTGGCAGCTTCAAAAGATGAAACCTTAGAATCCAGAACCACAAAATATACGAGTCTTTCAGAAACTTTTGAAAAAGTCCACCGGAAATATATCATTTATCTTGTTTGTTATCTTATTATCATCAATCTATTACGCTTACTTTTAAAAACATTATTTTAAAGGACATAAGCAACCAACAAATGGAAAATCGATATGTCCACATATTATAAATTAAATTAGTTTCTAATCCATATTATAAATGCCATGACTTCTTTTTCGAAATCATGGCATTTTACAAGTTTCATCATAGACATATGTTTATGTGCAAATAAAACTTACATCACCATATTTCTATGATTAAGGTCAAGAATCGTCTCGATTATATTATACATTTATTAATATCTTTCCAGCTTTTCTTCTAATATCAAACCTTTCAATTTCAGGTATTGCAGGAATTCGTTTTTCTACTAAGCGAACTACTGCGTATCCGATAACCCCGCCTAAGGTATTTGCAATCAAATCATCCACATCGCAAAGACGATATGCAGAGGAGAACATGAAAAATAATCCGGTAAGCTGTCCAATTTCAATCAAACTGCTCAATAGAAAACTTACTACTGCAACCTTCTTTCCACTAAAATGAAAGTTATATCTTAAATACATACCAAAAGGGATGGTCATAATAACATTAAATACTACTTGTAACACTGCACGGTCGCAAACTGCTAAAAGATAAGTCTTTGGCTGATTCCATACAAAGGGCGTTTCACGAATAATGTCACATACAAAATGAAATGGAATTGCCTGCATACCTACAGACTGAGTTGCACCACTTGTCATGGTTGGAAGTGGAAAAAACACAAGACCAATGACACATAACATATAGAATAAAAAGAGATAATTCATACCTAAACGTACAAAATTAAGTTTCTTTTTTACTATTTGGCTAAACAAAAATACGATTGTTAATAACTCTGCCAATGTTACAAAATGATTTGCTGCGAATGAAATACCTGTTAATATATTTGACATAATAAAATCCTCCCAAAAGTACCTGTTTCTCCATGATTCCTATCTTTCATATGTGAATCATAGTGATTGATTTATCTTACACATTTTTTTGTGCCTTGCTGATAAATCTAGTATACTTTTGGGAGGTCATTTTTTCCATCGATGTAGCTTACAGTTTAAACGTAGTATATTACAAATTTGTAAGGTTTCTATTTCGATACTGGTAACGATACCTCCGTTTTTTTATTCTGTTTTACTTTGTCTTTCCCCCAATAATTCTAATAATTCATCCCAATACGTGGGAAAGTTTTCCTCTCCAATTCCATATATGGTCATGGAACCCCCGTCGGTATTTATCTTAATCCTCCATATTAAATTTTCATCATCCTCTGCAACTTTCGAAGCCTTCCCATTACTTATCTCAGGAATAATTGTCTGCTCTAAAAAGGCTTTTAGCTTTTCTCCATCCTCAAAAGAAGATATGGTTTCTGTATCAGACTCTCCGTAATCGTCCGTCACTTTCTTTTCCCCTGATAAAAAGTCGATTTTTACATTACGATAGTTACTATTATCTGAAACAAACATTACAGTTATATCTTCAATTACAGAATATTCTATTTGATTCTCGTTCTCCTTTCCACATCCGCTAAAGCAGATACATAGAATCATCATCATAACAATATTTAGTAAACACTTTTTCATCTCGTCACCTCCAAGTCACATTTCATGAATATTGTTGTTATAGAGATTATAAGTGAAAGATAATAAGAACCATCATAGGAAATATTAAAATATGTAATACCAAAACAAATGACTGCTATCATAATTCCCATTAATACACCTGCAGCCGCATTATCTTTCGATAGCGTATTTTGAGGAATTCCATAATGTTCTTTTGCAATATGGGCAATTTCTTCTCATAAACTCCATATTTCGTCTCCTCCACCACAAACTCAATATTACGATGGTTTATTTATACTATCTTGAAAGTTGAATCCAAGTTGCATGTTGCATGATAATCTCAATAAAGTTATCTGCTGCATCTGGTGACATAGGCTTAATATCTTTTGAGCCTTCCACCTGCTTTCCATTGGCATCTGCAAGCAGGACATTTGCCAGTCTGCCGCCATCCGTTTTCGCAATGCGTTTTTCAATTATCTTTACTTTCGTTAAATCAATGATAATATAGCCTTTGACTCTTTCTTTTAATACTAATGTATTGTCAGCAATATATCCGGAATAATAAATATCATTAAAATCACAAACATGCCTTCCCTCAAAACGTTTATCAACATCTGAACGGATGCCATCTGCCTTTTTCTTGTCATACATAAATGCTACTACTATAATTACTAAAACAATCCCTATGATAACAATTCCTTGTGGTATCATATTTTTTATCTCCTTTTCTAACTTTAACCAACATTATTTACGACCTTAATTAATATAGTGATGCAAATTTATTTACTAATAACCATATTTCTACGATTAAAAGGTCAATTAATTTATGTAAAATACCCTCAACTTTACTTAAGCTAATGGAATATACATTTTATCTCCCGGCTTTTCATCCATTTTTGCCAACATATTATAAAGAAGTAATACCGTATTATCGTTTTCTCCATCCAGACCTATATTATTTCCGGAAATAATTTTGTATAGATAATTTAATGGAGCATTGCAAAAATATCCCTTTGGTGAAACAACAGATACCGTAACATGGTCTGCATCTTTTCCCAATCCCATCCATTTCCAACCGTATCCGATGCACAATGCTTGACCA
This sequence comes from Lachnospiraceae bacterium, assembly GCA_017416505.1. Next base: position 6,247 of record JAFQCI010000048.1, read on the forward strand.
AACAATACACCTAATGCCACAATTGCATCATCCTTATCTTCATAAGCATCTGGGATTTTTCCACTTTCTAAGATTTGTTCCACTATCTCATTCACTTGTTTTGCAATTGCCCTTCCATCTGTTTCATTCTGAATCTTAAAATTCTTTATGGCATTTGCATAGGTATCTTTAATTTCCTGTTGAAACTCCTCATCTAATTCTCCAACATAATCAAAATAACTCTCCATGGCTTACTCCTTTTATTTAATATTTTATACCCATCATCCTACTTTTCTGATTTTAGGCACCCATTTGTTACTACCAGCATCATAACATGATTCATTTCTTTCTACAAGGTTTCATTTTTTCTTCGATAGATTCTCATAATTAGTGTTACATGGCTTTCTCTACGCCAAAAACAGGCCAGTCCTAATTGGCACTGACCTGTTTCTTTTCCCTTATTAATATTAGTTACTCTATGCTTCCTTTAAAGCCACCATAGATTTTTCTGCTGCTACAAGAACTTTTTCCATATCCTCCATAGTATGAGCTGCACCCACATACCATCTGGAACCGAACATCAAGAATACTCCATTTTCCTGCATCAAGCGTTGGAATTTCGCTCCCATTGCTGCATCATAACCCGCAAGTTCCTCCTCCTCATATAATTTTCTTCTTCCGCCTGGAATTCCAAACAAGGTGAAGAATACCCCGGTAGCATCTGTAATCGTCATTGGTATATCGTATTTATCTGCAAGTTCTACAAGACCATTCATTAAATACTCCTGTACCTTATAAATCTTATCGTAGATTTCTCCATTGTTTCTTCCAAGAATACTCAATGTAGCTTCTGCTGCTGCCATACCGAATCCATAACCTGGAAATGTACCTGGTGCTAATACCTTTCTTTCACGAAGAATTTCCATGATTTCTTTTTTCCCACCGACTGCAGACATTGGAATTCCTCCAGAAATTGCCTTACCAAAAGTACAAATATCAGGTGTAACCCCAAGTACTTTCTGAGCACCTCCAAGTCCTACCCTGAATCCTGTAATAACCTCATCCATGCTCATGACTACATTATATTTTGTACATAATTCCCTGATTTTTTCTACAAATCCCGGCTTTGGATATAAGCCAAAATGGTTACATACAATCCCTTCAAAATGAATCATGGCAATTTCGTCATGGTACTTTTCAAAAGTATCCTCCAACACTTCAAAATTATTCCATGGAATCATAAAGGTTTCATTTCCACACCATGGGGACTTACCCTCTGTATAACAGGTATCACCCATTTTTTCATTCTGTAATGTGTTTGGTCTTGCATCTTTATCAGAATTTGCATGTCCTCCTAACACATTATCAAACCAACCATGATAGTGACCTTCAAATCTTACGACCACCGTTTTTCCTGTATACGCTCTTGCAATTCTTATGGCAAGCTGAACTGCTTCCGAACCAGTAATGTTAAACTTTAATTCATCTACACAAGGAACGTATTCCTTCAACATTTTACCTACTGCAACATCCTGAGGGGTAAATACTAAGTTGGAACCAAGAACTGTTCCTGTGGTATCAAGAAACTGGTGTAATTTTTCCATCATCTCAGGATTTCTGTGTCCTAAAATAATAGGACCCATTGCTCCATTAAATTCAATATATTCATTACCATCTACATCATACAAATGGCAACCTTGGGCTTTATCCACAAACAATCTATGTTTTGTGGTTTCCAGTGGAATTCTATAATTAGAATGACCACCTGGATAAATCTCATTAAATTCCTTTGTCAATGCTTCACTTTTTTCTTTCTTCAACATAGTAAAAACCTCCTTTGTTTTTTGTCATAAGTTTATATAACATCATTTTCGGATGATAAACTAGTAAATATCGGAACCGGTTTAATCCATTCCCTGAAGTGCATCATAATCCCATTCACCGGTACGAACTTTAATTACATTTTCTACATCGTATACAAAGATTTTTCCATCCCCGATATGTCCTGTATAAAGAACTTTTTCCGCTACAGAAACCACATCCTCTAAAGGAACCTTTGTAATGACAATATCCACTTGCACCTTAGGTAAAAGTTGCATATTTAGTTCCGAACCTCTGTAATGTTCCGGTGCTCCTTTTTGAATTCCACAACCTAGCACATTAGTTACTGTCATGCCGGTAACTCCAATGCTGTTCATGGCAGACTTTAATGCCTCGAATCTATCCTGATTCATGATAATCGTAACCTTGGTAAGTTTCGTTTTGGACGGAGTAATTTTTGGAATCTTATCTGCGAATACATCCATATCTGTATTGCTTGTATTAGCTCCATACAGCTGGTCCAGATTCATTCCTATACTTCCAAAATCTGCGTAAGCACTGGCTAATCCATGTTCTGCCTTATCCAGTCCCTTCACTTCATCTTCTTTTGAAACCCGGATTCCCATAGTATGCTTCATAATCTGAAATACCACTGTCATAATGACAAACACATAAATTCCTACACTAAATACCCCTGCAAGCTGTGCAATGAGAAGTTTTGCATTGCCTGTATAAAATAGTCCCTCCTCTACGGACATAAGACCCACCATAATAGTTCCATAAGCACCACAAACTCCATGAACGCTGATTGCTCCCACCGGGTCATCTGCCTTCAATACCTTATCAATAAATTCAATACCAAGAATGATTACGATTCCGGCTCCAAAACCGATAAGAACAGAGCCCTTTGTACTAACTGCATCACAACCTGCTGTGATAGATACAAGTCCAGCCAATGCAGCATTTAAGGTAAGAGTAATATCTGTCTTTTTATAACGAATCCAGGAATAAATCATTGCAGTTACGGCGGAAGATACTGCGGACAAATTCGTATTTACCATGATTTTTCCTGCTGTAACCATAATACTGTCTGTGTCTATCTGCATGGTAGAACAGGCATTAAACCCAAACCATCCAAACCATAAAAGAAAGACTCCCAGAGCTCCCAATGTAATACTGTGTCCAGGAATCGCTCTGGATTTTCCATCTTTGGTATACTTTCCAATTCTAGGTCCTAAAGCAAGAACTCCTGCTAACGCAGCGGTTCCTCCTACCAAGTGAACTGCTGTAGAACCTGCAAAATCATGGAAACCAAGTTTTTGAAGCCATCCATTTCCCCAGATCCAATGGCCGGATACCGGGAAAACTACCATGGAAATAATCAGACTGTAAAGACAATACGCCTTAAATTTGGTTCTTCCTGCCATAGCTCCGGATACGATGGTTGCCGCTGTAGCACAAAACATAGTCTGGTAAATAAAAAACACATATATATTTACCCCCTCCGGAAGAATGGTGGTATAGTCTTTCGAAAGCCCGAAATCAAACCATCCCAGAACATCATTTCCATTTCCATACATAAGCCCAAAGCCCACGAAGAAAAATGCAAGAGAACCGATTGCAAAATCCATTACATTTTTCATCACGATATTTCCAGCATTTTTTGCTCTTGTAAATCCTGTTTCTACCATTGCAAATCCTGCCTGCATCATAAACATAAGAATTGCTCCAAGTATAATCCATATTGTATTTACTGCTGAATACATACTATCGACCTCCCATCAGTTATCTTTTTTCTTGCCACTACCATCAAAATGATAGAAATGGCCCCAAGCAAGGTTGCACATATCATGACATAATCCAGTCCCAAGGCATTGTTTATCATGCCACTTATGAAAGAGCCTGCCCCTGCACCAATTCCAAAGGTTACTATATTAATAAGGCTTTGTCCCTTCACCATATCCTGTTCCTCCAGCCGCTCCATAATAAAAAACACGCTGGTGGAATAATGCATTCCAACGCCAATTCCCTGAAATAATTGTACCAGTACCATAATGCTCATAATCGGTGCCACCCAGATTCCAACTATTTTACACAAGGATGCTATTGTAGTCACCACAATCAAATTCCGTATGGAAAACCGTTTTCGTAGTTTTGTAAACAACAACATAATCGGAATTTCACTTGCCGCAGATATGAAACTGACATACCCAAAACTAGTTTCATCTCCACCTATCCTTCGAACAAAATCAATTAAGAAAGTTCCTCCCACAGTGTAGCTGATATACATCAGGCAGGTTGCCGCAAGATATACACCAAAACCTGGAACATTCTGAAACAACCATAAAAATCCATGATTGCTTTCATTTTTCTCCTGATTCTGCACCTTTTCACCCCGATAAGTTTCATAGGTAAGTACACATATCAAAAGAATGATTTGAAATATCACCTCTATGAAGATAGCACCGTCATATCCCCATTTTTTTACTGCGCAACCAATAGCAACACAGGCGGACGCCCAGGAAAAAGAACCTATTGCCCTTGGTATTCCATAATTCATCTTCCTTCCCGCCCGGATAAACTGCATTGCAAGAGGTTCAATAAACAATGACATTGCATAAAGAGAGCATCCAAACAGAATAAACATCAACAACGTAGCCATAAAAGAAAAATGATTTTTTAAAAATATCAAGGATAAAAGAATGGATACGAAAATCAAAATACATAGAAAATATTTTTGTGGAATGCGTTCGGAATATTTATCTGCCAGCATTCCAATTACGGATTGTGCTATTACTGTAGTTACAGACTTTGCTGCATAAATAATTCCAATCTGCAGACTGTCAAATCCTCTGTCCTGTAATATAGGCGTCAAAAATGCCATACCTACTACTGCCATAATCCAGTAAGAAGATTGTATTGCTGCATAGTGCATGGTCAGACGTTTTTCCATCCCAAAGCCTCCCTTCCTTACTCCTGACCATATTTCGCCCGGTAACATAAACAAAAATGTTCTTTGGTAAGATAATTTAAGTCCTTTGTCATAAATTCACATTCTTCCATCTTTTCAGGACACCTTGTCTTAAATACACAACCGGGAGGCATATTAATAGGACTTGGAGTTTCTCCTTCCAACGTATTTTCCGCCAACGGTTTTTTAGGGTCCGGAATCGGAATTGCCGACAACAACGCTTTTGTATATGGATGCACCGGATTGGAATACAATTCATCTACATCCGATGCTTCTACAATTTTACCTACATACATTACCATGACTCTGTCACTGATATGCTCTACTACACTTAAATCATGAGCAATGAAAATAATAGTAAGATTTAATTTATCCCTTAAATCCATTAACAGATTTACTACCTGTGCCTGAACGGATACATCTAATGCAGATACCGGTTCATCTGCCACGATAAATTTCGGTTCTACTAACAATGCCCTTGCAATTGCCAGACGTTGTAACTGCCCGCCACTAAATTGATGCGGGAACTTGTCCAAGGCACCTTCGTTCATTCCTACCAAATCTAAAACCTCTAAGATTCGTTCCCTTTCTTTTCCGGGATATAAATGAAATTCTTTTAAAACTTCTGTTAATGCTTTTCCAATCCGAATACGTGGATTCATAGAAGAATAAGGATTTTGAAAAATAATCTGCATTTCTTTTCTCAGTTCCTTTAATCTTTTCGGTGTTGCAGTGATGAGTTCTTCTCCTTTATATTTCACGCTTCCATCCGATGGTTTTATCAGTTGAAGAATGCACCTTCCCAATGTAGATTTTCCACAACCACTTTCTCCTACAAAGCTTACAATTTCCCCTTCTTTGATTTTAAATGATACATCATTAACAGCCATAAGATATTGGTGCTCCTTGGTCTTTTGCTTTGTATCCTTTACTTTAAATCGTTTTATCAGATGTGATACTTCAATTAAGTATTCGTTTTTCTCACCCATGGAAAGTACCTCCCTTCTACTGATATAAATGGCAGCATACTAAATGCCCATCTTCTTTTGTTGTCATAACCGGATTCTCTTTCTTGCACTTGTCAAATGCTTTTTTACAACGGTCTGCAAAGGGACATCCCACTATCTGTTCGCAGGTAAGCTTCGGTGGCTGACCTTCGATGACCTCTAACTTCGTATGTGCCCCTCCCAAAGTTGGCATAGCTGATAACAACCCTTGGGTATAGGGATGAAGGGGTTTTTCAAAAATAGTATGTACATCAGCATATTCCACTATAGCTCCTGCATACATCACCGCAACATAATCACAAATATTGGCTACCACCCCTAAATCATGGGTAATCATTAGAATAGACATATCTGATTTCTTCTGCATTTTCTTCATTAATTTTAATATTTCTGCCTGAATAGTAACATCCAACGCCGTCGTAGGCTCATCCGCCAACAATAAGTCCGGTTCACAGGCAAGTGCAATGGCAATCATAATTCTTTGCTGCATACCTCCGCTAAATTCGTAGGGATATTGTTTATAACGCTGCTCCGGTGAGTTAATTCCTACGGATTCAAATAGCCTGATTGCTTTCTGCCTCGCCTCGCTTTTGCTCACCTTCTGGTGTCTTACGATAACTTCTGCCACCTGTTCTCCTACCCGAATCAAGGGATTTAATGAAGTCATTGGGTCCTGAAATACCATGGAAATATGATTTCCCCGAATATCGTTCATTTCTTTTTTTCCCATTGATACAATATTTTTGCCTTCAAATAAAATTTCCCCTTCCACTTTTGCGGTTTTTGGGTCATGAAGCTGTAACAATGTTTTGGTTGTGACACTTTTTCCGCAACCACTCTCCCCTACAAGTCCCAAAGTTTTTCCTTTATAGATATTGTAGTTTACGTTTTTTACTGCATTGATATATCCGTTTCCGCTTTTAAACTTTACCCATAAATCCTTTACTGTAAGCAGAACTTCAGTTTCACTGTTTTTACTCATAAGCTACACCTTCTTTCTCTTAGGGTCGAAGTAGGAATCCAAACCATCGCCAAGCAGGTTAAAACATACCACTACCAACATGATGGCGAACCCGGAATAAATAACCATATTCGGTGAAATCGTCACAATGGACTTGCCTTCTGCCAGCATACTTCCCCAGTCTGCAGTAGGTGCCTGTACACCAAGTCCTAAATAACTCATTCCTGCCAGGTCCAGCATGGAATATCCAAGGCATAAAGTAGCCTGTACAATAATAGTAGAAATACAGTTTGGCAGCAGATGTTTTACCATAATTTTAAGTTTTGAATACCCCAATGCGTAACAGGCTTCAACGTAACTTTCTTCTTTCTGAACCATTACCGTTGCCCGAATCATTCTTGCCATAAAAGGGATATAGAAAAATCCTAAAACAATAATGGTATTCCTAATACCTCTTCCAAAAATCGAAACGCTAATCAGTGCCAGCAAAATTGCCGGAAAAGAAAGAATGACATCACAGATACGCATAATAATATTATCTATTTTCCCTCCAAAAAATCCTGTAATGAATCCAAGGGGAACACCGATGAATAAGGAAATGGCAACTACGCATAAAGGACTTAACATCGCAATTCGTCCACCATATAAAATACGACTGAAAATGTCTCTTCCCTGCATATCAGCTCCAAGTAAATGTTCTTTCGAACTTCCAGCACAGGTATTTAACAAATCCATTTCTGCAGGGTCATAGGGTGCTATTACCGGTGCAAAAACCACCAAAAGAGTAACGACAATCAAAATTAGTGCAGAGATGGCTGCCATAGGATACTGTTTCATTAACTTCATACATTTTTTCATGGTAACTTCCTCCTTTCTGCACTAACGTAATTGAATTCTCTTATCCACCATAGCGCAAAGAACATCTACTAAAAGATTGATACAAAGAATCATTGCAACGATTACAATGGTTGCTCCCTGAACAATGGTATAATCGCTGTTCAATACTGCAGTAACTACCAGACTTCCCATTCCTCCTACATTAAAGGTGGATTCAATAATAGAGGTACCTCCAATCAGACTGGCTATCTGAACACCATTAATCGTAATAAATGGTACGATGGCATTTTTCATGGCATGTTTAAAAATCACTGTCTTTCGATTCATTCCTTTTGCAATGGCTGTTTGTACATAATTGCTTTCCATTACATTTATCATAGAAGAACGAATGGTTCTTGCGTTCATGGCAACCATGTTAATTCCCAATGCCAAAGATGGAAGCAACAGATACTTAAAGTTCTCCATTACGTTAGAGCCAATTCCAAAGGTAGGAAGTAAGCCAAGTTTATTGGAAAATATAAGCATTAATAATAACCCTGTTAAAAATACCGGTGCAGACATACAAATCACTGAGAGAAAAGAAAGAATATGGTCTACCATAGTATTTTTCTTTACTGCCGATAAAACTCCAATGGGAATGGATAAAAGGATTCCAAATCCCACACTCATTAAAATTAACTGAATTGTAATAGGAAGTTTCTGTCCAATCAGAGTGGTAACGTCCTCATTCAGACGATAGCTGGTTCCAAAATCCCCCTTTATCACATCGGAAATCCAATATCCATACTGATTCACTAAGGACTCATTGAAATGATATTTTTCATTGATATTTGCTAAAATTTCCGGTGTTGTTTTGGCACCACCAAGTATTGCTACTGCCGGGTCGGTTCCAGTCATATGTACCATGAGAAATACAACGATTGACACAATAAATAATATGGGAATCAATCCTAATATTCTCTTAACAATATACTTCATCATGTCCTTCTTCCTCCTTTCTGATAATCAAAAGTGTTAGCAGTTTCCTATCGAATCTGATACTTTGCTAACACCTTTGATTATTTTTATTATTCGGTTTTAAAACTTAGATATTTCGTAAATGGCTCCCATAAGAAAAATGGAGATGGTTCATAACCCGTTACATAATCCCATGTTGCAATTCCTCTTAATGGATATTCGTAAATCAAGTATGGAGCATCTTCTGCAACAATGGCAGAAGCTTCTAAAATCTTATCCAATCGTTCAGAATCATCAGACAGTGCCAACTGTTCTGTCAATAAAGCATCTACTTCCGGATTCTTATAATTTGCAAAGTTACCACCGCCGGCTACGGTATTAGCAGACAATAGAGTAGGTATCAGGTCTGTGGATGGTTCTGGGAAATCCGCATCCCATCTACAGTGAATCAAATCGTAATCTCTTTCTGCTGAGAATAGCTTACTGGTAAGTTCCGAAGCTGTTACTTCTTCAATCTTAAAGGTAATTCCAATCTCAGCCGCTGCTTCTTGAAGGTATAGGGCAGCACTCTTTTGAACATTATCGCCACTGGCAATGGTGATTGTTGCAGTAAAGCCTTCTGGATAAGCAGACTGACTTAAATATTCCTTGGCTTTATCAATGCTATATTCATAAGTAGTAACTGTTTCAAAAAACTCGCTCCATTTATCATCTCCATATACCCGAAGTGCTTCCGGAAGGAAGGTAGATTCACCAACACTTGCTGTGCCGGAAGAAACACCTTTATTAAAGGACTCTTTATCAAAAAGACAACTTACTGCTTTACGAACATTTTCATCATTAAATGGTTCTCTCTGGCAATTCATATAAAATGCCGAAGTGGAAACGGAATCCACAAAATTTAAATTGATTCCACTGGTACCCAATACCATTTCCTTCTGACTGGATGGTACCTGATAAGTGGCATCCAATTCTCCGGATTGTAGTGCTACTAATCTTGTAGTCGCATCAGAAAAAATGTAAAAATGAACCTCATCAAAGTATGGCTGATTCTCCTTATCCCAGTAATTTTCATTTTTTACCATGACTACTTCCTGACCACTTGTCCAGCTCTTATACTTATAAGCACCAGTTCCCATAATACCGCCTTCTGCAGTACCAAATTTATCCTTATTGGCTTCGCAGTATTCCTTACTGATAACACTGCAGGCATTGGTTGCTGTAGCATAAATCCAGGTTGCATCCGGAGCAGATAAAGTAACAGTAACTTCGTACTCTCCAGTTGCCTCAACATCTGCTACACTGGCATGCATCCATGCCGTATAACCTCCATTGTCCGGGTCAATGATTCTTTCCATAGAATAAACAACATCCTCTGCTGTCATTTTTGTTCCATCCCAAAACGTTACATCATCCCGAAAAGTAAATACATAAGTCAAACCATCCTCACTTACGGTATATCCCGTAGCAAGGGTCGGAACCATTTCATTGTCCACATAAGTATACCAGCTCTCCAACATCTGGCTTACCGTTGTAGAAGTACTAAAACTGTAAGAATATAACGGATCTAAAGATACTACATCGCTTTCCAGTCCAAATCTGAAAATTTTACTGTCGTTTCCTCCTTTGGACTGATTGGAAGAAGAACCTCCACCACAGCCGCAAACAGTGGTAACAACCAACATCATACAAACCATTAAAGCTATCACTCGTTTTCTCATCATAATTCCTCCTTTTCTTAAAACAGAAAAAGCGCCTTCCTAATTGGAATGCGCCCTTGCAATCTGTTCTTTTATTTAAGCAAATTTTATCATCTGCCCCTTTATGAAAATAGTAAAAAAGGGAACTCTTTGTTTTTTTATTTCTTATCTTTATCCAAATACACTGCAACCTTAACCAAATCGTCAGGTTTATCCCGCATATCATACAATGCCTGTTCCATTTTATCAAATCCATTATACTTCCTTGTAATCAATTTTTCCGGAGCAATTCTCTGATATTTTGCAAGCTGCATCAATCGGTCGATTCTTACCCTGCCACCTTTGCACAACTCTCCTGTAATGGTTTTCCCTGACATTCCCTTTCCCCAGGAAAGCATAGGAATTTCAAGAGGTTCTGTATCTACATAATAATTAATATTGGAGATTCTTCCATTAAACCTTGTCATTAATATTGCCTGTTCGAAAGTTTTGTTCTTCCCTCCTGCAACAATAGCCACATCAACTCCTCTTCCTCCTGTAAGATTTTTCACCTGTTCCACAATATCTCCATCTTTGTAGCTGATAATATCTGTTGCTCCAAATTCTTTGGCAAGTTCTACGCAATTACTTCTGGTTCCTACTGCAATGATTCTGCCGGCTCCCTTTAATTTGCAGCCTGCTACTGCCATAAGTCCGATAGGACCAATTCCGATAACACATACCGTATCACCAAACTGGATATCCGCTGATTCTACTCCGGTAAATCCAGTAGTTACCACATCAACACACATCAATGCCTGGTCTATGGATACTCCCTCCGGAATATGACATAAATCTGTGTCTGCATCCGGAACCTTAAAATATTCTGCAAATACTCCATGGTATGCACCGGATAAGATAAATGAAGAAAAGGGGCCTTTGGCATGGGTTAAATTTCCTTCTTGGCTTCCATAGGCTCTCCAGTCTGGTGTTACCGATGGTACTGCCACAATATCACCTTTTTTAAAATCCTTTACCAACTCTCCTGTTTCCACTACTTCCGCTACACATTCATGTCCAAGAATCCAGTCTTCGGTCTTATTGGATGCAACCTCAAATGCAGCATGAACATCCGAACTGCACGGGGTTACTGCAATGGGTCTTAAAATTGCATTATAAGGTGAAGTGATTTCAGGCATAGGAACTTCAACAAATCCTACCCCTCCGTTTACTAATCTGGCTAATCCTTTCATAATGGCACCTCCTGTTATTTTTGAATCATCATACCATGCTAAGATGACTTTCAATAGTAAAAAGAGGAACTTATAAATCTGTAATTTTCGGAAGATTTTTTAGCAAAGTATTCGTAAATTTTTTATACACCTTATTCATATGTGCCTGGTCGTAATAACCGCAGATTGCTGCCAACTCTGCCAAATTTATTTTATCTTCCGCGGTGCTATACATATAATAAGACCATTGAAATTTTACGATTTCACTTAATAATTTCGGAGATACACCTACATATTCATCAAATACCTTTCTGATATAACGACTGGTATACCCTGTAAGATCTTCTAAACTAGATACATTTACATTACCAAAATGATTGATAATATATCGCACAGAATAATCCACTAAGGGAACAGTTTCATAATTTCCTACGATTCTTTTTGCAAAATAATCATAGACAATCTTTAATCTCTCTTCAAAACTCTCTGCCAGTTCCAATCGTCCTATTAGGTCGTTTCTATTTTGTATTGCATCCATTCCATCTATCAGCCTTCCTGCTACATCCTTAGCACTTACCTTAAATAAATTTCCAAGTGCACCGGAACAAAAGCGAATGCCGAACAAAGTTCCAATGGATGTGATTTTACTTAACAGTGCATATTGGGTAGCACTTCCTGTGATATAGGAAGACATCCCCTGATTGGTATATGTAATCATAAAGTCCGCACAGGCATCTGGAATCACTCCGATAAAGGGATGATTGTCACTATCACCATTGATGTAATCGAACTGATAAATCTCCCATATCACTCCATATAATGGGTCATTTGGGGTTGGTTTATAGTTATGATACTTCGGCTTTAACTCAAAATCCGGTTGATGGGGTCTGTAATTTGCATTGTAATCCATAGTCATATGTACCACTCCCTAATATTCTTTGAAGTTTTCCAGAAAATAAAAAAAGGGGCTTTCCAACCGGAATGCACCCTTGCAATCTGTTCTCATTCAGACATTTTTGTCTAATTTTGATTCAGATTATATCTACCCTTTTTCTTGTTGTCAATGATTTTCTGACTATTTCTTTAAAATCACAAACATACCGTCTCCAGATTTAACCAACCTTTACTTATTTGTCACTCTTTCTTTTCTATATTCCTCAATCACCGTTTGACTTAAATCCGGAAGAAAAATTCCATCCATATGAGTGATCATTTTCGAATTAGTATATACCGTCACCTCATGCTGCCCCTCAACTAAAGTCAGCATTTTTTCTACTAACCCGATGTATTTGCACATATCTTCCATCTTTTTTTGTTTTCCTTTTTGCTTTCAAAGAAAATCAATACACCCGTTAATATAGTAGTGAAATATACACTATAGGGATGACTGCTTAAAACATGATTTCCTATTACATAGAGTAAAAGCCATTCCGGAGTCAGAAAACGAAAATACTGCTTCTGACTCCATGATGCCACTATAAATATCATGAAAATAAGCAAAAGGAACAAAATCGACCATATATAAATTTTCTTTTCGTTCATCCATTTTTTCATACTATCATTTCCTAAAACTTTCTGAATTTAACGATTATCATCCAATAAGCAAAACCTAAAAAAGAATCCGGCAGGGCAAACTGCTTGCCACTTTCTTTCCATCAAATCACCTGTTTCAAAAATCATAACATATCAGGAATTGATGATATGTATCGTACTCTTTTTCATCAAATCTACATTCATCGCCACAGAAATTACTATCATAAGCAATGATACCATCCCTCCAGTCAGAACGACAGCCGCAACCAATTTCTGAATGGAAATTGCAATAAAGTATCCAACAGATTGCACAATAATATATTGCAGAAGCTTCAATACTAAAAATGTTAAAACAGTAGACAATACCATACAGAAACAAAGAAGGATAAGAAGTTCATAAAAACAAATCCGGATAATTTCCCGTTCCTCCATCCCCATTGCCTTTAGTATTCCATAATAATATGCTCTGCTTTTTCTATTAATATATACATTGCTAATCAACTTCATTATCATTGCAATCACAATCATTGAAATAAAAACACTAATTACCCGTTTGCATATTAATTGAAACTTATCAATCATTCCGAACATATATATAACGGTAGAAACATAATAATAATCATCATATTTGGTATCGATGGATTCTAAGATTTTATCACTATCTGCAAAATTTTCAATGCCAACCTCCTGAATCAGTTCTTTTACTTCAAACTTAGAATAAAAATCAGAAGTTCCTGATACCATTACCTGACTTCTTTCACATTCTGACAGAACCCGAAAATAATCTGAATTGATAATACCAACAATAGTATAATCCTCTAACACCGTATTTTTATTTACTTTAAAAGAAATCTTCTGATTTAATAACGAATCATAATCTTCATAAATTCCAAACCGATTCAGCATATAATCCGAAATAACAAGTTCCTTTTCTCCCTGAATTTCTCTACCACACAAAAATATGTCGGAATCGTATTTGTATTGATACTCTTTTAATGTATTTTCTGTAAACATTTCACTTTCTATATCAATAACATCCACAGAAAAAAATACACTAAATCTTTCCTTATCTTCTCTCTTGGATATGCTTTTCTCTTCAGTAAAATCAAAGGAATAGTCATCTTCTCCGATATACTCTTTCCCGTTTATGAAACATTTGACTTCTTCGATATTAACACTGTAGCATTCTTCTTCCGCTCCTGATAAATTTACTAAGGTATATTTCGCCCCCAGACTGACATTATCAAAACTCTTCATTTTATGTAACAACTCAGATGCTCCATCCGAAATTTCTTTCCCATCAGAATCTAAATTCAAATAAATATTAATAAAATTAGTGGAAATTCTATCATAAATAATATCATTGTACATTTGTCGTATGATAAGAGAAACGGAACAAAAAAGCATCATAAAAAAAGTAACCATAAAAATACTGATAAAATATTGTTTCCTACTTTTTTTGAATGTTTTTAAATTATAACAAGCCAAACGAAAACTCTCTGATTTCTTCATACTGCACTTTACCCTTTTATATCACTACTAACATTTATCTTTTTGTTCCAAAGAATCACAAAACCTAATAACAAGGAACAAACCAGCACCATAACGAATTGCTCCATTGTCATAATTAAATTTAAATCAGTAAAATCAAATAATGTTTCTATATATTCTGTAAAATACCATGATAAGACTTTAGAAAGAATCATCCCCAGACCATAGGAAATTACAATTACAATAAAACTGATACTACAACAAATAAATCTTCTATCGTAATCGGTTAATCCTAATGCCTTGTTCACCGCCCAAAATTTTTGACGTAAATTCAAATAAATATGTATAAAATCAACCACAACACTTAATGTTATAAACAATAACAATCCAGTACAAATTCCCACAAAAGCAATCAATAAAAACATCGCATATATATTTTTTTCCCATGAATCCACAATAAAATAATCTTCCTTTAAAGTATGGATGGTTGATAAAAACGTATATGGACTGGTATTACATCCGGCACGTATCATAATACTTTTCCCTTGTTCACATTGTAATGTTCCATAAAGTTTTACACTAACATAAGAAGCCGCAAACTCCTGCTCTGAATCGCGATAAATACCTTTTACATAAAAATCAACACTACAATCTGAATTGGAAAATGAAATAGCATCCCCCACCTTAAGTCCCATACTTTCAGCAAGTTTTTCCTCTATCCATAAAGGATTTACATCTTTTATCTCATTGTCTTCCTTACTCCATTTTTCTCCTGAGACAAGATTTTTATTTATCATAGAAATTCCAACCGTATTCTCATTATCGTAATATAAAAAATTCAAAGAATTGTCAATGTCAATGCTTTTATTTATTTCTTTTTGCTTCTCATTGAGAGAATCCTCAAACATTGACCAATCCATCTCATATACAATGATTTCTATTTCTAACGGCAATTTCGTAATATATTCTATATCTTTATAATCAATATTAGAAATTTGAATTTCCCCAAATTCACTATTTAAAATCTCATCCTGCATTTCTTTTGGTATATTAAACGCCAAACCTGTCATTGCCAGCATAACTCCAAATAACATACCACATATTACAACATTTACAGCAAAAAGCCTCCGATTAAGTTTAAACTCATAAAATGTAAGAATCATTAAATTAAAAAGTTTTTTCATTCATAATCTTCCCGTCTTTAAAGGTAATACATCGATTTGCGATTGCAGCATCTTCCTTACTATGTGTCACCATAATAATCGTTTTTCCTTCCTCATTTAGCTGTTTTAATATTTGCAAAATATTCTGTGTATTTTTGGAATCTAAATTACCACAAGGTTCATCTGCTAAAATCACATCCGGTTCATTCACCAATGCTCTTGCAATGCAGACTCTTTGCTTTTCACCACCGGAAAGATTCTTTGCAAGCTGATTTATTTTATGTTTCATCTGAACCTTTTCCAGTGTATGCTCTACTATAGCTTTTCTCTGTTTTTTACTATATCCTGCTATCAATAATGGGATTTCTACATTTTTATATACCGTATATTCTGGTTCAAGATAAAAATTTTGAAAAATATAGCCTAATCTTTGGTTTCTAAAATGAGCCATTTCTTTCATAGATAAATCGTCATAATTGATTCCGTCAAAAATAATAGCACCACTATCTTTTGTATCGATTAAACCTATGATATTTAAAAAAGTAGACTTTCCACTCCCGGATTCTCCTACGATTGCTATAAATTCTCCCTCTTTAATCTGCTCCGAAATTCCATCTAATGCCTTACAGTTTTCACCATACTGTTTTATGATATCATAACATTCTATCATCTTATTCCCCTCATTCATCAGAAGTTTTATTAAATTCAACATTATATATGGTTAAAGTTTCGTATTTTAAATCATAGGTACCATACATTTCATATTCATTTTCCGTATCCGACTCAAACCATATAGACTGAGAAGACTCGTCATATTCTACATTATATTTAAAACTTCCATCTTCAAAGCTACTCCAGTCTATTTCTGAATCGTATTTTGCTCTGATTTCTTCTTTTTCTTCCTCATCCACTTTCTCAAAATTTTCTTTTTCTATTCTCATGACTTCTTTATATACTTCAAACTCTACTTTTGCATTCTTCATCTCATCTACATTCACATTTTGAAATGTGATTTCTTCTTCATCCACAGTAATAGTTGCAATGGAACCATCTGTATTTTCATATTCAAATGTTCCGTAAGATTCTTTTATATGATTTGAATCACCACACGCTCCTAAAATGAATGCAAATGCACCTAATAATACAAATAAAATCCTTTTTCGTCTCATCTTTTTCTCTGTCCCTCTTTCAAATTTGCAAATCTCAATCATTCATGGCACATCTTGTAAATCCTCACCAATATGACCAAATGTGACATTTCCATGTTACCTACTTACCAAATATAGTAACAAAAAAAGCAAGAATTTACAACCCTCTTAACCTTCTATGGTTTTCTTTACTTCTTCCCATGAAGGATAAGATGCGATGGCTCCTTTTCTTTGCACGCTGAAACTGCTAAATACATTAGCAAATTCCAAATATTTTCTAAGGCAATCCTGGGAAAGATGAGCTAATTGTTCTGCCTTTATTCCATCCTGAAACAGACAATATAAAAATGCTCCTATAAATCCGTCCCCTGCTCCGGTAGAATCTATGGCATTTACCTTTCTTCCTGCTACTGACACCTGCGTATTTTTCGTATATGCCCTTGCTCCCTTGGCACCTTCCGTATAAAGAACCAATTTCACATTTCCTTGAAATAGTTCCTCCAGTCCCTCGGAAATATCCTGTTTTCCGGTAATAGGCTCAAGTTCTTCATCAGAGATTTTAAGTATATCTGCTAATGGTAAAAATTCTTTTACAGCTTTTATCATGGCAACCTCATCACTCCACAATGCCGGACGTAGATTAGGGTCAAAACTAATCAACATATCACGTTCCATTGCATATTCGATTGCCCTTTTATGGGCATATTTCATTGGAAATTCTCCTAATGATACGGAACAAAAATGTAATGCATAACCATGTTCAAACCATTCCCTCTTAAGGTCATTTTCAGAAAATAACATATCTGCCCCAGGATTTCGAAAAAATGAAAACTCCCTATTTCCATCTTCTTTTAATGCTACAAAAGCAAGGGAAGTGTTGGCTTTTTCCGTCCTTATAATGCTCTCGCAGCGGATATTATATTGTTCAAACTCACTGACAATTTTATCTCCGAAAGGGTCCCTTCCTAACTGGGTAATCATTCTGCTATAACCACCCAGTTTAGAAAATGCTCCACAAACATTAGCCGGTGCTCCACCTACTGCAGGTTGAAATGCTGTTACATCCATAATCCCTCTTCCGGTTTCTCTTGGAAGAAAATCAATCAAAGCCTCGCCTATGGCAATCAACTCGTTTTTTTCCCTTATTCTATGGGTAGTTATATCCTTTTTTTTATTCACAATTTCATTCTCGGCTTTCTCCATTGTTTTATCCACTATTTCAACTGTCTTTTCTGTTGCTTCGGCTATACTCTTCTCTTTCATATAAATCCCTGCCTTTTTCATTAAATCTTAGAAGGGATGCCAAATTTCTCAGCATCCCTTTTACTTATTTTCACATAACTTTTATTACTAACCTCAACATCACGACATTCTTGTGAACTTCTACTATCGTGGCTAGGTTATATATACTGTATTTCTAGCTGCCCAAAAGCGGATTCTCCTTTTATAATAAATACTTTTCCACTTTCTCCAGTTGCTCTTCCCACTTCTGTTACATTCCCAAAACTCTTTGTTACTTCCACTCTAGTATCCCATTCTTTCGGTATAAAAAGTGTCATTTTTCCAAAGGCATTATCAACATTAACCAGGGCTTTTTCATCACTGATTTCCGCATTGTCAAAATATACCATAAGACTTCCAAAAGCATTTTCCAAATGTGCTAACTTTAAAGATTTGCTGTTTACATATTTTACAGAGCTTCCAAAAGCCACCTCACAGCGGAACATCTCATCTTCCTCTACCTGTATATCAGAAATACTGCTTTTATTTTTGCCATCATGTTCTACGTCAAAATTTACAAAAAAGTGGTCTTCGTGTTTCTTCTTAAATATCATATTAAGACCGATGGTTCCTAAAAGTGCCGCTCCAAGTACCGGCCAAGGAGTAATGGATTCTATTCCAAGAGCTTCATCAAATAAAATTGCCCCAAAAGCCAATGAAAATAACATTCCACCCCAACGAAGTTTTAACAGACTTTCAATAAACCATGCTATCAGCAAGATGGAAAAAGAAATGGTCCAACCACTGACATCTCCAAAAAATCCCATTCCTCCTACAATAATAAAGGCTGCTGCTGCCAACAGAAAAATTCCCCAAAATACATTTTTTCTTCTTATTTTATCCTTCATTTTCATTCACCAAACCTTTCATTTTTTAATCTTTCTCTTTTCATCTAATCTGGAAATCAATGCCTTATAATAGTTTCTTGAAACGTATATCTGCTTATGACAGCCAGAAAACTCCACAATACTGGAAGAAGCAATATTTTTTGTAATGGAATATATATGTTCCAAATTTACTATGGTAGATTTTGATATTCTCATAAAATGACCCGGAAGCAATTCCTCTAATTCATAGAGTTTATAATCTGTTTCATACATTTCTTTTGCTGTATGTGCCCATATCTGTTTGTTTTCCGTTTCAAAAAACAGTAACTCATCTAAAGGTATGTAATAGGATTTTTCACCTTTGTATAACAATATATCTCTTCCACCCTTTGTCTGCTCTGCTAATAAATTCTGCAGTTTTATGATATTTTCATCCAGTCTTTGGCATCGGATAATGATACATTCTTCACTTAAACCTTCCTCTACTTCAATTACTACCTTCATACCATGCCTCCCTTCTATGTCTTTGATGCCCTAAGACCTTTTGTTTTCTTATAGCCTGACTGCGCTCACAACCAACTACAGGCTAAGTATAACATCCTCAAAATATTTGTAAATAGCTTTAAACCAACAGGTAAAAATTCAAGACTAAGATGTAAAGATTCTCTTCCTTACCTGCTTTCTATTCCCTTTCCCAGCTTTCTTTCACGTCTTTTTTGCAAATATAAAAATCCTATCCCAATTACTGAAACTAGCCCTTCTGTAACCGTCATTGCCAACCATATCCCTGTTAATCCTGCCAGATAAGACAGGATAAATGCCATTGGAATAATTACAACAAATCCTCTGGCAAAAGATATGACCTGCGCCTTTGCTGCCTTTTGGATGGAGGTAAAAAACATTGCCAGAATGATATTAAATCCCATAAAAGGTATTGCTGTAAAATATAATTTAAGCCCCGATACTGCAATTTCTTGTAACTCTATATTTTGTTCCTGATTAAAAACTCCCACAATGGGATTTGCTAAGCCAAAAAGCAACAAATAAATACTAATAGAAACAAGAACCATTGTAACCATGGCATATCGAAATATCTGTTTTAGATTCTTATTGTCCCCATGCCCATAGGCACGACTGGTAAGTGGCTGCATTCCCTGGGCAATGCCTGTGAAAATCGCAGTAACAACCAAAGATAAATTCGCAATCACCCCATAAGCTGCCACCCCCACATTGCCTTGGAGCCTTAGAATCATAATATTAAATATAATGATTACAATTCCCAATGCCACTTCCGTAATAAGAGAGGGAACTCCCAAAGACATAATAGAAGAAAACATTTTAACAGAGGGCTTGGTATGTTTAAAATGAATTTCACTCTTTTTCGTAAGCCAATGTCCCCACAGGATGCCTAAACTAATAACCGGAGCAAGTCCTGTGGCTAACACTGCCCCAAAAATCCCCATTTTCAAAGGAAAGATAAAAATATAGTCTAACAGAATATTGGAAAAACTGCCCACCAGCATTGCAATCATAGAAAGTCTGGGATTTCCGTCATTTCTTATAAAACACACCATCACATCATTTAATATAAAGGCTGGAGAAAACATCAATATATACTTAATATAAGTTTCTGTCATAGAGAATACTTCCTTGTCTGCCCCTAGAAGTTTCGTGATATTTCCTGTAAATCCCAGTCCAAGAAATACAAAAAATACGATGAAAATTCCCGCCAGATAAATCCCATGCGCAAAAACCTTTTGGGCATTTTTATCAGACTTTTCTCCCCTGAAAATAGAGTATCGGGTTGCCCCACCCATTCCAATCATTAAACCACTTCCATGCACAAAGCTATAAATTGGAATTGCCAGATTCAGTGCAGTAAGACCTTTACTTCCAAGACCTTTGGAAACAAAAAAAGTGTCTGCCAGTATATAACAGGATAATCCTATCATTCCTATGACATTCATAATGACATATTGTAAAAATTCCTTTAATAATGATTTTGCTTTCATAACTACCTCCTATGTTCTTTTCAAAATAAAAACGTCGGAGCCTTCTATCTTCTAAGACCTAACGATAGAAAGTCCGACGTTTTTCCCCTTTTACCCGGTGGCAAAAGAGCGTCATTTATATTCTAATTTTCTATTTATCATCTGGTATCCTTTTATAATTCTATTATTCTTTCAAACGTTTCACTTTTTTATTATACTTCGAAAAAAGCATCTATACAAGTGATTCGGTGTCAGTCTTGAAAAATTGGCAATTTTATGGTAATATAAAGAAAAATCATGTGTTTTAGCGGTTTCAAAACTACTCCATATAAAATTGATACAACATCCCCTAATATAAGTTTTTGATAATTTCACAATTCCTTAATTCACAAGGAAGGAAAGGAGGACTACTATGATAGGTGCAGTAGGAATGAGTAATCCGTATTCAGGTTCTATTACAAATATAAGTTATCCGAACCCAGTCAATACGAAAAATGTTACAGAAGACGCCCAAAAGGTGCAATCCGGAGAATGTCAGACTTGTAAAAACAGAAAGTATAAAGACGGTTCCGATGAAATGGTATCTTTTAAAACGCCTGGTCACATTTCTCCAGAAGAATCATACTCTAAAGTCATGGGACATGAACAAGAACACGTTTCTAATGCTGTTGCCGAAGGACGCAAAGAAAACAAGGAATTAGTTTCTGTTTCCGTTTCCTTACAGACTGCCATTTGTCCGGAGTGCGGAGAATCTTATGTTTCCGGAGGAACTACCAATACTGTAATGAGAACTTATAAAGATGACCCATACAGCCAAAATCGAAAATCTTATGAGCAGGAAGCCATGAAGGGCAAAAATATTGATTATGTAGCTTAAAACGATACTAGGTTTAAGCTATGAAAATAGTCAAGCTATATTCCTGACAATATCCATAGTATCGTAACGAAGAATGGGAGATTGCAAAATGCAATCTCCCAAATATATATATTAAAATAATTCATATGATACCGAGGTGCAAAAATCAAAATACCATCATTTATGAAATTCCCTCATAAAATAAAACGTTCTCAAATGTTTACTTTTTACATAAATTCCTTCCTCTCCAATATCAGTTTCTTGATAAATCCTTGGAAGGACATGCAATTTACACTCTTCTCCCGTTTCTGTTTTTAATACCACAAAAGACCTCTTTCTTCCAGTGCGTAATTTATACTTATCTACCACAGTGGCTTTTGTTATGGTTACATTATCATGCCTTACATCCAATACAAATCGTATTCGTGGATAACACATCGAAACAAATAATAATACACCAAACACAAATAAAATCGGAAATCTTCCACTAAAATACGCTGTTAAGCCTTTTATCGTGCATACTATGCTTAAAAACAAATAAGTCATCATAATACCATTCATTTTTTTCGCTGAAATCACTTGTTTCATTTCATCTGTTAAAATCATAATCTTGTACCCTTCCCTTCATAATAGTTATCTTTATTATGCAACATTTTTTTCTTTCTGCCAATACTTATCCTCCATGATTTATAGCAATTTATTTTTCCCTTCCTTTTGGATTTTAATCTACTATAAACATTTCAACAGAGTCAATAAAAAAGACGAAGGAGACAACTATGGGACAAATAATACTTTCAAGAGAAGAAGATAAAGGAAAAACTTCCACTGTATGGATGTCGATGATAGTTTTATGTTTGGTTGGAGGATTTGGAGGAATTCCTTTTGGTGCTATACTAAGCGGAGTTATGCAAAGAGTTCTTGATGACAGTTCCGCCCCTGTTATGTATGGCTTTTTCGCACTGCAGATTATAATAGGTATGATACTTGTATTGTGTTTAGCAATGAAAGATATTGATACAAAAAATCATACCCGTTGCTCTGGTTGTAAGCATAAACTACAGCCTATGACGGAAATGGATGCTCTTTTTTACATTCCGGCAGAAGGTGACCAGCAATATGAACAACCGCTTCCATATTTGGCACAACATATGGTACGGGTTTCTTCAATTCGTGAAATTCCACCGAAAAAAAGAGGATGTTACGTCTGTTGTTATTCCTGCCCAAATTGCTCAAACCGTATCGTAAGAGTAGCGGATTTTCTTCCGAAAGCCGGAACCTGCCAATGGAAAAAATCTTACTATTTCGACTTTCAGGAATTTGTTACAACTCGTGGAACAAATGACCTATTATAATATTTATCCAATGAAAGTAAGAAATCTGTTTACATAACAAACAACTTATTTATCACAAACAGAAAGGAAAATCATACATATGAGGCGAATTACAATTGATTTTGCAATTCCTATTGTTGTTGCTGGTGCATTTGTGGCACTAACCAATTTTATTGGAGACAAATGGATAGATAAAATGGAAGAAAAATCAGAGGAAGTAATATATTCTGATTCCATCATCGGGGCTGCCGCTACAGATGACGTACCAGTTGTATCCAGTATAGAAGAAATGCTGGAGGAGGATTGTTTTACATTCCATATTTATGATACCCCAAGCGGTATCCATGACTCCGCATATTATGATGGTGTAGTATACGATATACTTGAATTGGAGTCTGGGGAATGGGTGTTAGTAGATGATTATTTTCCTCATACCTATTTTGACCATGAAGAAAAGGATGACGATGATTGGGTTTGGTCTTCTGATATTTATGCTGTTTACCCCGTTGGAAAGGTAGTACATAAAACTGTTCCAGATAAACTAATCGAAGAATTTGCAAAATATGGTTACGTTTTATCTGATACCTCTTTTTATGTAGATATGAGTGGTGATTTCGAACTTTTTTCCAGAGAAGACTATGAGTAAAAAGTAGATACACTTTGCTTTTTCGTAGCTATTGCCGTCTTTTTCATCATTCGGTATGTAATGATATGCAGTGGTCTATTTACTCCCCTTATACCTCTTCGTTTCACGAAAAGATGGAAACGTTTCATCGTATACTACAATGTGATTTATTACGATGAAAATATAAAGGAAATCCTTGACTACCGTAAACAAGGAAAACTAGAGGATGCCGCCAGAGAATTTTCCATACTAACAAATACCAGCATGGAAGAAGCAAGAGAAGCTATGAATATTTGGCATGAAATCTACGGTGAGGGCATTCTGCCAAAAGTAAAAGAATAAAAAACAACTTCATTTAATAAAAACGCTACTATGTAGTCCATCACCATAGTAGCGTTTGCTGTTTCTTATAGAATTTTTTCTCTATTCCTCCCCTGCCTTAAAATTATAAATTGGTTTTATTACATTTATAATGTCTGCCGTTTCTCCAATATTATCTACAATATCTTCCATCTTCTTATACGCCATAGGGCATTCATCCAAGGTAGAATGGCTGACAGAGGTCGTATAAATATCTTTCATTTGTTTCTTAAATTCTGATACAGTGAAAGATTCTCTCGCCTCCGAACGGCTCATCAGACGTCCTGCTCCATGAGGGGCAGACTGATTCCAGTCTTCGTTTCCTTTTCCAATACAAATCAGAGAACCATCTCTCATATTCATCGGGATTAAAATCTTTTCTCCCTTTTTCGCAGAAACAGCTCCCTTCCTTAAAATCATGGTTTCAGTATCTATATAATTATGTATGGTAGTAAATTGCTCCTCGACATGCAATTTCATGCCCTTTATAATCTCATTCATCATGGCTTTTCGATTCAGTTTCGCAAATTCCTGAACAATTTTCATGTCATGTATATATTGTTGAAACAATTCGCCTTCTACATAAGCTAAATCTTTCGGTATGGAAGTTCTTTTTGTATTTTTCAGTGCCGCAATGCTTTTTTGGATTTCCTTCTCTTTTCCCTTAGCCTTCAATTCAGCAATTAAGGCATTCACATCTTCTTTTGCAGAACCATTTAAAATTTTATAGCCCTCTCCCTGATAATAACGGGCTACCTCCAGACCAAGGTGTCTGCTTCCTGAATGAATGACAATATAAATATTTCCTTCTTCGTCTTTGTCTACCTCAATAAAATGATTTCCACCACCTAAAGTTCCAAGACTTTTTTCTGCCCTCAGTTCATCAATTTCCTTAAAACAATATAATTTTTCCAAGTCGATTTCATTGAAATACCGGTGCTTTTTCTCCCTGATTTGAAATCCAGACGGAATTTTTTCATAAATAAGTTTATCCAGCTTTTGTAGTTCTATGTGTTTTTCTTTGATTCGGATAACTTCCATGCCGCAGCCAATGTCAACCCCTACCAGATTAGGAACTATCTTATCTGCAATGGTCATGGTGGTTCCTATGGTACATCCGGAGCCTGCATGAATGTCCGGCATTAAGCGGATTTTACTTCCTTCTGTAAATTCCTGATTACATAATTGCAACACCTGTGCAATAGATGCCTGGTCTACAACATCCGTAAAAATTTTAGCTGTATTATATTTTCCTTTAATCTCTAACATAATCCCCTCCCATTTTTCCCATTCTTTATGAATTCATCAACCGAAATAAAAATTTCACACCCAATTCAAATCCTGCCTTTTCTGCTGCTAATGAAACAGAAAATAAATCATCTTTCAATTCTTCCAACTCATCCTCATCAAACCTATTTTTAAACTTATCCATAATTCGAAATATTTCACCATCCACTGCTTTACAGCATTTTCTGGTTTCCTTTTCATTTACCATTACATCATCGAATATCTTACCATACAAATTCTCCATGCTGTTTCCCTTCCTTTAAAATACTACTTTCCCCAATCTCATTGTTTTTACGTTATCATTATGGTATCATATTTTAATGAAAAAGTATAGCACTTTTTGACGTTTATTTAATAAAATAATTTGCATATATGCCAACTATTAATTTTAAAACCTCTCATTTCTGAATTTGCATCTTTCTTTCATCATATCTTTAACCGGTTCCATATATTTTCCTGATAACCAGCCACTCTATCCTTTTTTATCCATCCCCTTATTTTTTGAAGTGTAGGGTCCTCCAACAAGTCTAACTGTTTCAATCTTGATTCACTTAGCCGTTCTTTTGATTTTGCCTGTTCATAATCTTCTAATTCGTAATGCCAGAAATTCAGTTTTTCTTTGTACCTGTCTTTTAACTTCTGGGCAATGCACAAACCCTCTGGATCAAAATCTCCGGAATACCATATCTCGCAGCCTGACTCAATCAACAAATCTAGTAAAACAAGCACTGCCAGCCGCAACTGCCCATTACCACATACCACAGTAACCTCTCCTTTGGTTTCCTCTGCCAATTTTTGAAAAACGGAAGGATTCTCCACAACATAAACTCTATCTCCTAACCCATGTACACTCTTTAATTTTCCTAAATGATGGAGATTTAAATGCATCATTTCTCCCTGTTCTAAAAATCCCTGCATACCTCTGTGTAATTCACCCGACTCTAAATATCCCTGAACCCCTATGCAGGTTACATTACTGGAGATATCATCTTTTAAAATTCCTGCTTTATATAACAACTCTGCCTTGATTTCTGCATTTTGCACTTTAGGATAATCCAAATCACATATTCCACAAATACCATAAAGAAGATATCGAAACATTCTGCTCCCCTCATCAAAATAATGAGGATTTCCTGTAATATAAGCAGCAAATACAGGTATCCATACTTTTTCTCCCCTCCATACCGGTAGTTGGTTGATTGCCTTTAATAAATTTGGAATCTGCTCTAAGGTCCATTGCGTATTTTTCTCTTCATCCTGACACAATAGCCCATAAGCACCTTCTTTTTTTTCTATCATTTGAAGAAACCACCTGCCGGCTTTCGTATCTTCAAATCCACTTGCCATCCTATGAAAATTCTCTTTTCTTTCCTTCTCCCGAAGTTCTTCTAATTCCTTTTTAGGAACCATATCCTTGGGGAAATATTGAAAAAGAAGTTCTTCCAAAGTTATATCAGAAAATCTTGTTTCTAATAAGGATTTTTCCATTTTTTGAGCAGACACCGTCAAGGACTTCTTATCATGACAATTCATTCCAAGAAATCCTTCTAATGCATCTTGTTCTTCTTCCTTCAAAGAATGCAAAGTAACAGTTCCACCAAGGTGTCCTAACGATACATACCGTTTGCGAAATCCTTCCAATAAGCGACGAAATCCAGGTTGTTTAAAGTATTCCAATGCTTTTTTTATATTTTCTTCATGCTGTTTATTCTGAAAGTTATCCCAACTTATCATTCTATTATCCTTCCTCTTCCGTTACCATCAACCTTCGTACCTTTCCATTCCATTTATATGGAAGGACGGTTACATACTTTGCATTTTCCGGTCGTAACAGCTGATATATAGCAAGGCTTGGCACTGTGTCACAGTCTCCCCATAAAATCTGGGAATTAATTACGAATTCAAAATCAAATTCCACCATCAGACGGAACATATCTCTGATATTGGTATCATCCACACCGGCAAATGCCTCATCCAAAGAAATTAATCTTGGTGCATCCGGTCTTGCTCCCTGATATTTTGCCACTACCGCTGAAAATAACGGAACATACATGGACATTGCTTTTTCACCACCACTGAACGTAAAAAACGCATTATTCGTAAGCTCTTTTTTTCGTTCTCCTGTTTTTTCAAAGAATAATTGAAATTCAAACCACTTGCGGTAATCCAATACTTCCTTCATAATTCCATGAAAACTTTTCGTATTTCCGGTATCTTCCATGCGTCTTCTTGCTTCTTCCACCTTCGACTGAAAATGTGCAGAAAGCTGTTCTATTTCTTCTTCCCGCATAATCCCAGCATCTTTCTTTAGCAATTCCACTAATCTTCCGGTATCCAATTGTCCTTCTTCTTCGGCTTTCTTTTTCTTCCATACCAGATTCAGTTTTAGACCACTGGAAGTATTCATGCTACTCATTAGAGCATTCATATTATCTACCCATTTTTCGCTATTGTATATTTTTAGTCGTATTTTCTTACTAATGGTATGAGCCAGTATGTCTTCAAACAGTGTTCTGTCGCTCTCTTTTACAAGGTTTTTCTGTATTTCTACATCTTCTTTCAAACCATGTACCAATACTGGAAATGACACTTCTTTTCCCTTATATTTTCCTAAAATATCAAGTCTTTTTAATCCTGGGTCACTTCCATAGCCATATTCTTCATAATCCTCTTTTGTAAAAAGATACTTTAATACCAGGCCAAACTCTGCCATTTCACCCTTATACTTATGATAACGCTCTTGCAGGGCACCTGCCATATCCAGACTGTTTTTATCATTTTCCTGCCATAAAATCTTAGTAAAGCGTCTGGCTCTTTGAATGGACGTTTCTTCTTTTTCCGTAAGCCTGTCTTCTACATATCCGAGTGCCACCTCATCCTCAAATCCTCGCTGTGTCAAGCGATAGCGTTCTTTCAATTTTTCTTTTTTCTCTTCCAGCTCTTGTTTTTTATTTCTTATATTGAGAAGGTTGCCCTCCATTAACCCTTGTTGCTTTGAACATTCTGTCTGCTCTTTCGGTATTTGACTTAGCCTTTCAATACAATACTCCAGTTTTGCTTTAATAGCTTCATAATCCTCAAGCTTTAATTGTTCCTGATATTTTGTAATTTCCAGTTGATTCCTATTTATCTGTCGTTCCAGACGTCCCAAATCATACCGAAGTTCATCCATATCCAGCCGGATATTTTCCAATTGATTTTCATACGTCTGATACATCTCCAGGATATGTAAATATTCCTTATGAAGATTTTCTAATTTCAATATTTCCAGTTTATAGATATCTAATTCCTCTTTTGCATCTATAAAAACTGCTAAATCACTTTTTAAGTAAACCTTCCGGCATATTTCAGCCGCTTCTACCCTTATCTGCATCAATTGTTCTAAAATACCTTTTATTTCTGTTTTAAAAGCATCAATTTCTTTTTCCTGCTTCTTAAGTTCTTTTTCTACCCGGTCAAGTTCCGTTACCGCAATTTTTACATCATCCTCCTTCGGTAAGGATTCAAATTCCTTTTCCAGTATTTTCTTTCTTTGCTCTAATATATCCATTTCCTCCTGCAAAGAAGCAATCTGTTCTTTTTTCTGTTCCAGAGAATCCATTAACATCTGAATCTGTTTTTGTTTATACGCTTCTCTGGCCTTTACGCCAATATATTTTGCCTGATAGGTTCCTGAAATTGTTCCCTGAATCATTCCCTGCCAGAACGTAGTACCACTCACACCAGCAATTCCTTCTACTGTACCAATGCTTTCTAAAAGAGTAGTAAGTTCCTGATAAAACACGATATCCTCCTGCTCCATGGATACCTCAAGAAAGTCACTGATATTTTGTTGAATCCGATCTGATGAGGTAAATAAGTAGGTATCTCGCATACCTTCTCTATATTCCATGACCTTAGTTTTAAAATGATCCGGAACCACCACTGCATCCAGAAGTCCCATATGAAAAAGAGCTTCTTCCAGACGATTCTTTTGTTCTTCCGATACCGTTTCCATAAATTCAATGACTTTATAAAGTGGCTCATGATATATCCCCTGTTGTAATAACCATTCACGATTCTTCTTTACCTCTTCAGTCCGCTCAGGTTCAGGATCTCTTTTCTCCTTCCAGGCTTGCAGTTCTTCCTCTATTTCCTGTAATTTTATTTTTTCATTTTCCAGGCTGTTTGCAAGCACTAAAGATCTGGATAAGATATCAGCACGTACGGATTCCTTCTGTTCTCTGACGTTTTCCCTGATTTCCGAAAAATCGGAACTAACATCAAACTGTTGCATCAATGTTACCAGGCGATGCTCTAATTCTTCTTTAAGGTGTATTTCTTCATTTTCACGAAGCCACTGATAAAACTTTTCTATCCATTCACTTTTCACCTGTTCGCTCTGTTTTATCAGAAGTTCTTTTTCCACTTCTTTTTGTTCTTTTTCTTTCTCAATTTTGGCACAGGCTACCTGTTTTTCTTCCAGTTTCTCTGCCTGTTTTTTCTCTTGTTCTAAAATCTGAATTCCTTCTTTTATATATCCGGACATTTTCTCCAGTTGCCCGTTTATTCCCACAAAAGAATAAGGTTCCTTCACATGTTCTAATAATTCATCTGTCATAAAAGCATGTTCATCCATGGAAACAGTTTGAAGTCCGCCGGCCATTTCTTCCAATTGGTCTTTTATTTCCGAGAGTTTTTGCTCACTCTCCTGCTCTTTTTGTTTTAAGCTATGCCCCGCTTCTATTTCCTGTTCTCTTTTTTGCTCCAGATTCTTTGTTTTACTTTCTGATTGACTTTTTAATTCCTGCACTTCCTGCTCTAGCTTTTTCTTTTTCTCCACAAGCTGAGCCAGATCATTTTTATCCAGCTCTTCTTTTTGCTTTTTTAATGTTTCCTCTTCCATTTGAAGGTCCAGCAATCTTTTCCCCTGAACTTCGAATTCATTCCTGCTATTTTCTTCTTCTTTTTCCAAAGAATCCAGACCGCTTACAGCCTTTTCATAGGCATTTTCGGCCTCCACAAACCCTTTTGCCTTTTCGAATAATACACACTCATTATATTGTTCATAAGTCTCAAGTATTTTTTCCGAAGCCTTCCTGCTTTCTTCTAATGTTTCTAACTGTGACTTTAAGTGGTCCATATTTTCGATTGCCTCTGACATTGGACGTAAATCTTCATCTGATAACGGTGGCAGAGAACTACTTAAAATTTCATTTAAAACGGTAGGTTTAAAATCCTTGGATAATTTCGGAGTACGAAGCTGAATCAGTAAATCCACAAGTTCTTTATATTCGTCTACCGTTTCATAGCCAAAAAGTTTCTCGTTTACCATTTTCATGTATTCTTTTTGTCCATCCAGAACCTGACCACCTTCCCCAAGTCTAAAAATCAGTTCCTGCTTGCTTAAGGTAATCTTTTCTTTCATATTCTTATACAAAAAGAAGTCTTTTCCAATTCTTCGTCCGTCTGTAATCACAAAATGCCAGGAATCCAGCTTTTTATTTTTTCTGGCACACAAACCTATCCCTACCGTAAGAAAAGTATCACTTTCTTTTCGCTTAAACTCCATATACAGATAGCCGGTACGCTCCTGTCTTTCATCATTTTCTTCCAAAAGATAATTTTCCAGTTTTCTTGCCTTGGTTCCAAATGGATCTAATCTTTCCGAAGCTTTATTTCCATCCAGTAACAATGGGATAAAACTTTGCATGGTAACCGATTTACCGGAACCATTTGCCCCTCGTAACAACATACGTCCATCTATAAACTGAAATTCTTCTTCATCATAATACCAAAAATCAATGAGTCCGATTTTATTGATTTCCCACTTACTTACCTGCATCCTTTGTCTCCTTTTCTAGAAATTCTTCCGGATAATTTCCACATATCTTTCCTGCTATGGGCATAATAGTTACATCTCTTGTAATTTCATCCATCAAAATCATTCCGTATTGCTCCATTTCTTCCATGACAACTTTTACAAATTCTTCCTCGGACATTTCCCGATACTTTTTTGCAAATCCCGCATTATATTTTTCTTTACATTCTTTCATCAGCTGCTTACATTCCACCTCTGACACAAGAATCGTTTCATTGATATTTATCGATAATGTTTCATCCTTTGCTCTTTTTTGTATTTCATAAAAAAATAATAAAATAGCGTCAGAAATGCTGTTATTTCCCGGAAATACTTTTCCTAGGTTTCCCTCTTCACCAAGCAGTAAATATGCACTGGACTTATGTACCTGCAACTGACAGTCTAAAAGCTTCTCTAAATCGGATTCAATCACTCCACGATAATGTCTAATATAATTAAAATCCTCATCCTGCTCTTTTTCTTTATAAACGCCCATAGATAACAGCAATTTCCGGTATACTCTTTGCCGTCTTACAATTCCTCTGTCTTCATCCATATCCATCCAGTCACTCTGGAAGAAATCCTCTATCTTTCCAAATTCACTGATATCCTGCGTAAAATTTCTGGTAAAATATTTTGAAACTCCCGTATTTTCATAAAGAGCTTCTGTTTCCAGATTAGTTGCAAATCCATCCTCACTTCCGTCATTACTATAAAACAAATCCTGTTGCATACAAAACTTAATGACACGAATCAGTTTCCTCCGATGCTCATATACTGTCCACTCGATACTTCCCCCCGGATACTGTGCTTTCACATATTCTGTTAACTGTGAAAGAACAAACTGCTCCTCTGCCTCTTTATCCTCCAAAAACATCAATACCAGACAAAAAAAGACATATTCCATCTCGCTTCCAAAACCATCAATTCCCATCCAGGATTGTGCTTCTCCCGGTAATTTTTCCAGTTTAATCAACATACCATTACTAATAATCCGGTAACCTAATTTCTCTGTGATAAATTCTTTCACATTGCCTAATTCATCTTTGATACGATAATATTTCTCCCGTTCTTTCGATTTTAATATATATCGATGATTCATTAATTCTTCCAATACGTTCATTTATATACCCATGCGTTTCGTATGTGATTACGACTCCGTCCAATAAAGTTTCAAAATGGACCCTTGCACGTTTCCTTTCTTTATTGTTTCTGTCTATGCCTCAAATTCCATGATAAAAGAAGGCATTTCAAAATCTCCATCCTCACAACGAAGTGTACAATACTCCTTTTCCTTCATATTCGTAATTCGAAACATCTGTCCATCCTCCGTTTTTCCCTTACCATTTTTATGTTCCAAAGCTTTTGACAACCAGCGAAGCAATATATTTCTCACCTCTGCCTCAATAACAGGCAAGGCAGCAAAATCAATTTTACCTTCTATAATATAACTTTCTACCATCTTTTTCTCACGTTCCATTTTCTCCATTGCAGCCTTTTTGGTTTGTTCTTTTTGGGCACTAAAGTCCTTAATAGAACTTCTTTGTGATTTTTCTCCATATGCTCTTACCTTTGGCTTAATTTTTAATTCCATCGGCTTTTCATCATAAACTCCACTATTTACACTATCTGTTTCCCTGACGATTTCCCCTTTGATATGTAAAGGCATTTCGACTCCAAACACAACTGCCGATAACTTGTGAGCCTCTGATAAATTTTTACATTTTAAAAACATCTCAGCTAGTTTCCGATATTCTTCCTTACGATTTGCTCCCATGGTAAACTGTTCGCTAATCTGGGTTGCATATCTTGTGATTTTTCGGATACTTTCATTGGTCATATCAAACAAACGGGAGGCTTCGCTTTCTTTTCCATTGTCACCTGCAAACCAGCTGATAATACTCCCCCAGCGTCCTGCAATATTTTCGTATATCTGCCTTTCATCTACTTCTACATCGATTCTAGGTATGGTCATTTCATATTCTACGACTTTTTCAAAAATAGTTTTTACGATAGTTTCATCCAATTCTTTTAGTTCTGACTCTATCACCCCGGCATGAATCTGAAGCCCTTTAATAAAGGAACGAAGATATTCTATCAATTTATCTTTATACACAAGAAATTCTGTGCTTTTCATCAATTCCTCTGCTTTTGCACTATTCAAATCTCTCATATAATCCTGGTAGTTTTGATTGAGCCGTTTGAAGTCGTTGTTCAAATCATTCCACCAAGAATATACTTTTAAAGGGATATCTTTATAAATCGTTGTGATTTTTCTTATTTCAGATTCCATGCGTTCAAGCAAAGTTGGCTCTAAAGAGGCTCCTTCTACGTAAAGATGTTCAAGCCTTACCGTCATTCGCTCTATTTCTACACCATATTCCGTCAACTGATACCGGTACTGTCTGTTTTTAAACGCCTCTACCGAGGTCACTTTTTTTGTATCCTGAATTGCCATTAGATTCTTCCAGTTCACCAACGAATCTAAATCCTGTTTACACTGTTCTAAAGTATAGTCAGCAAATTCTTCGTGAGATTTTAACTCATTGTAGACCTCTTCCTGATCCATCCAATACTTAATTCTCTCATATTGAACAAAGAAAAAGCGAAGAATGACACGATAACGTTTTACATTCTCCGCAGTTAAATAAGTCGTTTCTGTAACGGGCTTCATTAATTTATCTGTAATCTGCATAATGTATCTCCTCGCATGCTACTTTTCCGGTAAAAATTCGTTACTGTACACTCGTACCTCGTGAATAGTAACAAAAATTCTCTTTTTACCAAGATAGCATAAACGAAGGTAAGATACAAGGAAATTTCATAAGCAATAGCAAGAAAAATATTTTTCGTGTAAAATTTACTCCCCACCTCTAATTTCATACAACTTTCCATCTTCTATCCTAAGTAACCGGTTGCAACGATTTGCAACATTTTGATCGTGAGTAATCAAAATTATTGTCCTCCCAAGTTTATGAATCTCCTCAAAAACATCAAGAATACTCTCTGTCGTTTTACAATCCAATGCTCCTGTAGGTTCATCTGCTAAAATTAGATTTGCTTGCGTTACCAACGCCCTTGCAATTGCACATCTCTGTTTCTGTCCTCCGGACAAACAGTTCGGATATTTTTTTGATAAATCTTTTATTTGAAGAATTTCGAGATATTTTTCAATAATTTCTTTACGCTGTCTAATACCTCTTGCCAATAAAGGCATTTCAATATTTTCAAACACTGTATACCGCTCCATCAGTTCAAAGTGTTGGAACACAAAGCTGACGTTTTCTTTTCTGAATTGGTTGTATTTATTTCGGCTTAAACTTGTCACCTCAATATCATCATAAAAATATTTTCCAGATGTAGGATGAACCATGGCACCTAAAATATTTAACAACGTAGTTTTTCCGGAACCGGATGTCCCTACAATTGCCACAAACTCACCACTCTTTATGCAAAGGTTCACCCCACCAAGTGCGCGAGTTTCTACATCTTTTTCACGATATGTTTTTTCTATATTCTCTAATCGAATCATAAATTATTCTCCTTGTATCAATTTAATTGGGTCTTGCCTGCTAAATAAAAAACATGGAATTATGGTTATGATACAGAACAAGATTAACATCAATGTAACACTAATTGGTAATACCTGTTGAAATAGCAATTGGAAAAACATGGTTTGATTTTGTATATTGGAGATAAAAAACTTATTTCCAATAAAAATAAGTCCTCCTATTCCAATGCACAAAGAAAACACAAAATAAATGACATTTCTTATGACCATAATCGCCAATATTTCCGAAGTCATAAATCCAAGGGAATACATAATTCCATAGGAACGAGCCTGGTTGAAAATCTGTACTATCTGGAGTATTGTAACTACAATTGCTATCACAATTAAAATCAATATTAACATTTCTAATAAATTTTCCTGCATAATCTTCGTTTCAATCTTTAATTCATCAAAAGATGACTGCAAGGTATATGCTTCAATTTCCACCCCTTCAATCTCTGCAATTCGGTATAATTCTTCCATTCCCTCCTTCATGGTATAGTTTTCATTTACAGAAAACATCCAAGGCCAACTCTTAGAATCTGCAGGATTGACACAAAGAATTTCATAATTCATATTTATATCACTCCGTAAAGTGGTAAAATCTACCCCACTCATTAATTCCGTAGAAGCAAAACTGGTGTCTTTTTTTAATATTCCTGCTACCCGATAGGTCAGGGCAGGTTTTACACTTGAATCTATAAATTCTGTTCCAAGAGGTATCTCTCGATATGCATATCCCAAATAGATATATCGCACTGTTTCATCAGAATTCTCCAATTCATCTGGTGATATATATGTTTCATACTCTAGATTACATAATGGAAATAACTCTTTATCCACCACTAACATCTGTAAAAACTGAGCAGGCATCCGTTCAGAAGAATGATATGCTTTATTATTTTGTATCTCCTTCAGCATAGAAAACGTATCACCTGGAAATTCATTAAATTTAAATCCCCCAATACTTTGAATGATTTCTGATTGATAAGCTTCTCTTCTAAAATTTGTTCCGCTTTCAAGATAATAATCATCCACTTCTAAGATCCCGGTATGTTCAATACCTTGTGACAGCACATCCTCGGCAGATTTATAACTATGATTTCCTGCAAGATAGACCAACAAATTAAATCCGATCAAGGAAAGTCCAACTCCGCATAATAGAACAGATGCAATAAAATTTTTAGGATTTTCTGCAAGCATATCCATTGCATATCTGATTTTTGTAAACCATTTCATAAACCATCACCTCCTGTTCCTGCTTAAGGCTTCTGCCGGGTCAAGGGCCATAATTTTAGTAAGTGGGGGAACGGTTGTAATAAAAAGAACTATCACAGTTCCCAATAACATAATGATGCATTGTATTAAAGTCATATGCCATGAAATTTCGTTTCCTCTTATAAACTGGCACATCATCCATAAAATCGTACTGCAAACTAATGAAAGAACAGATACTTTTCCTAATTCTCTCCATACAAGGAACCATATTCTTCTTTTTGTATAGCCAAAAGTCAATCGAATCAAATATTCCTTCTGACGATGTCCGAACCATAATGTAGAAACTACAATTCCATTTAAAATAGCAAATAGAATGGAAACGCCTCCAAATAATGAATGGTACAATTGATACCAATAATTTAATTCTCCAACCGGAATTCTCTCTGTTGTAAAATCGACATCAACATTTTCTAAGGTATGAAAATATGCTTCTAGCTCTGCATAAGCACGATTAACTGCCTCTTCACTGTCACCACCAAGACTAATTGCAGCTCCAACACCAACCGTATATTTAAAATAATAATCCGCAATCTGATCGCATAAAGCTTTTTTTTCTGAATCACTTAATTTATCGAATCTAAGAATGATTCTTTCATCTTGTTTACTCATTCCATAATTTTCAAGCATAGCACTAACCGGATAGTTTTCATCATTTACACATATATACTGTGTTTTATCCTGATAAAACATATATTCCTTTAAAGTTTCTCCAATGAAAACAGCCCCGGAAGAATTGATTTCTTCATCTATTTTATATGGTAAAGCAATATTTTCCTTTACAATCACCTCAGTAAATACATTGTCTCTTTTTGATTTTACTGGAAAGTATAGATTCGTAAAAGATACATTACATCCTTCTATCTGTTCCACCACCTCATATATATCCTGAAGCTGCATTGAAATATATTGTTTTGCCTCTTCCTGCTTTCCCTCGCATAGCAACTCTTCAAGTTTATTGAATTCAATTTTGAATGTGATATTATTCTTATATTTCATGCTTCCCTGTTTTTGATTTTCAATCCTTGAAACCAAATCAGCTACATTCCATAGTACAAAAAATGTTAGAAAAAATACGATAAACATTAGTATGGTAGAACTTTTATCCCTATGTTTCATCAATTTCCTCCCCTATACAGAAAAAAGTTAAAGTTTACTTCTTTATTATATTATGGCAAATATCTATTGTCAACCAATATTTATATTATCTAGGTATTGTTTTTTCTAATTATTCTTGTTATAGTTATAAAAAAATTAATTTGGGGTGTGAGCAAATGGCTCGAGATGATAGCTTGAAAAGAGGAAAAAATAATATTGAGATGATTTTATTGAGTATCCTCTGTGATGGAGATTATTATGGATACCAATTAACACAATTGGTTAATGAATATTCCAAAAATATGATATCTATCCCCGAAGGTTCTTTATACCCTGCGCTATATCGTTTGCAGGAAAACGAATATATTAGTGCTGATAAACGTTTGGTCGGAAAACGTCTGGAAAGAATATATTATCATATAGAAGCATCTGGTAAAAATTATTTAAAGACGTTAATTGAGGATTACAATTATTTAAACGATGCAATTCAAAACATCTTGAGCCGAACTAGCCACGAGGAGGTTTTTTTAGATGAGTAACGAAACAAAAGATTTTCTTTATTTAGTTAAGTTAGCATTTCCAGTTTTCGAGAAGAAAGAAAAACGTTTTTTTCTTGATTTTACATCTTCAGTCAACGATTATGCATTATCTTTTCCAAACTGTACCAAAGAAAGTTTGATATCATATTTTGGAGAGCCTAAAGATATCGTTATTACATATTTTAACAACATGGATTCTAGTGTTTATTTTACTATAATGAAAAGAACTCGACGTATAAAGCAAATATTCACCCTATCCATCATTTCCCTCCTCATTATGTTAATAACCACCTTTTGTTTTTGGATATCAGCGAAGAATAGTTATGATAATGCAACCATTGACAACGTAGAAATAACTATAACTGAATCAATTAGTGAATAGAAAAAATTATTATTCTATAATAAAATGGTAATGAGCCTCAATCATTCAACCAATCCTTGAAGCTCGTTACCAACTTGATAAATAAGAATAAAAATTACTTTTCCTTCCTCTTTGTCGAGTAAGTAAGAGGGCTTTCACCTCAAACTTCTCACGGAACCGTACGTGAAAGTCTCCCTTCATACGGCTCTTATCATTTAACAATACGAATACATTTTGCTCCAATGAGCAAATAACTTAGGCTCTCGTTTTCTTACAGACAAGAGCCATTTCTCTGCCCTTCGTCTGTGTCCACGGAAATTTTTATACTTAAACATTGCCCATTTTACTAATCTGCGCTCTATGCACTGAAGCGTATATTTCATCGCTGAAGGATTGAATTTTCCAAAATAATTCATCCAACCTCTCAACATCGGATTTAAAATTTCTGCAATCATATTGATTTTACACCCAGTTTTCTTATGGATTTCTAACGATTTTATCTTATCCCTGAATGTTTTAGCTGACATCTTACTGACCGATGCAATAAAGTTTGAACGCATTTTCCCATCTTTACACCTAATGTATACAGCTTTGAAGGTATATCCAAGAAAATCGAACTCTGTTAAATCCTCATCCCTCGTTCTATCCTTGTCTTTGCAGTACACAATTCTTGTTTTTATCGGATGTAGTTCAAGTTTGCACTCTGCAAATCTCTTTACCAAACACTCTTTTATAAAAAGAGCCTCTTCTTTAGTTTTACAATGCACAACTCCATCATCTGCATATCTTTCAAATGGCGCCTGTGGAAAATTTCTTTTCATCCACATATCAAAGACATAATGTAAGAACATATTCGCAAGCACAGGACTAATAACTCCACCCTGTGGTGTTCCCGCATTTCGCTCTATTACCTCACCATTTCTCAATACAAAAGGAGTTTTGAGCCACCTTTCAATGTACATGCATATCCACACTTCTTTGACATGTCTTCGCACAACTCTCATTAGTAACTCATGGTCAATGTTATCAAATAGACCTTTCACGTCCAATTCTATTACATAATCATAGCGCCAACATCTCTTTCTTGTCATCTCTATCGCATCTAGAGCTGACTTGTTAGGTCTATATCCATAAGAGTCATCACAAAACATTGGCTCTACTGCACTTTCCACGTACATTCTTGCCACCATTTGCGCCACTCTATCTGTTATAGTTGGTATCCCTAATCGTCTGACACCACCTGTCTTCTTTGGTATTTCTACCGCCATTACAGGGGATGGAAAATAACTGCCAGAACTCATTCTGTTCCATATTTTATAGAGGTTGTTATTAAGTTTTTCCTCAAACTTCTCAAAATCGATACCGTCTATTCCGGCACTCCCTTTATTAGCCTTAACTCTTTTGTATGCTTCAATGACAGCCCTCTTTGGTATATCGTATTGCTTGCTCTCGTTCATCAAATCCTCCTAGTTTTCTAGTTGTTCTCAAATTCAAGCTAAATGATGCCATCCCTTTGCTCCATCACCATTACAGTGACTTCATAACTACTACGAATGACTCCGCCCCTACAGTCTACTTTTCTACTTTCGGTCTTGCCTTTCTACGACTTGTACCTTTTCGATTTTCATTAGTCTGTAGGTTCCCATGTTTCACACAGAAGCCTAATACATGCTCATGCCATCTTAATGCCGTTCCACAGATAATCAGCGTTACAGGTATCCATTATCTTTGTCCCCACCTAGTGCTGAAAAGTGAGTTTTGCAGAAGTCTTACGCTTTCGACACTTCATCAATGGTTCACTTCCGTTCATCTTCATGTATCCTATCTGACTATTAGTTTATAGCCTTTTCTCTAATCGCTTACTACCATAGGCTTGACTACAGCAGCATTAGAGTGATTTGACAGATTTGCCTGTTCAATCCCTGTCGAAGGACCTACCTTCATCTTCTGTGCGCCTTTCATGGCACACCAGAACCGTACGTGCGGTTTTCCCACATCCAGCTTATGCAAAACTAATACATCTAGATTTGTCAGCTGATATGTTAACATATATTTTCAACTCAACAAGTGTTAAAGTATTTTCGGACATGATTAAAACCATCCCATATATAACCCTTCTTTTCCCTCTCCTCTCCAAAAAAAAATCCTTCCTTGCCCCTCTTTGTAACTCATGTTAAAATAAACCTGAATCCGTGAAACTCATTTATTCTTACTTTATAAGAACTCTTGAAAATTAAGGATAAAATGAGCTTTAATTAGTTGATTTCATTTTCACCCAATGGGTGAAAAAAAATATGAATACATCTCTTTTTTTATTTATTTCATACGCCTCATATAGTAAAATATAGGTATTAACT
>JAFQCI010000049.1 GCA_017416505.1 Lachnospiraceae bacterium
ATCTGCGAATTATTCTATGTGTGCTGTGATGACATACAGGACATGGAACTGAGTACTGCGCTTAAACAGTTGCTTGAAATACTGGTAAATGGACTGAAAAATCAGATGATCACTATCACATCTGAAATCAAAAGTCAACTAATCAATTGGTTTGTGTCCCAGCCTGCATTTATACAGGCTTTATGCCCTGATTTCGGGTGGGAAGTTTGAGTAATTTACCATACTAATTTAAACTTCAAAGCAAATATCAGCAATATTATAGTTTATACTTTTTTATACTAACACACAAAAAATATGTTGTAAATATATATTTTATAGCCAATTTTGATATGTTTAATTCCTCTTTTAAATAAAAAAAATAGTCTGCTATAAATTACTTTATAACAAACCATTTCTTCATTTCATTATGAATCATTTACATTTTCTTTTTACTATAACCATCTAAAATAGCATTAATTTGTTTATTCTTTAAGTCATTTACAAATTCTAAACGCCATTGTGGGAAACCAAAACCCGGAGATTGATACTCAAATTGTTTTAATTTAATTAATTCACTTTGTATATCAGGGGTCATTACTTCAATCGCTGTCTGCGTAAAGTCGTCACCTATTCTGGGACCTTGTAAAGACAGATATTCAGCCGCATCATCATGCTCCATCATTCGTGGCAATAATGCATAGTTATGGTCAAATAATGGTGCTAATTTCAGTGGTTCACCAGTATCATTATTAACAATAAAACCATAATTTCCAGCATGA
This sequence comes from Lachnospiraceae bacterium, assembly GCA_017416505.1. The sequence continues at coordinate 759 of JAFQCI010000049.1, forward strand.
CGGTCTATATTGTAACAGATTGCATCAATAACAAGCATTCTCCGGAAATCTTCTTCACAATTAAGTTTATGTGTTATATCTATTACACTTTGAATGGTTGCTTTATTATTGGAATAAGCAGCCATTGGTACAAATCCATATTGTTCTGATGTAAACAATTTACATTTTGAAGCTAAATACTTATGATGATAAACCAGTTCATAGTTGACTGCACGACAACCAATCGCTGTTGTCAGCTGACTGACAATCACTTCAGAATAAGGTTCCATGCCTGCATTAACACTGCCCGAAGAACCTCTTTTTATCATATAAATATTGTTGTTTTCCCTAATCCAGCATTTTTCAAAAGAACCCTCTGTTGTTAATTCAGGGGATGTTGATGAAAATTGTTCACCGAATAACCCCACTCCATCAAATGCAATTCTGGCAATCGTATCATCAAATGGATTCGTATATAGGGATACATCTTCCCATTTTAAGTCTGATTTTTCAGATTTTACCCAAAATGTATCATTTAATGAGGTACAATGCGTTATATTGATAAAACCATTTTTATCATAGCAACCACATCGAATCATCAGTTCTTTTAAATGCTTTCTATGTTTCGCTGCTTGTCTGTTATCCAACCATCGGTTGATGTCTTGTGAACCATAGGGCATATATGCATCATATGTTTCTTTTACAACATAAGATAATTCACCAAATGCTCTATTTTCTTCCAATAAAGCTACCGGTCTATTTTTATTCATAAGTAAAAATAGATTATTTGTCATCCGGTCATCACCCCGTTTTTTTTTCATTCTATCATATTTATAAGTATTTAGCTACATTTTATTCCATACTTTATCCTCCCACAATTCTACTATTTTGTGTTAAAAGAAACCTCTCCACTTTCTGCTATTTTATCATAAGTGTCAGCATTCTCGATTTCAAACTCTAATTCCACATTGTCCACGCTGGTAATATCATTTTCTTCCAGGTCTGAATCCATAATTGTAATTTCATCTATGGCATATTTTCCATCGTACACTGTGGATGAAAAAAATTCATCTACCATATAGCCATTGATGGATAAATCTTCACATCGAACCGTTATGTTCTGCCCACTGTGATTCTCGATATATAATAATACTCCACATCCCCAGAAGCTATCTTCATTCACGTATTTTCCAACAATCCGGACTCCATTATCGTTATAAAGCTCTGTTCCACTATCATCAGGCTGAATCTCCATCTCATCATAAAGTGAAGTCTTTATTACGATGCAATCTGTTTCATAAAGTCTTTCATAACTTTCGCTGTCATACACATAAAAATAAAGTTCAACCTGCCCAATATTTTTAATTTCTGCTTCCTCTAATTCACTCTCAGAAAAATACAAGGTTTCATTCGCCTTTTTCCCTGCTGCCACCTGTGCGGAAAAAAGATTGGTAATCATGCAGTTATTTACGATAACAGGTTCACATCCTACAGAATAATTCTTATCTGACTGATTATCCAAAGAAAACTTAATTCCGGTTCCCCAGATATCATCTTCTTCCATAGACATTGCGGTAACTGTAAGACCTTCATATTCAAAACAAAGCTGTTCTTCTATGGATACTTCTTTTTTTGTATTCTTTGCTTCTTCCTTATTTTCTACTTCAATTTCTTTTTTTTCATCCTCTTCCGTTTCGCTAACACATCCGGCTAATCCGGCTCCAAGCAGTAACATCATGGAACAGGTAAGGATTTTTTTCAAAGTACATTTCATAAGCATTCTCCCTTCCTGCCTATTCCTTATCATCCGGCTTATTTTTCTTTGTAAAAATAGTACCTACGATAAAGATTGCAGCAAAAATAAAACTTAAAACGGACCAGATTTTTAAATCACTGTAAGAACCATAATTTGCGATTCCCATCAGTCCGCCAAAGAAATAAAATCCACCTGAAACAAATCCACCGCCAATACCCTTTCTGGTTGCAATACCAACGATTCCGGCTATCAGCATACAAAATGCCAACATGACACCTGCTGTTCCACTCACTTCACCATTTTCCGCCAATGAATTTCCTACTCCGACCGCACAGGACTGGAAAGAAATCAGGAAAAAAAGAACGATACTGATAATTCCAATTACTAATTTTGTTGTTTTCATATATTCCTCCATTCTTCTGCTATTATTTTGCAGAAACTTTTTGTTTTTTGTATTGTAACGGAAGAATATGCAAATTTGTTATGCTGTCAGCATAACAAATAAAATTTTTATAAGTTAACATAAAATTATCCCACCAAGATAATCTCATAGGATTTTCTTAGTGGGACAGTCCCATTTATGTAATTGGAATACCTAAAATCATAAGTCCAGACAACATAGAACCAATTCCTAGTAAAGTATAGGTAATTCGTTGATTTCGTCTGGATGAACCATTGGAAAAAGGAAGCTTGTCCCAGATTCCAAGGAAATTATTAAAACAAAAATAGGGAATTAAAATTGTAAATATCCATGAAACCGTATATTGGATACGGGCTTCTACTGTTTTTGTAATTACAAAGGTAAGAATCGAAAAAAATAAAAATACAAAATATGCTATGGAAGACAGGACTACCACTACGGTATATTTACTTCTTAGTCCTGGTATTTCCCGGATGATTTTATCCAAGAAACCATCTCCATTAGTTTTATTACAAAGAACATATTTCAACTCACTCATGGATTTATACCGTTGTTTCGAATCGATTTGGGTACATTTTCGAACAATCTTTCCTAAAAAGCCTTCTGCTGGTACTTCATTAGGCATTTTCCCTGTAACCATTACGTTGATAAGTACCCCTAAAGCATAGATATCCGTCTGGGCATCACTTTGGTTAAAACCAAACTGTTCCGGAGCCGCATATCCTACCGTTCCGAGAATTACTGTATCACTGTTTTTACCTTCCGAAAAAGAACGGACGATGCCATAATCAATAATCTTCACATTTCCATCTGATGATATAATAATATTATTAGGATTGATATCTCTGTGAACCAGACCACTTTTATGAAGTGCCTCAAGCCCGTCGCAAATCTGTATGGCATACTTGACAACTTCCTCTTGTGTGATATGCTTTTTATTACGCAGAATATCAGAAAGAGAATCACCGGATATATATTCCCTTATTACCTTGGCAGTATTCTCTTCCTCCTTAATATACATTATTTTCGCCAGATATAGTGTATCCATCCCGGCTATGCTCTGGTAATAAGCAAGATTTGACTTATCAATGGTTTTTACCACATACAGTTTTTTTGTAGGTTCATAAAGGCATAAATTTGTACTGTCACTGAAAGTTGCAATGATTTTTAAATTATCATAGATATACGACCATAATAGTGAATCTTCCATGTTTCCTCCTTGGTATAGCGCCTAGATATTAAGTAATTGCGAAACTATAAAAACTTATATTGAGTGATACAATATTTTAGTTTCCCAATTACCTACCCCTTAAATATTTATGAAAGGATTGATATTATGAAAAAAACAACCCAGGAATTACTTAATTTAATGAACAATACTAAAAATTACCATGAATATTATAATGCAAACCAGGAAGATATTTCAAGTGGTCATATGAAAATTGACCGCGCATTAAATGCTTTACTTATTGATAAAGGACTGAAAAAATCCGAGGTCATTGCCCGTTCTGGTCTGGAAAATCATTATGCCTACCAGATATTATCCGGAACCAAGGTTCCCACCCGAGACAAAGTAATTATGCTATGTATCGGTATGGGACTGTCCGTAGAAGAGTTTCAACGCCTGTTAAAAATCACCGGTTACGCCCAGTTATATAGCAAAAATGAAAGAGATAACGTGATTCTTTATGGCGTAACAAAGAAACTTTCTATCATAGATATCAATGACATATTGTATGAAATGGGATATGAATTACTAAAATGATAGTTACTGTTCACACGTGAACAGTAACTATTGGTTTTTGCATGCAAATTCGCTACGCGAAGCAAAAACCAACTCCTGAATCATGCTATTACGTACCCTGACAGCAAGTGTCAGGGTACTGTGTGTACAGTAACAAATGATGCTCCCCCGTTTTACCCCTTACTTATGGGACTTGCATTCATTAAAACGAATTTTCCTTTTAGGTTAGTAAACTTATACAAAACACTTCCATAGGCGGTTTTTGGTGCAACATTACCTGCTGGATATTCGCATACCTGCATCTGACCTTGATTCCACTCATATACCTTTACTGTAGCCATATTATTTTGAAAAATGTAGGAATGAAAAACCACTTCCTTCACATAGGTAAACTGACCTTGTCTTCGAATATTCCATTTACCAATACGGGCTAATAACCAATAAAACAACACCATGCCGGCATATATTGCGGTGGCAATTGGCAGACTTTTCGATAAAGGGTACCCATCTATTCCATCTATACCTAAAATAATACAAATAATTAGTAAACAAACTGCTATCACTATGCCACAAACTTTTACTCCTTTTAAATTAGCACCTTGTACCGCATTTACATGCCAGTCTGCATAAGATGCTCTTTCATTTTCTGAAATAGCATGTCCTTCTTTTTCAATCTTTGCCATATTAGGATGTGGAAGACGGGTATATTGTTCTATTCCTTCTGCAAGAGGATAGTCCGATGTACCATTCGGTATCATCCCTTTCAATTCATCATTCAGTTTTACAAGTTGAAAATCAGAATCCCCACCATATAAAACAAGAATCCTTTTCCCTATATCTTCTGGCATAATATCATAAGCACAGGAAGGATAATCAATAATAATTGGTCTGCCATCTTCATCTTTCACATCATCTTCTATGTAAGAAAATTTATCTGCAGCATCAACTGCAACGATGGTAGCCCCATTTACCATAATATTTTTTTGTTTTGTAAAAAGTTTTGCCTCTTTTTTTACTCTTAGCGCATTCATAATACCAGAGACAACAATCTCACAAGCAAAAAATAAGATTAAAATTCCCAGTTTTATTTTTGACTCTGTAATTTGAATCCTATTTCCAAATTTTACTCCAAGGAAGATTACCACTGTAAATGTTAAAATAATAGAAATAAATAAACTAACATAAACAGGGCCAAACTTACTATGGGATGCTGTCTGGAAAATTCCTTTTAACATCTGTTCCCTGTTTTTATATAGTAATTCTTTTTCTGATTCTGTGCATAACCGTTTCATAATTTCATCCTTTCTTTATGCTATCTTCTACGACTTATTATGACAGATATTACCACGAATTTCAATCGTCAGATTTTTCCCTTTTAAGGATTCTGTGTATGACGATGGAGGCATTTTTTATATGATTCTCTGTATATTTTCCCTTAAAATTACAAAAAACAAAGACCTATATTACGATGCACTCGGTCAAGCTCAAACAGGTTGGCATGATGGTACAGAGGATGCTGTTCCATTTATCAAATATCTGTTTGGAACAATTCTTGCTACGTATTCAAACTAAAATAATTGCCCTTAAAAATCCATCTTTACCTTAAAATAAGACAATATTTAAGGGAACGTTCATATTATTAAGGTTAAGCATCTGCTCCGGCAGATGCTTTTCTTACATCTTAATAATATTCCTCATCAACAGAAATCGCATTAAAAATGTCCAATTTCAATTCTTCATCTGTATCATATGTATAATTTAATATAGCCTCAAGAATCCTGCGCAATAGGTTTTCATCTATATGACCTGCTGCCACATGATAACTGATATTTTCCATCTCTCTAAAATACACATTTGCAACTGCCATATACCCATTTTTCAACAAAAACATCGCAGTCAAAGTTATAGCAATTCTTTTATTTCCGTCCGAAAAGCAATGAAATTTACATGCACAAAAGAATAGATGCAGAAGCTTGTCTAAAAACGTAGGATAATAATCATCGTTTTGAATATGAAATAAAACACTCTCTAATTTACCTGTATCAAGTTCACCATAGTCACCACCACCACTATTCTTTATAGTAGCTTGATGAATTTCCTTGGCTTCCTCAATGGATAAATAATTTATACCTGTCATTAGCTACGCTCCTTTAATCGAACAAGAACATCTTGATTTTCCTTCATTAATTTCTCTAATTCATCTCCAGCCACGCCCAGAAACTTTTCATATTCTTCGGCATCAAGTGGCTTTATATATTCTTCCAATTGATAATGAAACGCATCCCTTAATGCCATATCTCGACTTGCCATCTTTGTTCTGGCTCTTACTATTAAAGGTTTCCATAAAGGCAAAGTTTCAAAGGAACTGAATAAATCAGACATTTCCCAGTTATTTAGCCTACGTCCTAGTTTCTCGGATTGGTCTTTAATCATTGCCGCCAATCCACATTCATAAGATGCAATTAAATCCAACACTTCTGAATACATGGTGTCTCTCGCATTATCTTTCTTTGAAAGATGTAATATTTGCTTATATTCTTGGGCTTTTTCTTTAAAAATACTCTGATAAATTTTGTCCGTGTAAATAGCGTATTTACTATTCCCCATAGTAACATGAATAATGATCTTGTTTGTGGTCTCATATACACCAGATGTTACAACAAATGAGATTTCCTTATTTACCATGGTTTCTGTTATCTTTGTCTGTAACTCTGTGGGATATGTCAATGTATAAGTACCTTTTTCTCAGTAAACGCATGTGGTAAGTATCCAGAACCTCCCCAACTTGAGGTCAAAAAATTTGACCTCAAGTTTTCGACTTCTTCTCGAGTAAGCTTAAATCGAAAATCCTCTTCTCTATCTTTTCTACATCACAACTCAATATATATCCAGTTTTAACAACAATTTCTCTATAGCCTTACAATTTAATACAACATCGTAATAGGAAACTTTCAGCTGCATCTCAATCATCTTCTGATTCTGGACTTCCATTACTGCCTATAAATCGGCATTTCTTTCGTGCTCTCTGCTCAAAATCATTTTCTCGAATAATTTTTGCTGACTATACTATACTAATCGTGGAAGGAATTTTCTTATTTGATACCGGAAATTACCTTGACAAAAGTAAAAAAACCGCATAGTATATAAGTAGGAAGATAATCTTCTTAGGTGTCCCACTACCTTAAAGGTGAATTATGATTGGTGTTCCGCCACCATGAAGGGCGAATTATGATGAATGAGTAAGGATATCCTTCCTTACTCATTACTTTTTTAGGAGAAGTGATATGGATCTATTTTTTTATGATGTAGATACAGATTATGTAAAATACCTAAAGACAATAGAAAAAGCCAAACGTGGTTTTACCCGTGTTCCTGATGTAGAATACGAAAACGAACGCAAAATGGTTTGTGGTGTTGTTTTAGAAATGAATGGATATAAATATTATGTACCTGTATCTTCCTACAAGAAAAAACAACCGAATAATTTACTGATCCGTTTGGAAGACGATAGTTTCAATCAGGTAAAAGGTTCTCTGCGCTTTAACTATATGTTTCCCGTAGATGATCGCTATATATCTAGACGCGACTTTAATAAAGAAACTCCTGGACGTAAAGAATTTCTTCGTAGACAGTGGGTTTACTGTAACTCAATCACAGACGACATAAAACAAATGGCTGAGGATACATATAATGGAGTTATTTCCGGTACAGATTCCGCACTTGTAAATGCCTCTTGTGATTTTAAGCTATTAGAAGATGCAGCCAAAAACTATAAACCAGATAATCAGAATTAGTACATATACACTGTAAGAATAAGTAATTAAGTAATTTCGCCATAAGGGCAGTGAAAGGGCTATAGCACTAAGTAAAAACAGTACAAAATATAGAATAAACCAACAAGCGAAAATCTATATTTTGTAGAAAAATTTCTTAGTGCAACAGCCCCTTTATATTTATTTCCTTCAAAATCGATTTTCGACTGGATACACATTGTTGTTCTTGGAACAGCTCAAAAGGCAAACCGACTCTACATGCTCGGTAAAAGGAAATAAATCAAATGGCACACTTTCTTTCATTTCATACCCTTGTTTCGTTAAATATTTTAAATCTCTCGCCTGGGTTTCTGGATTACAGGAAATATACACGATTCTTTTTGGTTTTAGTACCACCAAAGAAGATAGGAAGGCCTCATCACTTCCGCTTCGAGGTGGGTCCATAAATACCACGTCGATAGGAGTTTTTACTGCTGCCAGTTCTCTCATAAATTTTCCCGCGTCTTTTTGATAAAATCTGGCATTCTTTACCCCATTTTTCTTCGCATTGATAATAGCATCAGCCACTGCATCCTTGTTTAATTCCACCCCTATGACTTCCTTTGCTTTTTTCGAAGCAATTAAGCCAATAGTTCCGGTTCCGCAATAAGCATCCAACACCACTTCTTTTTGATGTAAATCTGCCAGTTCTATGGCTTTTTCATAAAGAAGTTCCGTCTGTTTTGGATTCACCTGATAAAAAGATTTGGCCGAAATCCGGAAGGTCATACCACAAAGGGAATCTTCAATGTAACCCTTTCCGAACATTACCTGTTCCCGTTCCCCAAGCACCATACTTGTCTTCTTATCATTGATATTCTGCACAATGGTCGTAATTTCAGGATGTAACTTCCGTAAAGCTTTTACGAAATTATTTTTGGAAGGAAAAATCACAGAGCCTGTTACCAATACCACCATAATCTGTCCGGTATAATATCCGGTTCTTATCAAAACATGACGAAGAAGTCCAAATCCGGTATCTTCGTTATAAGGCTGTATTTTAAAAGATTTTAAAAGCCCTCTGATATCTCTAATAATGGCATCCGCCTTTTGATTTTCAATCAGACACTCCTCCACAGGCACCACGAAATGCGTTCCTTCTTCATAGACCCCCGATATAATCCTCCCATCCTTGTTTCGATGAAACACAGCATGAACCTTATTCCGATAATAATAAGGATATTCCATTCCTACAATGCTTCTTGTTTTACCAAAAGGCTTTAAAAGATTTCTTACCTTAGTTTCCTTCTTTTTTAACTGTTCTTCATAGGAAATTCCTTGATACTGGCATCCTCCACACTTCTTTTGAAGTGGGCAAGAAGGAAGAACCTTTCTTTTTTCTTTCTCCATTCTCTTTTCATCCTTCCATTCTATCTAATCAGGTAATTACAAAACTATTGAACACTTGTCATAAATGATTCACAAAAAACAACTGCACAAGCAAATGTTTTATAATCTCTCGTTTATTCATCCTCTATTTCTCATCGCATACCTGGAAAATGTAAAATTTCAAATAATAAGATTCATCTGCTGCCCATAAAATTGGATGGTCTGGTGCCTGAGTACGAAATTCTACCTGTCTAAGACGTTTATGAACATTTCTTGCCGCCTCATTGATGGTCTTGGTAAACAATTCATAACTCATAAAATGTGAGCAGGAACAGGTTGCCAAAAATCCACCATCTTTGATTAATTTCATAGCACGTAAATTGATTTCCCGATATCCTTTTATGGCATTTTTAATGGAATTTCTAGACTTTGTAAAGGCAGGAGGGTCCAAGATTACCACATCAAACTGCTCCTTCTTCTTTTCCAATTCCGGTAATAATTCAAATACATCCACACATTGAAACTTTACACGGTCAGACAAATGATTTAGTTCTGCATTCTCTGTAGCCTGGTCAACCGCAAGTTGGGAAGCATCCACACCAAGAACAGAGTCCGCTCCTGCGATTCCTGCATTTAAAGCAAAAGAACCGGTATGGGTAAAACAATCCAGGACTTTCGCATTTTTACAAAGTTTCTGAATAGCAAGACGGTTGTACTTCTGGTCCAAAAAGAATCCGGTTTTTTGACCGTCTTTTACATCTACCATATAATGTACCCCATTTTCCACGATTTCTACCTTCGTATCGAATTCTTCCCCTATGAATCCCTTCGTACGTTCTAAGCCTTCATTGCTACGCACCTTGGCATCGCTACGTTCATAAATACCACGAATCGTAATACCATCCTCTTTTAATACTTTCACAAGATTTTCTAATATCATATGTTTCAAACGGTCAATTCCCAGTGCCAAAGACTGCACCACAAGAACATCTGAAAATTTATCTACCACCAATCCCGGTAAGAAATCAGCTTCTCCAAAAATAATACGACAACTGCTGGTATCTACTGTCTTTTTCCGATATTCCCATGCGTTTTTTACCCTCATGGCAAGAAATGCTTCATCTATGGTTTCTTCGCTGTTTCTAGTCATTAAACGAATGGTAATTTTGGAATTGGTATTAATAAATCCCTTTCCCATTTTATATCCGTCAAAATCCTGAACAACCACCATATCACCATTCTCAAACTCACCCATGATAGTTGCAATTTCATTATCAAAAACCCACATACCTCCGGCTTTTATAGTTCTTCCCTCGCCCTTTTTCAATGTTACTACTGCTTCCATGTCTTTTCCTCCATTTAAAGAATCCGTTACTGTTCACTCGCCTCGTAAACAGTAACAATTCGCAGGTTCATTTAGAGTTTTGCTTCGCAAAAGGAGCCTGCGAACTCCTGAATCACGTTCTTACGCACCAAAACAGCAAGTGTTTTGGTGCTGTCTGTACAATAACAAGAATCCCTCATTTCACAGATTTTACAACCTGTGAAACAAGGGATTTCACATTACTGTTTAACCAGTAACCTGACACTTGCTATCAGGTCACATATTTACAAAAATACATCTTTTTCGTATAACAATCCGAAACCAAACTCGTTTCTATTATCTCTTAGATATAATATTTAAACCAGTTATCTACAATTTCCTTTGCTTCTGCTAATTCACATCCTGTGATATCACGTAAGGCTGCGATAGCTTGAACTTTCTCATTTGATGAAAGGAATGAATCTACTCTTGCAAGCTGGCTTCTTGGATAAGAACCCATTGGAAGGTTAATGTAAACTTCATTATTGTTTACAACTTGTACCTGTTGTCTAAATGCTTCATCTTGTTCTTCTATCTTCTTATCTCTCTTCTTTCCAAGAACAAAGAATAAAACAGAAAGACCAATTAATACAACGATAGCAATAATCATTCCATTACGACCTGCAAAATTTCTTTCTTCCAAAGAAATTTGTAATACATATTCATCGATATCCGCATCGCTTGCAAACCATTCTGCTTCTTCGAACCAGTCTTTCATATATTCATATACTTCACTGTCCAATTTCTTTGCAGTACCGGTAAACTTAATACCAGGATGTTCGATTTCTTCTGCTGTTTCATCTGACAAATAATCCCATGTAGCATCAACCAGGGCTTCATATTGTGATTTGTCATGTTCACTAACTTCAACACAAACATAATATTCATTATCATCTGCATCATATACAGGAACAATATAATAGTAATCAGTAGAAGACGAAGTCGTTCTTCCCCTTCTTGTAGTTGTAGTAGTTAAAGATGCTGCTGCATCTAAAGAGGCAAATAATGTAGTATCAATGTGTCCACCTTTTCCGGCTTCTACAAAATCGTAACCCTCTTCATAAATATCAACTGGTTCTTGGAAACTATAGTAAATAGTATCCCAGGTAGCTACAATCATAACGATTGCAAAAATCAAAAAAACACCTGCAAAATTTGTAAAATAATTACTCTTTCTTCTCATCTTCCTATCCCTTCTGTTGCTTACGCAATTCCTTAAATATTGGTAGTACCTGATTTAATTTTTCTCTTTCTGCTGTCTGGTCTAATGCAAAAGGTGCCTGAGTATCATCTGTACCATCACCCTGTACAATATCCTCAACCCAGATTTCCAACGGGTCGCCAGCGATTCGAATGGTAACATCTGTTTGTTTCTTTTTTACATTATAACTTATCGCTGCTTCTGAAAAATCAATCTTCATCTTATTCCTTAATACAGGAACGTGATTCTGACATGCGTATGGGCAAACCCATAATTCACCCTCCTGATTAAATGCGACTACATAGGAATAAAAATAATATGTATATTCGCTCGAACCAGTCTTCACAGTTTTAATATGACTTCCCGCAACATATGTATACGCATCCGGCTGGTCAAACAAAGAACGGGCAAAATTCATAAAAATCCTCTTGTCTTCCCCTGATTCCAACTGTGCTGCCGTGTACTTCTTTTCAGCCTTATCACCAATGAAATAAGCAATAATCCAAAAAATTATCAATGCTACCGGTATCATACCCACTAAGAAAAAAAATACCTGCATACTCTTCTTCTCCTTTTAAATAGATAACTGAAAACATGTTATCATAAGAAAAATACAATGTCAAATATTTTGTTCAAAAAAAGTTCACAATTTTGTAATGTTTGTTACTGTTTACGAGGCACGAGTAAACAGTTACAAATGTTTTAAGTGTCTTCACAGCCTATTTTTTCTTTTTATACAAGGATTTATTTTTCTTTTTTCCATAAAGTGCCTTCTCTTCTTCCTTTGGCACTTCTTTCCCTCCATCCTTTTTCTCTGTTTTTTCTTCTATTATAATGTCTTCTTGTTTTTCTTCTACTGTTTCTTCTTGGATTTCTACGGTTTCTTTCTGTATTTCCACCGCTTCCTGTGAAATCATGGCAGTTTCTTCCTTAGAGGCTGAAGGAATTCCTTCCTGTTTCTTATTTCCTTCCTCCTTTTTACCAGATACCGTTTTTCCTTCTGTTCCTAACTTTTTTGTTTCCCCTGCTGTGGCATATACCACTCTCCATTTTTTCCTTTCAATTCCTTTTACCATCAGTTGTTTTTTCACATATTCACGAACCAAGGTATATATCAAAGAAAACATTGGGATAAACAAAAGCATACCCTTTACACCAAACATACTGCCACCGGTACTAACCGCAATCAAAACCCAGATTCCCGGTAAGCCAATAGAATTTCCTACTACATTTGGATAAATTAAATTTCCTTCTATTTGCTGTAACACAAAAAACATAACAATAAACCATACTGCCTGCATAGGGTCTACCATTAAAATCAAAAATGCACCTACTGCCAGTCCAATAAATGCACCAAAAATAGGAATCAAAGCAGTAATGGCAATCAAAACTCCCACCAGCATCGCATATGGGAAACTAAAAATTGTCATGGCAAGGAAGAACATTGTACCTAAAATAATAGCTTCTACTACCTGTCCGGATAAAAAGTTAGAAAAAATGCGGTCTGCCAGTTTTCCAATTCTTACTGCTTCATCTGCTTTGTCCTCCTTTAAAACAGCATAGCAAAACTGTTTACACTGACTCGCCAGCTTTTCCTTTTGTAACAAAATATAAATGGCAAATACAAAACCAACTCCAAGATTCACCACTGTATTTACTAAATTTCCCACAAAATCAATGGTAGTATTTACAAACCCGCCTACCCCGTTTTTTACGAAATTAAAGGATTGGGTCAAAGCTTCTTTCCAATCAAAATCTGCCAGCATCTTCTCAGCTTCCGTGATATATCCTTCAATCTGAGGATATTTCTCTGCCATCTTATCTCCCCATTGAATTGCCTTTTCCACAGCACCGGGAACTCTCTGACCGATGCTTTCAATGGTACTGTATAACTCTGGGAAAATCAAAGTAAACACAGCCCATAATACTAAAATCAACAGAACCAGGGTGGTAAGAAGACTCAAAATCCTTCTGGCTTTTTTCTTTTTCATTTTCTTATACATTCCTGTTTCCAACGCCCGCATGGGAACATTGATAACAAACGCAACGACTGCCCCGGTAATAAAAGGATTAATAATTGCCAGAATGTATCTGACTCCTAATAGCAGACTGCGATAATTGATTGCAACTACATATAATAACACCCCAAATGCTACTAATAAAAAATACGACTTTATCTTTTTCTCGTTTTTCATTGCTATCCCCTTTCTTTTTCCTCTTTACTTCTCAACTTCTCTAATCTTATCCTGAATCATTCACAATATACCATTAAACTACCACAAAATCATCCCGGATAAATAATAATTTTATCCCAATTTCCATATAAATGCAAGCCACTCCTATTATAATTCGTATGTTTCGTTACTGTTTACGAGGCACGAGTGGAGATTAACTATGTTTCCACACTTTTTTCTTGCGAAAGTCACTTTTTGTGCCTATAATAGAATTGCAAAAGATAAAGACTCGTTCGAAATGGAGGAAACAATGAAAAAACAAACCATTGGATTTATTGGATTAGGATTGATTGGAGGTTCCATTGCCCGCTGTATCAAAGCCAAGGCTCCGGAACATTCCATTTATGTATACAATGCCCGTCATCCTTATGTAAAAGAAGGACTGAAATTAGCCTTAGAAGAACATACCATAGATAAGATTGTTTCTGACTTATCTGATTTTTCAGCTTGTGACATCATCTTTTTATGTGCCCCTGTTATGGTAAATGTATCTTATCTGGAAAAATTAAAACCCATTATCAAACCGGATTGTATCCTTACAGATGTAGGAAGTGTAAAAAAAGACATTCACGATGCAGTAAAACAATTGGATTTGGAATCCCAATTCGTGGGTGGACATCCTATGGCAGGTTCCGAAAAAATCGGTTATGAATATTCTTCCCTGGATATGCTAAAAGATGCGTATTACCTGATTACTCCTACCGAAAAAACACCGGAGTCTATGGTACATACCTTGATAGAAATTGCTCAATATTGCGACTGCCGAACCATGATTTTGGATGCCAGCCAGCATGATGATGCTACTGCTGCCATCAGCCATGTTCCCCATGTCATTGCAGCCAATCTTGTAAATATGGTAGCAAAACACGATAATCTGGAACAACATATGCGGCACTTAATGGCTGGAGGATTTAAGAGTACTACAAGAATTGCCTCTTCCTCTCCGGAAATGTGGCAGAATATCTGTCTTACCAATACTGAAAGTATTTTAAAATATCTGGATTCCTACCAGGAATCTCTGGCAGAATTTAAAGAAGTCTTAAAAATGAAAGATGAAGAGAAAATAATGGAATTTTTCTCCCATGCCAAGGAATATCGAGATTCCGTCCTATAAAAAACTACAGGGCTGTTGCACTAAGAAATTTTTCTACAAAATATAGATTTTTGCTTGTTGATTCAATCTATATCTTGTACTGTTTTTGCTTAGTGCGACAGCTCCTTTAATATAGCCCGGCGAACACGTTGGCTGCGATTACGGTTAATAACCCGGTTATCACCAGGGACAAACTACTCATGGCCCCTTCGATTTCTCCCATCTTAAAAGCTCTTGTCGTTCCCATTGCATGGGCGGAGGTACCCAGTGCCACTCCCTTTGCAATGGGACTTTTTATTTGAAACCATTTCATAACTGCCTCCCCTATCATATTTCCAACGATACCTGTCAACACGATGGCAGCTACTGTAATGGTTACGATTCCTCCTAATTCTTCCGAAACTCCCATACCTATGGCTGTGGTAATGGATTTAGGAAGGAAGGTCACATATTCTTCATGACTAAAGGAAAAAACGGCCGCAAGCCCTAAAATACTTACCGCACTTGCAAGGATTCCGGATAAAACTCCAACCATAATTGCCATAACATTTTGTTTTAATAAATTTATCTGCCGATATAAAGGCAGGGCAAAACATACGGTTGCAGGAGTCAATAAAAAATTAATATAAGAGCCACCGATTTCATATACACTATAATCTATTTTTCCCACAATCAGCACAAGAATCACCAATAAAATGCCAATTAATAAAGGATTGAAAATCGGTGCATGAAATTTCTTATTGCACCAGACTCCAATCCAATAACCCAAAAGACTCAGTGCGATTCCAAAAAAAGCTGAATTCATGATTGTTTCTCTCACTTATTCTGCACTCCTTTTCTCTTTAAGATTCCATCTGTTACCTTTCCTGTCACCACCATGGTAAACACCGTTCCCAAAGTAATAATCAAAACAAATGGCAACCATAACTTCTTCAAAGCTTCCCACCGGGTCATTAAACCTACACCTGCCGGAATAAAAAGAACTGGCATAATTTCCACTAAAAAATCTGCCGTTTCTTTTATCTGCTCCTCTTTTATGATTCCCATAAACAAGGCTAAAAACAACAGAATCAACCCATAAATGCTTGCAGGAACCGGAAAAGGAAGAAAACCATGAAGCAACTCTCCTAAAAAAGAAAATATTATAATAATCATAAACTGCTTTACATACTTCATATAATCTCCATCCAAAAGTTCTTATCTTTTACGATTCATTCTTCCATTTTATTACTACCCGCACCATGTAAACAATGGTTAGGATATAGCTTAGATAATAAAATACTGTAGGTTCATAATCCACCCCACGAAGCAAGTGCCAAATCTGGAATAACTGGCAAAGCACTCCTAAGGTAGACGCATACATACCACACTGAAATAACTTTCCAAAGGCAATCCTTTTTCCCATAAATTTTGCCAATATATCCACAATAAATATTGTCATTAAAATATACAATATGGTTTGTAAAAAGAGTGAGATAGCCTCAAATACTATCATAAGCAGTGAAACAATCCAGATGGAAACATAGATATATTCCACAAAAGCTTCCTTCGTCATCCCATCCATTCCTAAAAGTGAGATGGACATGGTATTATACTTTTCTCCTAAAAGATAAACAATGATTTTATCCTTGCTGATATAAATTTCCTGAGTCGCCGCCCCTTTTATCTCTTCCTCTGAAAAATCTGAAACACTGGTGTCTGCCATAATATAAATGGAGCCTTCCTCATCGGTAAATTCATATACACCGCCTTCCACCTGCAACA
Source organism: Lachnospiraceae bacterium (assembly GCA_017416505.1). The sequence continues at coordinate 17,455 of JAFQCI010000049.1, forward strand.
CCCCGTCCTGAATTTGGAACTCAGGAATATTCTGGCTGATTTCTTCCTTTTCTATTCGATTCACAGAAAGATTTACAACATTTACCACCGTTGTTACAAGAAACACCCAAAAAAGAAGATATAAAAGCGTCTGCCACCACTTCTTCTTTGTTAATTCATGATACTTTTCCGTATGGAAAAGTGCTGTTGTTAATTGCATCATTTATACTGCCTCCTATTACTCATCCACTAAGGTTCCTAATCATTTATCATGATACTACGAACCATTTCCCCTCTCATCCTTATGTAGTATGTGCAATTGCCACTGTAATATCGTCCCCACAACCCATTCGACTGGTTTCAATCAACCAGTTTCTAAGATTTTTGGACACTTTTTCTCCCCCATATAAATTCAATGCCTGGTAATATTCCTTGCAACCTAAGTAAAATTCTCTTTGATTCAAATAGCTGTTCGCAAACCCGTCTGTAGCAAGTAAAAACATATTTGGAACCGCTCTAGGTCTTGTGGTATCATATAATTTTGTGCAGACATACTTCCATGGAGCAGGTAGTGCCAAAGAATTGGTTTCCACCCCTAACATTTTTTCCCCCATGGTAAGTTCCAACAAGCGCCCATTCTCAATGTATACTATATTTCCATCTCCAATCTGAAATACATAGAAAAAATCCTTTGCTATTACAATGCCAAGTAAGGTACTTCCATATAACATTGCAATATCATTCATATTCCCTGAAGGAAAGGAAGCTTTGTTCATTTTGACTTTCCCTGTATGGGCCCTTAAAACCCTGCGCCGCCATTCCTCTACAATGGCTTTGGCAAAAGGCTTATCTCCCTTTTCTTCAAAAAACCGCCGAAACTCCGCCATATTTGGACGTTTTCGATATACATTCAGGACTCCGTCACAAAATACATTTACGGCTATCTTGGAACCGGTATCACTAAAGGGACAGCGGGCAGAACCATGACCGTCTGCCACTGCCATCACTGTAAAATCCTTAAACACCAATGTTTTCCCGGCATCCTGACAACGAATCTGCTGTCTTACATGATTGGCTCCGGTGACACTCCTCTTAAGAGTCGTAATTGGCATGGTACTCCTCCTTGTTCCTAGGTATCAGGAATTTAAACGTTGCTGTTCACAAGTAAAGAGTAACGTTCAAACTACATTTCACCCTAATATGTTTCCTACATTTTACCATACATCTGCTGCATCGATATCATCTTCTGTTGGAATGGTATTCATATCCAATGGAAGCAATGAATTTGCAGTTGGATTACTGTTTGGTGCAGATACCTGTTTTGCTACGGTACTTGCCCATTTAATCATCTTAACCAATGCCTGAGGATTGTTCGCCTGAAGCACTAAATCCTTGTTTCCGGTAAACTCTGCTAACATTTCATCATCCGCATCCGTTCCAATAGAAATGGCAATCTTTACTGCTTTCTTACCCCATGGCAATGCCATTAATTCCTGAATGGCAGCACGGTAATCATCGGTAGGTCTTCCATCGGAAAGTACCACGATAACCGGTGGCAATGCCCGGTCTGACATCGGAGGAATGGTAAGCTGCTGTGCCAACATACGGAATGCTTCACCAATATCCGTAAGTCCATGTGCCTTAAATGGCTTAAAACTAAATTCTTCGATTGGGGTAGGCTCTTCCTGTTCCCATTTTGCCCCTGTAGAAAAAGCAATGGTACGAATCAAAAGCTGGGCATTTGGATTGTCCGCTGCGGCTGCTCTCATATCCGGAATGGTCTGCTTAATGGCATAATTTACGGATTCCATCTTTTCCCCTTCCATAGAACCACTACAATCCACCAGCCAAAAGAAATGCAATGGTCTGCTTGCTAACTGTCCACCTGGTCTTTTTAACATTTCTATCATACTTTTACCTCCATTTTATCTTCTAATTAGATAATTGCGAAACTATCAAAAACTTGTACGATGTTTTGTTCATTTTGCATCACTTTCACATAAAATATTTTAGTTTCACAATTTCCTAGTTTTCCTCTGTTTTTGTGATGATAAACTCGCCTTTTACAGAACCGAAATCGATTTCACTTCCACTAACCACAGGAGCCTTTTTTCCTTTTGGCACCTGAGTCTTCGTTCCATCCGCCTTTTTATACTGCCACAAAGCATCTGTATCATTGCAGATTCCCAAAAGATTAGGGTTATTTGGATTTACCTCTATATGTCCCAGGTAAGAATCTAAATCATATTCTCCGCTGACATAGTATTTACGAATCTTCTTATGCTCTTCTAATAATATGTGGTTCTTCCCTATTTTTAAACGGTTCGGAATCATAAGGTCTGCTTTACAACACCAGCATTTATGTTCTTCCTCTTTCTTTTCCTGGTCATAAAAATTTTCCACTCCGCACTTTTTACAAATCAGAATGGAATCCATCAGCCTAAGAAAGGCTGCCTGCCACTGTCGTTCCACAATACGGTTTTCCGGTTCTTTGATACCCTTCGTAAAAGCTTCCATAAACAAATCTCTAAAAAACTTCGGATACACGTTCCAATATGCCAAGGCATTATCATGATAGCCGGAAAGTGCCTCGTTGGATTTATCATCCGGGTCAAAAATAAATACCGGATTGCTTCCATAAAGCAGATTCATGGCACTGACATCCATACACTTAATGGAGGCCTCTCTTTTTCCCTCCAATGGGTGATGCAACATAAACATATAAAACAACAACACTGCCATGGAATATAAATCCGTATCCGTAGAAGGTTTCGCTTCTCCTATTACGATTTCCGGTGCCATAAACCTTTGAGTACCGTAAACATTGGTATCCTGCTTTCCATTTACTGCCACATTATCATTATCACAAATCAGAACGTCCCCATAATCCGGGTCGAAAAACACATTACCAAAAGAAATATCCCGGTAACAATACCCCTTGGAATGTAGTTTCTGATAGCCCAAAGTCAGGTTAAATCCAGCCTTACAAAGATGATAAAAACTTGGTTCTGCAGTACGCTTCATCAAATCTACAATGCTTTTATAACGCTCCGGTCTAAGGGGCATCACATAACCATAGGTACTTCCATCGTCAATAATATCCATAGGCCACAGAAAACTCTCATCCGGTGCCCCCTGGTCAATGAGCCTGTCCAGATTATCCTTTTGGATGTCACTTGCCATATGCTTAAAATACCATTTTAAGGCATAATACTGACCATCAGACTCTACTTTGTAAACTTCACCCTGTCCACCGGAACCTAAAAAATCAACTATTTCATATTCTATGTCATTTTCAGAGAACATTCTCTTTCCAATTCTAAGGGTTCCTTCCATCCTGTTCCTCCCCGTCTTTCTTGCTTAACTGTTCCGAATCAAAGTGATAATTTCCATAAGTTACTTTTACTGATTTTCGGGACAATACAGACTCAAACACAAATTCGCCTACTCTGTTAATACTATATGGCAACACGATTTCTTCTAATTTGGCACATTCCGAAAAAGCATAATCTCCTATCGCCATTACCCCGGAATCAATCTGAACCTGTGATAAGCGGTTACAAAAACTAAACATTCTTTCATTGATGGCAGCCAAGGTTCCAGGGATATGAATGGATTCAATTCCACTCATGGCAAATGCCTCATTGCCCATTTCTTTTAACATAGAAGGCAGAGTCACAGACTTTAACTGGGTACAATTATAAAATGCCTGTCTTCCAATGTATTTTACCGTGTCCGGAATCTGAATTTTCTTTACATCATTCCGATGGGCAAAGGCTTTTTTTCCAATGGCAACCACAGGTTTATCATCGATTTCCTCTGGAATCTTAATTCCCTTTCCAATGTTTAAAATCCGGTCTATCACCATGCCATGATGACTTACCTGATAGGAATACAAAAAGGAACAGTAATTGTTTTGAAAGACCTTATATTTACTTTCTGCCGGTTCTTCTAACTCTTCATTTGGTTTTACCAGCTTTACTCCTAGTAATTCAGAAATATTAGCAGGGAGTTTTAAAATCTGAACACCATAAGCAAAACACCAAAGATTCACCGCCCATCTCGCCATTTCCGAATGAGTGGCATTGGCATCTATCATCCTTTTCACGAATTTTGCTACAAACTTCTTATCAATTTCTTCTTCTTTCCGCAATGCATCCACGATTCCGGTATCATAAGAAGCCAGCAACAGGTTACTCTCCAGCACGTAACCGGAAAGCATATCCTTTAAACAGTTCGTCAATATGGTTTTACTTTTTATGATTTCAGGTCTGTCTATTAACAGTTGTATCAATGTATCTTCAAAAATCTGTGTATTATACTGTTCCAAGATTTTTTCCTCCTGCACCCTGTTTCTTGTGATTTTACCACAAAATCTGTCTTTTGTGAACTACTAATAACGTTACTGTTCACTCGTGCCTCGTAAACAGTAACAATTCGCAGGCTCATTTAGAGTTTTGCTTCGCAAAAGGAGCCTGCGAACTCCTGAATCAAGTTCTTACGCACCATAACAGTAAATGTTTTGGTGCTGTGTGTACAGTAACGACATATCTGGCTATTCTCTGTTCACCACCGATATCCTTATCTTTATATCTTTTTCGCCTTTTCCAGCAGTTCTTTTACCTTTTCTACTCGTTTTTGTTTCATTACTTCCTGGAATAATGCTTCTGCCTCCGGCATGGTCCATTTTCTAATCAGCCCGCGTACTTTCAATACTTCTGAAGGAATCACCGAAAATTCCCTTAGTCCCATTCCCATTAACACAGGAATAAAGTACGGGTCACTGGCTGCCTCTCCACACATTGCCACCGGAATTCCATTTTTATTTCCTTCCTCAATAATCCGTTTCATTGCCCGTATTACAGAAGGATAATAGACACTGTATAAATTAGAAACCTTGGAATTTCCACGGTCTACCGCCATGGTATACTGAGTCAGGTCGTTGGTTCCAATACTGAAAAAGTCTGCATACTTTGCTAAAATATCTGCCATCATAACCGCCGACGGAGTTTCCATCATAATTCCTACAGGTATCTTTGCATCAAAAGGAATGTCCTGCATAATAAGACGAATCATTTCAGCATCAATGAGTTTCTTTGTTTCTTCAAATTCTTCCAGACAGGTGATAAAAGGAATTAAGATTCGAATGGGTCCAAAGGCACTGGCACGAAGAATCGCCCGGATTTGTGTAGTAAACACCTCCGGATTCTGAATACAATACCTTATGGCACGAAAACCAAGAAAGGGATTAGCTTCTTCTTTTAAACCTAATGCCTCTACCGGCTTATCTCCACCGGCATCCAGTGTACGAATCACCAAGGGCCGCCCCTCCATACACACCACCGCTTCTTTATATGCGGTAAATTGTTCTTCTTCGCTGGGAATGGTGTCCCGGTTCATAAATAAAAATTCAGTACGATAAAGCCCGATTCCCTGTGCATCCTGCTCCATGGCTCTTTTCGTATCCTGTAAAGAACCTGCATTTGCCTGTACCTCAAATAAAACTCCATCTTTTGAAATACTGTTTAAACCAATGTATTCTTTTAAACTTTCTTTTTCCGCCTGAACATTCTTTTTTTGGCGTTCGAAACTTTTTCTCGTCTTTTCCTCCGGATTTAGGATAACGGTACCCTTTTCCCCATCCAGCACCACAAATTGACCTTCTGCAATCAGTTCCACCGCATCTTCTACACCTACTACTGCTGGAATTTCCATGGCTTTTGATATAATGGCTGCGTGGGAAGTAGGACCTCCTCTCTGGGTAATGATACCGGCGATTTTATCTCCATCCAGCATGGCTGAAACATGGGGAGATAATTCCTTTGTAACTATAATCGTATTATCACTAATTTTACTGAAATCCACTTCCCCTACATTCAGTAATATCCTTAACAATCCCTGCTTGACATCTTCTAAATCCGACACCCGTTCCTTCATCCTGTCATCCTCCAGACAGGACATGGTCTGAATTGCCTTATTAAATACTTCTTCTACTGCTGCTTCCCCATTGACCCGAAATTCTTTTATCATTTTTAAAATCGGCTCTATGATTTCCGGGTCTTCCAACACAGCATTGTGAGCCAGGATAATTTGTGCATCTTTTTCCCCAACGCTGGCTGACAACTGCTTTGTTAATTCCTGATTTTTTTCCTTTAAAACAGAAACTGCTGTTTCAAACCGCTTTCTTTCTTTTTCCTCATCCTCTACCAGAATGTGTTCAATTTTTAATTCTTCTTCCCTTAATACAATAGCGGTTCCGATTCCGACTCCTCTTGATACCCCAATTCCTTGTAACCTGACTTCTCCCATGGTATCCTCCAACACTTCTCAGATTTGAAAATAGTTTTCTAGCATTTATCTGCGATTTCTTTCGGTATATATGCCTTTACATAAATTCCGTTATCCCTGTATTCTTCTTCTAATAGTTGTCCATATTTGCGAATCAAGGAAATCACCCCTGCATCCTTGTAATCATAGACCTTCTCCAATAAAATTTTCTGTTCTCTTAACACCGTTTCAATGGTTTCTAAAACCTTGTCCAATCCATCTTTATTCTTCGCGGAGATAGGAACTGTCGTCTTGGCTTTAAAGTCCTTAATAATCTCTGCCTTATCTATCTTGTCTTGTTTGTTAAACAGGGTAATAATGGTTTTATCCATTACTCCAAGCATTTCCAAAGTTTCATATACTGCATGCATTTGCTTTTCCACTCTTGGATTTGAAGCATCCACTACATGCAGAATCAAATCGCTGTACTTGGCTTCTTCCAAAGTAGAACGAAAGGCATCTACCAGATGATGAGGCAATTTACGGATGAATCCTACGGTATCCGTCAACATAATCTGTTGTCCACTAGGTAAGGTGAAACTTCTGGTGGTCGGGTCCAAAGTAGCAAATAACTGGTCTTCCTCCAACACTCCTGCATCTGTCAGACGATTCAGTAACGTAGACTTTCCTGCATTGGTATATCCCACAATACAAACCAGAGGTGTCTGATTCTTACTTCTTTGCTGTCTTTGTACCGCTCTATGGCGTTTTACCTCTTCCAGCTCCTTACTTAACTGAGCCACTCTGTCCTTTATCAAACGGCGGTCCATTTCCAGCTTCTTTTCACCAGGACCCTTACTTCCAATTCCGCCTCCAAGTCTTGATAAAGAACGGCGTAAGCCTACCAGACGGCTGGCACGGTATTTTAACTGAGCCAGTTCTACCTGTATAATACCTTCCCTAGTCAATGCTCTCTTTGCAAAAATGTCCAAAATAACCAAGGTACGGTCCATAATCTTTAATTCCAGAGCATCCTCCAGATTACGAATCTGTGCCGGAGAAAGTTCGTCATCACAAACAATTCCATCTGCTCCGGTTGCTAAGGCAAGTTCCTTGATTTCCTCGATTTTCCCCTTACCGACATAAGTCGCCTGGGAAACATTTTCACGTTTCTGGATTACTTCTCCTACACAGATTCCTCCCGCCGTCTTCACCAACTCCTCTAACTCTTCCAATGATTCTAAGGAATCGTCATAATCACTGGTGCTGACAGAAACTAAAATTAATTTCTCCGCTTCTTCTTTGTTTTCGTACATTTTTGCGTTTTTACTTTCTTCTATTTCCATGTTATCCTGAGACAAACTCATAACGAACCTCCATTAAAACCTGCTGTTTAATTTTTCTTCTATCAGGCTTATTCTTATACTTCGATACTCAAAATACGGATGAGCGAAGTTATATTTTTTATTATTTCCTCTTGCTTATTTCGCAATCATAATGTTTTTCCGTTGGTATCATTCTACCACGTTTTTTCTGCTCTATTCCATTACTTATAATTTTACCATTCAATAATATATCGGTCAATTTCTTTCTTCTTGAAAATTTGATATGGAAATTTGGCAATGTAAAAGGACAACCATCGTGCCAAATCTTTTATTATTCTCAAATGGTTGTCCTTTTACGTTATTTTTTTGTTTCTATTTACTTATTTTACTCTAAAACTGCCCCATACTCTTTTAGTAATTCAACAATCATTTCTAAATTGCCTCTGCTCTCAGGTGTTGAATTTAACTTCTTATTCATATAAGCCAAAATGGTATCATCCTCATTAGTCATAACATTGGGATTTGCTCCATATTCCAGAAGTTTTCTTACCGCTGTTACATCCTCCGAGTTACAAGCCATCTTTATAATCCTGTTTATCGATTCTATCCGCGTAACACATCTCCTTCACAGGGTATGGATATATCATAACTTTCACTTGTGTAAGGTACCCAATCCTCATCATCGCAAGCTGTTAATAAAACAGAAAAAATAATCATAATCAACATAAACAAACTTTTTTTCATACTTGACACTACCATTCTAAAATCTAATACTTCCTTTGTTTGTCAGGAATCACTTCGTCAAATAAAATTCCTGATAAATATAAAAATTTTACTCCCTAATTGCTTCTCTAAAATATACATATAAATGTTCATCAATTTTTATAATTTCACCATAAAAGCCATCATCTCCTATTTTTGGGGTTACATATTCTAATACCTTTTCTGCATCCGCGTCTATATAAACCAAATCTAAAATAAACGGACTTTTATACCAATTTCGATAATATATAACTCCTTCAAATCCCCACTCATACACAGGATAATACATGCGTATGAATTCGTTATTTTCCATTTAGGATGTTCTATCTTTGCATTCATTTCTGCAAAATCATCACCACTTAAATCTTGCAGTGATTTACCTGGTTCTTTCATCATATCTAAAAATTCTTTTGAAATTTCTCCTATTTCTTCTTTATTTTCTTCACACAATCGAATTAATTTTTCTTTTTTTTGCTCCATTTCTTTTTCTTGTTCTTCAGTTACATAAACACTCTCTTCTATCTCTGGCATTTCACTTTTATTCTGTTTCATCAGACTAACTATGATGATTATAGCTAATAATAAAGGGATGATTTCCATTATTGCAAAATATTTCTTTTTCATATGCAAATCCCTCCATTATTGAAACATTAAATATTGCTAACCATTTTAGAACTCTTTTTCTTTGAAGATATGCGGAAGACTCTATTTCTGTAAACTCGACCTTAAAATTTACGTTTAATCTTTCATAAAAATCATATTCACTTCTATATAAATTCCGTTCCATCGATTCCACGTCCATGGTCTATTAAACATATGCCAATGACCAGACCTTCCAGTAAAAAAGCTCCTATACAGAAAATAATAACAAATCCCATAAAAATGCAACATCTATAAAATTTCCCACCAAGTGATTTCGTTTTCTTTAACTTCTATATCCCCATAAAAGTCCTTAAATATACATATAAATATTCATTAACCTTTACAATTTCTCCCCAATAACCATCAAAAGATTCCACATATTCTAACACCCTTTCCACATCTTTACCGATATAAACCAAATCTAATTCATACCCCCATTTACACCAATAACGATAACACACGACATCTTCATTATCCACTGCATAATCAGGTATGTATATATCAAGCTTTAACAAATCAGACGAATCCTCTCCTTTTGTATTTTTCACCTGTTTATCCATGTCTTTAAAATCTTCATAGGTTAATTCTTCTTTTGATTTTCCTAGCTCCTCCATCAACACTAAGTATTCTTTTGACATAGCCTCTAATTCTTCTTGATTTTCTTCACATAAGCAAACTAACTCCTCTTTTTTTCGCTCTATTTTTTCCATTCGTTCTTCGTTTATATATAAATTTTCATTTATTTCAGTTCTGTTCTTTTCAGTTTTATTCTTTTTCACTATAATAACTGAAATGCTTATAACCAATAATAAAAGCAAAATTCCAATTAGTATAAAATGTTTCTTTTTCATATGCAAATCCCTCCATTATTGAAATACTAAATACTGCTAGCCATTTTGGAGTTCTTTTCCCTTTGTAGAAACAACTTTTCAATTACAAAAAGAGAATTCATTATTCTTCTAGCATGTTTTATAAAAAAACGGCAGACACCACTCTAACTATATAGCACTGCCGTTTTTCTAACAACATATTGCTACAAACTCCTAATTTATTTATATTTTTGAAGAAAAATATTTTTCAATCATCTTAACAGTTCAAAATAATGCAATGAAGAATTCCAAACGTATTCCGGAGAACTATTTTCCTTAAAAATATATTTTACATCACTCTTTATAGCCTTAGATATTTTTTGATACCAAGCATATGGAACAAAATATTGCCATGTATTCTCACTAAATGCAAAGAGTACCATTTCAATATCATTAGCACAAGCCGCTCCATTAAATTTCATTATTCCATATCCTTCTGGTAATCCCTTATCAGTTACATTATATACTATTTCATCATTTGAAACAGGTTCAAATCCATGATTACAGTCTGCACTATGATACATATCTAATAATCCCAAAACATGTCCAAACTCATGACCTGCCGCCCCCTCATAATTCAAAACATTATACTCATTATTCCCATATTTTGAACAATCAGCCACATACATATCCTCATGTTCCGGCACATTACACCAGCTATCATATATGGTAACATAACGATTACAGGTAGATTTCCAATCAACCCATGATAAATTTGATACACCACATACACCCGTTTTAAATGTAACTTCAATTTTTCCTCTCACAAATGGTGATGATGTGATTTCCGTGAGTTCTACTTGAAAATTCACCTTTAATCTTTCATAAAAGTCATATTTACTTCCAGTGTATGAGCCACTCCATCGATTCACAATTCCATCCATTGCCAACTCTCCCAGAGTAACATCTTTACCTAATCGTTCTAAAATATGATTGATTTCTTCTTGCTTTTCTGTATCAAAAACTTCTGTTTCCAACACATCAACTGCAAGCTTATCTTTCTCTCCCTTCATTACCACACTCAAATGAAGTACTACATCATTATCATCTATTGTAATATATGATGGAGAAGTTGCAATTCTCTTCTGATTTTTTATTTCAGGGAACAAAGTTTCTACCGTATCCTTATGCAAAGCACCTACTTTCTTATATCTTTCATCTACACCATCCCAACCAATTTCATCCGTATCCAAAATACCATCATTGTCACCATCTGCTTTGGTAGGGTCAGATAAAACCGGCAATACGTAAATTTCTGACAAAATGTTTGACAGATTCTTTCCCATTATATCTCTCACATTAACAAAACGATCTTGCCATCTGCTGTAAGATACCCATCCCCCTTCATACTTGTCAATGTATGCTTTATAAGTTGGCAACTGCACAGTTCCGTCAAAATTTACTTTAACCTTTGCCTGATTTACTTCCTCCCAGTCTGTCAGAGTGTCTGCATCAGTATCTGTTGTTCCATTTGCCTTTAATTCCTGTTTCAGAATAATAGTCTTTATACTCTTTCCTAAAATCATGGTATACTTTGAAATCGGTACATCCGGCACATAGCCATAAATATAGTTTAACACTTCATCTGAAAAAAAGATATAATTATAAACTAATAATCCGTCCGTTTTCTCAGATAAATTATAATACCATGAGCCATATTGGGTAAACGGTTCCACGATACAGCAATGTATTCCTGCCTCAGCAACTTTATCAATAAATGCACCTGAATAATTTGATAAGTAACAGTTACCAATAATTACGGAAACCTTAAAGGCGTCTTCCCTAAGTTCAATTTCTTCCAGCATGGTAGTAAACTGCTTATCAATATATGGTGTTTCCGGTTCTGAATTTATCAGCTGTTCAATCATACCGGATAACTGAGTGGTATTATTTGCATAAGCTTGTCCAAATGAGGTTTTTACCACTTCTCCATGCTGGTCTAATACATAAATTCTTACATCTTCGGTTTCATAGAACAGACTTCTTCCTATGATTTCAATGTTTGCTTTGATACTGTCAAACTGTACATCTGTTAAACCTTCTACATCATTATTTAAATTAATTACAACATCTATCTTGTCTCTGGATTCGGATTCCACTCCATTTTCAGTTACTCCTGCCATCACAGCAGGCTCCTGATTCTCAATATCCTGACTTCCAGCAGACGTGGCAGAACCTTCTTCCTGTCCTCCGCCTAACATTAATCCCATTACAACCACCTGATTCACAACATTCTCTGTGGTATCTTCCATATCATTTTCTGAATTTTCTACTATAGCATCTTCATCCGATTCCACTTCATTCTGGTCCACTATCACATATCCCAAATCACTGAGCCATTTTTCCATATCAATAATACAGTAAGTACCGACTTCATACACCGTTGCACTTATGGTATTTTCTTCTTCATTTACTTCCGTATTGATAGGAATCAGAATATTCTCTTCCTCGTCATACCAGAAAATATTATATCTTTTCACTCCTTTAAAATCTATGGAACTGTATTCTTCATAAATATTTTTCTCATCAATGGCAAAAGTTAGTGTCATGCTTTCCATGTTTTCTTCATTTTCATACATGATTTCCGGAACAATTCCCAGAATACTCCGGTTTTCCATTGCCTCTGCATAAGCACTTTCCCTTACCAGTATATCTTCAAAAGCACTTCCTTTGGTGTTGATTTCCAAAGTCAGCTGATAATTTTCATTTTCCTGATTGATTTCCTCTAAAATAAAGTCTCCGGCATCTATTTTTTGTACTGACTGATATTCAGTATCCGGATAACCAAAAGTTTCTCCGTTTAAAGGGTCAAGCCCTATCCGGATTTCATCTCCGTCTTTGATTCCATCCCCGTCTGTGTCCGGATTTAAAGGGTCAGTGTAATAAACCGTCAGTTCTTCTCCATCCATCAGTCCATCATAATCCGTATCGGAATTCAAAGGTTCCGTTTCCTGCAAATACTCCTCCGCATTGGTCAAGCCATCTTCATCGATATCCAAATCCGCATCCGAAACACCATTTTCCAAAGTAGAAACCGCAAGTGGATTGGTAGAAGCATACAATACTTCAAATCCGTCAGTCAGACCGTCACCATCTGTATCGGAATTTTCTATATTCATTCCATTGTCTTTTTCATAGCTGTCCGGAACCCCGTCTCCGTCGGTATCCTGCATTTCATCCCAAGTAACAGACCTTCCGATTTCTTCCTCATCTTCTCTCATTATCAATGAATCATTGGTTCCATTCCAACCGGAAATCTTAATGCAGTTAAATCCATTGATATAGTCTTCGTGGGATAATACCATGGAACAATTCCATAATGTATCTGCATTTCCTCTCCAAAATCTTACATTAACTGCTCCTTCACTGTCCTCTGTGAACGTATATTGGTAAACATACTCATCTATTTTATCGGCAACTTTCTGCGGAGCATAAAGATTTTTATCTGCATCTGCAATCGAAATATTATTCCCTCCATTTTCTTCTTTCGATGCATCTGTAAAATTAACATACATCAACGCATCATCATTTTCCCATTCCGGGAATTCAGATAAATCAAGATAAATAATATCTCCTGCTCGGAAATAATTCTCTCCTTCTTCTACCACATCCCAATGTCCATATTCCGCACCGTCGGCATAATATGCATTATTTTCATCTCTTCCACCGGCACTCCAAGAGTTCCACTTCGTTGTTTTGTCTGAACTGTAGCGGTTAAATGTAATATTATAAGCACTTTCCGGTACATTGACACACCATGTAACATCGTCTTTCTGTGTCATCCAATAGCTGTCATGCCCATTGGTATTGTCCACCAGTTCCATCACTGCTGAATCATTCTTTACCCACTGCTCGGCAGTATTATCAATAAAATACAATGTCTTGTATTCTGCTGCTTTTGCCTTCATAAATGAATTAAAATTTACACTTGTAAGTGTAATAATAAAAACAAGAATCACGGCAAGCATGCGCTTAATATTTGTTCTTATCGTTTTGTTTTTTAATAATTTTCTCATAAGTTCCTCCTTCTTTTCTCCCATCAATTTTATAACTTCCTCTTATAAACCAAGTATAAATTTAAACCATTCCAAAAATCCATTTGCATTAGCCAACATTTCATTCTCTCTCCTTTCTTTTCGCATTTTTTAACAATATTCACCCCTACATTTCAGATTATAATATACATAATCTTCCAAATCAACCATTTTGTTCCCAACGTCATTTTTTTGTTCCCAACGCAAAAAAAGATGCCATTATGAACCGAATCTCAAATGTTGATATACAAATTCAACATTTTAAATACACTTCATAACCGGCATCTTCTTTAAATAAAAATGCTTAATCTAAAGGTTTTCCCCTCATCTTTTGTTTCCATTGTTCCATTATGTTTCTCAACCACATCCCGCATATTTTTTAACCCATATCCATGCCCGGGTCTTGGTTTTTCCTTAGCCTTTTTCACTTCTTCCATCTTACTGTTTTTTATCTGAATCATAATATGTCCATTAAAATTTTTTAATTCGATTCTTAAAAAAGCGGAACCTTCTACCTGTAAAATAGCATTTTTCGCATTGTCCAGAGCATTCGCCATGAGAATACAAAGTTCTACATTGCTAATTGCTAACTCTTCCGGAAAGGTACCCATGACGCTATATTCAAAGTCCTTTTTCTGTTGTAATTCTGAAATGGTTTCACCTATAAAATAATCCGATATGAGATTTCCTGTACATACTATCTCCTGCTTCGGATATTCTTGTAAATATCCCTTTACATATTCTTGTAATTCCTTTATTTCATTTTTTTCGCAAAGCAGCTGAATGACTTTCATGTGCTTTTTCATATCATGCCGGAACTTTTTCATTTCTTCATTTTGCTGTATTTTACCTTCATAATATTTCTGCTGCAAAACAAGATTTTCTTTTTCTATCTCATGAATCTTCTCCAGACTTTTTCTGGTAATGATATTATATACTAGGATAACACTGCCCACCGATACCAGTATCATTACTACCATATATAACAACAATATTTTCTTTTGCGTCTATTCCGTCAAATCTCCCGACAGGCTATATTGAAGACCACCGGCTACAAATCCAAGTCCAAATATTGCTAATCCAATCAACACGGTCCACCCAAAAGATAGTGTAACAAAAAACTGATGAATAGAATTACGTTGTTTTTTTACTAATAAAGCAATCCCTAACCACCATATAGTCCCTGCTAAATTACCGAAATAATTTGATTCCTTCATCTGCTCTAACGCAGGAAACAAATTGATTAGAAAACTCCAAAGAAAAAGGTCTATGCTGTCGATTGCAAGACAGGAAATCAGATATCCTCTTACTTTAACAGAAATTTTTTCATTAAATATAAGACAAATCATAATAAAACCAAAGGTTGCTTTGTATAAAAACAAGTAATCCGATAACCTGAACCATACTACTGAGCCAATCATTATGTAAACGAACGCCAGATACTTTTCCCGGTTTTTTCTTATGTTACAACCTAATATCCCATTCATCACCAGAATATATTTCACCAGTTCAATCAAAGACCATATCATAAGTTCCATCATTTCCATCAGCAGTACCTCGCATTTTTCTCGCAAAACTCCTGATACTTACGCTTCACTTCTTTTTGTGAACGGGTTGCGATTGGTAATATTTCGGAACCAATCACAATTTCTTTTTCTGTAATGTTATCTACCCATTTAAAATTTACAAGATAGGATTTATGAATACGCACAAACCCTACGTTAGAGAGGATTTTTTCATACTCCGACAGAGGAATCCTGGTGGTTTTCTTTTCTCCCTTCACCAAAAATAACTCCGTATATACACGATGGGATTTCATATATTTGATATCCCGGCTGTCCAGATTTCCATCTAACATAACATACAGATTTAATATTTCCATTGCCGATGTCAATATCTTCGGAAGCTGGGTTGTCAGATATTGCTTTCTGATAAAACCATGAACATTCACACCAAAAGCAGAAAATACCAGTTCCTCATGATTGGTAACATAAATAATAAGGGTATCTTTCCCTAATTCCTGAAGTTTCTGTTTTACCTCTAATCCACTGATTTGGGGCATTTCAATATCTAGTATTAATACATCCAAATCATTCTCATACTCTAAAAGTTCAGAACCCATACTAAATACTACTACTTCACAATCCATCAATAACGCCTCCGCCACTTCCAGACAGATTTTTTCCATTCCCTGACGTTCCTCTGCGTTGTCATCACAAACTCCTATCCTCATTGGCATTTCTCCTTCATTTTAAAACAAGCATCTACGATATTCTCCATTTCTTTATTATAATTTAATTACAAATATTTTACAAACCAAATAATCCATTTCATATACATTCTCTTGTCCATAATCATTTATCCATAATTTTCAAATATATATTGTATTTCTGATTTTTATAAGATATACTACAACTACAATCAATAAAAGAATTAATACTATTAATGATTTCCATATAAA
The DNA here is from genome assembly GCA_017416505.1 of Lachnospiraceae bacterium. The sequence goes on from JAFQCI010000049.1 coordinate 33,794, forward strand.
CATAATCGAATCATTCTAACTTAATAAAATTCAGTCTTTTTTTACTTTTCTTGTCAAATTTATTTTTTATACATCATAAACAAAATTACCATTAAACTTCTTTTCGTATGCCCCTTGACATCTTCATAAAAGGCTTTACATCTTCTAAAAATCCACCTATAATTAGAGTACATACTCCTGAAAGGTGGTAAAAGGATGGGAAACGAGCCAAACAAATACGATAAACCATTATTTTTAGCATTACGTGAACTTATGAAATAAAAGTTATATGATTCCGTTGAAAAAGTAATCGATACTGCTTTACTTGACAATGTACCACTTGAGGATATAGAAGAAATTACAGAAAACCTCAAAGATGAAGAACATTAAAACTAAATAGTAACCCAAAAATATAAGGTGTAAAGTCTTTTATTAATCTGCTAAAACTTTACACCTTTTCTAACCTAACTTTAGTTCTATTCTTTCATCCCTCTTTTATTTTTCTCCTTCTGCCTAATATTCTTACACTCTTCTTTCTTTTCACCTCTACTTCCTTTCATTCTTGATCTTCCTTCTTTTTTCTTTCATTACCCTTTCACTACCCCCACCGTCTTTAACTTCTTCACCGCTTTTACCAAATCTTTCTGATTTTCCATAACAACATCAATATCCTTATACGCAAACCGGCACTCTTCCGCCACATCATTTTTCTTATGTTTTCCAAGAACTACATCCTGCTCTCTTAAGTCTAAGATAACCTGTTCCACAGAAAACGCCTGTTTTGCACCAGTACGGGAATATGCCCTGCCTGCTCCATGGGAAGAGGAACAAAAAGAATCCGGATTCCCAAGACCTTCTACCACATAGCTATAAGAACCCATTGCACCTGGAATCACTGCGATTTCTCTCTGTCGAACCCTGGTGGCACCTTTTCTATGAACCCATACCTCTTTCCCAAAATGGTTTTCCAAGGAAGCATAGTTATGATGACAGTTAATGGTGGTTCCATATTCCACCGAAATTCCCGCATACTTTTCCACGTATTTTGACAGGATTTCCATGGTACGCTCCATCATCTTCTGACGATTCTCATAAGCATAATCCAAAGCCAGATTCATCCAATGAATGTATTGCTGCCCTTCATGAGAGTCTACCGGTAAAAATGCAAGACGGTACTCTTCCGGCACTGCACTATGCCATTTTTCATTCAATTCCCTGGCCTGATGATGAAAATAATCACAGATTTCTTTTCCTAAATGCCGGCTTCCGGAATGAATCATGATTCCAAGGTATCCCTCTTCATCCACCTGCAACTCAATAAAATGGTTTCCGCCTCCCAATGTTCCCGCCTGAAAGTATCCATCCTCAATCAAAGGTACTAACTCCTTATTTTCTTCATAAATCTCCATTTGTCCTTTTGCCTTATCCAAAACAGCAGAATCCTGAGGGGTTTTATATCGGTTAATCCCTACCGGTATATTTCGCAGAATATCTCCAATGATAGCTTGTATCAAAGAACCATTTCCTGTCATAATCTCTTTCACTTCTTCTAATTTAATATTGGTAGGGGTAAAAATCATGCCACACCCAATATCTGCTCCCACTGCATTAGGAATGATCACTCCATCAGTTGCAATCACACCGCCAATGGGCATTCCTTTTCCTGTATGGGTATCCGGCATCAAAGCCACCCACTTATGAATAAATGGAAGATTAGCAAGATGCATTGCCTGTTCCAAACAGCTTTCCTCAATATCAGTTTCTTTTTCAACCCACACTTTTATTGGTTTCTTTACTTTTTCATTATAAATTACAAACATAATCATTCTCCCTTTCTCTCTATTTCTTTAAACTGAATTCATCTTAGCAAAATCCTTATAATTTATCATTTAAAAAAAGTTGCGAAGGTGTATAATAAATATAAACGATGTTTTAGGGAGGAATCTTATGTCTGAATTTCAGGAATTAATCAAATCTTTTGCAAAAAGTCGGGAATATGTACGAGATTTTTTTGTATATGGATTTAAAACCAGAGAGGACTTTTCTGATAAAAGTGGCCGCACCTACGACAACGAACGTCGTAGGATAGAAAGCTGGCTTTCAGAATACATACATAGCAATTACACCAAAAATGGAAAAAATATTTCCCTTGCCATAGACAGTAACCTGCTCCTTACCAATCCTCTTTACCGGGTATGGAAATCCAAAAGTTTTACAGATAATGATATTATGCTGCACTTTTTTCTTATGGATATATTACAGGACAGGAAATCCCGAACCATTGAAGAACTCACCAATGAAATACTATCAAATTATGACGTATTATTTGAACCACAGCTTGTACGAAAAAAAGTAAAAGAATATGAAAAAGAAGGATTACTACTTTGTGAAAAATCAGGCAAACAATTCCGTTACTCCTGTGCCGATAATTTAACCTATGCCATACCAGAGGAATTACCCGCTCTTTTGGAAGCAATTCGTTTTTTTCACATTGCCGCACCCATGGGTATTCTTGGCAGTACCATTTTAGATAACCAAAAAACCAGCAATGATATATTCACAACCAAACATGGCTTTTTCGCCCATACGCTGGAAGATGAAATGTTATTACTCTTATTGACTGCCATGAAAAAACAAACTTCCATCTCCCTGATAAACCGTAGTGCCAAAACAAATACCACCCAACGTATTACCGGAATACCATTAAAAATCTTTATCAGTACCAGAACCGGAAGACGCTATGCCTGTCTATATATCCAGAAAAACCGACGTTTTACCAATGTCCGTCTTGACTACATAAAAGAAATAACACCTTTAGACTCAGAACCTTCCTACATAGAATACAAAGAAAAACTGGAGAAAAACTTATCAAAAATCTATGGTGTTTCTTTTGGGAAAGAACATACGAATGATATCATCAAACTGACCTTATTCATTGATGAAAAGAAAGAAAAACATATCATAGAACGATTAGAACGGGAAGGAAAAGACGGCATTCTTACCCGTATAAAAGAAAATACCTACGCCTATGAAAAAGAAGTATTTGATGGTAATGAAATGATGCCCTGGGTAAAAACCTTTACCGGTCGTATTCTTTCATTTGAATCAAACAACGAATACCTGACCAATAAATTCTATTGGGATATGAAAAAAATGATAGAAATGTACTGCAATTAAGATACTTACATCCAAAGTCTTAGGTTGAAAATATAACACTAGCCACACAATTGTAATTTACAAAATATTACACAAATCACATATACCCAAAATCAAGAACTAAAAAATAAAATAGAAAAAGGTAGAACACTATGGAATTATTTTCGGAAATTTATAACTGTTATTTTCAGATTGTAGATGAAATATGCAAGGCTGCTGCCACTACACCTATCACTGAAAGAGAAATGTTAGCTTTGGCCACGAATCTGGGATATGGTGAAAGTGGCCTTACCATTGTCCCTAAATTAACAAGTGGAATCTGGAATCTGCTTTCCCCCGCAGAAGGTGGTTATACATCTAAAATAGACAATTTAGAAGTCCTTCCCCTCACCACCCTGCAAAAAAGGTGGTTAAAATCAACCTTATCTGATGAGCGAATGGGATTATTTTTAGAGGAATCCCAAAAAGGTACTTTAAATCACTACCTTGAAGGAATAGAACCTCTTTTTTTACCAGAAGACTTTTATTATTATGACAGATTCAAAGATGGAGATGACTTTTCTTCTCCAGAATATATTTCTCATTTTCGTACTATTTTAAAAGCAATTCGTAATAAACAAGCAGTAGATATCCGCTTTTCTTCCCATAAGGGAAATGATGTACACCATATTTATTATCCCTTCCGGATTGAATATTCCGCGAAAAATGATAAATTCCGTCTTCTGGCAATTTACCAACGAAACCCAGAAAAACAGCGAATTGAAACCATTAATCTTTCCAGAATTGAATCCGTTTCCCTGATAGAGAGTTTTTATGACAAAGATTTAAATCTGGAGGATGTTTTTAAAAATTCCTACTATAAAGAACCAGTACGGCTCGCCATCACAAACAAGCGAAATTCCTTGGAACGGGCCATGCTCCATTTTGCCAATTATGAAAAACAAACCATAAAAACAGATAAAGAGCACTATGAATGCCACATATACTATAACCGCAGTATGGAAACTGAACTTCTAATTGAAATTTTATCCTTTGGACCTACCATAAAAGTATTAGGCCCCGATGATTTTCTAAACAAAATTAAAGAGAGGGTACAAAAACAGCAAAATCTGCTTTCCACACTCTCTTAAAGTTAGTCAGGATAATTCCTCTCCTTAATCATCAAACTTTGATACTGACTTTGAATCATTATAAAATATACTCTTTACTATGAATCCTTCATATTTCCATCCTTCTAATGTTCCCCAAAATCCAAATGGCAGGAAACTCTTCTTCCTGCTATTTCCTTCCACTCTGGATTTTCTTCTTTACACCTATTCATAGCATGCGTACAGCGTGTTACAAAAGGACAACCCTTTGGCGGGTTTAAAGGACTCGGAACTTCCCCTTCCAATAAAACCGACTCTTTCTTTCTTGCCATCTTGGGGTCTGGAATCGGTTCTGCTGACAACAATGCCTTGGTATATGGATGCATAGGATTTTGATATATCTCATCTGCCGGACCGATTTCCACCAAATTTCCAAGATACATCACCCCAATCCTGTGACTGATATGATTTACCATACTCAAATCATGGGCAATAAACAAATAACTAATCTTTCTTTCTGCCTGAATCTTTTCCAGAAGATTCATAATCTGAGCCTGTATAGAAACATCCAAGGCAGAAATAGGCTCGTCACACACGATAAATTCCGGATTTAAGGCTAAAGCTCTCGCAATGACGATTCTTTGTCTTTGACCTCCGGAAAATTCAGAAGGATAGCGGTTTTTATGATCCGGCATTAAGCCTACGGTTTCCAGTAATTCCGTTACCTTTTCTTCCCGTTCCTTCGCAGTGTACATACTGTGAATTTCCATAGGTTCTTTTATAATCTGACCTATCTTTAATTTCGGGTCTAAAGAAGAAAAGGGATCCTGAAATATCATTCCCATCTTCTTTCGATAAGGAAACATTTCCTTTTTCGATAATCCGGTAATATCCTTACCTTCATAAATAATACTCCCGGAAGTAGGCTGAATCATTCGTAATACCGTTCTTCCCAAGGTAGATTTTCCACAACCGGATTCCCCTACAAGACCTAAAGTTTCACCTTTTCTTATTTCAAAAGAAACATGATTCACTGCCTTTAGATTCTGTTTTTTAAATCCTTGCCTTTCTTCAAAATACTTACATAAATCCTTTATTTCCACTAAAACTTCATGATTGTTCACTTCATTAAAATCCGCCATCCAAACTGCCTCCATATGTTTCTTTACTGACACTCCCAGCAACTGCAGGAATGTGTCTTAGAATATACGGTTTCTTCCGGTTTATGTTCCCTGCATCGTTCCTTCGCCTCCGGACATCTGTCCGCAAAGGCACACCCTTTAGGCAAGTCCAATAAATCCGGTGGTGTTCCCGGAATCGGAACCAAAGGTTTATGCTCATCGCTGTGGGAATTATGAATACTATTCAAAAGTCCCTTGGTATACGGATGTTTTGCTTCATAAAAAATCTCCTCTGTGGTACCCTTTTCCACAATCTTTCCTCCGTACATTATATGGATTCTATCACAAATTGTAGCAACTACGCCCAAATCATGGGTAATTAGTATCACCGAAGTCTTTTGTTCTTTTGTTATTCTTTGAATCAACTCTAAAATCTGTGCCTGCACCGTTACATCCAACGCAGTGGTAGGCTCATCTGCAATAATTAACTTTGGATTACAAGCAAGTGCCATGGCAATGATAATTCTTTGTCGCATACCACCGGAAAATTCGAAAGGATATTGTTTTAACCGTCTTTCCGGACTCGGAATGCCTACCTGTTCCATCAAAGCAATGGCGCGTTTTTTTGCTTCTGCTTTGCTACATCCGGTATGAGTTATGATTCCTTCCATTAATTGAGTTCCAATTTTCAAGATAGGATTTAGGTGGGTCATAGGATCCTGAAATATCATACTAATCTGATTTCCGCGAATCCTTCGTATTTTTTTCTTATATATCTTTTTCTTCTTCTTAGAATCCAGACCTGAGGGAGAAATATCTTCACCTAAAAATGTAATCTCACCAGAAGTTACTGTTCCATTGCTGGCGACTAGTCCCATCAAAGCCATCATCCCCACTGACTTTCCAGAGCCGGATTCTCCTACAATGGCAAGAATTTCACCTTTTTTCACGTGGTAAGAAACACCATTTAATGCCTTTACCATGCCTTGTTCGGTCTTAAATTCCATAGACAAATTTTTAACTTTCAGTAAACTCATACTTTCCTGCCTTTCCTGGCATCCTATATCTTTTTTCGTTATCTAATATAGCATTTCACAATGAATCAATGGAAACACTATTCAAGCCAGACTTATTGATTCTCAGAGCGATATCCAAAGGTAACTTTTAATTCCTGTTCTTTATATCTTCCTCTGCTGTCGCTTCTTTGTAATACTATAATCGCACTTTCGCCACCTTTATACTGTTCAATGGCATTCTGTAAATCTTCCCAGCTTTCAATATCATAATCTCCAATCTTGGTAATGATATCTCCCGCACAAATACCTGCTTCCTCTGCCGGAGAATCATCAGAAACCCTTGAAACATAAGCACCTATCGGCATTCCAAAACGCTCATTATATTCTGCTGTTACGGAATCTCCGCCAACACCTAAAAATGCCTTGTCTTTTTCTTCAATAACTTCCTGATTCATCAAATCATTAATAATCGGAGTCGCATCCGAAATCGGAATCGCATAACCCATACCTTCCACGCTGGTATCCGAATACTTCACTGTATTGATTCCAATTACCTCGCCCTTGGAATTTAACAATGCACCCCCACTGTTTCCAGGATTAATTGCCGCATCTGTCTGTAATAAGGTCATAGTTTTATCTGTCAACTGCACTTCTCTATTCAACGCACTTACATAACCCACGGTCACAGATTGACCATATCCCATGGCATTTCCAATGGCAATCGCCTGTTCCCCTACAAGCAATTCCTCTGAATCCCCTAGTACAGCCACTTTGATAGAATCAATCGTACTTTGTTTCATGTCATCAAGACTAATACTAAGTACTGCCAAATCCGCATCCGCATCATAACCTCTTACGGTAGCAGTCACATATTCTGAATCAATAAATCCAATGGCTACTTTCTTCGCATCTTCTACCACATGATAATTTGTTACCACAAGCAAAGTATCGTCGCTCTTTCCAATAATAATTCCAGAGCCATATCCAGTGCTTTCTTTGCTATATTGATTAAAGAAGAAATCATATCCCACTTCCTCAAAGGTACTGGTAACAGATACAATGGAAGGCATTACATTATTTACCACTGCCGCCACACTAGAATCCGTTTCCTTTGTCGTAAGCAAAGTCACGTCTTGGATTTTCTGGTCCGTATTCACCTTGCTTTCCTCTGTAGTAGCATAAATACTACCGGTAAGAAGATAATTTTTCCCAAGATTGATTCCCTGAAAAGCCAAACCAAAAGCACCACCAAACAATAAACCATATGCTACCATTCTTCCGGCTCTTATAAAAAATGAATTCTTTCTTTTTTCTTTGCGTTCTTGCTTCAATGCCTTTCTTTGCAATTTTTCCTGTCTGCGGCGTTCCTTACGATTCTTCTTATTTTCCCCTTGTTCCATATTGGAAACACTTTCATAATTTCCAGTTTCCATTCCTTCTTGAATGAGATTCCTGTCCTGATTCATTTTAACACCATTCACTTCATAGTTTTCCTGATTTCCCATTACTTCCTGATTCCCCTTCATCTCTTGATTTTCATTGAATTTTTCATCCATTGTTCTTCCTCCATTCTAAACCTCAATGATTCATGACATCCTTGTGAATCATCTCGTTAAAAACCCCTTTTTAATATAGTTACATTTATCTTAAGATTATACGGTCAAAAACATTTTTATCCTATCATACCTGCAAATTACTAAAAAAACGTAAAAGCAAACCTTCGACCTTGGTATCATCTTAATTATCTTCATCTTATCAGTCATTTGTGAAAAACCTGTGTATGAAATGTGAAAAAAGAATCTCTTTTGAGATTCTTTTTATTTATCAGAATGAAGCAGCTTTTTAATAACCTTAACCAGTAAACTTAAAAATATACTACTCTCTCTTCCGGTTCTTTCGCCGGTTTTATATCCTTTACATATAATACAGGACCTTTTCCCTGATATTCTTTGCTAAATTCCCGTCGAATATCTGCAGTCACCGTAACATAAGACTTTACCTGCAATTCTGCCGCATTTTTCTGTTTTGCCAATAAACCAACGAATGCAATATCATCCGCACAACAAGTCATAGCAAATCTTCCAAGAACAAAAGAGTCACCCTTTAGTTTTCCATCACGGTAAACCATACCTTTGTAAGTAACAGTCTTTCCTTCATATTTCTTAGGGTTGTCCATAATATCCATATAAAAAATACCAAAGTCCTCATCTTCAATCACAAGGTGAGAATCTTCTAAATTATATGGTAAATCTTCATCTCCATCTGCCGGACGGGAATCTCCATTTTCATACTCGTAAACCACTTGTGCCATACGGTTTACCGCCCGAATGGTTCTTGCATAACCCTGTTTGGTGAATTCTTCTGTACAACGATTAAAAATAACTAATTGAGAGTACTTCACATGTTCCATCATAAGTCCCCTCATATTATTCAGGTAGGTTTCAAAGGTCTTTGAATTTACTGTGCTTACAATCTGAACCAGCATCCATCCCTCTGGAACCCTTGCATCCAACACGGTATCCATAGACCACATTCCGTTATACTCAATCATAACCTGTTCCGGCTGATACTTACGATTTAATTCCTCTAATTTTTCTTCGCAAAAATCTTCTTCCTCATCTAAGTACACCACATCTACATTGATTGCCTTAAGTTCCGCTTCATCATACTCTTCTTCCCCTTCTTCGCAGGCAATCACAAGAGTTTTTGCATGGTCATTAAAGGCCTCACTGTTTAATGTTTCTATAATAAATCTACTTTTTCCACTTTCCAAAAAACCAGTAAATAAATATGCTGGCACATCATTTTTCGCTGCCATAGGTTATGGACCTCGCTTTCCAAGATAATCTCAATTTCACACAACCAAATCTGCTAACTTTCGTCTCCAAATCACTTAACCTGAATGATTTACATTTTTACAAATGGTTTCCTTCATCCATCTTCTGAGTATTATTATATTTCAAATAATTCCTTTAATTTTTCTTCCTCTAATTTCGTTCCAATCACACAAAGTCTTCCTGTATATTCCGGACTTCCTTCTCTTAATTCATATTCTCCCGGAACCAGATCAAAATAAATCCATGTTCCATCTACACCGGCAATCATGCCCTTAGCTCTTAGAATAATACCGAATTCTTCTGTATTCGCCAATTTTTCTAAAGCTTCTTCCACCTTTGCCTTTTCAAATTTATGTGGAGTTTCTACTCCCCAGCTGGTAAATACATCATCCGCATGATGGTGGTGATGTTCATGGCCGTGGTCATGATGATGACCACAGCAATGGCCCTCTTCATGCTCATGCTCGTGGTCATGATGGTGTCCACAGCAATGGCCCTCTTCATGCTCATGCTCGTGCTCGTGATGATGTCCACAACAATGACCTTCTTCATGCTCGTGGTCATGATGGTGTCCACAGCAATGACCCTCTTCATGCTCATGCTCGTGGTCATGATGGTGTCCATGACAATGACCTTCTTCATCATGGTTATGATGATGTTCTTCCATCATTTCATCTGCCAATGACTTAGAAGCCTCCATAGTTTCTAACATCTTTTCACCAGAAATATCGTCCCATGGTGTGGTTACAATCTTGGCTCCTTCGTTGTGTTGGCGAAGTAATGCAACGTTAGCTTCCAGTTTATCTTCCTTCATATTCTGGGTTCTGCTCAAGATAATGGTATTCGCATGTTCCACTTGATTATTAAAGAATTCACCGAAATTCTTCATATACATCTTACATTTTGATGCATCTACTACAGCAGTATAACTATTTAATTCCACTTCAATTTCCTTTGCAACATCCTCTACTGCCTTAATGACATCAGATAATTTTCCTACTCCAGATGGTTCAATAATAACACGATCTGGTGTATAGGTATTCAACACATCTTTTAATGCAGTTCCAAAGTCCCCAACTAAAGAGCAACAAATACATCCGGAATTCATTTCTGTAATTTGTACTCCGGCTTCTTTTAAAAATCCACCGTCAATACCGATTTCTCCAAATTCATTTTCAATCAAAACTACCTTCTGTCCATTTAAAGCTTCTTTTAATAATTTTTGAATTAAAGTAGTCTTTCCAGCTCCTAAAAAACCTGAGATAATATCTATTTTCGTCATTTTCTTTCCCTTGCAAAAATCCGTATCCATAGGATAACTTTTCGGATTTAACCATTCCTTTCTTATTTATCTTTAAATCTCACTGAGTGAATCCTCCACCTTTTAAACCAGTGGAACATGGTCTACTTATTTCAAGACTCCCTCACGGGTCTTTCTTATTAACTAAAAACTCCACGAAAAGGACTGCTGCTCACGCATCAGTCCTTCTCTCTGACTTTTTCAGCATTCTTAGTATCAGACCAAACATATCCGCCCTCTGATATCCTACACCTACACAGAAATATCTATATTCCCCCCAATATATGGTGTAACTGATAGTTCCATCATCTGCTTCATTCCATCTGATACCTGTTCTACTGTCTCCATAGATAACTTCATAACTGCAGTCCCAATCTGAGTTTGCAAATCTGCAGAAGCCATACTCATAGATAATGCTGCAATATCCATAATAAACACCCCTTTCTAATGCATCCCTTAGCATAATGAATCGGTTCATCTTAACACATTCACCTTACAATTAATTCATATGTGTCCTGCGTCAAATCATAAATCCTCTCATCTAATAATAGTATAACCTTTTTCTGTCCAAGATACAAGAGGTTCTTTCCTTACTCTCCCTTTTCTTTAGTAAAAAGTGTCCTGTTCACAGTCAATGTCGGTAACCAAAAGACTTTCACGTCTCATTTCTATATCTAACAGAGGCCTCATCAAAACTAATCTTCATAGAATATCTTGACCTTGGCACGTCATAACCTGATTTTGCTATGATATTTTCTGTAACCTTTCACTATGTTCTGCTACTACATTTTTCAGTATTGATATATCTTGTTTCATTGTTTCATGATCTTCAACACTGACTTTATATCTATCATAAGTTGAAGTATAACAACATTCAATATTCTGCAGTCTTGGTATGATTTCATTTTCTTGTCTTAATTCTATTCTTACAATTCTATCCTGCATTTCCTGCATTCCATTTTGCAATGTCTGAATATCTTCTTTCACTTCCTCCATGTCTCCCTGCAAGATCTGAATATCTTCTTTCACTTCCTCCATGTCTCCCTGCAAGATCTGAATATCTTCTTTCACCTCCTTCATGCCTCCCTGCAGAGTTTGAATATCTGCCTTCACTTCCTTCATGTCTCCCTGCAGAGTTTGAATATCTGCCTTCACTTCCTTCATGTCCCCTTGCAGGATCTGAATTTCTTCCTTCACTTCCTTCATGTCTCCCTGCAGAGTTTGAATATCTGCCTTCACTTCCTTCATGTCCCCTTGCAGGATCTGAAT
>JAFQCI010000005.1 GCA_017416505.1 Lachnospiraceae bacterium
AAATGAAAACAATTCAGAAAAAAAGTAAGGGGAAAGAATAAATTACTAAAGTCCGTGACAGAGAAAAAAACGCTGTAACACCTATATTTACTAGGTTTACAGCGATTTTATTTTTTGCAAACTGTCAAAGATGGGATTATACAACCTAAAAATTCCTAATACAAGTTCGAATACTTTTCCATACTGTTCATTAAAAAAAAGAGCCATCACTTACGACAGCACTTTCATGTTCCCGAGGCGATTCGAACGCCCGACCCTTCGCTTAGGAGGCGAATGCTCTATCCTGCTGAGCTACGGAAACCAACATCTATATTTATAACAGATTTTTTATAAAAAATCAACCTTTCCCTGAAGCCAGATTACACCTTTAAATCTTCTTCCCGCCAAAGGCTCCCCTAACAAATCAATAGAATTAATACAAACGTCAAAAATCACCTGATTGCAATCAATCAATAAGGAATACAGCATTTCTCCTGTTTCTACATTATAAATCGGATTTACATTCAAAATACTTCCAATAATAGAATAATGGTCGCTCTCGATTCCATAAGGAATAAAGGTAGAGTCTACAATAGATAAAATATCTTCTCTTTTCGCCCTCTTTGAAACAATAGAGTACATATCCATATCTTCCAAAGTAAGACTTTCCAAAGCCTCGATATTTCCCTCTTTCGCTGCCCGTATTAATTGGTTACGGTTCTCATTTCCCGCCTGTTCTAATTCCACCTGGGTTTCATTTTTCTGAATAGGTAAAATAACCTTACCCTCTTTCGAAAGACCTGCCAACACCACTCTGGCAACCTCGTTATGATAAGAACGGTACAGATACCGCTCCACATACTCTCCTAAATTCTGCAGATAAAAAATCATGGAAACACCAATATTAATATTCTCGCAAATGCCGGAATATGCCTCCTTATCCGTATGACGTTCAATTAAAATATCATTATAATTTACGCCATACCCTCCCCTAAGATAAGGAAAGGTATATTCCACATTTAAAAATCCCTTTTCATCATATTCTCCTACCACACTTAATCCAATTCCCGGACCAAAATCTTTATTTACCTGCACCAGGGTATTCTTCTCCCCGACTTTAGCAGATTTCTTTTCTGTAGGTAAATGAAGTGCCTTGCCAATCAATACATCCATTTCCTTTTTCGTGCTGATTCTACTAAATCCAATTGCTCTCATATAATGATTCAACAATAACACCTCCTTATAAACTCCCCATATATTCAAAACTTATATTATTCTTAAATACTATCTACACTATCCACAATAAACAATGACAATTCCTTCATTAAATCTTTCAAAATATACTTATTATAGACCTCGCCCTGTTTATCTTTTATCAGACGAAGAAGTGGTCTTGCAGGATATCCCTTATTCTGCCTATGCACCATAGCAGTATCCCCTTCGCTTGTTACTACAATGCTTCCGGTAGGATAAAGTGCCACAGAATCCATAAATGCCTTCACAACCTTTTCATCAAAGAGTTTACCACAATTACCTTGAATATATTCTATGGCTTCATATACTCTGGAGCGGTCTGTCACCCCGAAGACCATGCCGTCAAAGGTATCACATACTGCAACAATACGGCTTCCTCGATCAATATTCGTACCAAATAAACCGGAAGGATAACCGGAACCATCAATCCTTTCATGATGATTTCTTACAATATCCAATACCATATCGGAATACATATCCTTTTTTCTCAGATGGTCCAAACCATAAAAAACATGATTTTTAACCACTTCCACCTTACTATTTCCTAAATCATCATCAAATTCATTCCGAAATACTGCAGGCACAAAAGTCATACCAATATCATGCAACAATGCTCCAATGGCATATTCTTTTACCGAATGTCTTGGAATCTGTAATTTCAAAGCCACCATAGTAGTCAATGCCGCAACATTAATAGCGTGTTCATAAGCAGCATGGTCACTATTTCGAATTTTATTTACATTTATGAACACCTCTTCCTGGTTCATAACACTTTGTAAAATTTCTTCCGTAACCCTTCCAATCTCCACATCTTCCGCCGGAGTGCCCTTGGTCTGGTTTTTCACAATTCCTTTAATCAGATGGTAACATTCTTCCTTTACTTCCTCGTCTACCATCTCATCATAATCCACACCAACATATAATTCATCTTTAATCTGAATTTCCTCTACTCCCAAATCCAGAAATGTCTGAATATAGTCTGTCTTTATTACCGTTCCATCCGGTATTAACATAACCCCGTTACTATTAAAAATAGGCTGGGCCAATATTTCTTTTCCCTGTATATCTTTGACTTTTATGGTCTTCATAAACGTCCCTCCTTATCTGCCTCTCCCATAAAATGATATTGGAGTCAAAGGTATTTTCACCTTTGGTACCTATGAATTGCTACGCACTATGTACCCACATAATTCTAATGTCTGGTTACCTATTATTTTATCAAATTTTCTGAATTATACAAGTCTTTCATATGTATAAATTACAACAGTTTTCGTAAAAATAAGTATATTATTTGATTAAATTGCCGATTCTTTCGTATTTTTATGGATTTATGATTGACATAGGAATTAGAATCGTATATAATGAGGATAATAATTGTTAAAAATTTATCAATTTCAAATTACAGGAGGAAACCCATTATGTCAAAGACTGAAACTGCAGAAGTTAAAAACTTCGCAATCGTTGATAGTGCAGAATCTCTTGAAGCTAAAATCGCTGAAGTAAAAGAAGCTCAAAAGATTTTCGCTACCTACACTCAAGAACAAGTAGATAAGATTTTTAAAGCCGCAGCAATGGCTGCGAACAAGCAAAGAATTCCACTAGCTAAGATGGCTGTAGAAGAAACTGGCATGGGTATCGTAGAAGATAAGGTTATTAAAAATCACTACGCTGCAGAATACATCTACAATGCATACAAGAACACTAAGACTTGTGGTGTAATTGAAGAAGATAAATCTTACGGAATTAAGAAAGTTGCGGAACCTATCGGCTTAGTTGGTGCTGTTATTCCTACTACAAACCCAACTTCAACTGCTATCTTCAAGACTTTAATTTCTTTAAAGACTAGAAACGGTATCATCATTTCCCCACATCCACGTGCTAAGAAGAGTACTATCGCAGCTGCTAAAGTTGTTTTAGATGCTGCGGTAGAAGCTGGTGCACCAGCTGGTATCATTGGATGGATTGATGTTCCTTCTCTTGAACTTACAAATATGATTATGGCTGAATCAGACATCATCTTAGCTACTGGTGGTCCTGGTATGGTTAAGGCTGCTTACTCTTCAGGAACTCCTGCTTTAGGTGTAGGTGCTGGTAATACTCCTGTAATTATGGATGAATCTTGTGATGTTAGATTAGCTGTTAACTCTTTAATTCATTCTAAGACTTTCGATAACGGTATGATTTGTGCTTCTGAACAATCTGTTATCGTTGACCAGAAGATTTACAAAGAAGTTAAGAAAGAATTCCAGGATAGAGGATGTTACTTCTGTAATCCAGAAGAAACTGAAAAGGTTAGAAAGACTATCCTTATCAACGGTGCATTAAATGCTAAGATCGTTGGTCAAAAGCCTGTTACTATCGCTAAGTTAGCTGGATTTGATATTCCTGCTGAAACTAAGATTTTAATTGGTGAAGTAGAATCTGTTGCATTAGAAGAAGAATTCGCTCATGAAAAATTATCTCCAGTATTAGCAATGTACAAATCAAAAGATTTTGATGATGCTCTTGCTAAAGCTGAAGTTTTAGTAGCTGATGGTGGTTACGGACATACTTCTTCTTTATATATTAACTTAGGAACAGGACAAGAAAAGATTGCTAAATTCCAAGCTGCTATGAAGACTTGTCGTATCCTTATCAATACTCCTTCTTCACAAGGTGGTATCGGTGACTTATACAACTTTAAGTTAGCTCCTTCTTTAACCTTAGGATGTGGTTCTTGGGGTGGAAACTCTGTTTCTGAAAACGTTGGTGTAAAACACTTAATCAATATTAAGACAGTAGCTGAAAGGAGAGAAAACATGCTTTGGTTTAGAGCACCTGAAAAGGTATACTTCAAGAAGGGCTGTCTTCCAGTAGCTCTTGATGAATTAGGAACTATTATGAATAAGAAGAAAGCCTTCGTTGTAACTGACTCTTTCTTATATAAGAGTGGAGCAACTAAGTGCATTACTGATAAATTAGATGAAATGGGTATTCAACATACTACATTCTTTGAAGTAGCTCCAGATCCAAACCTTGCTTCTGCAACTGCTGGTGCTAAGGCTATGAGAGCATTCGAACCAGACGTTATCATCGCTGTTGGTGGTGGTTCTGCAATGGATGCTGGTAAGATTATGTGGGTATTATATGAACATCCAGAAGTTGACTTCTTAGATATGGCTATGAGATTTATGGATATCCGTAAGAGAGTTTACACTTTCCCTAAGATGGGTGAAAAGGCATACTTTGTTGCTATCCCTACTTCTTCAGGTACTGGTTCAGAAGTTACTCCTTTCGCAGTTATCACTGACGAAAAGACTGGTCACAAGTATCCACTTGCTGATTACGAATTACTTCCTAACATGTCAATCATTGATGCTGACATGATGATGGGACAACCTAAGGGATTAACTTCCGCTTCAGGTATTGATGCTTTAACTCATGCATTAGAAGCATATGCTTCTATCATGGCAACTGATTACACAGATGGTTTAGCATTAAAGGCTATGAAGAACATCTTCGCATATTTACCAAATGCTTATAACTTAGGAGCAGAAGATCCAATCGCTCGTGAAAAGATGGCAGATGCTTCTACTATGGCTGGTATGGCATTCGCTAATGCATTCTTAGGTGTATGTCACTCTATGGCTCATAAGTTAGGTGCTTTCCACCACTTACCACACGGTGTTGCTAACGCATTACTTATCACTGAAGTTATGAAGTTCAATGCTGCTCACGTTCCTACTAAGATGGGTACTTTCTCTCAATATCAATACCCACATGCATTCGAAAGATACGTTGAATGTGCTAACTTCTTAGGAATCGCTGGTAAGAATGACCAAGAAAAATTCGATAACCTTCTTAAAGCTATCGAAGATCTTAAGACTGCTGTTGGTATTAAGAAGACAATCGCTGAATATGGCGTAGATGAAAAGTACTTCTTAGACAACTTAGATGCAATGGTTGAACAAGCATTTGACGACCAATGTACAGGTGCAAACCCTCGTTATCCATTAATGGAAGAAATGAAGGCTATGTACTTAAAGGTTTACTACGGAAAGTAAGATTTGCTTTTAAAATAGCATAATGGGATAAAAGAAATCCCTCTGGAATGTTTATTCCAGAGGGATTTTTTTCTTATTATCTACTTACAATTTACTAACTGAAACATAATAACAATAATAATAACAATATTACAAATAATCTTATGATTTTCAAAAAAAGAAAATACTTTATGGTCTGCCCTTCGTTCTATATAAGCCACATTTTTATATTCATTTACGATATCTTCATCAAGACCAATTTCTATTTTCATAATTACATCCTTTAAATTTGAAATCTGTTCCCTACAATATCGTTGTTCTGCTTTTAAAGTGAAAATTCCTCTTTTAGCTTTATACTTCATAAAAGCTAATGTTTCATTATTCACATTAAATTCAAAAATTTTTTCTATCATCCAAATTCCGCTTTTTATAAATGCTATTCCTACAACTATAAATGCAATCCAAATTCCCCAAACACCAGGATAAAATATTGAATATTCACTTTTAAGTGAAAGAAAAAAGGACTCTGCTATAGAAATCAAACAAAAAATTAAAATAGATAAATACATTTCATTGCGTTTATGATTTAGTCTAATGTTTGTACCTTTTTCCTGTTCTTCATATTGATAAATAACAAAATTTATTTTATTAATTAAAGGATACTTACTTGCATCATGAAATCTACTCTCTATTGTATCTTTTTGTATTCTATCTTCTGTTGATTCAAACATTCTACAGTCCCTCCCAAATTTACTTGTAAGATGTTGTCTATATTTCCTGTTACATACTATTAAATTATGATATCATTTTATCATATGATGTTGGGGTAAAAAGATATTTTGACCCTGGTATCATACTATTAAGTTATGATATCATTTTATCATATGACGTTGGGGTAAAAGATATTTTAACCCCATAATATCTACGGATTACTACGCATTTTGTACTCCCGCAAGACTTCGCACGTATAACTTTTGGAACCTGCTAGTCTGCCATCACAGTTCACAAGCCCCGATGTTTCGTCAGCCTGAATGACATAATAATCATACACCTACATGATGTTCATCGACTTCTATTTTTGCCGGAGTGAAATGATAGCGTTTTGCAATCATATCCGGAGCTGTTTCCAACCATTTTTACCGAATTCAGCAGTCAGTTCTTCTTCTGTAAATTTAACTGCCATAATAAATACTCCTTTAACTAGAACTTATTATAGCAGACATGTCGCATTTACGCCACTTTAGGCACTTTTATCGTTCGTCATTTTGACGGTGGATCTTCCATCTCCTCAATGGGATGTTGGGCTACAATAGCAAAGCCCTTCATAAGCCACTGGTACTGCTCAGATGTGATTTCCATTGCCTGAAACTCCGTTCGTGGCCAGTTGAAAGCTCCATTGTCCAGCCTTTTATAAAGAAATAAAGGAAAAAAAACAGATTTAGCTGTTCTTTACTATCTCCAACACATTATCAGAATCATTGATATAGCTTCTATCATGACATATAATAACCACCAATTTATTATATGCCAGCTTTCTTAAATACTCCATAATTCTTTTACTATTCTTATTATCTACTCCACTTAATGGTTCATCCAACAAAACAACTGACTTGTCTAACAATAATGTTCTAACTAAATTAATTCTACGAATTTGTCCACCTGATAAATTTACCTTCGTATTATGAACAACAGTTTGAAACTTAGCTTCTGTATTCATAATATCTTTATAAATAGAACATTTTTTACAAATACTTTCAACCTCCTTTTTATTCCTGTCTCTTTGGTTTATTATTAAATTTTGATAAATAGTATCATGAAATAATATATTTTCTTGTGGGAGCCATGCTATATTTCCACATAGTATATCTTTTATTTTTAAATCTTCTCCTGATATTTCCTTTCCATTGTACAAAATACTGCCTTCATACTGATAATCTCCTTTTAATATTTTCATTAACGTAGATTTTCCACTGCCACTTTCTCCAATAATAAAATTCAATTTTCCAGTTTCTATTTTATAACTTATATTATCCAGTATTTTGTTTCCCTCTATATAAGAAAATGATATATTTTTAAATTCAATGGAAGAAATACTGCACTCATATTCCAATTTTTGATTTTCTTTTTTATCTGAAATGCATTTCATAACATTATCTATGGCAGACTGATTACATGAAAACTGAAATATTTTTGACATTAATTCCTCTAACGGAGAAGTTAAATAGGAAGAATATTGGATAAACGAAACTAATGCCCCAATTGTTAAACTTCCTTTTTTTATCATCATAGCACCCAATCCTAAAATAGCAACGCTTACAAGATTCTGAAAAACACTCATAATACCATTTGATGCTAACAATAATCGATATTGTTTTAATATACTCTTTTTGCTTATCTGATATTTTTTCTGATACTTGTCAAGAATATATCCATCCGCCTTAATGTCAGGAAGAAATTCTATATTTTCCGTAATTTCTCCAATTACTTCATTCATCTCTCCATAAGCTTTTCTGATAACTACTGAATGCTTCATCATACTTCTTTTTACACTTTTCTGCAAGCACATATATACAACTTGAAAAAATATAACCACAAAAAATAATTTCCAAGATATCATTGCAAGTAACACTACACTTCCCAGAAAACGTATGAATAGAATTGGTATTTCAAAAAAAACATTGCTTAAAATTTCCGAAAAAAGTTCATAATCATTTTTTATATACGCATCAATTTCACTGGAAGTAATATTTCTTCCATCTACATGTTCCATACTCCAAGTTATAATATCATGCTTCATTTGATATTCTATATTCAGTATAAATTTTTGTAACAGTAATGCTTCCTTATATTCCAAAACACCTCTAACACATAATGCTCCCACATACCACATTAGCGTTTTTAAGTATCCACCTGTTTGATAACATACTGAATTAATAATATTCATGTTTAATAATGGAATTACATAAATTATGCCAATGTCTATTATTTGTATAAACATGATAAAGAAAATATCTTTCCAATACTGTTTAAAAATCTTATAAAATTGTACCCTATTCTTTAGTATAAAACGAAACATACTTACTCTTTTTCCTATCCCATAATTTATTCTAAAAAATTATTTTTCTTTATCCTAAATTAAAAAAACGAAGGAGAGAACCAATAGAATAAAAATCAAAATAATTAAGTTTAGTAATATCTTCCACTCCATATTCACTTAACATTTTTCTCATTGCCTTATAATTTTCATATGACAATGGAATTTCAACTTCATGATTTTCATGTAAATCAAATCCATATTTTTTAATTATCTCATTTTTCTTTTCAACTTCTATTTTTTCATAATTAGGCGAATATATTTGATTTGGTT
Source organism: Lachnospiraceae bacterium (assembly GCA_017416505.1). The sequence continues at coordinate 8,623 of JAFQCI010000005.1, forward strand.
TTAATTTATGCTCCTTCTCTAACCAAATCTTCATTTTCTTTTTCCCACCAAACTCTAATTTTGCAGAAAGAATAGCTGTTATAATGGCAGTGGCTTTACTATTTCCGTAAAAAAGCTTATAATTTCCGTCTTTTCCCAACAAGAATTCATAGCCTTTATCTGCCGTAAACTGAATTGTCTCTTCGGGAATATAACCGATATTTCTTCCATCTTTAATATATGCTCCATTGACTCCTAATACACCCTCCATATCAGCTGGAAAACTTTCTTTCTCAGCTACATTGTGAGCTGATGCTACAAGCAAAATATCCTTTTTTTTTAATAATTCTAGCACCTTTGCAAACTCCTCTTTCCAATAGGAAGAAAACGTCAGACTCATAGAAATTATATCTGCCTGATCAAGTTCCGCAATTTGCCTACAAGCTGCTATCGCACAAATGCCAGATGCCTCTCCTTTTCCATTATAAATATTATAAATATAAAATTCTTTATCAACTTCTTTTGAATATTTTTCTATACAGTTTACTACTAAGGTCCCATGCTTATTATCACATCTTTGATTTTTCTCATTATCAATACGAATCTCAGTATAATCCTTGTTAAGCAAAATCGAATAATATTCCTTAATTTTTACCCCTTTGCTTAAATAATCCACGTTGACACCAGAATCAATCACTGCAATTTTTACCATAATTAGACCTCACACTTATATCTTTATTTTTCTATTATTCTTCCACTCTCAATTCGAATCGTACGGTCTGCCAATGTTGCAAGCTCCGCATTATGAGTAATCATCAATATTGTCTGGTGGTATTTTTTTGCTGAAGCAATTAATAAATTCATAACATCCCGGCTGGTATCTGAATCCAGATTTCCTGTTGGTTCATCCGCCAAAATGATATGCGGCTTATTTGCCAATGCTCTGGCAATCGCAACCCTTTGTTGCTGACCACCGGAAAGCTGATGTACATAATCATTCTTTTTCTCAAGAATGCCAAGCAAAGATAACAGCTCTTCCATATAAGCCTCATCCGGCTTTCTATGATCTAATAACATCGGTAACAGAATATTCTCTTTCACATTTAACGTAGGAATCAGATTATAGGATTGAAACACAAACCCTATTTCCTTTCTTCGGTAGTCCGCCATTTTTTTATCATTGCTATTCGAAAGTTCCATTCCATTAATTTTTACCGACCCACTTGTAGGCTTATCCAGACCACCTATAATATTTAACAAAGTGCTTTTTCCAGAGCCACTTGGCCCTAAAATAGCAGCAAACTCTCCTTCTTCCGCTGTAAAAGAAACCTCTTTTAACGCATAAAACTCTGTACTGCCTGCTCCATAGACCTTACTAACTTTATTTATCTCAATTAAGCTCATACTTTTCTCCTTTATTCCGTTTTCAACACTTCTGCAATAACACCCTTTAAACTTTGTTTTCCTACAAAATAGGTAAATCTTTGAATCAGCCACATATATACCACGGTTACTGCCATCACAATCACTGCTACCATGCCCATATTGGTATCAAACATATCTGCTGTTCCAAGCATTGCACATAACACAACTCCTCCCAAAGGAAGACATACAACTATGGTTTGCTGTAACACATTCATAATTTCTGCTTCTAGTAATTTTGCAATGGAATCTCTGGTCATACCCAATGCGATATAGATTCCCATCTCTTTCTTTCTCTGTAACACATTATTCTTAACCACACAAACTACATTGACAAGCGAGAAAATAATAATACATCCCATTAAAACACTAAAAAGAGTAGTTAAACCTATTAGTTGTCCCTTTACATCCTCTACATCATTTGTTATATCCTGATATGCAACACTAATTTTATGCTTAGTGAATACCTCTGACAGCTCATCCAACGACTGCTCTGTTTTATTCTTCACATCCACCATGACATAATTATAACCTCCCTGTAACTCAGGTAAGTTCTTTGCTGCCTTTTCATCCATGAATACACTATATCCTGTAATGCCTCCTTCTTCGTAAGGAGTAGATAATCCACAAGCATCGACCTTAATGGAATATTCTTTTCCCTCTTCAGACTTTAATACCATCTCTTCCGTTTCCCAATTTTCTTTGATTTCTCCTATTTCTTCATCTTCCAAATAATTTAATACTACGATTCCGTCCTCTCCTGTATCTATTTTACACTCATTGCATTGTAGCATTTTTTTCATCAATTCTGTCGGATAAACATAAACTGTTATGAAATTCTCCAACTCTGTATCCTCATAAGTATAAATTCCAACCATTGATAAGCACGGATAGCACTTTTCTACACTTTTTAATTTTTTCAAATCTTCTATGGATTCCTTCGTCATATCCAAAGAAAGGAGTTCATCAGAAGTAAACTCATAATCACATAATTCAGCCTTATTCAAAACGTCAACATCAACATTTTTTCCACTGTATAAGATTGGAAATACAATGATGGCAAGGCTAAGAGAAATGCCAAAGGAAATTGCTAAATTTATGGTACGAGAGGAACTTCTTTTTACATTCTTTTTTGCTAAAAATGGAATCACTTTTGTTTTTGAGTTAATAGGTCCATCCTTTTTATTTTTTACTTTCTTCTGTTTTCCAACATTCACATAAGAAATCGCTTCCTTCGGAGTCAACTTTCTGACATGGTACAGTAAAAGCAATGTTGCCATACTTAATGATAGAAATACCATTGCAAAAGACTCCAGAAACGCCTCTCCACAATATTGCATAGATGAACCGTCATATCCAATAGAAAAACTTTGTGCAAAAATATTCGCTACCCATTTTCCAAGTGTTGATAATGTAAGAATTCCCAATATGCTGCCCAATAATCCTCCATTTAGGAGATACAAAAAGCTTGTGCTAATAATCTGTATGTATAAATCTCTCTTTCGAATTCCCATAGCCATCAATAATCCATAATTTCGAATCTTTGAGTCAATGGAAATCTGATATAAGCTATAAATAACAAATATTGCCGACACTGTAATAAATAATGAAATAATACGGAAAAATCCGGAAAATTCTGAATTTCCATTTTCCATATTACTATACATATCAATCCTTTCTTCGTTTAACCACCATGTAACTTCTCCATCATCTTCAAAATATAATTCTTCATTTTCTATCTGTCCGGTTCCGTTTTCTTCCTTCTCCAGTTTCAAAACTGCATAAGAACGTATCTCCTCCCCTACTACTTCTTCTACATATTTAATGAAGATTTCTAAATCTCTATCATATGTCTCCTCATCTAAATGCTCGTACGGAATGGCAGCTAATACCCCATAAAAATCTTTCTCTCCCAAATCCGAAGCTACCTCTTCCACCAGCTCACGAGAACAACCTGAAAAAGCATAATATGCTTCATCCGACTTTGCTTCATACCATCCTACAATCGTAACATCCAGATAATATCCTTCCTCCTCCGGATTGATAACTTCTAAATTTAATCTAATGGTATCTCCTATTTCCCAATTGTATTCTGAACAGGCTTTGATTCTCTGGTCGATGACAATTTCGTATTTTGAGGCTGGTAATCTTCCCTCTACTAACTCATATGAAAATATTTCCTCACCATTTTCTTCTCCATATGTTAGCTTTGTATAATATTTCGTATCCTCCAGTCTAAATTGAGGACCAAATCCTGTACAGCATATGTTTGAAAAAAGTTTGTCCTGTCCCAACTTTTTCACTAATTCCTGTGCCTGTTCCCACGTCAGGTTCCGTACAGAAAAATCGTAATTTTTCTTTGTCAATGCCTGAATATAGGAACGATTTATATCCGCTGATAAATTGTTAAATATCAATACCATCGAAAAAACTGCTGCCACAAGAACTATCATTGCTTTTGATAAAGAATCTTTTAAAAAAGACATTTTTAACAATAATTTATGCATAATATATCTCCATTTTATATAAAAATTTAAAATCTATACGAATCCAAAGTTATTCAAAACATGAAACAGACAATATTACTTCTGCAACTTTACTTACTGGCAAGTAGTATTATGTGTTTCATAAGTGATTCATCATAACCTACAAATTAATCTTAGGTACTGCTATTTTATCAGATATGTCATGAATAACCCAAGTTTAATTGTACCATTAAATCACTATTTTTCAAATTTGAGCAATAAAGTTTATAAAAAATAGTCTTACATGTTAAATTATTATTTTAATATCTTAGAAAAATATATTTCCTGCTGCACTTACTCTTCTTCTACATGGCTGACCTGCTCTCTTTAAATTAGCACTGGCGGTAATCCATTCATGTTTACAATCTGTATTACATTTATCCGCCCAGCCCTGATCCAAAGGCCATTGACTTTCTACATCACTCACTACATTCACATCTAATTTCTTTGTAATTTTCTCGATTTTCATTTTTATCCTCCATCTACTATTTTAATCTATATAAACTTTATTGCTTTCAATTTTTCCATATGACACACCACCGGACTAGGCTCTAATAAATTACCTGTCAACGCGTAATTAATAAATTTACACTTTCTTGACAAACAATAATCCTCCATTCCACATCCATTGCATGCTTTATTTCTTGTCCGATATACAGTTTTTAACTCATCTATTTTTCTTCTATCTAAACCTTCCTTTAACGTTCCAATACAAAATTCTTTTCCTACAACATACGAGCATGGAAATATATTTCCGTTTATATCGATATGGAAACTGCTTATACCACCACCACACCAAGTCTTACACCCTTTTAATTCTTCTCCCATATAAATTTTATCTGATAAATTTTCACGAATTCGAATAACCTCTTGTTTCATTTTTTCTATTTTTTTCTCATTCCACTTTGTATCAAAATAGTCTGGAACCATTACAACTTCATTTGCAAAAGAAAGCCCTGCTAAATGCTTTGTAGATTGATATAATGTATCCACTGTTTCAGAATCATATGTTCCTCGAACACGAATTTTAACTCCATACCTTGCTAATAATTCGCATCCTTGTATTACTTTTTCGTACGTATCAAAATGATTCTTATCTTTTCTGTTTTTGTTATGTATTTCCTCTGTTCCGTCTATACTTATAGATACAGCAAACTGATTCTCTTTAAAAAAATTAGCTATCTTTTCATCCAATAACAAACCATTACTTGTTATAAAATAAAATACTCGTTCATGATAAGGTTTTTCTTTTATTTTTGATACAATCTCTTTTATAATATCAAAAGCTATTAAAGGCTCTCCTCCAAAAAAATTGATTTGGATTTCTTCATCCGGCTCGTTCTCCGCCCTATCGTCAATAAAAGTCAGAAAATCATGAATTTTCTCATAAGAAAACTTCTTGTCTCCTTTGTTTTCGTTTACATAACAATATTTACAACTTAAATTGCAAATATCTGTAACCCATATAGATATATTCACCTTATACGCTCCTTTTCTCAATAAATTTTATTCTTCAAATATACAATCAAAAGCCTCTCTATTAAAATTACAATGTGGGTTTTTATAACTTAACTTTCCTTCTGTTATCATAATCATGGGACATGGCAAACAATATATTTTTTTATTACAATCTTTACATCCTTCGAAGTTTTTCGGAAGATACTTAGAATAATTCTTATAACCCTCTGAAGTATCAAATTTTCTCTTCTCTAAAAATTCTTTTAAATTTATTATCTGATGAAAATTGCCAAATACAAATTCCTTCTGTTCTAATACCGGACAAGGGAAAATATCTCCATTATAATTAATCTTAAACTTTGTGAAACCTCCCGGACAAGCTGAAAGTAAAGAACCGGTACTTAACTTAATCTTGCGTTTTGCTTCTCCCATATCTTCCGTTTTCCATACCTCTTCCCATTTAAGTATACTTTTATTTTGAATCATCATTTCTTTTTCATTATCTCTAGCTCTACCTAATAAACTAAGTTCTCTAACCGCTGATTGCACCTTAAGTTTTTCACATAGTTTATAAAATTCCTCTGATTTTCCTTCTGTAATACTTGTTTCCACCATAGATAAACTTATCTCTTTTTCTGGTGCACGTTCCTTGATAAGAGTAATTCCTCTAATTACTTTTTCATATACCCCCTTCCCCCTTATTTGCGAAACCGTATTCTCATCATATCCATCCAAACTAATATCAAATCCATCGAAATTTTCACATAAAAAATCAATATTTTTTTCTCTTATTAAAGTACCATTTGTCATTAAATATAAAGCTTTTTTGTATTCCTTCCTCAAATAAGAAACAACTTCATAAAAATCATCTCTAAATAATGGTTCTCCTCCGGAAAGAATAATACATTTTGGATTAAGTACAATCATCTCATCCATTAATCTTAATAATTCCTCTTTACTAAAATCTTCTCTTCCCTGTTGTTCCCCTGCTCTAAAGCAACAATGCAAACACCTTAAATTACACTGATTTGTAATATTGATATAAATGACCATATCAGAACCTTTATAATAATATTTTCGTTCTTCCTCTACCAAAACACCCATACCCATCAACGTTTTACATAACTTTTCAAAATACGCTCGATCCTCTTCTTCTTCGAAATATTCTAACATATCTATAAGAGAAATCTTGTTTTTTAGCATATGTTCTATGATATTTATACACTCATTAGAAACGGTTAATTGTGTCTGATTATCCATATTTACATAAATTGAATTCTCTTTTCCATTTACACATAAGGCTCCTTCATATAATTTCAACTTTTTAGATTCCATTTTTACTTACTCTCCTTATTTTCAATCCTGAAACATCGACATATTTTATTTATATCTTATAACCAGTGTTTTTCTTCCTTAATTCTTTTTCTTAATAAATACACTTTAAATTTGTATCTTTTTCAATCAATTATTTTTTGTTAATTAAATACAAAAAAATTGTAATAAATTACATATATATTATTCTATTATAAAAAAAGCTATTTTTATCACTATGTAATAATTCCGTTATTTGATGTAATTTTTCCAAAAGAAAAAACTATTTTCTTTTTTCTCTCTACCTCTCGCATGGTAACACATTGCAATTACAATTACAACCATAACTCCGTGAACGTCGACTTAACTTCGTGAACGTAATACTATTACTAGTTTTTCTTCCAATAAATATAAATACATACATATTAACATATGTCTTTTTTGTACAAACAACATGTTATTATTTTTTCGTTAATATAAAAAATCCCTCTGGAATTAATGTTCCAGAGGGGGTAATTTTCATTATAAACAATCTGTTAGTTTTCATATATTTTTAATCAATTACAATCATCTTTGCCGTTTTCTCAGTTTCAATCATTACATAATCATCTTCACTGTTTTGTCAATTTCAATCATTACATAATTATCTTTACTGCATTATCAGTTTCAATCATTACACAATATCTTTACTATATTGTCATTAATAACATAACAAATATTATAATGATAATATTACTGATAATCTTATGGTCTTCAAAGAAAGTAAATGCTTTTTGGTCCGCTCTTCGTTCTATATACTTTACTTCCTTATATTGATTAAGCACTTCTGTATTAAGACCTGCTTGTAGTTCCTTAATTGCATTTTTTAAATTTGAAATCTGTTCCCTGCAATATCTTTGTTCTGCCTTGATGGTGAAAATACCTTTTTTTACTTTATAACTCATAAAAGCTGAAGTTTCATTATTTACATGAAACTCAAAAATATTTTCTATCATTCGAAATATACTTTTCACAAATACAATGCCCACTATAATAAAAGCAATCCAAACTCCAAATGCACCAGGATAAAATATGGAAAATTCACTTCCTAAATAAAGAAAAAACAACTCTGGTACAGAGGCTACTAAAAAAATGAAAATTGATAAATACATTCCATCACGCTTACTCTTTAATCTTTCCTTTGTACTTTTTTCCTGTTCTTCATACTGATAAATCACAAAATTAAATTTATCATAATTTAAATATTTACTGGCATCATAAAAATTATCATCCAATACATTTTTTTGTGTTTTATCTTCTGTTATTTCAAACATCTTCATTCTCTCTCCATTAATCTAATATTTTTTATTTATTCACAAAATTTTTGTTACCATTTACTCTATTTACCAATTACTTAAAATCTATTTTTTTATTAACCTATGGACTTTTATTATCCTTTACTTTTTTGCTCATTAACCTTATAAATCATATTTTTACATATGTATCGTTCTTACTTCCACCGCCGTCTCAATGGCTTCTTCTTCCTCTCCCGAAAGTGGCATAAATGACTTTCCACCCAACACTTCTTTGGAATAAATATAACATCCACCATCTCTTCCATGAATACTGGTTAATACAAAGCCATCATTTCTATCATTTAAGATTGCCATAGAAAAGCTTAGTTTTCCTTTTACATCTTCTCCAAAAGCATCATAATGTATCAGTCCAATCTTGGAATAAGCATATTGCTTTTCCTCCATTAACAGTTCAATATCTTCCCGGTTCTTCTTTATTTGATTAATGTTAGCATCTATCTCCATAAATTTTTGAATCAAACACTCTTCCAGGGAAAGTGCATCTTTCCCACTTAAAAAGGTTTCATAATTCTTTTTCATTTTCTTGATTTGCCTTGTATTTACGATATTTAATATCAGCAAAACAAGAGCAAATCCAAAAAGGGCAATGATAAGATACCCCTCGTCAATTCCTAATTTATCAAATATGTGTTGCATATCTTTTAACTCCTAATGATTCTTGGTATCGTTAAATAGTTAGGATTATTTACTTTTAATTTACTTTTAATCTATTTTTAGTTAAATCATAAACTTCCTAACATATTTTATTTAAATTATGTTACCCCCACACAATCTAAATCTATGTTTTTTACTACATTCCTAGAACCATTTTCTTTATTTAATGAATAGTATTCATTAAATCTACGATTCGTTCCAATTCCTCCTGGGAATAATATTCAATTTCAATCTTTCCTTTGTCTTTATTCTTTTCTTTTATGGAAACCTTCGTACCAAACAACAGCTTCATCCGGTCCTCTGCCTCTTTATAGATTGCTTTATAATCTCTGACCGGAGTTTCTGTTACTTCTTTATCCGTTTCCATCTTTTCTGAACCATACTTTTTCACCAATTTTTCAGTTTCCCGTACACTTAATTTATGATTAAATACCTTATCTGCAATTTCATACTGAATATCATGGTCTTCGATAGACAATATTGCTCTGGCATGTCCACTGGTTATCATTTCATCAATCAGCATTTCCTGAACTCTTTGGTCTAATTTTAATAACCGCATGGAATTCGTTACTGCAGTTCTGCTTTTCGAAACTCTGCTTGCAACTTCATCCTGCTTCATACTGAATTCTTTCATCAATCTTTGGTATGCCATTGCTTCTTCAATAGGATTTAAGTCTTCTCTTTGTATGTTTTCAATTAAAGCGATTTCTACAATTTCTTTTTCCGTATAATTCTTAATGACTACCGGAATTTCCTTAAGTCCTGCCAATCTGGCGGCTCTCCATCTTCTTTCTCCGGCAATAATCTCATAAAATTCATCTCTCTTTTGAACTACCAATGGTTCAATGACTCCAAATTGTTTGATGGATTCTGCTAATTCTATCAAAGAATCTTCATTGAACTGCTTTCTTGGCTGTTCTCTGTTTGGTTCAATTTCATCAATATTTAATATGGTATTATCTTTTTCCTTGATGACTTCCTTAATGACTTCTTTTACTTTTACCTGTTCTTTCTGTTTTTCTTTTGTTTCCTCCTTTGAGGCTTCTACTGGAATTAATGTATTCAGTCCCCTGCCAAGACCTCTTTTTACTGCCATTATTTTGTCCTCCCGTTTTTTCGACTATTATTTACTACTTCCGGTCAACCAATCCTTATGAATTTTCAATTACTTCCTCGGCCAATAACCGATAACTTTCGGCACCTGCAGATTTACTGTCATATAAATTAATTGGAAGCCCATGGCTAGGTGCTTCAGCCAAGCGGACATTTCTAGGTATGATAGTCTTATAAATGTTATGATTTAATGTATCTTTTACATTTTCTACTACCTGCAAAGATAAGTTTGTTCTGGAATCAAACATGGTAAATACAACACCTTCCATCCGCAAATCCTTATTCAAACTTTTTTGTATTAATTCAATGGTATACATTAATTGTGATAATCCATCTAAAGCATAAAATTCGCATTGAATTGGTACTAACACAGTATCTGCCGCTGTCATTGCATTCACCGTTAATAATCCCAATGCCGGAGGACAATCAATAACAATATAATCAAATTTATCTTTCACCTTATCTAAATGTTCCTTCAAAATATATTGCATCTTCTTTTCTGATGTTACCAGTTCAATTTCCGCACCAGCTAAATCTCTATTTGCAGGAATCAAATTTAAATTTTCAAAAACATCAACCATCATGCATTCTCCGATATTACACTCTTCACTAATTAAATCATACATGCTGATTTCCAAATTATTTTTATCCACCCCTAAACCACTGGTCATGTTTCCCTGTGGATCCATATCAACTGCCAAAGTTTTCTTTCCCTTTTCTGCCAAACAGGCAGCAAGATTTACAGCGGTAGTTGTTTTACCAACTCCACCCTTTTGATTTGCAATCGCAATAATTCTACCCATATATATTTATACCCTTATGCATAACTAAAAATAATTACCCCTTCCAGTTATTGTTCTCAACGGAACATTAACCCCTTCAACTCTTTCTCTTTCATGCAGGTCTAATAGACAGCATATTCGTTTATTCAGAGATAAAATATATGAAGTTTGCATTTCTTCCTTTCTATGTATTTTATTAATTCTCAATTATTCACAACATATCTTGATTAATTATTGATATTGGATTAAAATCATTTATAACCCTGACATTCTTTTTATTCTTGCATATCTTTTTTCATTATAACATCATTTTTCGATATAATCTATATAAATGTTTCACGTGAAACATTTTCAGAATTTTTCATAAATATTTTTTTTGTAATGCAATATAATTTATCCAAAATTCTTCACTTCATAAATTATAAGAAAATGCTTAAATATGTTTTTACCCAAATATGTATTTTTTATAATTCACAATTCTATTAACACATTTCATAAACATTTGAAAAACTTTATCTTCTAAACAAGTCAATAATAAT
>JAFQCI010000050.1 GCA_017416505.1 Lachnospiraceae bacterium
CAGTGATTCAGAATAAATTTAATTATTCTACTAACATAGTTCACTTTTTCTCATCCATCTAAGTTAATCACAACAAATTTTATATCCAGTATATTATCCACATCTCATACAAACACTTATCCAACGAATAAAATTTTGTGGATATTTATTTCAATTTAATCTTTCTTTTTATCACCACCTCTGCTACAATTACCTTGTCATTCAAGATACACCGTTGTGTATCTCGAACAATAGGATACATCTTCATCTGTTATCTGTAGTCGTCGAAAACTTTCCAGTAACATTGAAGATGTATTTTTTACGCTTAATCCCACTGCTTTTCTCATTGGATTCCATGCAAGGTATAGCTGCATGATGATATCTGCTATCTGTGTAAGCAGATAATGGTTTTTCATTGCTGTTGCGTTACGGCTGTTTAAATGTTCTATTTCATAAATCCCATTTTTCTGGTTATTGAAACCTTCATTTTCTATTTTCCAACGCCCTCTGCCTGCATCTATCATTTCTTCCAGATTTTTTGCATTTAGTTCTATATCTGTTATCCACTGGAATTTCGTTTCTTTTATCTCGCCGTTAGCTTTCTTTTCTGAATAGCTGTACTCAAAAATGTTCGCATCGTATTCTTTTTCCACCGTATGCTCTATATGGTTTACATATACTGCCTTTCCTTTTTCCTCACATATTTTATCTGCTGTTCCTGCTTCTTTATTTTCCACAAAGAGCTGGTAGCTTTCCTCCAGCAGTTTCTGGCGGCTTCCCTTATGGGTCACCAGATATCTGAAATCATACTGTTTACACAGTTTTATAATCGGTTCTGTTTCATAGAGATTGTCTGCCTGAATACATATCGGAAGGCGTGGATAATCCCGTTTTAGACGGGTGAGCAGACGTTTTGCCGCATTGCTTTCGCAGTCCTGCTTTCCTGCGTTTTCACTTTCGTTTTCTATAAATTCCGTGTCTATGCTTAATACGATCTTGGAAGACAATATCAGTTTTGCTTCTAATACCTTGTGGCTGTATATTTTCACATTCTTCCCATTTTTCATTATTCGTGTTGTTACAAGACAATTGTCACAGTGCTTTTCCTTAAAATAATACAAGGATGTTCCATCTATGATGATACGCCAGTATTTCCCCATAAGTCTGTTTCCGTAAAAAGTTTTCATACGCAACAGATTCTTTATCATTTTTTTACGGAGTTCTGCCAAACAGTCAGGTGAAAGCTTTTTCAGATAATTATTAAGACTGTCGCTGTGTGGAATTTCCACTGCATCTGTATTTCCTGACAGAATTCCGAGCGTGCGAATACAGGCATCCTCATTAAACTGTTCTTCCATGGAATGCATTGTCTTTACTCCGCATAGATTTTTTAATATCCCCAGATAGATATAATCTGACTGGCTGTAGGTGATATAGGAGACATTTCTCGGATCTTCCATTTCTTCTATCCATTCTGTAAGATGTCTAAAAAAATGATTCATGATAAACATAAGTCCAAGAATACCTTTATCCTGTTCTTTATGTTTTCTTTTCACCGCCCTTGTCTTCCAGTCTTTCTTTTTCTTCATAGATTTAACTGTATTTTTCATCAAAAATCTCCTGTGCGTAAAATTTCTTTTCTTAAATTTTACTACAACAGGAGATTTTCTACATAAATATCACATATTTTAGTGCGAAAAGTTTTTATTCTTAATTACTGC
>JAFQCI010000051.1 GCA_017416505.1 Lachnospiraceae bacterium
AAGTGCATTAAGAAAGATGGCATCGGAAGCGAATGTGGCAGGGAAGATAAGAAGAAGCCTTGGTAATGCAGCCGGGAAGATTAAGAGTGGTTTTGGAAATGCAAGAGACAGTTTAGGAAGTGCGGTTGGTAACTTTAGGAGAAGCCTAAGCAATTCGATTAGCAATGCTAGAAGCAGTATAGGAAATGTATTTAGTAGGGGGAAGAGTGGTAGTAATGCTAATAAGGTTTATTTTGGACAGAAGGCGGTATCACCAAATTTTAGTTCTCAAGGAACGTTTAAGGGTGCTTCAATACAGTCTGTTGCGGATAGGCTTGCATCAGGTGAACTATCAGCTGATAATCTACCGATTGAATATATCGTTCGAGATGGTAAAATGATAACCATGAATAATAGGTCTTTAACGGCATTAAGTAAGGCAAATATGAAACCAACTGTCTTAATTGATATTACAGGTGATGCTGCAAATGAGGCAAAACTAACACAGCGATTAAGTGAAATGGGAGGTCAACCATCCGAAAGTATACTTATAAGAAAAATTGAGGAAATTGTTCATATACCAAATTAGAGAGAGGTGAATTTATGAATATTGAGATACCACCGATTTATGAGGAAGATATTATTGAATTTGCGCAACGAAAGGGAGATGTTGTATTTAAATATTATGATAATGATAATATTTTTGAAATTGTATTTAACTGTGTCTATGCATTTAATTTCGTTGAATTTGACTATATTAACGAAGTAGGCTGGAAATTCGGATTAGAATTACAAAGTAATTCAATATACATTGAAAAAATAATTCGTAATATGTCAAAAGAAAAATTACAAAGAGCTTTTGGAGGAGAGTACAAAAAAATACAACATTATAAATTGGTGATTGATGATGTTGGAATGTATAATATTATTTGTAAAGACATTACCTTAAACGCAATTTCATCATAATTCTAATGTTTCATGCGTTGTTTGGAAAACATAAATAGTTTGGGTACTTAGTTGAGATCAGCTATGGAGATTAATTTAGAGACCCTTCTAGGGCGAAATTTGCCATCTGGGTGCACATAAGGGTATCAAAATCAAATGTAACAATTTTGTAACACTTTCCTTGACACCCTTAAAACATCCATGTTACAATGGCACGCAAGAGGGGGTACAAGGGGGATGAAATATTCCCTTAATACCTAAGCAAAAACACATAATGGGAGATGTTCTGTAGCTACTATGGGCTATGGTGCATCTCCTTTTTTGATACAGGGCAATTCCGATAAAAATATCCCAAAGCATAATAAATTTTGATCAGCAGGAAAAGTTATGCTATGCTGACATCTTCCCAACGGCTCTGCCGGTGGGTGTTTTCCAGCTTAGGCCGTCTTCTGGCGGCATAAAGCCTTTAACCTGCACTATTTCGACCCTAACATTTTTCTTATATTTTCTAAAAGCATCTTCGTTCACATTTCCCCAACAAGGCTTAAAACTTTCATTATGGGTAACTACCTCGACTTCGCTCTTAAAATCGCACACAGGGGCAACACAGGCTCTCACAAGGGCAAGAGAAAGTTGTTTTGTCTGTCTAAAAATTGAATTTGTGCATATTTCCGATTTTTTCTCTGTTTTTGGTCTATGGCATAAAGCTAATTCTGTCTTCAAATCGTCAAATTCCCTTCCGATTTTTCAAAAATAAAAATTTTGACTTGCAACCTTTTCTGTTCAGAGTTAACATCACACACCACGGAAGCGATTCGTAAGTCTTTCGTGAGTCCTGTGTTCTGCAGGATGTATCCATCTCCATGAAAGTCAGCGGTGTTCCTGTATGGAATACT
>JAFQCI010000006.1 GCA_017416505.1 Lachnospiraceae bacterium
TACTGTACAGACAGCACCAAAACACTTGCTGTTTTGGTGCGTAAGAACGTGATTCAGGTGTTCGCAGGCTCCTTTTGCGAAGCAAAACTTTAAATGAGCCTGCGAATCGTTACTGTTCACGAGGTACGAGTGTACAGTAACGATTTTTGTCGTATTAGAAAAAAATATTGATATTTATGATGATTTCAAGTAAAAAATATGGTACAATCATAAAAGATGTGCGAATTGATAAAGCCGTCTGAAGATTTTGCATGAGATAAGGAGTGTGGATAGGATGCGCTTTTATAAAAAGCGACAGATTACCTTTTTTGTGTTGGTGATAGCATTGGTATCCATTATTTTTGTGCCGATGCTTGCAGGGCTTGCCAATGCCCAGGAGCAACAAAAAGGTGTTGTAAATGAAAATGCCCCTAACGGATTGAATGTTAGAACCGGGGCGGGTACTACTTATGATAAATTAACCTATAACGGCGCTAGTGTAAAGATAGCCATGGGGACAGAGGTTGTCATTTTGGATGAGGTAACAGTGAATAATGTAAGTAATCCAAGATGGTACGAGATAGAATTTACATATGAAAACGCAAAATTGCAAGGGTTTGTTTCTGCATCTTATATTACCATTACCCAGATGCCGGATACAGGCAGTACAGAGGATTCTACAGAAGATACGGGGAATGTGGAATTATCGGATGAAGAATTTGAAGCAATGTTAGACGAAGAAGGATTTCCTTCAAGCTATAAGGTTTATTTGAGAGAATTACATGAAAAACATCCAAACTGGAAATTCAAAGCGTTACAAACCGGATTATCCTGGGATGTTGTGGTAGAAAACGAAAAATCAAAACAGGGAAGAATCCGTAATACAATTTCCTGCATACGTCCGATTTCTTACCGTTCTACGGAAGCCCTTTATGACTGGGCTACAGATACCTATTATCCTTACGATGGTTCGGGTAATAATTCTTGGTATGCAGTATCCGATGATGTATTAAAATATTATTTAGACCCACGTAATTTTTTAACAGAAATACAGATTTTCCAATTCGAAAGTCTGGCATATTCTGCGGATACGCAGACCAAAGAAGGGGTAGAAGCCATATTAAGTGGCAGTTTTATGAGCAATACAGAAATTACCTATGAGGGACAGACGTATTTATATTCTGATGCCTTTATTGCAGCCGCAGAATATTCAAAGGTAAGCCCTTATCATTTGGCATCCAGAGTCAGACAAGAAGTAGGAGCTTCTGGTAGTGGTTCCACTTCTGGTACAAATTCTACTTATCCGGGAATATATAATTTCTATAATATTGGTGCGAATGACTCTGCTACAGGCGGAGCAGTATTAAATGGATTAAAATGGGCATCTGATGCTGCAGGTAAGGCTTCGGAATATTTACTTCCTTGGACGAGCCAATACATTTCCATTAAAGGTGGTTCCTATTATTTAGGTAAAAATTATATTAATAAAGGGCAATATACATTGTATTTAGAGAAATTTGATGTGGAAATTACCAATGGATTATATGCTCATCAATATATGACCAATGTAGAAGCTCCAAAAAGTGAGGCAACAAAGATGTATTCTGCGTATGAAAGTTATGATATGCTGGATACCCCGATGACGTTTGTTATTCCGGTATACTTAAATATGCCTTCGAAACTTTGTGCCTTGCCGGAATCCACAGGAAGTCCAAATAACTGGCTGAAATCTTTGACATTAAGTGATGCCAGTTTAACTCCAACCTTCCAGGCAAATCAAGTAAATGAATATGATGCTATTGTAGAATACGATGTGAAATCCTTAGAAATTTCTGCCACTGCGGTAAACAGTAATGCAAAGATAGAGATTTCAGGTGTTCAGAGTGGAAAGAACAGTGTAACGCAAACAGTAAATTTGACAGTTGGAATCAATCGCATCCCAATTCGTGTCACAGCACAAAATGGTGATGTGCGGGAATATACCATTACCATCGTTCGAAAAGAAGTCGAAAATATTTCTGAATTATTTGGAGATGAATTTCAGTTCGACCAGGAAAATAAATTGATATCTGGTGTTACTCCGGATATGACAGTAGAAGAGTTTATTGAAAAATTGGGTATGTCAAAAGAATATCAGCCCAAGGTTTATAAAGACAACAAGGAAAAGAAGAGTTCAGATAAGGTTGGAACAGCAGATCAGCTAAAAGTTGAAGTATCTGGTGAGGAAATAGCATATCAGATAGTGATTTATGGGGACGTTGATGGTGATGGCAGCGTCAATGCCATTGACTTACTGGCAGTAAGAAAAGAAATTATTTCTCCGGGAACTTTAACAAATCTTTATAAAAAAGCCGGCAATGTTGATAAAAACGAAGCAGGAATCAATGCTATTGATTTGTTGATGATTCGTAAACATATTATAAAAGAATATACTATAGAACAATAGAAAGGAAGATAGAACGTGAAAAGGAAAATTCTTGCGGCATTCATATGTATCGTAATGCTTATTTCATTGTTTCCGCAAACCATAAAAGCGGATACGGCAGGTGCATCCATAGCAGTTTCAAGTTCCAGTATTGAGGTAGGAGAAACAGTTACCTTAACAGTTCGGTTAAATAGTGACGTTGAAATTGGTTCCTATCAGGTAACTTTGGCATACGATTCTTCATTACTTGAATATGTTGGTGGGGAAGCGAATGGTGGAGCCGGAACACTGACTGTATCGAATTATTTGGATACACCAAAGAAAAATGTTTCTTTTGACCTGAAGTTTAAAGGTTTGGCAACAGGAACTGCAAAAGTGGAAACCACAGATGGAATGGTGGTGGCTTACTCCACCATGGATGGTATGTCGTTTACCCATCAGGGTGTAAAAGTTGAAGTAACAGCATCTTCAGGGACAGCTTCTACACAAGAAGGTACTGATGATAACGGAAATACAGAAGAACCTTCGAATCTTTCCGAAGATGCAAGTTTATATTCCTTGGCAGTATCTCCAGGTAGTATTTCTCCAGCATTTCATAAAGATACTACCCAGTATCAGGTTAATGTTGAGGAAGATGTAGAAGAATTAGTGGTTAGTGCAGTAGCAAATGACACGGATGCTACCGTTACAGTAAATGGAAACAAGAATTTAACCAATGATGTAAATCAGGTGACTATTATTGTAACTGCCCCTTCTGGTAATAAAAAAACATATACTTTAAGTGTGGTAAAAGGGGATGCCGGTGAAAATCCGGAAATGGATGGTGAAAAAGTAGAAGTAACCATAGATGGAAAGCAATTATCGTTTATTACTAATACATTAGGAGTGGTACCTCCGGAAGGTTTTTCTTCTGCTTACGCAGAATATGACGGAAAAAGTGTTTTGGTATTCCGCTCTAAAAATGAAAAAATCACCATTGCCTGTCTGGTGGATGAAAATGAGGCAAATTACTGGTATATGTATGATGAAGAGAAGAATGCTTTTCTTCCATACATTGAACTACAGGCTAAGAATCAACGATATGTTTTGCTGGATTTACCAGAAGAAGAATCATGGCCGAAAGGAACCAATAAGACAACTATAGAAATTGATGGAAGAACTGTAGAAGTGTTGGCATTTTCTGATAGTGATACGACAAATATGTATCTGATTTATGCCGCTAACATAGAAGGAACTACTGGTTTTTATCAATACGACCGAACAGAAGGTACTTTTCAGCGTTATATTGGAGATACTACGCAAGAAGTGGGAACTGCCGGTGTGTCCAATGAAACCAGTTCCCATAATTACCAACAATATAATAAAATATTAAAAGGATGGGCATTGTTATCTATTGTTATTATTTTATTATTGTTAGGTATCATTTTTATCATTTCTACGAAGAAGAGTGAGGATGAACTGGAAGATTCGGAAGAGGATGAATGGGAAGAAGAGGATGAAGAGGAAGAAGGAATTGATATGTCTGAACTGGCTGCCACTTTAGACATTGAAATACCTAAAAATGAACCTGTTGAAAAAGAAAACGATATGGAATTTATCCAGAGTATTTTAGATGGAGAAGATGAAATAGAAACGATTCTGCCAGAAGACTTGGATAACTTACCAAAAGTAAGCCGGTATAATAACGATAAAGACTGGCTGTAATAAAAAAGTAAACTCTTACTGTTAGATGATTCTTAACAGTGGGAGTTTTCTTTTTCTAATAAAATCCAGGCTTTCTTGACATAAAATGCTATTTGTTATAATATATATATAACAAATACAGGGAGGGATAGCATGCATTTTGAAATAGACTTTAACAGTGAGGAAGCTATCTATATGCAGCTTCGAAATCAAATTATCCTACAAATTGCAAAAGAAACGATTAAAGATGGTGAATCTCTTCCTTCTGTACGCCAGTTAGCTAATAGTTTAGGTGTAAACATGCATACAGTAAATAAGGCATATACTATATTGAAGCAGGATGGATATTTAAAATTGGACCGAAGGAAAGGTGCAGTTGTCTGTGTGGAAATTACAGATAAATCCATATATGCCCAGGAAATGTGTAAGGATTTTGAAGTAATGGTTGCTGAGGCGAAGTGCATGGATATATCCATAGAAGAGATACATTATATGATTGAAAAAATATATAAAGACCT
Source organism: Lachnospiraceae bacterium (assembly GCA_017416505.1). Next base: position 4,606 of record JAFQCI010000006.1, read on the forward strand.
GACGGATTCGTAAAAGAATACCGTTTTGGAATGGAGGAATTTATGAAACAGTATACAAAAAGTGCAAAAAAGGTCTTGCAGGAGGCAAAGAAAAGTGCTATAGCTTTTGAGCATGAATATATTGGTAGTGAGCATATTTTATTAGGGCTATGCAAGGAAAAGAATGGGGTTGCAGCGAAAGTTTTAGCAGAAAATGAAGCCCATGCAGAGAAAATAGAAGAGTTAATGGAACAGGTAATAGGAAAAGAAGCAGAACTTTTGGTGAAAGGAACAATGGAATATACCCCCAAAGTAGAAAAGATACTGGAACAGGCATTTACATTGGCTCAAAAAGATTTACTTTCTGAAATCGGTACCGAGCATATCTTAGCAGCTTTAATAAAAGAAAGTGACTGTGTTGCAGTACGGATGCTAAATACCATAGGAGTTAATTTGCAAAAGCTTTATGTTGATTTAAAGGTTGCCTGTGGACAAGACCCTAATTTAGCGAAGACAGAGTTTAACAGTCAGAAAAATAAGAATAAGAAATCCAGTACCCCTATGATAGACCAGTATGCCAAAGATTTAACTTTAGCTGCGAAGGAAGGAAGACTGGACCCTGTTGTTGGACGAAAGATGGAAATGGAAAGAGTGATACAGATTTTATCTCGTAGAACGAAGAATAATCCATGTCTGGTTGGTGAGCCTGGGGTTGGAAAAACTGCAATCGTGGAAGGGTTGGCAGCGTATATTGTAGAAGGACAGGTTCCGAAGGATTTAGAAGATAAAAAGATAATGTCACTGGATTTGGCTGCAATGATAGCAGGCTCCAAGTACAGAGGTGAATTTGAAGAGAGAATCAAACGTCTGATAAAAGAAGTACAAAGTGATGGAAATATTTTGTTGTTTATCGATGAAATTCATACAATTATAGGAGCAGGGGGGGCAGAAGGAGCCATTGATGCCTCTAATATTTTAAAACCTGCATTGTCCCGTGGCGAAATTCAGATGATAGGTGCCACAACCATGGTGGAATATCGTAAATATATTGAAAAAGACGCAGCTTTAGAAAGAAGATTTCAGCCTGTAGTGGTTAATGAACCAAAAGAAGAAGAAGCAATTGAAGTATTAAAAGGAATAAAAAGAAATTATGAAAAACACCATCAACTTATCATATCAGAGGAGGCGGTGGTGGCGGCAGTAAAAATGTCCCAGAGATATATTCATGACCGTTTTCTTCCGGACAAAGCCATTGATTTAATGGATGAAGCTGCGGCAAGAAAGAAGCTTGCTTTTTATAATCTGTCAGATGAAGTGAAATTATTGCAGGAAGAAAAGAAAGAATGTCTTGCTGCAAAAGAGGAAGCTGTGATAAAAGGAGATTTTGAAACAGCATTAAAATTAAAAGAAGAAGAAAAGAAGATTGAAAAGAAAATAGCAAGACTTCAAACGAAATCAATAAAAGATAAGAAACAAGAACAAAATGTTGTAACAGCGGAAGACATTAATGCAGTGGTATCTGCATGGACGAAAATTCCTTTGGAAAAAATGAAGGAAGGTGAGTCGGAACGCTTATTGAAGTTAAATGAAACCATGCATCAAAGAGTGATTGGACAGGATGAAGCGGTATCTGCTGTAGTAAAAGCAGTACGAAGAGGCAGAGTAGGCTTAAAAGACCCGAAAAGACCAATTGGTTCCTTCTTATTCTTAGGGCCTACCGGTGTTGGAAAAACAGAACTTTCGAAAGCATTGGCTCAAAGTGTTTTTGGGGATGAAAATGCCATTATCCGTGTAGATATGTCCGAGTATATGGAAAAGCATAGTGTTTCTAAAATGATTGGTTCGCCTCCAGGATATGTGGGGTATGAAGAAGGAGGACAATTAAGTGAAAAAGTAAGAAGAAATCCCTATTCCCTTATCTTGTTTGATGAAATCGAAAAGGCTCATCCAGATGTCTTTCATATCCTTTTACAGGTGTTGGATGAAGGTCATATTACAGATTCTCAGGGCAGAAAAGTGGATTTTAAAAATACCATTATTATTATGACTTCCAACGCAGGAGCAAAGAATATCATGAATCCGAAATCATTGGGTTTTGCAGTTTCAGAAAATGAAGGTGTAAACTATGAAAAGATGAAGGAAAAAGTAATGGAAGAAGTAAAGTTTACTTTTAAACCGGAATTTATTAATCGAATTGATGATATTATTGTATTCCATACTTTGAAAAAAGAAGAAATATATCAAATTGCAAAGTTGCAATTAGAAGAACTTTCACAAAGGGCAAAAAAACAATTGGAACTTACTTTACACTATGAAGAAAGTGTATATGACTATATTATGAAAAAGGGCTACGACGAAAAGTATGGGGCAAGACCTTTGAAACGTGTAATTCAATCCAAGATAGAAGATTCTTTAGCAGAAGAAATATTAAAAGGAACTTTTGCAAAAGGAGATGGTGTAAAAGTATTAGAAAAAGAGGATGAAATTGTTTTTGAAAAGGATTTGTAAAAAAGTAATAAAAGACAAGTAAGAATTAGTACGAAAGAATTTGAAATATGTGTAGAAATAAAACATAATTTGTAGTATAATAGAGTTATCGTATTAAAGATTACGGAATTGATAGGAGGATAAAATAATGGCAGTTATTGAAGCACTAATTCAAAAGGAAGAGAATGGGACACTTAGCTTTGGTAATTACGAATTAGAAACAAAAACGAAACTTTCAGATTTTGAATGTAATGGGGACTTATATAAAATTAAGACATTCAAAGAGATTACCAAATTAGAAAAGAATGGATTGTTTGTATATGAATCAGTGCCTGGAACCGCAGTTCATGGATTGAGTGCAACAGATAAAGGTGTTGAATTTAAGGTAGAAGCGAAAGAAGACGCTCAAATTACATTGGAATTGGAAGCAGAAAAAGAATATAAAGTTTATATTGATGGAACCAATGTTGGAAAGATGAAAACAAACCTTGGAGGTAAGTTAAATCTTAGCGTAGAGTTATCACCAGAAGAAGAGGTTAGTGTTAAGATAGTAAAGTTATAAGAGGAATATAAATTTATGGCAGTAAAACAAAAGCAGATATTTTTTTGTAAAGAATGTGGTTATGAATCTTCGAAATGGCTGGGACAGTGTCCAGGCTGTAAAGAATGGAACGTATTTACGGAAGAAATGGTTGCTGTGAAGAAACAAAGAGGAACTGCGATGAAAGAAGGAGGCTTAGCAAAGCCTCTTTCTTTGCATGAAGTTGATTCGAAAGAAGAAGTCCGGATATCCACGAATATGAAAGAACTTAATAGAGTGTTAGGTGGAGGAATTGTAAAAGGCTCTTTGGTATTGGTAGGAGGCGACCCTGGAATAGGAAAATCCACATTATTGCTTCAGATGTGCCAAAAGTTATCTGAACAAAAAAGAACAGTATTATATGTTTCTGGAGAAGAATCGGCAAAACAGATAAAAATGCGGGCAGACCGAATTGGAGCCTTTGATAAAGAATTTTCTTTGCTTTGTGAAGTAAGTATGGAGAATATTGAACAGGTTATCAGAAATGAAAAACCGGAAGTGGTAATAATTGATTCCATACAAACCATGAGCATGGATACAGTAGAATCTGCCGCCGGAAGTGTGGGGCAGGTTCGGGAAGTGACTGGGAGATTGATGCAGATAGCTAAAATGTGTGATGTTGCTATCTTTATCGTAGGTCATGTTACCAAAGAAGGTGTAGTGGCAGGACCAAGAACTTTAGAACATATGGTGGATACAGTATTATATTTTGAAGGTGACCGAAGTGCGGTCTATCGTATTTTACGGGCAGTTAAGAATCGTTTTGGTTCTACCAATGAAATTGGAATGTTTGAAATGAAATCAGAAGGATTGATGGAAGTTGAAAACCCTTCTCAAATTATGCTAAGTGGGAAACCTTCTAATGCACCAGGTTCTTTGGTGGTATGTGCATTGGAGGGAACAAGACCAATGTTAATTGAAATTCAGGCTTTGGTTTCTGGTACCAATTATAATATGCCAAGACGTACCACGGTTGGTGTGGATATTAATAGAACTAATATGCTTTTGGCAGTAATAGAAAAAAGGGCGAATTTGATTCTTTCTGGCTGTGATGTTTATGTTAATATAGCAGGTGGAATGAGATTGAATGAAACTGCGGTGGATTTGGGAATTGTAATGGCAATTGTATCTAGTTATAAGAATAAGGCGCTGGATGAAAAGACTATTATATTTGGAGAAGTTGGATTGACAGGTGAAGTCCGTGCAGTGAATATGGTGGAGCAACGTATCAAAGAGGCGGTAAAAATGGGATTTGATACTTTGATTTTACCGAAAGCCAATCTTGAACATATGGAAAAGGTAAGTGGTATTAAATTGATAGGTGTTTCTACGATTAAAGAGGCACTAAATTATTTATAAAGAAAAATTAAAAAAAGTGTTGACAAGAATCGAAAGTTTTGATATTATAATCAAGTCGGTTGAGAAAATGACTGAATTGAGTGAACAAATCAGAAAATTTTAAAAATTCAAAAAATTACTCTTGACAAGTACAAATGGTTTTGATACAATGTCAAAGGTTGATGAATGAAGTAAAAACACAAAGAAAAAATAAAAAAGTGTTGACAAACAAAATCGACTGTGATAAGATATAGAAGTTGACTCGCTCAGCGAGGAAATGGAAAATCAAAAGAGAACATTGATAACTGAACAATATAACAACCCTGAAAATTCTAAAGAATTTCAGAAACGAACAGCCTAAAAGGCAACCAAAAACAGTAAAAGGGAAAAATTAGCCAGA
>JAFQCI010000007.1 GCA_017416505.1 Lachnospiraceae bacterium
CTTCCATGTGACCTCCTTATGTAATTGTCAGGAGTTCACCTTTCATCAGAAAACTCCTGCTAAAAATGTAATGAAAAGCATGAATTTTCTGCAAAGAACAGATAGAAAGAACTGTTTTTATCTGTATTAGAATGTAGAATATGAATTTCTTTTAATTCATACTTGATGTGTAGAAATATGCTTTGATTTAAAGATATCACAGATGCCATGAAAAAGCAAACCGGAAAACCATTATTTTTTCCACTTTTTTATCAGTCCTGTAACTGTTCACACGTGAACAGTTACTCAGTCCTTTCCTACCCACTCTTAGGATTGTTTCCATCAAAGAATACACCCGTCACTAATTTCAATCACCCTGTTGCACAATCACTAATTCAGTCTACCTTATCTGATTCAGCACACCCATTTCCATCTCATAAACATTGTCACACAATACATCGATATCTTCTTTATTATGACTGGCAAGCACTATGGTTTTCCCCATTTCTTTTAACTCCAGAAATAATTTTCTCATGTCAGCCACACCATTTTTGTCTAATCCATTCATCGGCTCATCCAGAATCAGAATATTCTGGTCTTCCATAATCGCCTGTGCAATGGCGAGTCTCTGCCTCATTCCCATGGAATAATTTTTCACCTTTTTCTTTGATTTCGGATCCAGCCCTACTTTTTCAAGTATGTTATATAAATGTTCCTTATTCTTCTTATGTCGAAGCTGGTACAGATAATCCAGATTCTTATATCCACTACTGTTTCCTAAAAATGCAGGTTCCTCAATAATTACACCGGCTTCATTTAACATATCGATATCCTTATGCATTTTCTTATCCCGAATAAAAATACTGCCACTATCCAGATATAGCAGCCCGCAGATACATTTAAATAATACCGTTTTACCGGAACCATTATGCCCTACAATTCCACAGATTTCTCCCTGGTTGCATGTAAGAGAAACATCCTTTAGCACCTGCTGCTTCTTAAAACTTTTACAGGCATGTTCCACCCGGATTACGGTCTCGGAAACCTTTTTTTCTTTTTCGTCTTTCTTCATCTTTTCCATAAGTATCCTCCATTCTGACTCCTTAATACTATTCACACTCATGTCTTACTCTTCTTTATTCCACACATATTCGATTCGTTTTGACCTTAACAAAATGACAGTCATCAACACCAGAATAATAATACTGCTTAATACCATATAGAATTTAACCGATGGAAAATACCGTTCCAAAAACACCTGCTCTTCATAGATTGAAATACGACACCAGTAGAACGGAATCACATAAGGCAGCCACTCAGCAACGATAAACTTTGCATTGGATAAATTTAAGCCTGTCAATATTGCTGCTGAAGAAACTGCCAATATCCGGTTCGCATACAGACTGACCGCAAACATAAGTAGTCCTATCAAAGAAGAAACCAGCCAGACCATAAAAAAACAAAGCAGCATTGCCTGAACCGGAGTATATTTTATAAGTATCACCTTGGACAACTCACCAAACAGTGCATATTCATAAATATTACCAGAAAACACCATGGTATATATAATTTTCCCCCACTCCCAGTCAAACTTTATCATGGGTACAAAAACAAATATGGATGCTAGTATAGTTAATACTGCCAGTGTAAAAGCCTGCATTATAATAGAAACTATCTTCTCTATACACCAAGAAAGACGCCCCTCCCGCAAAATCTTATAAAGTTCCTTGCGATTCATAAAAGGTACATCCGAGTACATATAACATACAATAAAACCATAAAAAGTCACAAAATAAACATTATCAAAAAAATGTGGTGCCATCCATGGTGTAATCCGCTCCCCTGTATCTGCCATCAGCCGGTCAATACCGGAAGCCACTGCACATATCAGTGCTATCATCAAAACCACTGCACTTAAAAATCTTACAGAAGTTATTTTCATCCTGTATTCCTGAAAACAATTACGAATCATTCTTTTTTTTGTCTTCTCCACTCCTGTCACCGCCTTCCTGTCTTCCAGCACACAATGGCACCACAACATAGTAATATCATAAAAATTTCAAAATAATATAGCTGCCAGCTCTGCC
>JAFQCI010000052.1 GCA_017416505.1 Lachnospiraceae bacterium
CAGGGGTGAGGAATAAAAAAATTAATTTTTTCCTACAACAGCTATTTTCAGTTTTTCTATCAATTATCCACATTTTTAAAATATTTCCAACTGTTATACACATTCAACAAGCCTGGTTCGCCAATTTCTGAATCTTGTGGATAAATATTCTGTTATTTCATCTTCCATTTGACCACCACCTGTGCTAAAATAAACTTGTTATTCCAGATACACCGTTGTGTATCTGAAAATGTAGGATACATCTTCTTCCGTTACTGGCTGTCTTCGAAAACTTTCCAGTAACCCTGAAGATGTATTTTTTATTGTCTGTTTCAGCTCTTTTATATATGGATTCCATGCCAGATATAGCTGCATGAGTATATCCGAAATCTGCGTCAATAAGTAATGATTTTTCATTGCATTACTGTTCTTACTGTTAAGATGTTCAATACGGTACAACCCATTTTTCTGATTATTAAACCCTTCATTTTCTATTTTCCAGCGTCCACGCCCTGCCAAAACCATTTCCTCTATGTTTTTATTATTCAGTTCAAGACTTGTTACCCACTGAAACCTTATTTTTTTTGCATTTCCTTTTTTGTCTTTTGCTTCATATTCATACTCGTATACATTCATCACTTCTGTTTTTCCGGCAACTTCTTCCACATGGTTTGCATAAAAGACTGAGCCTTTTTCACTTCCGATACCTTCCTTTCGGATTGCATCTTCTCCACATTTGATCCATTCGAAGCTTTCACCCAGTGCCTTTTGTCTCGTATCCTTTTGTGTGAAAATATACTCCCAGTTATATTCCCTGCACAGACGCATCATTGGTTCTGTTGCATACAATGCATCTCCCTGCACACAGATTGGGAGTCTTGGATATTCCTTTTTTATCCGTCTTAACAGTCTTTTTGCAGCATTGGTTTCACAATCCTGCTTGCTTACATCTTCATTCTCATTTTCAATAAATTCAGTTCCAAGACTGATCACAACATTGTCACTTAATACTATTTTTGCTTCCAGTACCTTATGATAGTACAGTTTGACGCTTTTTCCATCCTCTGTCTTTTTTGTTGTAACCAGACAGTTTTCACAATGCTTCTCTTTGAAATAGAATAGCCCTGTACCATCCAATATCACACGCCAATATTTTCCCAGCAAACGATTTCTGTTAAACTGTTTTCCACGAATCAAACATTTAACCATCTTTTTTCTTAATCCCGAAAGACATTCCGGCGACAGCTTCTCCAAATAATAATTCAGTGTATCATAATGAGGCATTTCATTAAGCTTATGATTTCCTGACATTATGCGCAATGTATCAATACAGGTTTCATTGTTAAAATTTTCTTCCATCTCCCTCATGGAATGCTGACCACATATATTCTTAAGGATTGCCATATAACCCAAATCTGCCTGCGTATACGTGATATAACTTGGGTTTCTTGGGTCATCCATTTCCAGAATCCACTCCCTTAAAGAATGGAAGAAATGATTTGTCACCATCATAAAATCAACAATCCCACGATCCTGCTTCTTTCGTTCTCTTTTTTCTCTTTTTCTCATTGCTAAAACCTCCTGTGCGAAAAATTTGTTACTCTTATTTTACCGCACAAGAGGCTATCCTGCATGAAATCTGTCTATTTTATTGCGAAAAGTTTTTA
>JAFQCI010000053.1 GCA_017416505.1 Lachnospiraceae bacterium
CCAAGAGACCGGTTATCATTGGATTCCCGGTTTTCAAGTGACAGCATCATGTATCGTGTAAAAACAACTGCGGTATGTGCAGTCATTGCATCATAGGACAGAGAATTGCATTCTTTGCTCAGATTCAGATAGCTTTTGCATACCTTGAAGAACACCTCTATATCCCAGCGTTTTCCATAAATCCGGATGATTTCATTCTCATCCAGATTTATATCTGTGGAAATGAGGCAGAGGTATTCCTTGCGTTTATTACGGTTGCGGACATAAACTACTTTTGCAGGAATGATTTCACCATCCTTCACTACATCAACCATAACAGAAAGCAGATATTTTGATTTGCCTCTTCTCTTTTTATTTTTGTTGTAAATGGAGACCAGAGACATATCTTCACCATCGTAGCGAAAAAACATTTTCGGAGATTTTTTAACCATGCCGATTACATCAAAATCCATCTGTTTAATAGCATGAAGGGTGCTTGGAGAGGTAAACCAGCTGTCAAAAAGGACGTATTTCGCCGGAATTGCAACTTTTTTAGCTGCATCCAGAAGCGTAAGCATGGCATGGGTTCCCTTTTCCATGGACAGCTTCCTGCGCTTGTAACCAACGGTTCTTTTGTCCACTTCAGCCGCTTCATTGATGCGATTCTTCTTGTTTTCTGTAGAAAGAAGAATGCTGTTTACCGGCAGAAAAGTACTTCCATCTGACCATCCAAGGGTAAGCATTCTAAACCCGAAGCGGTATTTATGCTTTGCATGATCATAGACTTTTGCAAGAAGCTCCACCTTTTTGGAGCGGTTTCGTTCAAACATAGAATCATCGATGATAAGGACATTGGCGCGATCTTCAGAATCCAGCGGAAGTATGGCATCTTTAATAATTCTGGATGCAAGTATTGTGGTAAAACGCATCCAATTAATCTGAACCATCTTCATGAAACGATACACGGTATCTTTTGCAAAATCAGGAGTATTTCTTCCTGTAAGCAGACTCATATACATGCTTCTGTTGGAAAAAATCAGTAAAAACAGGTACTGAAAAATTTCTGTTACCGGTATCCCCTTCCTTTTGTAGGCGTTGGACGCTTTCAAGGCTGAGGAAATATGAAACCTTGTAAAAAATCTTTTGATAGATTTCGAAATCTGCTTATCATTTTGTGTTGCTTGTGTTATACTTGTATTCATAGCATGAGCCTCCGGTTTGTAATTGTTTCTAGCAACTCAATTATACCAAAACCTTCGGTTTCATGCTATTTTTATGCCAGTTATTATTGAATTTTCAAGGTGCATAGGCACATTTTAATGTGCGAAGTTTGAGTTATTAAATACATATATAGAATTAAATGAAGTAGATAAAATTATCTTGCCGAATCTCTTAATGGCAGGCAATGAAGAGGCTTGTAGTTTCTTAAATGAAGAAGGAAGATGCAGTATTCATGAATTCAGACCTGGTATGTGCAGATTGTTTCCACTGGGGCGTTTTTACGAGAATGATACCTTTCAATATTTCATACAAATACATGAGTGTAAAAAAGAGAATTTATCAAAAGTAAAGGTGAAAAAGTGGATTGGTGTGGAAAATATTAAGGAATATGAAGCATTTATCAATCAGTGGCACTATTTTCTAAAGGATTTACAAAAACAAATCAGTGAAAGCACAGAGGAAACTTTTATCAAGAAAGTCAGTATGTATGTATTACAAAATTTTTATTTAAGACCATATGAAGAAGATAGAAGTTTTTATGAACAGTTTGAAGAACGGTTACAGGAAGCAGAAGAAAACATAAAACAATGGTAATGAAGTAAAGGAAAAATGATTATGGCAAACAGAACTTATTTATATGGAATAAAAGGAAAAAAGGCGAGTGGTATTTCTGAATACAATTATGAAATTCCTATTTCATACAAGATACTACTAAGTCAAAATACCAAAAGAGTAAAATCGAAAATTTTCAGGAGTCCATTTAAAATTGCATTGCAGGGAGATTTTGAAAAAGGTGTCAAAAAACTAAATGAATTTTTAGAAGAACTGATAAAGAAGGGGTACTTCGAGGAAAATGAGTTGGAAAAAGAAATCGAAAATACCAAAGCTTTCTTTCAGAAAAATGCGAACTTTGACTACTTCTATCTGGATTGTTCGGAGATATATGAAATGGAATCAAAAAGTCGTTGTCTGAGCAATAAAAGAACACTAAAACAAATTTTGAATATCAATGATGAGATAGAATGCTTTTATCGAGAAATGGATGCGATAAAAAAAGAATATGATGACATGAATGGAAAGATGACACAGTTGCAGAAAGAAACAGGTGGAAATCAAAAACTGGAACAATTAAAAAATCGAATGATGAGTATGATAGGGATTCAGGAATGGACAAATTACTTATATTATGAATTAGGGGAATGATAATTGCTTAAATAAAAACCGAAAAGGGTAATAACATTGCTCATTTACTTAAATGAAAGGGAAAAGGATGAATCATATAGAAATTAAAAAAATGCAAACACCATATAGATATAAAGAGAATTTCTGGGTAATAGATGGAAAAGCATTACCAGAATATTTAAATGAATGGGCATTGGAATCTAAGGATACATATTTAAAATCTATAGGTTCCTTTTTCGGTTTATATCCTGCATGGGGCAAGGGACTTGATTACAAAGGTGACATTCGATTTGTATGGAAACTGATTGAAATGGATTCTGCAGTATTACCATTGTTATTATGTAGTGATGACTTGGATTTTTCCTGTATTGTAATGGTGGTGGATGTAGAAAAGACGAAAGATTTTGTTTATTGGAGAAGAATTGGATATGTTCTTCATGAAAAAGAGGATTTTAAGGAAGAAAAGAAATGTGGAATTCTATATTTAGAGTCTTATTCGGATGAAGATTGGGAAAAGTACGGTGATAATATCGCACTGGAACAGGTAGATAGCTTATTTTGGAAACAATGGATTAGTGAGAATTGGGAAGAAGAATTATTTCGAAGACGTATGAATTATACTTTGCCGTTTTATCAGACCGAAGGAAATGTATGCTGGATAAAAAATGTTGAATGGGCATTTGATAGGTTTGAGTATGATAAAATGGTGAATCAATTTTGGCAAACAGAAACAATAAATCAATTACAGAATTTTAATGAAAATAATGTTATGAGTATTGAAAAATGTGCTAATATGTTAGCAGATTTGACGCCGGAAGGGAAACAGAGGTTTAAGGAACATTTGAAAGATTTTAATGAAATTTTGTTGCATGTTTTGGCAGGAGATTTAATTACAGAACCTCTAATTGATTTATTAAAGCACCATATGGATAGAAAAACGGAAATTCAGATATATTGTAAAGCTATTGAAGTGATGCGGAAAAACGGGGATGATGAGGTGGTAAATGTAGTAGATGTAACCATTTTAGAAAGGCTGTCTGATGAAGAATGTGTATGGGAGAGGTTTGGCATTTTTCTTTCGGAGGAGTTTAGAAATTATATTAATGATGAAGTTTTGGGTTCTAATCTTATGATGGGAGGGATAAAGCTAGTAGAGAAAGAGAGGGATGAGTAGCATATGAATTCAGAAATAGATAAATAACTTATATTATGTAATGGGCAATGTTTGTGAGAAATTTGATTAAAATTATGGTCATGTGTATTATTAATATCCATGTCTTGTTTGTTGTTGCTAGAGTGATAAGATAAAAATATTTTATCAGTTGGAGAAAATTGCTTGTTATGGACAATAAATAATGTTTGGCTTTTTTTGGAGAAACTGACATTTTGGTTTGAAATTTAACTCCTAGTATGCTATAATATAAAAATAAAGGACACGATGCACAAAAATTACAATTTTAAACAATGAGTATCGATTTATTGGGAGGTAGCTTATGAAAAAAATGAAAAAAAAGCTTGCAATATGTTTGGTTTTGTTTGCAATAACTTTAATGAAAGTAAATTCTTCGGTATTTGCTAATGATACAAATTATTTTGAAGTGGCTGACGAAAAGATTTACTATAATGAGGAATCAGAGATTCCTTTATATTGCGAAGACGGAACTAGTATTATTGCATATTATTATAAATGTTTACCAACAGGATATGTTATTTTTAATGTATCTAAAGGACAGATTATTGAATTTTGTTTGGATGAAGATATATATTATTTGGATAGTAACAAAATTTATTGTTATTTATCACCAACTAACATAGATGAATATGTAGTCAAAGATGGAATTCAAGTTCAAAGTGAAATTGATGGAAGTAGCAATAGTACTAATTGGACTGAGAATTATATAAGTGAAAATACCTTTGATGTGGCAGGTCAAAATATTGCATTAGCTAGTTCAGAAACAAAGGTTAAAATATCACACTCTACTGTAAAATATAAATATAATCCAAATGGAATTTGTGGGAGTGTAGCTGCAGCAATAGTGTTTAAATATTATGATAATTATGTGGATTCAAGATTTATTCCTAGTGATTTGGATTCTTCGAATGGTGAAACATTAATAAAAGCACTAGTACCGTATATAGACGGGAGTTCTCCTGGTTCTACATATGGAGATATAAAATATGGTATGACACAATATATGTTAAAACAAAGTCTTATTTATAAGGCAGGATACATACAAAAAACATTAATAAGTTCACCTTGGGATAAAATTACATCGACTATAGGAGATGATTTGCCAATTATTGTTGGTCTTTCTTCAGAACCTACATATGGGGAACATTGGGTTGTATGCACAGGATATTTGATTTCTTCTGACACCAGATATGTATATGTCAATGATGGATGGGGAAATACAGATGTATGCATTAATTATAATTATGTAGATGGTACCGTATATATACATTGATTTTAAAGTGTAATTATTTTTGATAAAGCGTGTCCTTTTATTATGAGTTTGCATATATGAAATTTCGTATGTATATTTAAGGTGGGTGTTTGTATGAAAAACGGTGCTAAATTTTTAGTGTTTGCTGGTATTGTTATAATTTTAATTATTATTGCAATTAACGTGTTTAGTAGCAAAAGTTTTGATAAGATTTCGGAGAGTGATGTGGCTTATATTAGTGTAAAGATAATACCGGAAGCATTAGACGAAAAAGAGATTAGGGATAAGGAACAGATTGAAGAGATAGTAAGAATATTAAATTCTATTATCACGAAAAAAAGTGACGGAAAAAATAAAGAAAAGGGTTGGGAAATTATGCTGACTTTTTCTTATGAAAACGAAACTTATAATATAAGTATAATAGGAAATAAAATAATTTGTAATGGATATATATTTAATACTTCTTCTGATAATATCGATGAACTAAAAAAATTAATAAGATAGGATATATTTGTGGAAATAAGGATTATCATAATTAGATAGTCTATGCTTATTTTTTGAGTGAATAGAAAGAAAATCAATTGTAAATTTGATTGAATTTGTAAATGAGTTATGATATAATGCTGAAAGTTGGGAATGAAGTTCTCCCATGGGAAACCTAAACCGCATGAAATGCTGATGACTTCTGCGAAATTTACGCAGAAATTGTCAGCTTTTTTAATTTTTACGATACCAGGAGGCTTAGTTATGTTAACAAGTATTGCTTTCATTTTATTATTAGGACTACTGCTCGGGAGTATTTTTTCGAAGCTGAAACTGCCAAGTTTATTAGGAATGATGGTGGTAGGAATTGTTTTAGGTCCTCATGCTCTTAATCTGATGGATGAATCTATTTTAAATATTTCAGCGGATTTAAGGCAGATTGCCTTGGTTATTATTCTTACAAGAGCAGGGTTATCACTAGACATATCTGATTTAAAGAAAGTTGGAAGACCAGCGGTTCTTATGTGTTTTGTTCCTGCCTGCATAGAAATGATAGGAACTGTTATTCTGGCTCCGGTATTATTAGGGGTAACAACATTAGAAGCAGCTATTATGGGAAGTGTGATTGCGGCAGTGTCCCCAGCAGTGGTTGTGCCTAGAATGATTCGATTCATGGAAGAGGGATATGGTAAAAAGAACGGTATTCCACAGTTGATATTAGCAGGTGCATCGGTGGATGATGTGTTTGTTATTGTTGTATTTACAGCATTTACGTCCTTAGCTTCCACAGGAAATATATCTGCTGTTAAGTTCCTTCAGATACCGGTTTCGATTTTACTTGGAATTGCAGTGGGTGTAGTGACAGGTATGGTACTTGTGATGTTTTTTAAAAGATTCCATATGAGAGATTCGGTTAAGCTATTGATTCTTCTAAGCCTGTCCTTTTTGCTTTTGGAATTACAAAATCGCTTAGAGGGGATGGTTCCGTTTTCCGGACTTTTAGCGATTATGAGTTTAGGAATTGTAATCAAACAGAAATACGATATACTAGCGGTCAGATTATCCGGTAAATATAATAAATTATGGGTTGCTGCAGAAATATTCTTATTTGTACTTGTAGGGGCAACCGTTGATTTGAAGTATGCAGTATCTGCTGGAATCGCTGCGGTTATGGTGGTGCTTGGTGCCTTAGTTTTTCGAATGATTGGAGTAGCATTATCGTTGGTAAAAACAAAATTGACAAAAAAAGAAAGGCTATTCTGTATGGTGGCATATACACCAAAGGCAACCGTACAAGCGGCAATCGGTGCAATTCCACTTACCATGGGATTGCCTTGCGGACAGATTGTGCTGACCGTTGCAGTTTTATCCATTCTTATTACGGCACCATTCGGAGCAATTTGTATGGATCATTTGTATCAGAAATGGTTAGAGAAGTAGATTAAAATGAATTTTATGGGAGTAAATTTTGCAAGTAATAGGACAAGTAACTTTAAGCTGTTTTTTTCTGGAATCTTCATTTTAAATTCATACCATTATGATATACTGTGAGAACAAAATAAATGATTTTTAGTGAGTACAGGAACCAGCTTATATTTTTGAGATAATAAAGTTTTTTAAGAGTTACTAAAAAGGTATGAGGAAAGGTTATGGGGAGGAATTATGCGAATTTTATTTTTAGAAGATGAACCCACGATACAAGAGGTTTTAACGGAATATATGCGAATGCAAAACTATCAGGTAACAGCAGTAAGTGACGGCGAGGAAGCACTGGCTGTTTTGAAAAAAGAGCCTTTTGACATGGCAGTATTAGATATTATGGTTCCCAAAATCAGTGGATTGGAAGTTTTGGCTTATTTAAAGGAAAATAAACCGGAAATAGCAATCATTATGTTGACCGCTTTAGAGGATGAAAAGACACAGATAAATGCATTTAATTTGTATGCAGATGATTATGTAATGAAACCCGTTTCTCCCATTATTCTTTTAAAGAGAATGGAAGCTATATTAAGACGTGTAAAGAAAAAAGAAGAACATCAGGAAAAAGAAAAGGGGCTGTTTATTCATAATGATTCTTTTCAGGCTTTTTATGATGGTGTGTTGCTGCCACTTACCTTAAGTGAATTTTTATTATTACAGACCCTTTATGGAGAGCCTAATCGGGCATTTACAAGAGAGCAGTTAATTCTTCGAATTTTTAATGAAGATTATATTGGAAATGACCGGATTATAGATGCTCATGTAAAAAATTTAAGAAAAAAACTGCCTAAGAACTTTATTAAAACCATCATAGGAGTTGGCTATCAGTTCAATAAGGAGGCATAAAATGAGATTATCAAAAAAAACGCTTTTATATAGCATATTGCTTGCAGTGATTATGGTTTCACTTATAGTAGGATACTTTGTATGGATGTTACCTTCCTTATATGTGGATTATGTAAAAAAAAGTGATTTGGAATCTTTAATAGCGATTCAGGAAGGATATATGAAAACGAAAAGCTATGATAATCTTACTGTGAAAAACCCTTCTGGTACTTTTACAATAGAAATTCCAGATACAGGTGATACTTTATATGTTTCTGGCAAGTTTTTTAATGTATCCATAAACATCAAAGATGAAGAATTAAAAGACTTTTTGAATGAGTTTCGGTCATTTTCTAAGAATTCTGATAATTGGGATGACACGAATGTAGAGATTTCTGAGGAAGTAGTATCAGAAAAATTTGAGAAATTAAAAGTCAAGTTGTTGGGAGAGGAGTTTTTATCTGAGGAATCTCCTTTAGAAATTAAGTTTGAGTCAAAAGAGGATTCCACTATTTATCAGCTACAAAGCGAAAAATTACATATGATATCCGATTCCCTTATTGTGTATGAAAATAGTGTTTCTGATGGAAATAATTCTTATAGTACTTATATTGCTATGGGAAAGGGAGAGGATTCGGTTGCCATTACTTTTCTGACTGCCATGGCGCCGGAAATGAAGGAGATTTTACCGGTAATTTTGCAAAGCCTTCCTATGATTGTTTCTGTAGTATTTCTTATCGTATTAATTGCCTCACAGGCATTTTCGAAAAAAATTGTAAATCCTATTATCAGTCTGGCTTCTTACAGTGCCAATGCGAAAGAAATGGAGCATTTTGAAGTCGAGCCTTTTTCTGTGGAAAGTAATGATGAGATAGGGGATTTAGGAAGAACGTTAAATGAATTATATGAAAAATTGCGAAATAATTATCTGGAATTGGAAGAAAAAAATCATAGGTTAAAAGAAGAAAACGAAAGACAGGAAATATTTCTTCGTGCGTCTTCTCATCAGCTGAAAACTCCGGTTACAGCCGCACTTTTATTAGTAGAAGGTATGATGAATGAGATAGGGAAATATAAAAATACCAAAGAATATCTTCCAAAAGTAAAAGAACAGCTTTTATCCATGAAAAAAATTATCGAAGATATTTTGTATTTGAATCATTGTGCTAAAAATTTGCAAATGGAAAAACTGTCATTGAAAGAGATAACAAAAAAGCTGACAGATGCTTATTGGGTTCAGATATCAGAAAAAGGACTTATGTTAGAAATAGAAGGGGATGGAATAGTAGAAGCAGATAAGGAAATCTTAAAAAAGATGATTGATAATCTTATTTCCAATGCAGTAACGTATACAAAAGAAGGAGAAAGAATTCATATTCTGTTAAAAAACAACGAAGTATGTATTAGAAATTATGGTTCATTAATAGAAGAATCTTTGCTTTCCCATATTTATGAACCATTTGTAAGCAGTGATACCAAGCAGAAAGGAAAAGGATTGGGACTTTATCTGGTATCCTATTATAGCCGGCTTTTAGGGGCAAAAGTAAGTGTTGAAAATTTTGAAGGCGGAGTGGTATCCAAACTTATATTTACATGAAATATTCATTTGAAATTCATATGTTTTTGTTAGGATAGATGTACAGGAAAGATGTTCCATTCAATTTGTGTAAGAAAATATTAAGAAAGGATGCAGATTATGTTATTAACAATTGAATATTTGAAAGTACAATATGGAAACCAGATAGCACTTATGATTGAACAGCCCCTACATTTTAATGAGGGAGAAAGAATTGGTATTATTGGCTCAAATGGTGCAGGGAAAACAACTTTTGTGAAATCCGTGTTAGGTCTTACAAATTACACGGGAAGTATAAAAACACGGATAGAACCGAAGCAGATGGCAGTACATATGCAGTTTAATGAATATGTGGGAAGTATGCCGGTTCGATATATTATGGAAGCAATACTGGATACTAAGATTAAGCGAAATAAACAATTGCAGGAATTAATTGATTTTTTTGATTTTGAAGAATGTTTATCTAAAAAATATAATGCTTTATCAGGAGGGCAGAAGCAACGCTTTACCATTATTATGGTGATGCTTCAGAATGCGAAACTTACTTTTTATGATGAGGTAACTTCAGGACTTGATTTTGAAACGAGGCGGAAGCTGATGGCAAAGCTTACAGAATGGTATCGGGATAAAAATGATACCCTGTTTATTGTATCCCATTATTATGAAGAATTGGAGCAGATGGCAGATAAAATTTTAATTTTGGATAAAGGAAAAGTAATTGCTTATGGAAAAAAAGAAGAACTGTTCCGGAAGTATTGTGGAAACGGCATTTTTATTTTGGAAAATTCGGAAGAAAACAGGAAACTGGCTGAGAATTTTTCAAGAATAAAGGCACCGGAAAATTTACTTGCCGTATCTTGTAAGAAGAAAGAAGAAGAGAAAAAACTGATTCAGTTGCTAGTAGAAGAGGATGTGAATTTTAAAAGAAGTAATAACGACATTGAAATTATGTTTATTAATGCAAAGGAACATTATTATAAAAGTAGGAAAGAGGGAGAAAATTCATGAAAGAAAAGAAATGTAATCTAAATTTGATATTATATGAATTGCGCAATATAAATGGTAATTTCTATGTTCATTTTTTCGGAATGGTATTTCCTGTCCTTATGTCTGTTATTTTTGCGAAAGTATATGGGAATCAGGTACCGGAAGCAATTCGATTGGAAGTTGTAACCTCCGTTGCGATTGGCATGAGTATGATGTGTCCTATGTCCGTTGTTTTAATTGGCTATGCAGCAAACTACTCTCAAGAAGTAGAAAAGGGTGTGCCTTTAAGAATGCGGTTGTTTGGTTATCAAGAAAAAAGTATGATTTTAGCGAAATTAATTGCACAGTTAATTTTTCTCACCATTGCTTTGATAGTTTATGGTGTGGCAGAGGTACTTTTCATTGATATGCTAAAACCAGCCATTTCATCTTTATTTTGTCTTGTTGGATGTTTGTATCTTCTTGCGATTATTTTCTTTGTTATGGCACACGCAATAGCAGAACTTTTAAAGAAATTTGGTCCAACTTATGCAGTTTCCATGGGGCTTTACTTTGGTTTTATGATTTTATGTGGAATGATGGGAATATCCACTTCCCAGCTTCCAAAAGCATTGCAGGTCGTTTCAAGAACACTTCCTATGAGTTACATTGGAAACGATTTTGTGGATTTCTGGCAAGGAGGCAGTTATAATTTTGTACCTCTTATTCAGTCTTTCCTATTCATGGGTGCAGTGTCCGGAATCCTTCTGATTTTTTCGGTGTATAAAAATAAAAGAGTGGTTAATTAGTAGAAATTTTTTTGAGAATTTTAGAAGAGTTGTATTTCCTATGCTTTACATTGACTTTACGAAGTTGGTGTAGAGCATTTTAAGAAATTAAATATGAAATCTGAAATAAAAACGAGGTATTCCAAGCACAAGCGGTGAATACTTCGTTTTTTTGCGTAAGATAGAATAAAAGATGAAATGAAAGTTGAAAGCATCTGAATGCTATAGTATAATTGAAATGTTATCAGGGGCAAAAGCAAACAGAAAAAGGTTGTTTTATTGAGAAGGAGAGAAGTTATGAGTAAAAAAACAAAAATAACAGCTGCAATATTAGCTGTAATAGCAATCGTAATCGTAGTAGTTTTTATTTTCAAAAATCAGTCCCATCCATATAGTACAGATGATTTATATCAAAATATGCAATGGGGAATGAGTCCTGGTGAAGTAAAATCGAAAGCGATTGACCTGGGTGAAACATGGGACGATATTCCTGTCGATTTGGGAGAAAGAATTGTTTATAAGGCAGAAGGTACAAATTTTGACGGAAATGAAGGCATCAATTATCAGGTAATTTACATATTCAAAGAAGAAAAATTGTGGTCTGTATATTTGAAATTTGAAGCTGATAATTGTAATGTTGACTTGGATAAGTTTTTTAAGCAGCTATCGAAAGGTTTTGATAGTAAGTATGAAAAGTCAGAACTATTAGATAGTGAGGAAGAAGGATTTGAAACCTGGGAATCTGACTGTTCAGTGATTAATTGTTTTAAATTTTCTTCCTCGACTTTGAGTTTGATATATGAAAAGATAGAGACAAAAGAAGAATATAAATAATAGAATACTAGGGTCAAAAGGTCATATTTTTCATGCTTGCATAAAGAAACATGATTTCCCATGGAGAATATCATCTGAAAACGGAAATCCTTATAAAATAAAGGTTGCAACCAATGGTAGCAGCCTTTTTTTGATGTTGTAAAGTGATATAGCTGGCTGAAACCGGGGGTCTTTTGTTAGGATGAAATAGTCATAAAGAGAGCAGTGCAACAAAAAAAGAAAGGATAAGAAAATGATGAAGGAAAAAGAGAAGATTATTTCAACAAAAGACTTAAAAAAGAGTTTTGGAACCGGAGAAATGAAACAAACCATTTTTGAACATATGGATTTAGAAATTTATAAAGGAGATTTTACTGTATTAATGGGTTCTTCAGGAGCAGGAAAATCCACACTTTTATATTCACTATCCGGCATGGACCGGCCAGACGAAGGAAAAATTTTATTTTGTGGTGAAGATATTACTTCCTATCATGATGATAAACTGGCGGTGTTTCGTAGAAAGAAATGCGGATTTGTATTTCAACAGATTTATCTTCTAGAAAAAATGAGTCTGATGGATAATGTACTGACTGCCGGACTTTTAGTAAACCGTAATAAAAAAGAAGTAGTAGAACGGGCAAAGGAACTGTTTCAAAAGGTAAATATTCCGGAAATTACATGGAAAAAATTCTCCACTCAGATTTCCGGAGGAGAAGCACAAAGAGCTGGTATTGTCCGGGCGGTCATTCATAAGCCGGAAGTTTTGTTTGCAGATGAACCTACCGGGGCATTAAATTCCAATCATTCCGATGCGGTTTTGGATGTATTTAGTGAGCTAAACAGGGAAGGACAAAGTATTATCATGGTAACCCATGATAAAAAAACAGCCTTGCGGGCAAATCGTGTGATTTATCTGAAGGATGGAAAAATCTTTGGAGAGTGTGAATTGGGAGCTTATAAAAAAGAAGATGAACTTCGAAAGAAAAAGCTGGATGATTTTCTGATAGAAATGGGATGGTAAAAAAATCTATGTTCTGCATTATTTTATAAAAATAGTATCCCGTGATTTGAGGGCAGAAAAAAGAAGATGGAGGATGAAGATGCAACAGACTAAGAATTTAACGATGTATCATTTAAGGAAGGAAAAGGGGCAATATATTTCCTTTGGTGTAATTTTGTGTTTAACCGCATTCATTATAAATATTGCACTTGTGCTGGTGTTTCAAATGGATAAGGCATATGATAAAACCTTTACCAAGCTGAACACTGCCAATATAAATCTATGTATTCCGAAAAGTCAGGATTCAGAGTTGTTAAGAAAGAAAATTGGGGAAATGGCAGATGTGGAAGTCATAGAAAGCAGAAGTGGAATATTGCTTAATGCCACAGCGAAAGATTTCAGGGAAACAGAGTTTGCCATGAATACGGTATTTTATAATATCGACGAAACTTTTGAATTAAATCAGTTTGAAATGATAGAGAAATCGGAAGAAAATTTCGAAAATGCGATTTTTTTACCAAGATATATTGCGGAATTTGGGGAATATGAACTAGGAGGAACCATTACTTATCAGATAAATGAGAAAGAGTATACATTTCAAATTGCAGGCATTTTACAGGAAATGCAGTATGGAAATTATGGGTCAGGATTGATAGGGGTTTATCTTAGTGAGGAATGTTATAATAAATTGTTGGAGGAATCGGAAGTTTATCAGGTCAGTACGTATGCTGTCAAGATAAAAGAAGGAAAAGATTCTACCAGTGTGTGCAGGGAAATCAATCAGGTTTTGGAAGAGGAACAAATTAAGGTGCATTACAGTAATACAGAATCACAAAACAAACAGACCAGAACCATGGTAAGTGATCTGGTTGTAATGATGCTGTTTGTGTTTGCGGTAATTGTATTAGCTGTTTGCCTGTTCTTAAGCCGGTTTCGAATTCGAAATATGATACAGGAAGATATGGTTAATTTAGGTGTGTTAAAAGCCATTGGTTATACCGGAAATACCATAATAAAGACCGTAGTATTTCCATACCTGCTTACAGGAGGGTTAGCTTCTGTTCTTGGAGTTTTCTTGTCCTATACGGTACTTGGTGCTATGGTGCAGATGTTGACTTTACAGTCGGGTTTTGGTTTTTCTATTAGTTTTGATATCGTGTCAGGCTTCGTTACTATGATGGTATTACTTGTTATTATTTTACTGACTACCTGGTCAGCAGCAGGAAAAATCAAAAAATTACAGCCGATTCTTGCAATTCGTGGGGGCGAGGAGAAAGAACATTCTATGAAAAATTATATTCCGATGGATAAAATCAGAGGAAATATACAGATTCTTTTGATTTTAAAACGGATATTTGGTCAGGCAAAGCAGAATCTTTTATTGTTCTTGGTTTCCTTTGTAATGATGGGGTTGATTGCTTTTGCAGGTACATTGTTTTATAATGTTGTGATAAAACCGGAACATTTTTTAAAGACTTTGTCAGAAGAAACACCAGATGTTATTATTAAGATAAAAGAAGAAAGTAGAAATGAAATCAAAAATACTTTATTAAAAAATCAAAAGGTGGAGCAGGTACTTTTTTATGGAACGGAAACCATAAAACTAGAAAATGACAGCACAAAGGTCTTTGTTTGCGAAGACTTTTCTAAGGTAAAAAACGATTTATGCTATGAGGGAAGAAATCCGGAAAATGAAAATGAAATTGCCCTGGGAAGTGCTTTTTCTGAGAAATACCAGGTAGATGATTTAATTGAAATTACATCGGATTCCGGCACCCTTACCTATAAAGTTGTTGGTTTTGTTCAAAGTGTAAATTATTCAGGGAATGTCTGCGAATTAACTGAAGAGGGATATTACAGGATAAAAGGTGAGGGATCATTGACTTCGCTTTATGTATACTTAAGCGATGATGTAAATATAGAAAACTGGATAGATGAAGCAAACAATGATTATGAAATGGATATTTTACAGGCAGTAAATTATGTTGAAATGATGGAACAGACTTCAGATATGTATTCCGGTATTGTAAAAATTGCAGTGATTGCAGTAATGATTCTTACTACACTCATTATCTTTTTAATTTTATATGTTATTGTTAAATCCATCATAGTAAAAAGCAAACAGGAACTAGGGATTTATAAGGCAATGGGATATTCCAGCAGACAACTGATATTCCAGACAGCAGGAAGTTTTCTTCCAGTAATCGGAGGAGCAGCGATTCTATCGGCTTTACTTGGTTGTGTATATATGCCACATATTAACAATCTGATATTTTCAATGGTAGGAGCCATGAAAAATGATTGTGAAGTATCAATAGGAATTTTACTATTGTTTGCTTTGTTACAGACAGGAATTAGTTTTGTTTTATGCATCTGGCTGGCATTGCCAATCAGAAAAATATCGGCTTATTCATTGATAAAAGATTGATAGGAGGAAAAGAAAATGGATTTTGGAGCAAAATTAAAGGAAATAAGAAAAAATGAAGGATTATCTCAGGAACAATTAGCGGATAAAATAGGGGTATCTAGACAGGCTATCACGAAGTGGGAGACTGGAAGAGCATTACCAGATATGGAAAATATGATAATTCTGGCTGAAATTTTTAAGACAACGCTGGATGAACTGGTTTCTAACGCAATACCGGAATACCAAGGTAAAAAAGAAGTATATTCAAGTGAAACGATTTATGACATTGATTGTTCCAAGCATTTCGATATTCATTTTGGAAGTGCCAATACCATTGTAATATGTGGTGGAAAGGATGAAAAACTCCATGTGAAACTGGAGTCAGAAACCATGGAAGACTTAAGTCGTGTGATGAAAGTAAAACTGGATGAACATAAAAATAAGCTGGACGTGGATTGTGTCAAACAAAAAGGATTAAGTAAGTATGAAATTGGAGAGGCAGTTTCTGTTACGATTACATTGCCTCAAGGATTTACGGAGCATTGTGAATTAGCTGCAGATGCAAAAAAAGTTTATATGACGGGACTTGAATTAAGACGCTTGGAATACGATGGAGAGGCAAAAGAAATTTTTATTTCAGAGTGCAATGGAAGTCTGGAATTTACTTCAAAATCAGATTACGAAATTACGGTAGATGAAATACATGGAAGAATAGAAGTCAATCAGTGGAAAGCCACCTGTATCGTTCATATTCCTGCAAAAACCGATTGTAAAGTAAGAAATACGGGAAGAAAATGCCAGTTGTTTTTTAAAAAAGAGGGGGAATTTTGTGATAATATGTTTCCGGAAATAAGTGAAAATGAACTTTGTATTACAGGAATCGGGGCTGAAATGATAGTGGATGTAATAGAGTGATGAGTGTATCATAAATAAAAATCTGTATTTTATATAAAATTCTGCAATAGATGTAAACTGAAAAATAAAAACCAGGAAAGATAAAAAAATATGGAAACTCATAGAATTTTATAGTATAATAGAACTATATTTTGAGAAAAGAGAAGAAAGGAGGCAGGTATGAATATTCAGTTGCAGATTTGCGGAATTTTAATTTTATTAATATTGCTGTTTTTTTATCATGGGCAAAAAAGATTAAATCTACGAACTGAAGTTGCCTTCACAAGATGTTTTACCGGGGTTTTAATTTCTTTGTTGCTGGATGTTGGCTCTATTGTGGCGATTGTTTATATGGATTCACTTCCTATGTTTTTTGTGGAGTTGCTTTGTAAATTATATCCGGTTTCCCTTATTGTGGTTGTATATTTTTCATTGACTTATGTTTGTGCGGATGTATGTTATGAGGTAGGCAGGTATAAGAAACTTACTCGGGGATATGGAATCTTTACCATACTTTCTGCTATTGCGATTTTGCTGGCACCGATTGATATTTTTTATGATGCGGCGGAAAAAGATGCACATACTTTTGGAATCAGTATATATATTACATTTATCTGTGCTGCAGTTTTATTGCTTTCTATATTTTATCAGTTGATTCGGGAGAAGAATAAAATTAATCCTGCTAGAAAGAAAGCAATGTGGCTCTGGATTATTTTATGGACGATGGCGGCTGTCGTTCAGTTTATTTCTGACAGTGCCATGCTTATGATTGGCTTTGCTATGGCGATAGGTATGATGATTGTATATCTGATGCTTGAAAATCCGATGGCAAACATTGATAGAAGTACTGGTATCTATAACCAAAATGTTATGTTGCATTATGTCAGACAGTTATATGGAGAGAAAAAGAATTTCAGTATATTATCTATTTCTTTTGAACATACGCCAGGGAATAATATTATTACTCAGGCAGATTTAAGAATGAGAACAGAAATCATAAATTATCTTCTGAATGTACCTAAGGCAGTAGTATTTAAGAATGTAGAGGATGAACTGATTCTGATTTTTAAGGACGAGGAATGGGCAGAAAAAGGGGTTGCTGAGATTGTAAAGAGATTTTCACAAGGATTCGCCAGTGGTGACGAGAACGAATCTTCCTTTAGCCAGAATGATAGAGTTCCAAACTGTCACTATGTACATGTTCCTAATGCCAATGTAGTAGACCAGGTGGGAGATTTATTCTATCTGCTTCGTTACACAAAGGAGAATAGCACAGAGTTAAGCAATGACCGTCTTTTAAGGGTTAGCCAGAAGATGGTGGAGAAAATGTTCTGTGAAAAAGAAGTAGAAAATATGATTTTCAGTGCTATGGAAAACGACAGAGTGGAAGTTTTCTATCAGCCGATTTATTCTACAAAAGAACAAAAATTCACCTCAGCAGAGGCTTTGTGCCGAATCAGGGATGAGAATGGTAATTTGGTTCCTCCGGGAGCATTCATTCCGATTGCAGAAAAGAACGGAATGATTTTAAGACTTGGAGAGATTGTTTTTGATAAGGTATGTAAATTTATCAAAGAAAATCGAGTTGAGCAATACGGAATTCAATACATTGAAGTGAATTTGTCTGTGGTTCAGTGTGCTTATGAAGGACTAGCCTCAAGCTTTATTGAAATTATGGAAAGACATGGTGTAAGTCCTGAATACATTAATTTGGAAATCACAGAATCAGCATCTTTAAGTGCGAAGATGACGATGCTTGAGAATATGAAAGTCTTAATGAATTATGGTGTTGTATTCTCATTGGATGATTTTGGTACAGGACAATGTAATTTGAATTATATCGTAGACATGCCTGTAGATATTGTAAAATTTGATAAGGACATGATTCGTGCCTATTTTGAAAATAAAAAAGCGAAGTATGTTATGGATGCAGCCATGCATATGATTCAAGGAATGAAGTTGGAAATCGTTTCAGAAGGAATTGAAACCGAGAAACAATTTGAAACTATGAAAGAATTGCAAATTGCATATATTCAGGGATTCTATTTTTCTAAGCCTTTACCTGAGGTGGAATATCTGGAATTTATGAATCAGGCATAAGAAGGTAATTGTTCAGAGTTTGACTCTGAACAGTTACCTTTTTTTCATAGAATGATTGAAAAGGAACTATGTTTCTGATATAATTAGGATAATAGCGAGTATAGGTAAAGAAGGTGGTGTGCCAATGCAGATAAGAGAAAATGAAATTATATTACAAAAAAATGAATATGATGAAATTATTCAGGAGAACGAGAAGTTTTTAACTGCAGCAAGCATGGCTTTTTCAAGTATATGGGAGATAAACTTTGAAGATGGATATATGAAAAAATATTCAGAAAGTTCAGAGTATATCTTTAATCAGAATGATTATATGCATGTTAGCCAGTATTATTTAAGGGAATTGGACTACATTAATTATGAAGACCAGGAAAGATTTGCTTCTGAGATGGAACCTTCTGTTTTACAGGAACAATTGAAAAAAAGCCAACAGTTAGTAAGAGAATATCGTTTAAAGAAATTTGACGGAAGATATTGCTGGACCCAGTATATTTTGAAAAAATCTTCTAAGGATTACGATAATATTGTATTGCTTTTAAAACGGAATATTCAGGATGAAAAGGATATGCAGGATAACTTAAAAGAATCCTTGCAGAAAGCGGAATTTGGAAATCTTGAAAAGATGGACTTTTTATCTAGAATTTCTCATGAAATGCGTACAAGATTAAATGTAATCAGCGGATTGACCCAGTTATCCAGAATGGTGGAGCCTTCGGAGGAAATTAAGGATAATCTGTTTAATATCGAGCAATCAGCCAAGGCTCTTAGTGACTTGGTAAATCATGCCTTTGATTTTTCCATGATAGAAGAAAACAAGATACAGTTGCAGGCTCAGAAATTTAACTTAAATGATATGCTTCTTATGCTAGAACATGAAATGAAAGAAAAGAGCAGAGAACGGGGATTGGAGTTTATTCTGGAAGAAGTAAATTTAAAACACTATACTTATTTGTGCGACCAGGATAAAATTATTCAGATATTAAAGCATTTGATAGCCAATGCAGTAAAGTTTAATCGTATAGGGGGATACGTGAAGCTTTCTGTAGAGGAAAAAGAAGTCAGAGATAACAAAGCATTTATTACATATATCGTAGAGGATAATGGAATTGGAATGAGCGAAGAATTCCAAAAGACTCAGATGTATCGCCTATATCAACAGGAAAGAAATTCGAACTTGCCGGAAATTATGGGGGTAGGTTTAGGACTTGCGTTGACAAAGAGTATTGTAACTTTATTAGGTGGGGACATACAGGTTGCCAGTAAGTTAGATAAGGGAACTAAAATTACAGTTACCATACCACAGCTTATTTGTGATGGAGAGGTTTCCTTGGAACAAAATGTTCGTCAGCAATACGACTTTTCTGGGAAAAAGGTACTGGTAGTGGAAGATAATGAAATCAACATTAACATTGTTTGTGCCTTTTTGAATCAGACGGGGATTACCTATGACATTGCTAGAAATGGAGAGGAAGCAGTTTCAAAGTTCCGATTGTCCAGGGAAAATGAATATAATATTATTCTGATGGACATTAAAATGCCAATCTTAAGCGGTACGGAAGCAGCGAAACAGATTCGTTTAATGAATCGAGAGGATGCTCTTACGGTTCCGATTCTTGCTATGACAGCCAATGTGTTGCAGGAAGATGTGGCGAAGGTATTTAGTGCTGGTATGAATGACCATATTTCAAAGCCGATTATGATGAATGATTTGTTCTATCGAATGAACCGGGTATTAGGTTAGGTTCTATATTGGAGAATGAAAGCATACATTTATTTGATGAAGAACAAAGTTTAGAAAGGAAAGAACGATGAAATTTCAGGAAAGAAAGATAGACGAGATGCAGCTAAATCCATTTCAAATGATTGGAAAGGAATGGATGCTGGTTACTGCAGGCACCAAGGAAAAAGCCAATACCATGACAGCCAGTTGGGGCGGAATAGGAGTCTTTTGGGGTAAAAACGTAGTTACCACCTATATTCGTCCTCAAAGGTACACGAAAGAGTTCATTGATGCCAATGAAACATTTTCAATTTCTTTTTTTGATGAGGAATATAAAAAAACACTTGCCTATTGTGGAAAAGTATCCGGGAAAGACGAAGATAAAATCTCCAATGCAGGATTAACGACCTGTTTTTATGGAGATACTCCATATTTTGAAGAAGCAAAATTGGTATTTATCTGTAAGAAAATGTGTGAAGCGGAGATAAATCCGGTGAATTTCATTGATAAAGAGGCGGATGAAAAGTGGTATCCGCAGAAAGATTACCATAGAGTATATATGGCGGAGATACTTGCTGTCCTTGAAAAGGAATGAGAAAAGGATATTATGAGGTGCAGATTAGGGAATGAAGGAAGGGAATAGACGACTACAAATTTTAATATGGATTTTGCTATTTGCTATTTTGTTTTTTGTCATCAATCAACATTTTCATTTTGTTCAGTGTAGCATTGAAGATGGTAAAATCAAGTTCTCTTTTACACAGGATCCCATTGATTCTATGGAAAAGCTGGCAAAAGATGTAAATGAAGCATTACAAAATGGTGAAGAAGAATTGAATGTAGTCATCGATGACATTTCAAATGAGGAAATTGAAGAGATTAATTCATATCTGGGTGGATTTTGGGGTAATGTAGTAACCTATGGAGTTACCAGCCGCAAGGAAACGAAACCAAGAAATCTTCAATTGGAATTGGAATTATCCGATAATTATTATATTTATCGTAGTTATGCCTATGGCGAGGACATTCCAGAAAGTATCAGCAGAGCAGAGGAGTTATTGCTTAAAGTAAGAATTGCACTGGCTGAATGTATCAGGCCTGGAATGACGGATTATGAAAAGGAACTTGCCATTTATGACTATGTTTTAACTCGTTGTACTTATGGTTTTTTGGAGGAAAACCAGGATGATTCTTATAATGCATATGGAGCATTATTAAAAGGAAAGGCAGTATGTAATGGTTATGCACAGGCTTTTATGTTACTTTCGAGTTGTGCAGGACTGGAAACCCAGATTATTTATGGAGATGCAGGTGGAGAAAGCCATGCATGGAATTGTGTTAAGCTGGATGGCGAGTGGTATATGGTAGATGCTACATGGGATGACCCCTTACCAGATGCTGCAGGAAGAAAATACTATGCGTATTTTAATGTAACCTCCGAGTATTTAAGAGTAAACCATACCTGGGAAGAGGAGTGTTTCCCAGAGTGTACTGCTAATAAGTATAACTATTTTTATTACAATGATTTGGTTTGTCAGGATATATCAGAGTTAAAAGGTAAGATTAATGCTATTTTAGATGAGAGTAGAAATGCCCAGATGCAGTTTTTAGTGGAAGATATGGGGGAAAGCATATCTTTACAGAATATTGTAAATCGGACAGATGTGCGTGAAATTGCATGGCAGATTGAAAAACCGGGTCCGAACGGAGTGATTTGGGTAGAGATAAAAGGAAGATAAGGAAGGGAATATACATGACTAGAGTAGAATTTTTAGAAGGGTTAAACGAAGCGTTAAAGGGAGAAGTGGATTCACGAGAATATCAGGATGCTATCAAGTATTATTCTGATTATATTGAAGCGAAAATGAGAGAAGGAATGTCAGAGGAAGAAGTAATTTCTTCCTTGGGCAATCCAAGACTCATTGCAAAATCCATACTTCAGGCCCATGAAAATAAGACAAAAGATACTGGAAGAAGAGAAGAAACCTACGAAAATAAAACTGCCAGAACAGAATTTGACCTTGGAAAAGGATTTCGTGCGACACAAAACGAAGATGGAAGTATGGATTTTAGGTATAAGAAATTTAATTTTAATTCCTGGTATGGTAAATTATTAGCTGCCTTGGCTGCTATTTTCATTGTAGTTCTTTTTATTTGTGTTACGTTTGGTGTGGCATATGTGGCATTTACAGTGCTTCTTCCGATTGCGATAGTAGCCGGAATTATATATCTGATTTATAGATGGCTGCGATAACGAAAAGGATAGCATCATCCCTAATTTTAGGGAAAAAGATGTCGTTTTAAATCGTTAGAATTGTTAAAAAAATAGATTCAATTAAAAAAAACAAAAAAATTCAAAAAAAACCTTGACATTTTAAGTGGAACAGTATATACTCATAAATGTGTTAAGGATATGGGATCTTAGCTCAGCTGGGAGAGCATCTGCCTTACAAGCAGAGGGTCACAGGTTCGAGCCCTGTAGGTCCCATTTAGAAAGTTAATATGGCGAGATAGCTCAGTTGGCTAGAGCACACGGTTCATACCCGTGGTGTCGAGGGTTCGAATCCCCCTCTCGCTATTCTTTGAAAACACCGATAATACGGTGTTTTTCTTATATTAAAAATGTTAGTACCCTACAAATACCCTACAACTAAAAAGGTGACGATGTTAAAAATATTTATATAAGATGATTATAAATAAGCAAATAATTATTTTATATAAATATTTTTTTATAGTTAAATAAATCGTAAAAAATAGGGTAGACAAGAAATTAATCTTATCTACCCTATAATACTAATCATACTAATCTAACTACTTATCATCTTTTTCAATCATTTCATTTAAACAATCCAAATAAAGATGATATAGTATCTTTGACAAATCTGTTTCAGCTAATCCTAAATTAGCAATAAATTCTCTATACGACATAGAACGACCTCCAAAATTATTTGAATACAACTTTAACAATATTATCCGTTACTCGTTTAATCACTCTATAACCAGAATCAAAAGTAGTAGCAATACCACCATGAGCAACCTTACAATATCCATTAACTTTGCAAGTACCATCATCTCTAACAGATAATACACCCATCATACCAACACAGTCCCACTCAGGTCTATCTTTACGTTGAACATAAGGTTTGCTAGAGTCATATTCGGGATTTTGTTTACGTCTTATTCCTGTCTTTGTGATAGTAATAAACTTTCCAGTTTTCTCTTCTATAACTTCTTCTTTATATTCAAATTCTTCATTGATATATGAACCAAATTCATCTAGTATATATCGACTCATCCAATCTTCATCGCCATTACCAACAACAGAAGGTTGCCCACTAATAATACCGATAATATAATCTTCAGGGTTTGCTATTCTAATTTTATCACCCTCCAATGTAACAAAATAACCACGCCTATCTTCTCCATTAGGATTTCCATCTAGCCATTCAAAGAATTCAGCGTAGTCTGCCCCCGATGTTACATATTCCCCAGCCGCATAAGCTACACCAGAAAAAGTAACTCTAAAAGCATTAGACGTATTGTTAGCATCAGTACCATTGCCAATTACAAAAGCACTTCCTGTACCTGTGCCTGCCGATGACCCTTTTGTTGCAGTTGTTGTGTTGTTGAAATGACCTTGTGTATGTTGATTATCTAATGCTGTCGTACAATAACCTTCTGCATGAGAATGTTGTCCAAGTGCATGGGTACTACGTCCTTCTGCGTGCGAACAACCTCCAGTATACCTGTTTGATGAATCACCAGCAATACAATTACTACCCTCCACATGACTTGCATAACAATATACGTATGTATTATAACCTT
This sequence comes from Lachnospiraceae bacterium, assembly GCA_017416505.1. The sequence continues at coordinate 23,700 of JAFQCI010000053.1, forward strand.
CTGCGTGGCTATAGTAAGTAGCATATGTATTTCTGCCTTCAGCGTGAGAACCCATTTCAGCCTTTGTTTCAATTCCTTCTGCATGAGAACTATCTCCTAATGCCTGAGTACCTGAGCCCTCTGCGTGGGATTTATCACCAGAAGCCGTCGCACCATAGCCCTCTGCATGAGAATATTGTCCAGAGGCATTTGAGTAATTTGAAGCAAATGAGTAATTTCCAGTTGCTTTACTACTTCCTCCTATAGAAACGCTATTAGTTGACCCCATAATACGAAATAAATAACTTCCATCATAATTTCTAACAAGAAATTCTTTATCATATGAACTAAACATAAATGCTTTAGGGTCATAAACTGTTTGATAAGTTTCTGTAATTATATTTCCATTTGCATCTTGTGTTGCTTTTGTAGCAGAATCAACATTACTTGTTAATAATGCTAAAGTTCCATTGGCATTAGGAAGAAAAATTTCTCTATTTACACCATTGCCATTGCTTGCTAAAAGTCTTGCATGCCCCCCATCTTTACCTAATAAAGATATTGCTCCATATCTATACTTATAGCTAGGAGAAATACCCTTAATGCTTCCAAGAATTAATTCTGAATATCTAAGATTATTAGTATTGTCGTCTACGGTTTTATATAACAACCCTTCATTGTTTAACAACATTTTATATCCACTTGAAATCTCTTCATGAAATGGAATAGTATATGTTGTTTCAATTGTAGGGTTTGTCAATTCACTGTATATTTTTTTAATTTCCATAGAAACCCCTAAATTACCAATCTCATTTTGAACAAATTCAGTAGTTGCAATTTGAGTGGTGTTAGTTCCCAAGTCGGCAGTAGGAGCTTCGGGTACTCCTGTTAATGCAGGGCTTTCTAATGGTGCTTTATTATCTAATTGAGTTTGCACATTTTCTGTTATTTCACTTAATGAATTTAATTCAGATGTTTTTACAATAATTCCATTCAAAACATTTAACTCATCAGCAGTTGTCAATAAATCAGATAAATTGCTTAACGTATGATTATGAGAATTATCTTTTACACTAACATTACCATCATTATCAACTTCAATGTCTGTCCCTGACTTTACAAGCCCTAATTCATCTTCTCTTGCAACAATTGTTTTATCAACTTTATTATTTTCTATATTAGTTGCTCTACTTGTTTCTTTTCCAATTTCATCTTTGATATAAGATTTCATTTTTTCTGTATGACTTTGCAATCCTTCAAAATCTAACGCATTTTCAATCACTATTCATTCCTCCCTTCTAAATAAAAATAACAAAACCTATCTTAAAACAAGGAATCAATTTCGCTTTGTGTAATAGCTCTAAGTTCTGGCAATGTTTCTGCTTTTTCTAAAGCATCGTTCAGAGCAAGAAACTCGTCTTTAAAATTGTATAATGTTTCTACTTTAAGTAACGCATTTTCTAATGTAGTAAATTCATCTTTAGATATAATATCATCATTACTAGTCGAAGATTTAATTACATTGACAATAAAATGCATCGTATGAATAACTTGCGCATCATCAATATTAATAAGCATTAATTCTGCTTCATTTCTTCCAAATGAGGAGCACATTTGCTCAGTTAATGTTAATCTTATTGTTCCATTGTCCAGTAGGTTTTCTTGCAAAATATCATTTAATACTATAGAACCATCACTTTTAGAGTATTTTATTTTTATTAAAATTTTTGATGTATCTATTGTATAAGGTACACCATTATCTGTAATCTGAATGATAATATCTCTTGAATTAATATCATTTTGTGCAACTCTGGTTGAAACAAATTTATTGTTATATAAATCTAATGTTATTTTTTTTTGCGTGCCAAAAGCCATAAACTCCTCCTTAAAAAGAAAAGAGCCTAAATAATAGACTCTTTTTAAGGTGTTCCCCAAATTTTATCAGTTAAAGGTAAATTGAAATAAAATTTTGACCCATCATGATGATTATGAAACACCAACTTTATATTCATTGTTCTATTTGTTGAATCCCAATCGCCAAAGATATATTCTAGTCCATACCTTTCATTGTTATCCGTTTTTGTCCATGTAGCCCAAGTATCATATCCAGAACCATACAACCAATTTTTCATATGCACTTCACCATTATTAGTTACCCAAAATGTAGCCATGTCTGTTTCGTAGTCATAACCTGTCCAGAAAGCCCACTTATTATTATTGCCTATACCCGTTGTCAATGGCATTTTTTCTGTAGGCAATGTTTCCAAATAATAGCTGCCACTAATTTTGCTATAATAAAGCTTAAACTCACCAATCTGTCCACCAGTAATATTTATATCACTTGCGGTGACGCTTCCGTTTTCATCAACAGTAAATGTTCCATTACCATTAGAAATTTTTGTTCCAATAATTTCTCCACCGTTGATTGTCTTACCATAAATATTTACACCTAAAATATTTTCTGCATCAACACTCCCAGCATGTACTTCTAGTGCATTGATATATTCCGTTGTAACAGTATCCTTCGTTATTGTTGTAACATGCTCATCTAAATCAGGACTACTTATTTTTAACATTTCACCATCAAAAGTTAATGCACCGCCACCAAAACTAAAAGTGCCATCTTTTAAATTGATATATGTACCAGTAGTAGAAGAGTAGTTTTCTGAGTAGATTTCTCCCCCGATTAACTGCGAACCGTAAATATGCCCAGATGTCACAAACTCACTAGTTAATAAATGATAATTATTTGCATTGGCATATTTAATATTTTTTTCTAATAACCTAATTTTTGAGAAAGAATTAGGAGAAGAATATAAATATAAATATCCACCAAGACATTCATTAACAATACTATTATAGGTATCAAAGTAAATATCGTGTATAGGCTTTTTCATTAAAATATTTTCTTTTGCTAACTGAAAATTCTCAGAAGTTTTATATCCACCACATATTACCCTGATATGTTCAGAATATGGATATGTAATAATGTTAAAATTATTATATTGAGATAATTGATATACTGTACTATTTGAATAGTCAGCTATTAAAATCTCTATACTATAATATTCGTCTTGTATATCACTATAATTTTCAATCAAATATTTTTTCAATTTCTCAACACAAATAAAGTGTGTAAATTGATTTTTAATCCAATCTACACACTTATAAGCATTATTCATATTTCCTGAACAAAAAAAAACTTGTTCTCCAATACAAAACAATTTTTGAGCATCATCAAAACAACGCTTAAAACCAGTATTGGTTTTTACAGAGCAAGCACTATCTGCACCTATAAACATATTATTTCCTTGAGTTATAATTAAACAAGCACTCATACAGTTTCACCCACCTTCCAGTCATCTAAAATTATTTCTGTATATTTTTTATCTGTGTAAATAAGTTTGTTTATTGATTCAAATAATTGTTCTTCAGTAGGCAATTTATGTCCAGATTTTATTCTTAAAATTTTCCAGCCTTCAGATTTAAAGTGTTCGTCTCTACGTCTATCACTTTTTTGATTTTGATGCCAATACCATCCATCATACTCAATATCAATCTTTGTATTATCTGTCCAAAGAGCTACATCAAAACAACATCTACCTTCTGGATGGTTTAATATACAATTATCATATTTCTTTTTAATTAATTTATAAATATGTAATTGTTGAGATGATGTTGAAACTATGTTGTTTTCCGATAAAGTTTTAAGTCTTTTGTTAATAACTTCTGGAGATTTATTAGGATTTTCTACACCATATTTTTCTAAAAAGGTTTGTTTAGCCTTTTCATATATAATTGGTGATTGCAATGGATATTCAACATCATATCTTTCCAAACAAGTATTTTTATATTGTTCTTTATACTCTTGTGTTTGAGAGTAATATTCAACACCATATTTATTCATACATGTTTGTCTAGCCTTTTGTTTTACTTCTGATAAAATAGAAGGGGTTTCAACACCATATTTACTTAAGTTGGTCTGTTTTATTTTTTCTTGTATCATTTTAGAGGCAAAAGGGTTTTCTACTCCATATTTATCGAGCCAAGTTTGTATTGCCTTTTGTTTGATTTCAGGAGATAATAAAGGATACTCATTTCCGTATTTTTCAACACATGTGGCTTTTCTTTTTTCTTGAATTTCTGGTGATAAAGATATATGTTCAACACCATATTTTTCTAAAGTGGTATTCTTAACTTTTTCTTTAAATTCATCTGTTTGCGAATAATATTCTGTTCCATATTTCTCCAAACAAGTTTGTCTTGATTTCTCTCGAAAAAAATCAGTAAGAAATATATTTTCAACACCATATCTTTCTAAATTAGTTTTTTTAGCTTTATCTAATATTTCAGCAGATAAAAAGGGGTTCTCAACGCCATATCTCTCAAGACAAGTTTGTTTTGCTTTATTTTTAACTTCCTCTGACTGCATATTATGTTCAACACCATATCTTTCGATATTTGTTTGTTTTATTTTTTCTTTAACGGAGTCTAATTGAGTCACACAATCGACTCCGTATTTTTCCTTGACGGTATTTTTGATTCTAGTTCTTACTTCTGGCGAAGATAAAAATGTTTTTACCCCATACTTTTCCATGCAAGTTTTTTCGGTCTTTTCTTTAAATTCATCCGTCTGAGAATAGTGTTCGACTCCATAGCGTTCTAAGCAAGTTTGTTTTTGCTTTTCTTTTGCTCCAGGTATGTCCATTATGCAATCAACTCCATATTTTTCTTTAACTGTTTTTCTTGCCTTTACACCTTTACTACAAGATTCACAATAATCTATTCCATTATTTGTGCATTTAATATATAATTTATAACTACGACTAAATTCAGCATTACAATTATCACATATTAACTTTATTTCTGTATGACTACCTTTTGTTAAGTGACATACTGGAACAGTTAATTCACTTTTTACATCTTTTACATCGTAGCCTAAATCTCTATAATGCTTAATGGTCTTTCCACTCATTTTAACTTTTACATATTGATTTGGAATTAGCATAAAGACACCCCCTTAATAATAGAAGAGATTACTTTATCATTACATAATCCATATGCTGTGTCAGTAGTAAACTTTTCTCCATCATAATAAACATAATCATGCTTACCAAGACCAAGGGAACAAGTCTTCCAGTTATCTTCAGTAAAGGCTAAAATGTTATGTGTCACCCTTAACTGTTCTTGAGAATAACTGTCAGAAATATCATCATAACTTTTACAAAACAAACCTTGATTTCCAAACGTAACTTCTTCCTTCTCATTATTTTTAATTCTAACAAGTGCAGAATTTAAGCCATATTTTACCCAATCATTTATTTCTTCACTACTTTTTTCGCCTTTACTAGCTTGTTTGCTCACATATGAAAAATTAGTACTCATACTTTTTGCAGAATCTAAAATTTCATTGATATCACTACCAACACCTTTAACCTTAGTAACATCAGAAAATTCAACCTCAAGCGTTTGAATAGAAGAGAAGGATAATGCATATCCAATTAAACGCAATCTATAAATATCATTATCTACACGTATTCTAATCCAATTACCTAATTCGAACTTATCTATAATAGGTTTAAATTCAGGTATCACAAGTAAGTTGTAAAGTGTAGTAGAAATACTATGTCGATACGTGGCAGCTTTTATTAATTCTTCGTTTGCGACATCTATAAACTCCCTAGCATGTTCAATAATTTCTGAATCAGTTAATCCATCAGAAATATAATTAGTATTTTGATAAGTATCTTCACGCCTATAAGCACAAAAGATTTTATACAAATTTTCTCCAAGATAATTTTCAAGATTTAACTCTTTTTGAATTTGAGCCTGTTGCGAAGAAGAAGTTTCATAAATTTGTGTCCATTCATCAATAGTTGACTGTCTTTCATCTATTTCACTTTGACATGCTTGCAATTTTTTGTAGTATGGAAGATATAATACTTCATAAAGTTCTGCGCTTGCATTAGCTTGATTAACTTCAATTAACGTATCCATTGCTGTTTGTATCGCTTCATAAAAGGAAGTAAGACGATTTAGACAATAATAGGATAGAGCATTACTAAAATCATCTAGGTCTTCAATAGATAATACATCAAATATTGAACCTTCTTTATCATCAGTCGCAATATTTTTCATTATTTTTTGCTCAATGAAAGATTGGTAGTCATCATAAACTTTTACTCTAATATTTGAAGTGTAAGCAACATCTTCTTTGTCGGAGTTATTAGTTATTTTAAAATTACCAACCCAAACTCCATAACTATGTCCGTCTATATCTATACCAATATAATTATATGCACTGTTATTAATTTCCAACTTTACATATCCTGTTTTAATAAAAACCTTTGCGTAATTTTTTAATGCACTTTCAATGGTAGATATACTGGTGTGTTCATTGACAGTAGCTAAACCTAATAGGTTTAAATTTGATGATGTTAATTTATCGGCTTCAGTTTTTGCAGTTACTTTTGATTGCTCAATAGTTGGCAACATTGAATGAGTATAATAATTTATTTTATCTATCGACTCGTAGATATTATTTATAATCTCTTCATAACCATCCATTCTTGACAAATACAATTCATCATAACTATTTAACTTGTCTACTAATTCTTGTGGCATGTCTTTTTTTTGTTCATCAGTAATATATACAATATTGTCACTTCCATTTGCATTAAGCAGACGAACAGTGGATGTCATAATATCATCGCCAGCAACTAATTTAAGACAGTTTTTCACAGAATCCATATCTGTTGTGAATTGAATTTCTTCTGTGAGGTTTTCTTTGTCAACAAAAATAGTGGTATCTGTTCCAAAATATTTTATATTTCTACTCCCACATTCAGGACAGATATAATTATCACTAACCCCATCTGAAAAATTATGCGAGTCGGCTCTATGCCCACAATCTTCACATACAGTATATAAGTCATAAACATATACTTCTCGTGTCGTAGAATCAAATTTAAAGATACAATTAAATTGCTTTGCACAATCACCTGTTAAAAAGTCATAAACAGAAGTACCATCAACACTAAAACTTCTTTGTAAATTAATTAAGCTTGAATCTACATGTTTAAGAGTATAATGTGGCACATAAGATAGAACTCTATGGAGCAATGAACCCTCTGTATTTTCCCAGTTATAAAATGTCGTGATTACATAATCATCTCTGGCAATATCTGATTCAGTATTAACTTCTAATCCATTTATGTAAGTTTGAGATAATTCTGATTCACACAAAGAAGTAGCAGTGATAGTTTTCTTGATATTTTCGTTAGAATCGTCCAATGAAACTGTGATTTCAAAGTATTCATTTAACTCCTTGACATAAACCAATTTTAAATCAACAATATCATTCCATAACGATTCATTTATGTTTTTGTCTTTTTTCTTATAGGATTTGTAAACTTCAAATTGAATATCATTAGCACTATTTAAATGTGCATTATAAACAACACTTTCACGATTAATATTTGAAATTGCACCCAAATGTCTATAATCCCTAGTAGACAATATAAAAGTAAAGTCTTCGACGTTATTATTAACATCAAAGACCAGTTTATTTCCAATTCCCATATTAAATTTCTCCTGTTTTGCAAATAGGAGAGTAGCTTAGATAAATATTGCATGGCAACGTTACTGTAAAAATATTTTTTACTTCATCTTCCTCATTATCCACTTCATAATAATCATTACTCTCACCACATTTGTTAATTATTTTTACAAAATTATAATTAAAATCGTTACATAAAGTCGGATGCTCTTTATCAGATAAGATTATTTTATTTTCTCCATTTAGTGTAATGATTTCTCCTCTAATGCAATTTTTAACCTCGACAACATTTGATTCTTGTGAGTTTTTAATTTGTAAATCTCCGTCTTCTAAAACTTCGATTTTTAAGGTATTAGGATATATATATCCGATTTCATCTGAACTATCATAAATAACAAACTCATCAGATACGTTACTAAAATCCATTTCATAACTAAGTGGTTCATAATATCCGAATGGAGCATTAGCTGTAAATGTCAATTCTAAGCCAACAACATCACTGCCTATTTTAATCTTTTTAATTGTATTGAAAGTTCCTTGGTAATATATATTTCCACTTTGCCCGCCACTATCAATTGTTTTAAATTTATAGTAGCCCCTTTTATTTAACCATCTCATAAGTTTATTAATTTCATTGTTTTCAAAATATTGCTCCCCACCTCTGATACGTTCGCAGGGATGTTTGCATATTTGAAACGAAATAGAAAATGGTGCGCTATAACTTGTAGACATTAATTCAAACTTATGGGTACTATGTTTATAAATAGTATTCAGATTTAATTCGTTGCCTGCACTTACTGTTTCAGTGCCAGACGCTCCACCAAAGGTACAAACCATACACCCAAAATCTGAAAGTCTTTGCCCGTTGTATTCAAAATCAATAAAAGACAAAAAATCATCCTCCTTTCTAAATATTGTTTATTTTTAATTTTCTCCATAATAAAAGAGAGACTAAGCTAAGTCTCTCTTATCGTTGATAAAATACTGATATGTTGGATAACCAACCGTGCAATTAACACATCTTTGATACTCTCAATTTTCAAAACTTTCCAAATGTCATTGTGCATTCCAACAAAACTTACGTTCCAACTATAATTGTACTCACATTTATGATATAATTTGTTTACAAAATAATTTTACAAAGGAGAGGTTATATATGAAAAAATGTTTATTTTGTAATGGGGAATATGTTTTATTAGAAGCACCAATAGGAGAAGAAACCGTATATTATTTTCCCACTAAAAACAAAGATGAAAGTAAGTCGTACCCGTTAACAGGTCTTAAATTCAAACCACACGCTTGTATGAAATGTGGCAATATTCAACTATTTTTGATTGAAGAATAAAGTTTACTTCTTTTGTCTACAAACCAAGAAACACCATTTTTATCTTTTACAGAAATAATATTTTCTTGATTTTCGATGTCATAAGAAATTTTTACATATTCGTATAATAAATCCAATAACTCATCTGTAATTTCTGGGTTTATTGTACGAATATTTTCTTTTATTTCTTTTAAATCTTTATATAAATCAATATTGTTCATTATTAGATATCATCCCTTTCATCAAATAAAGAGCAGACCCTGGAATCTAAAGTCCAAAGCCTACTCTTGTCAAATTGTTACCTATAGAAATTACTTCTGTCAGTTCTTCCAAGGAAACTTGACCCTATCTTTTCTGTAAGTAATTTTTGTGTTTTTGTGTCTGTTATTATTGTATTTCTTAATTGTTTTGCAAATTCTTGTGGGTTATTCACTCCATACATCTGAATATCACCCAACTGAATATTTACATTCTGATTTGGTGCTACACGTTGTATTTCAGGCATTTTAGTCATACTTGAAATATTAGGTATAGCAAATTCAACTGGTTTCAAACCAGATAATCCCAACTTAGCCATATAACCTTCTGGGTCTTGTGAAAACTCCCATAACTTCTGAGATGCTTCATTAGTAAATACCATATCGCCCTTACCAACTACTTTTAATACACCTTCAGAAGAATCAAGTTGAACTTCTTGCCCTTTTTCTCCCACCAATGCTAATTGGTCTTCAGGAATGCGTTTACTTCCCTTTGCATATTCATAAAGTGGCAAACCATCTAAAGGTTTGGTATCCATAGTCCAACCTGCTTCATCCAACCATTTACCATCAGCACCGACCCAGTAATACTTGCCATTATGTCCAATCCATGTATTAGTTAACATCTTGCCACTCTTAGCAACAAAATAATCATCTATCCATTGATTTTCAAGCATATTGCCATCATCGTCGAAGGAATACCACTCATTTGAGCCATCTGTCCATCCTAACTTATGCCAACCTGTAACAGCAGCACCAGTACCATCTACATAACTCCAAGTACCAGAATCATTCTTAATCCATTGGTTGGTATTCATGTCCCCGTTTTCATCTAAATGATACCATTTATTATCCTTATCATACTTTGTCCATGAGTCTTTAACTTGTTCGCCGTCTTTATAATAGTTCCAATTTCCACTATCATTTTTTGTCCAAGTTCCCTTGGTTGTGGCAATGTCTTTTTCAGACTTTTCAACAGAAGCTATTTTGTCACTAGCAGTCTTATCAGATGTTCCAGCGATTAAACTACGAATAGCATCAACACTTGCTTGTAACGTAGTCATTGTTTCAAGGAAGTTATCGTTATAGTCACTTACTAAGTTTCCTATACCATCGCCTGCTGAATTAAATGCGTTGGCTAATTTACTTGAAATAGTATATCCTACATCATCAGCAGATTCCTTGATTGTTTCGTTGATTTCACTTGCGTTTTCGTTGGTTGAATCAATAACATCACTTACAAGTTGAGACAAATCGTCAAGACGCTGATTTACGAATTCCTC
>JAFQCI010000054.1 GCA_017416505.1 Lachnospiraceae bacterium
CTGATGGCGATTGGATTGAAAGCAAAGACCAATCGGAGGAAGGCATCCGATTGGTTCAAACCGGAAATATTGGTGAAGGCATATATTTAGAGAAAGAATCAAGAGCAAAGTATATTTCTGAAGATACTTTTAAACGGTTAAAGTGTACAGAGATATTCGCAGGAGATATTTTGGTTTCAAGATTACCTGAACCAGTTGGAAGAGCATGTATTATTCCAGATAAAACAGAACGAATGATTACAGCGGTGGATTGTACTATATGTAGGCCTGATTCAAATTTGATTAGCAAGGAATATCTGTGCTATTTCATGCGTTCAAATACATATTACACACGATTGCTTGGCAATGTTACCGGAACGACAAGAAAAAGAATTTCTAGAAAGAATTTAGGAAATGTGGAATTGAGAGTTCCGTCAAAAGAAGAACAGAAGTCGGTAGTAGAACGATTAGATTGTCTATTAAAGGTGATTGAATCAAGAGCAAAAGAATTACAATTGTTAGACGACCTCATCAAAGCCCGATTTGTCGAGATGTTTGGGGATACAGTAACGAACTCTATGAACTGGGAAGAACACGTTTTGAGTGAATATATTGTTTTCCTAACTTCTGGCTCACGTGGATGGGCACAGTACTTTACAGATGAGAGTGGTGAAGTGTTTATAACCATCAAAAATGTGAAGAACAATCATATTAACCTGGACAATGTGCAATACATTATGGCACCGAATAATAAAGAAGCAGAAAGAACGAAAGTGCAGGCGGGTGATTTATTAATTAGTATTACAGCTGATTTAGGAAGAACGGGAGTTGTTGATGAAGATATAGCAAGTAAGGGAGCCTATATTAATCAACATTTGTCGTTAGTAAGATTAGATAGCAGTAAAATCAGTCCTTTATATGTTTCATATTTTCTAGAAACAGAAGGTGGAAAACGACAATTTGAAAGCAGAAATCAAAATGGAGTGAAAGCTGGACTGAATTTTGATGCTATTAAATCACTTAGAATATTGGTACCAGATAAAAAACTGCAAGAGGAATATTTGCAGTTTGTCAAACAAGTCGACAAATCAAAAGTTGTGATACAAAAAGCTTTGGATGAAACACAATTACTATTTGATAGCTTAATGCAGAAATATTTTGGTTAGGAGGGGCGGTATATGGCAATGATGACAGTCTACCATGGAGGGTATCAACCAATTGACCAGCCTGAAATTCGAAAAGGAAGAAATACAAAAGATTTTGGTACAGGGTTTTATTGTACAATTATTAAAGAACAGGCTCAAAGATGGGCAAGAAGATATGACTCAGGCATTGTTTCTATTTATGATGTTGTAATGAATATGAATCTGAAAATCAAAGAATTTAAAGAAATGTCAGAAGAATGGCTAGATTTTATTATTGAATGCAGGTCTGGAAAAAGTCATGACTATGATATTGTAATTGGAGCAATGGCTGACGACCAAATTTATAATTATATTTCAGATTATATGGATGGCACGATTACAAGAGAGCAATTTTGGGTGTTGGCTAAATTCAAATATCCTACGCATCAGATAGTGTTTTGTTCAAATGAAGCTCTGAAATGTTTGCGTTACAGAGGTTACGAGGAGGCACAAGAATAGAAATGAATGGACGAGAAGATCAAAAAGATAATGATTTGTTTTATACATGTAGTTTGATTGATTATATAGCAAGACAGACAAAAAATACTCGTGTGGTTGTGGTAAACCAGTTAGGTAAAACGAGACTTCAGAAAATATATGAGTATGCTGATGTTTTCCATTGTGATAACATCGAGAAAGTGAGTGACGATTTCATAAATGAAGCTCAAATTAAAATGGGAACGTTTGATAACGTAAAGACTTGTAAATATGCGATTCCATCCTATTGGGATATTGGAAAAGTATATAAGAGACTAATTAAGCAAGTGGCACAGGAAGAAGAGAAAGCGGTTATTGATGCTTTGATAGAGGTATATAACTCTTTTATCAGTGCTAAAATTGATGATTATAACAGTAGTGTATATTATGAGAATCCGTCATATATATTCGAATGTTATAGAGAAAAGGCAATGATATAAAAATAATAGAGCATGCGTAATTGTTTAGGTAGATCGAAGCATTTATTGCTGAGAATGTAAGAATATGAATCGATAAGCAAATGGACAAATAAAGATGGAATGATCGGGAGAAGGATGTTGGTACGGGTGGAAGGAATGTATCAACATGGAAGAAAAAGTAGTAAGAATTATCAATGAAATGGCAGAATATCTTAATGTTTCGCAAATGAAGAAATTGCAGGAGGTATTACTGAAGACTTTTTCAGAACATGAATCTGAAAAAGTAGAAATAAGCAATCAAGACTATCTTGGGATGTTTTTGGATGCGAAAAAGATTGAAGGATGTTCAGAACGAACAATACATTATTATAGAGCCACTATTGAACGATTACTTCTCAATATTTCAACACCAATACGAAAAATTACAACAGAGGAAATAAGACACTATCTTGTTGATTATCAGCAAATAAATAATTGTAGCAAGGTGACAGTAGATAATGTTCGACGAAATATTTCTAGCTTCTTTTCATGGTTAGAAGAAGAGGACTACATTTTAAAAAGTCCTATGAGAAGAATACATAAAATCAAGACGAAACAGCAGGTTAAGGAAACGATATCTGACGAAGCAATAGAGCAATTAAGAGATAAGTGTAATTGCTTAAGGGATTTGGCAATGATAGACTTATTATATTCTACAGGAATACGAGTAGGTGAATTAGTGAATCTGAATATTTCAGATGTGGATTTGGAAGCAAGAGAATGTGTGGTGTTTGGGAAAGGTGATAAAGAGAGAAAAGTGTATTTTGATGCAAAGGCAAAAATACATTTGCAAGAATATCTAAACAGCCGGAGTGATAGTAACCCAGCGTTGTTTGTTACATTAGATGCGCCATTTGATAGGCTGAAAATTAGCGGCGTTGAGATAAGGATGCGGAGATTGGGCAGAATGCTTAATATGGAGAAAATACATCCACACAAATTCAGAAATCACATCTTTTATGAAATCCAAACTTTCAATATAAAGTATACACTATTCGCTTATTGATGACTCAAAAAGTTTGGATTTTATTTTGATAAATCACCGATGTATATTTCGGAGGTGATTTACAAATGGATATTAAAAAACTACAAGAAACTTATCCTAAACTTTTGGAATACATGACTTCTGACGATTATTCCAAGCACTATATTAGATTGTTAAAAACTGAAATCAATTGGATTCTTAACAATCACGACTACAAAGAAATTTTATCTTATGAACAAGCATGCTTCATAAGAAGTGAACAGACTTCATCTTATGACATGAAGAGAAGGTACCATCTTTTTTATGGAATATTAAAACGCTTTGAGGAAGATAACCTATTTCCTAATCGAAGGAGACAGGAACCACTTATTAAACGAGGTTCCTATCATCTTCTTTGTCCAGAGTTTAAAGAAGTAATTGATACCTATTGTGTTGCTGATAAAGCACGTGGTTTAAAAGAACACACGATATATGGAAATGCATCCGGTGGTTCCTGTTTTCTTCTAAAAATGCAGGAATTAGGGCATACTTCATTATCAACTATTACAGAAGAGGATGCTCTGTCCTTCTTTGTAGGTGATGATGGGAACGCTTGGACTAGTAGCTGTTACAAAAAAGAAATTTCGGCTGTATTTAAGGCTGACTTGGGAGATTATTCAAAGGAAGCATATCGTATTCATACATATATGCCTAAAATCAGACCTAAAAGAAAAACTGTTCCATACCTTCAGTCAGAAGAGATAAAAGCTATTCATGATATCATTCAGCCGGAATGTTCTGCATTATCGCTTCGCAACAAAGCCATTGCAACGCTTTTGTTTTTTACGGGTTTAAGAGGCTGCGACATAGCAATTCTAGAGTTTAATGATATAGATTGGGATTCGGAAGAAATAAGATTAACCCAAGAAAAAACCGGAATTAATCTAACCTTGCCATTAACTCCAACAATCGGGAATGCTATATATGATTATATATCAAATGAAAGACCTGCCAGCAGTGATACTCATATATTTTTATCAGAGCAAAAACCATATGATCCTTTAAAGCCAAAGGCACTGTACTATATCTCTGGAAAAATCTATGATGCGGCAAATATCAGAATGAATTCTGGGGAACGTCGAGGAACTCATTTATTTCGTTATAATCTTGCAACATCATTTATTGGAAAAGGTGTCGCTAGACCGGTAATTAGTGAAACATTAGGTCATGCAGATCCTAATTCTTTGGATTACTATCTTTTTTCAGATATCATTCATCTTCGCGAATGCGCATTAAGTATCGAAAGATATCCAGTGTGTCAGGAGGTGTTTGAATAATGATAGAGTATATATCTGGATTTTCTGAACTAATAAATAGATTTGTATCCTATCGGAATGCTTCGGGTTCATGGAATGATATATCATATGGGATGAATCTAAAATTCTTTGACCATTATTGTGAAGAAAAATATCCTGGTCAGGAATTACAGCAAAAGATGGTTAATGAATGGTGTACTAAAAGAGACACCGAAAGCAATCGCTCTTACAATTGTAGAATTCTAGTAATACAGGCTTTCATAACTTATTTAAGAGATAGAAATCTTACACACGTTATATCTCCAGCATCACTAAAGGAAGAAAAGAAACAGTATATTCCACATGCATTTACAGATGAAGAATTGTGTAGATTTTTTTATGAATGTGATCATATAAATCCGTCTCAAAAGCATGGTCGTGTATCAGCAATTAGAAAACTAACCTGTCCTGTATTTTTCAGACTTTTATATAGTAGTGGTATTCGAACAACAGAGGCACGTTTGTTAAAGGTTGAGGATGTTGACCTTACCCATGGAGTTTTAAATATAAGAGCTTCAAAAGGATATGATCAACACTACGTGGCTCTGCATGAATCTATTATACCGGTTCTTTCTAAATATGATGATGCAATTAAACAGTATGAACCTAATAGAACTTATTTTTTTGAATCATACAAAGGCAATCATTATACACGTGACTGGGTGCAGGATAACTTTGAAGCGTTATGGAAAAAGGCGAATGGATCTGTAAAGGCAGTTGCATACGATTTAAGGCATCACTATGCAATAACAAATATAAATAGTTGGGATGGAGATGCTTTTGAATTTGATGATAAACTTCATTATCTCTCAAAATCCATGGGACACAGATGGATAGAATCTACTTTGTATTATTATTCGATAGTACCAGGATTGGCTGAAACAATTCTGGAAAAGACAGAGTCTGGATTCAATGAGATTGTGCCGGAGGTGGATTATGAAGAAGAATAATGAAGCCTACCAGCTTGCAAAATATATATCGGATTTTTTAAATGATTATGCACCTTCTTTTCTTACAACCAGCCAATGTACAATAAAATCTTACAAAGATGCGTTGATTTTATATGTGACATACTTAGCTGAAAAAGAGATAACACCGAATCAATTCAACCGTAAATATTTTGAAAGAGATTATATCGAAGGCTGGATAAGTTGGCTGAAAGAAAAAAGAGGATGCTGTCCAGATACATGTAATGTTCGCCTAGCATCTATCCGTGTATTTCTGGAATATCTTGGTGCAAGGGATGTTGAGTTATTGTATTTATACCAACAGGCCAAGCAGGTCAAGCGTCAAAAAACAAGCAAGAAAAAAGTGACAGGATTAACCAGATATGCCGTGAGTGCTATGTTAGAAGCGCCAGATTTAAATACCAGAACAGGAAAAAGAGACATTGTGTTTCTTACATTGCTTTATGCCACAGCAGGCAGATTAGATGAGATTCGTTCCATAAAAATATCTCATATAAATTTATCAGCAGACAAGCCCTATATTAATCTACATGGGAAAGGTGATAAAATCAGAACCTCATACTTACTGCCACGAGCAGTTGCTCATTTGAAAGTATATCTTAAAGAGTTTCATGGAGATGCCCCCAAGCCAGATGACTATTTATTCTATTCAAGAGTTGGAAGCAATAAGGGAAAACTCACTGAAGCAGCTCTTGATAAAAGAATAAAAAAATATGCAAAGAAAGCTCATGAAAAATGTCCAAATGTTCCATTGAATACACATGCCCATCAATTTCGCCATGCCAAGGCTTCTCATTGGATCGAAGATGGATTAAGTGTCGTTCAGGTAAGCTTTTTACTTGGACATTCGAATCTAGAAACTACCATGAAATATCTGGACATTACTACAGAAGATAAAATCAAGGCTCTTTCAACACTTGAAAATGAAGCCGAGAAAAAAGTTTCGAAGAAATGGAAAAAAACAGATGGCTCATTAATGGATTTTTGTGGATTAAAAAGATAAAATAAAATCCAAACTTTAATCATCGGCGAATGGCGTGATTTAGTGTTATTCGCCGGAAAGTTTGGATTTCATAAAAGATGTGATTTCTGAACAAATCCAAACTTTTGGATTTGTTTAGAAGAACGATGGCGACGAGGGCAATTGATAAAGGAATGCCAATAGAGCAGGTGCAAAAGCTCTTGGGACATTCGCAGATTGACACGACTATGCAGTATGCAATCGTAAATCAAACAAATGTAAAGACATCTCATCAGAAATTTATTGCGTAAGCGGTTTCGGATTTGTTGACGGAGAAAAAACTTAGTGGTATTATAATAATTGAAAAAAGGTGCTACCGATAGACGGTTAGCCTGAATAATTAGTAGTTATAATAATAACCGCCAAGTTTTCTCAGGACAGGGCGGTTATTTTTGTGTTCTGTTATTCTTTCCAAACGAATAGCCAAGGCTGAAACAGGTTAAACATAGACTGATAACAGCAATTAAGCTTTCGATAGTTAGCATAAGCAAAGTCCTCCTCAGTAAAGATTTCTGCAAGCAGATATCTATGTAATCGGAGGTCACAGTCCTCCGTAGAAGACTAACCGCCTACCGTAAATGGTAGCACCCAGAATAGGATAACAAACATATGTTTACATGTCAAGAATGGACTTGAGATAAAATATAAAAAGTATTTTTAAAATATAACAGCAGGATGCAATAATTATTATTCTATAAAGAATGAGTAATATCTATTAGTTGCTAACGAAATATAGATTTGGGTAGGATATCATCAATTCGGATTTGCAGGGATAAATAAATGAGATTAAAAGATGTATGTACTGTCTTTACTGATGGCGATTGGATTGAAAGCAAAGACCAATCGGAGGAAGGCATCCGATTGGTTCAAACCGGAAATATTGGTGAAGGCATATATTTAGAGAAAGAATCAAGAGCAAAGTATATTTCTGAAGATACTTTTAAACGGTTAA
>JAFQCI010000055.1 GCA_017416505.1 Lachnospiraceae bacterium
GCAGTTGGCGGTATTTGTGTGATGTTTTGTGTCGTAACTTAACAATACTACAAATATACAAAAACTGCTATTTTTATTTTAAAATAGTGGGAAATTTATTGTAACTTTGGCTAGCCGTCGCGCTAGCGACTTGGTACAATAATTATAATCAGATATTCATAAGCTCATCCAAATCAACAAGCAAAATACTGCTATCAGCCTTTGCTTCATTTATCACAGCGTCAGTAAATCCCGATTTTGAAAAAAGTACATAATAAGTGCTTTTCCTGTTCTTACTGAATATATCCGCCTTTGCTTTAAGTTCACGAAGCACAGAGAGGTCAAGTTTCTCATTGCGCCATTTGCATTCGCCGAAAATATAATCCTTTCCATCATTTGCAACCAAATCTATTTCCTCCTGACCATGAGTAGCAAGATTCGTTCCCCACCATCTTCCGATAGAAGTAAACAATATTGGCAGCTCGCCCCTTGCGTTTCTTGCACTAAGATAATCTGTGCAGACTTTTTCAAAAACAAGTCCCATATAGCTATTGTAATCAGGTTCGATTCGCTTTGCCCATACTGCCTGTTGCGCTCCCGTTTCAATAAGCGTTCTGTTTGCAAAAACATAGCGATACCAGAAGCGAAACATAAAATCAGAAATACCATAAATGGTTTTTCGGGAGGATTCTTTTTCTCCAAAAGGTGTCTCTTTGTGCAGTATCCCCAGTTCACATAGTGTCTTAATATATTTCAGACATTTTGCAGAGTCCTCACCAATTTTTGTAGAAACCTCATTTGCTTTTGTATGTCCACTTGCAATAGCTTCAATAATTGCGCTGTAAACTCCCGGTTCCTGCACCTCCTGACGCAGAAGAAGTAATGCTTCTTCATAGAGATACGAGGTTACTTTAAGATACGTTCTCTTTATATTTTCTTCCAAGCTTTCCTTCGCATTTATCTGCTGTAAATATAAAGGGGTTCCTCCGAATGCACCATACAGCATAAGTTTTTCATCATCAGAAAAACCATCAAGGAATTTTAGGCTTGTCTGATAGTTAAACGGCTTCATGTGAAGCTGTGCTGTTCTTCTTCCAAAAAGCGGGCTCTTTGAACCAAGTACTTCTTTTTCCATAAATCCCATATAGCTTCCACAGAGTATCATAAAAAGATTTCCACTTGTAAGCTTGTGGTCAATCAGGTGTTGAAGTTCTGACAGCAAAGCCTTATTTTTCTTTACAAGATAAGGGAACTCGTCTATTACAAGCACCAGCTTTTTATGTTTCTGACGCTCGTTAATATATGACAGCGCATTGTCCCAAGAAGAAAATGGCTCTAAATTATTTTCACCATAAAAGTTGAAAACAAGAGATGAAAATTTTTCAAGATTAAGCTTATTATTGCTCTGCTCGGCTGAATAAAAAATAGTATCCTTGTCCTTGCAGAATTCATTGAGCAATGTTGTCTTGCCCACACGTCTGCGACCGTACAGAACGAAAAGCTGAAACTTATCTTGTAAATAAAGCTCCTCTAAGTCCGCAAGCTCCTTTTCTCTGCCGATAAATACTTCATGCATAACATCTCCTCCTTTAAGTGAAATCAAAGTAATTTACTTTAAAGTTAATTATGATGCATTTGAATATTTTTGTCAATTTCTTATTTTTCTTTATGGCATGTTTATCCCACTAACCTTCATCTTTAACATTTACAAAGCTTGGGATTAGGATTGCAAACAATGATTTCGGTTGCTTCCTGCTTCTGACCGCCCAATTAATTTTTCCAGACATATATCAAAAATAGCCCTATCCTTCACATTTAAATATCCCGGAGTATGAATACTCCGGGATAAAATCATTTTTCTGTAATCTACTTTAAGAAGGGCCTTTATCCTTCAATGGCAATGTACTTTTTGTCCTCTATCTGAGCTTTTCTTTCTTCTGGTTTTGGAATGGACAATCTCAAGACACCGCTTTCATATTTAGCATGAATATCTTCCTGCTTGATATCCTCACCCACATAGAAAGATCTGCTCATACTACCTGCATAACGTTCACGACGAACGAATTTTCCTGCCTTTTCTTTCTTTTCCTCTTTGTCCAAACCTTTCGCTGCACTAATCAACAGATATCCGTTTTTCAGTTCCAAAGAAAGTTCTTCTTTTTTGAATCCCGGAAGATCAATATCTACTTCATAGTGATCCTCCTGTTCTTTCACATCTGTTTTCATCATGTTTGCTGCATGGCGTCCATACAGTTTTTTCTGCGCCTTCTTCATTTCTCGATCATCGAATACCGGAAAATCAAAGAAATCATCAAAGAATTCGTCAAATAAATTTTCTCCAAAAATACTAGGTGTTAACATAATCATCGCTCCTTTTTCAAAATAGTTTTTTTGAAACTGGGGATGTTTAGGAAGAATCATGAACTTGTGGTTCTTTCTTTCTCCTGTTTCTAATTATGTTATATCACCATTGTTAGCACTTGTCAATATTGAGTGCTAATTTTTTTGTGAACTTTTTGTGTCTTAACAAAATCCTACGTTCTTTTGTTAACTTCAATATGAGCTATATTATCCTCCACTGATAAAATTTGCATCTGATAATCCGCAGTCTCTTTTTTAATCTGAAATACCTTCTTCTTTTGACTTTCCTTCACGAATCATCTATGCATTATGAAAAACACTTATAAAACCATAATCAAAGTTCCTATCCCTATGAAAATGCAGCCAATCAAAGATTTGGTTGTAAACTCCTCATTAAGAAATACAAAAGCTAATATAATTGTAATAACTACACTTAATTTATCAACAGGAACAACCTTTGAGGCATTGCCAATTTGAAGTGCTTTGTAATAGCAAAGCCAGGATGCACCTGTTACAAGACCAGATAATATCAAGAAAATCCAGCTTTTTTTACTTATTTGCGACAATCCTCCTTGAGCATTTGTTAAAAACACCATGCCCCATGACATTATAACAACAACTACAGTTCTAATGGCTGTTGCCAAATTGAAATTCACACCATCAATACCAACTTTAGCCAATATAGAGGTCAATGCGCCAAAAATTGCTGATAGTAATGCCAGTAAAAACCACATATCATATCCCCCTTACAATTTTATTTTTCCTATATATTTTCCAAAAATTAAAATGAAACTTCGATTACTCTCATCATAACACATTCGTATAAAACATAAAACATTTTCCCCAATTATTTACCAATTACTTCATTTTATTTCCTTGTTTCTTTTTATTTTCCTTAAGCATACAAAAATAAATGAGAATGATTATCAAAAAAGTTCGAAAATTGCTTGACAGAAAAAAAGTTTAATGATAATATTTAATCAGCAATCATTACTATTTAGAAAACACAGAAAAAATTTTAAATGAAAAGGAGAATGAATTATGAGTAAATATGTATGTCAGGTATGCGGTTATGTACACGAAGGAGAGGAAGCACCAGAATTCTGCCCACAATGTAAAGCACCAGCTTCTAAATTCACAGAACAATCAGGAGAAAAATCTTGGGCTTGCGAACATGTAGTGGGAGTGGCAGCAGGTGTCAGCGAAGATATTTTAGAAGATTTAAGAGCAAACTTTAATGGAGAATGTATGGAAGTTGGTATGTACTTAGCTATGGC
>JAFQCI010000056.1 GCA_017416505.1 Lachnospiraceae bacterium
GGAAAAGTAATGCCTGCAGGCAAGGACAACTATGGTCGAACTTTGCAGGACATAGGCGAGAAGACCTTTATACCATTCCGCTTCCAAGGCCAGTATGAGGATGAGGAAACAGGTTTGTATTATAACCGATTCCGCTATTATGATCCGGAGACAGGCCAGTACACCCAGCAGGACCCGATAGGATTAGCAGGTGGAAACCTAACGTTGTATGGGTATGTGTATAATACGCTTGGTGAGATTGATCCGTTTGGGTTAACATGGAAAGATATATTGGCAAAAGGATTAGGGCATCATTTATTTCCTAGATCGGTAGCTAAAAAGTTGGGAATTTCTGAGCTGGCGAAATTGACGGCATTGTCATGGTATCCAAATGTAACAGAAGGATCAGGGAAACTCCATCAAGATTTACATAGATTGTTGAAGGAGGCTGGTGTGCCGTTCCATGGTAGTAAGTTTACAGGAACGTTAGATGATTTTTGGGAAATGGCAGAAAAGGCTTATGCGGGATTAGATGATTTAGGATATTTAAAAATTCCAGGAACAAGTGAAAAATTATATAAGAAAGTAACGCCAAGAGAAGCATTAGCTATAATAAAAGAACTGTATGAAAGTGGTGAATTACCGACAGTGTGTGGTAAGTAAGGAGAGTAGAAATGAGTAGAGTAATAGAAACAAGTGAATACGGTATCTGCATATATTCAATGGATGCATTGCAGAACTTTATCAAGAGAGAAAAGATTAGAACAAAGAAATTGTTGTCCTTTTTTCAAAAAAATAAAAAGAAATATATACAGTTACAAAAAGAAGGTATTTGGGTTCCGTTTGCATCAATAGATTCTGTTGAATATTTTATTAAAGTTGAGAATCTTGGTGAAACATTTAATGATGAATGGGATAAGAAGTTTGAATATGAAGGGTTTAATTTAGATGTAAGTAATGGAATATGGATATCGGATGTAGGTTCTTTTTTGGAATTTGATGAAAATGAATATCAGGGAGAAGGAAAAGAACAAGTAGAAAAATTTGGTACTGTTTCATACTATTCTAATACAGAGAGATGGTATACAACTTTGGATGGGGAAAAAATATATACAGATTTTTGGTACGATATTCCATCTGGAAAATATTTACTTACTATAAAAGGTTATGCCAGAAAAGAAATAGTGGATCGTAAAGCTGTTAATTATGGATTTCAATTTGTATTTAAAAAAGTTGATGAATTTGATGGATATAAAAATCCAAGAGAAGAACAATATAATTTTAATGTAGCTAGTATGAAGTAAAAAGGATAGAATTGTATATATTGTAAAGGAGTGTGAGCTGTTTTTGTAGAAAAATAGATGAGTTTGCTGATTATAAAAATCCAAGAAAAGAGATATATAATTTTAATGTGGTGGATATTGAGTGATTTAGTAGATTTTGTATTGGAGTGATGAAAATGTATATAGAAAAATATTGGGAAAATTATGTTGGTGGATCGGATGATAGTCTTACTTTGTTGGAATACTTAGCAGGAAAACAAAAGGAAGAAATTGCATTAAGTGAAATAATTTCAGAAACAGGTTTGAATAAATTAACTTCTTTTCGAAATACAGACTATCCGCTGGAAGTAGAGATAGATGGATTTGAAGCAGAAATCCATTATGCAATTACACTCATTACAGACCTTGCGGCATTGCTGTTAGAATGCAAAGTAAATGGATGCGTTGATATAGGTGCCCTGTTAGATGATGATATGGAATGCATCATAAAGATAACAGCAACAGAGAAAGAACATGAGTTGATGAATAAGGCTCTTGTTGATTTCGTGACAGAACCATTAACATATGATTTGTGTGAGATGGTTGAGGAAGACGAAATGGTGGAAATGTCTCAAGTTTGTGAACAAATCAGAAAAGAATTATATTTGTAATTTCATGGAGAAAAAGAGTTTGCTAGTTGTTATAGTAGGCGCTTTTAGCAATCTAGTAATCAGCAAGCACTTGGAGTTTGGCTATTAGATTTGAAAGACGAAATACTAGACAAAATGAATATATAGGAGAATTATTGAAATGAAACAATTTTTTTGCGATTTAAGCCAAGAAATTCAGTTAGCAGTTGAAAAGGATGTAAAAAAGATCTTTCGTGAGATAGGTGAAGAGAAGGTATATGCGATTGCACTGGTAACAGACAGCGA
>JAFQCI010000057.1 GCA_017416505.1 Lachnospiraceae bacterium
ATATCCCATCGAAAAAAGGGTCGTTTTCTATCTCGCACGAATGATATCTTCCCAGAAGAACAGGGAATTTACAGGCGACGCTTACCAGAACATAAAAAAAGTTTACTCCATATGGATTTGTATGAATGTAGATGAGAAAAATAAGAGAGATTCCATTACGAAATTTTCGTTTTCCTGTGAAAATATTATCGGGAATTATGTTCCCCAAAAAAGCAACTATGATTTGATGACAGGAATTCTGATTTGTGTTTCAAATAAAGTATCGGAAGATAATATTGAAAATAATAGGGATTCTGAAGATAGTAGTTTATCAGAAGAAGAAACAATAACGAAAAAAGGCCCAAAATCAGAAAATAACAAGATTTTAGAAGATGAACGGAAATTAATCGGATTACTAAAAACTTTATTTTCTAATGAATTATCTCAAACGGAAAAGAAGGAAGCCTTACAAAATAACTATGATATTCAGATGAATGAAACGATAGACAAGGAGCTGATGAGTATGTGTAATTTAGGATATGGTGTATATGAACGTGGCTTAGAATGTGGCTTGGAGCGTGGATTAGAACAAGGCTTAGAACAGGGCTTAGAACGTGGTGAAATAAGAAATATGCTTCATCTCGTTGAAAAGAAATATAGAAAAGGTAAATCCTGCTATGAAATTGCGGACGAACTGGAAACAGACTTATATATCATCGAGCAGATATATGAAGTATTGGAACATGCAGAAATGGATGCCAGTGAGAAAGAGTTAGTGGATATTTTAGTAGAAAAGAATATCCTGCAGCATATGGTGTGATTAAATTTCGATTAAACGTAAGCGATGAATAACTTTGTATGTAATGTTATTCATCGCTTACGAATCAGCTTGGTTTCTGAATTCTTAATACAATCCGCTTAAAAATGCGTAAATACACTATTAAGATAAATCCCCTCGTTCGGATTAGCGTCCACAAATTTATTACACCAACTCCATTGATAATATAATCATAATGCGCCGAATGGATTGCCTTCTTTACTTCACTCTTGTCCAAAGCATTTCCAAGGATGGTATTACAACATTTGCTGTCTGTTCTTGCAAATCCGATCACTTCATGTCCTTTTTCTGTTAGATATTAAGCAATCGTATGAGCCGCCATACCATTGCTACCAAAAACCAAATAATTCAATTTGACTCATCTCCTATTTGTATTATGCACTTCTTTATTTACGATTTATTGTACCATATTAGATATATTTTACCCTTTATTACATGTTACTTTTAATAGAAACACACTTAATAGATATAAGTTTTTCCCACACTATACTGCTATACATCCTTGAAGATATAATTCTATACGGCTTTTACTTATGTACAAATCGATTCTTTGTTTTATTCGCATTCAATTTAATTAAAAATTCTAATTTTTCCATAACTGAACCTTGAGATAATACTTCATCTATAAAATCATACTCTATCACTTGATTTTCATCATATTCATATATCCAATAATCATCATGAAATCCTCCTTTATTTTCAGCAATAAATCTTCCATAATTCATACTAGATTCTGTCATTTCACAAGTAAATGCATGGGTACAAGTTGCATCCCAAAAAATTCCCTTTTTTATCTCTTTTACCGGATTTCCTCCCCAAATACAATTATGATGTATCTTTTTTCCAGCAACCACACTACTTGCTCCTATTATACTTCCAGAATCAATCTGTGCACCTTTTAATATAGTAACATCCTGACCTATCCAAATATGATCACCAATAAAAACACTTCTGGTTGGATTTATTCGATTTCTATTTGCACAATTATATATTAAATGTGCATCTGCATTCCTTATTTTTACATTTAGTGATATCATGCAATTATCACCAATAAAACAATGCTCATGCTCTGACAAAATGATTCTTAATGTATCCGTACATCCACTAAACTTTCCATGATGATATACATTTTCATTATATAAATCAATATTAATTTTATGTTCTCCAGAACCTATATAAACGAGCGAGTTACATCCCCAAAAATTCAGTTCTGATTTATTTAAGGTAACATTTTCTTCACAATATAGTATATTATTTTTACCTTCAAAAGATATTTTTGAATCAACTAACTTTGGAGGATGACCCAGTATTTTCCCCCCTATATCTGTGCCGAATATTCCTTCATTATCCATCATTAACTTTCACCTCACAAATATCTACATATAATCAGTTTTTGGCTTGTAGCATCCGGAATATCCTGCTCCGTATAACATCCCTTCGTTCCTTCAAACACGCAATCAGTACTGATATGTATCAACTTGGTTTCTGAATTCTTAATACAATACGTTTAAAAATGCGTAAATACACTATTAAGATAAATCCCATCGTTCGGATTAGCATCCACAAATTTATTTAATACAGCAACACCATTGATAATATAATCATAATGCGCCGAATGGATTGCCTTCTTTACTTCACTCTTATCCAAGGCATTTTCAAGGATGGTATTACAACATTTGCTTTCTGTTTTTGCAAATCCAGTCACTTCACGCCCTTTTTCTGTTAGATATTAAGCAATCATATGAGCCGCCATACCATTGCTACCGAAAACCAAATAATTCAATTTGACTCATCTCCTGTTTGTGACAATTACATCGAATCCTATGCTCCAATTTAAATCTCTTATCATTGAATCATTTATTAACATTACTACTGTATTTCGGACTCTGCTAATCGTAAATCGCTTTCGCAATCCACTTCATACCATCCCCTGTTAATTTCCACAGCCTTTAGTTTATTTCCTTTCTCTATTAATCCTTGGAGCATATCTGTCATATACATTTTTTTATATGTACGATTTGTTTTCCAAAGCTCTTGTCCGTTTTCGGATTTTTTCTTGGCTTCCTTACAAATGTCTAAAACTTTTTTTACTCCATTTCCTTGATAACGCATTAAGCCTATATATTGAGCTTGTATCTTATTGATATCATCTGTTTTTTGTCCAATTTCCGTCAAATATCCATTATCATCTTTCATTAGTGTTTCTGCATCACTTAACGGATCCTCACATCGTTTAGACCAATATGCTAACCATCCATTATCTACAATAACAGATAATTCCTCATCCGAATCCAATAGACTTTGAAACACTTGAGGTGTATATATGATATCTCCGTACGTTACTATAATGTCATCTTCTTTTTCAAATAACTCTTCTGCACACATTAACGTATATACCATATTCGTGTTATCATACTCCTGATTGCTGATGAATTGAATATCCGTATCTTTAAACAGTTCATGCAATTTTTCTTCTTTATATCCGGTTAATATATAAATATCTTGTTCTAATACACCACATGCCTTTATAGACTCTATCTGCCTTTCAATTAAACTTTTAGAATTTAGTTTTACCATACACTTTGGAACTTCATCTGTAAGTGGTCTTAAACGAGTTCCTTGACCTGCTGCAAGAATAATTACTTTCATTTTCTTTTCTCCTTATCCAAATAATTTTCTAACTCTTTCTATATCCTTCTTCGAAAAAGGCTGTTCCCTCTCGGGATGCCACATTGTACCAATAATTTTATGTTCCATGGACTGTATTGCTTCAATAACTCCATCTTCCGTATACGCAAGCACTCGAAATGGTTCCCCAACTTTTTTTATTCCCTGATTATGATAGCTATTCACTTGCATTCCTTCATAATCTCCATATAAATTATGAACTACAGCTACATGGTCTGAAACCGGTATCAGTTCTTGTCCAAAATAGTCTAAAATGGACTGCATCCCTCTACAAAATCCATATATTGGAATCTTATATTTTAATGCACATCGAATTACATTCTCATCTGTTGCATCTTTTTCTGGTGCATTTCCACCTTGACTTACCAAACTATTTCCACCTGTTAACATAACACCATCCGGCTTAATTTGATCAAAAAATAAAGGTACTAAATCCGAAATGTTACTAATTGGTATCGGTAAATATCCACATTCTTTTAAAAACTCCGGAATTTTTTGATCTGCACAATCTCGACGTTCTCCATAACTTTCTACAATTTCAACTCGCTGTGTGTATATAATCTTTTTCATGCCAATTTTCACTCATTTCACTTTGTTATGTTATCTAAATTTTCTATTAATGTCTCAAATATCTCTTCCGGGGTCTTTGTACCGTCATTAAATAATAAAACATCTGGATTCTTTGGTAATTGCAATTCCAAATCCATACCAACAACATCTTTTGTATTTCCATTTTTTACATCGCTGTACAGATTCTTTTGATTCCTTTTCGCTAAAATTGTAACCGGAACCTCAATATATACCTCAGTATAATTCTTAATATGCGACCGGTTCCATTCCCTAATTTCATCAAACATAGATATTGTGCAACAAATTACATGAATATTTTGTTCTACTATCAATTTACACAATTTTGCATATCGCATCGCACATTGAAGTCGCTCTTCTCTTGAATATCCTAAATCATTACCGAATGCTTGTCGTAAAGCATCTCCGTCAAACATTATGGTATTCGGATGGTCCTTTTTTAAATATTGAAACAATAAATTTCCTATGGTTGTTTTTCCAGCACCCGCAAGTCCTGTCACCCAATATACTCTTCCTTCCATGAATATCTACACTCTTCCTTCCATGAATATTTACTTCCAAATCTATTATTCGTATTTACTAACCTTCTTTTTCATACAATCAATACTAAGTTTCTTTTCCCTGCTCCAGTCTAGATAATTTTTTTCTCCGCATCCAATAATTGCAGGGATTCCAAGCTCTGCACACCGAATTGCCATATGAGAATTCGCTCCACCAAACTGAGTTACCAACCCTCCAATATTTTTAGAAAAAATATAATCATATCCAGGATCGGCTGATTTAATAAATACAATTTTCCCTTCCATATTTGTGTGGTTTATCGCTTCTTCTAATACTACTTCCCCAGTAACTGAATTTAAAGTAATATAATTTGGTTCCTCATCTAGTAAATAAAATTGATATACATCCTCAGGTGATACGATCAAACTTGGTAGCTTTAATACTTTTGCAGTCTGATATTGTTTCTTATTAACTTCTATATTATTCTTTAAAATATCTGCCATATCTCCACAATATAAATCCACATACAACTGTTTGATAACACTTATATCCAAATGGGCCATATCCTCTTTACTAATCGATGTCCGCTCTCCCAACTCTTCAATTAATCTCAATATTTCACTAATGGATTTCGTAAATACAAATTTCAAGTACTCTCTTCCTTCAATGGCTTCTTTCATAAACAAAAATAGATGTTCACTATTTATCTGAATTCCACTTCGCTTTAGTTCTAAATCGATTCTTTCCATTTGTTCCTTTGTAAACTGAAATCCCCTTGCTTCTTTTGATGCCAAAGAAGATTCACCAGAAAAATAATAATCAAATGCCTCATCGTATCTTGAAGACAAAATGTCATAAGTTCCCGGACGAATATGTCCATACTTTTCCATTAATTGTTCTTTGTCTATCTCTTTTGCAAAATATCTATCTTTATCCTGCTTTAACTGTTTACTGACTGTATTCATACTACACATATATTGATTATATTCTTCTTCTGTAATAATCCCTATTTTAACAAAAGATTTCAAAAACTGTACTGCAATAAAAGCAGCTCTGGCAACCCCTGCAAAAGGAAGTGTACCATATTTCTTACATTCCTCAATGAGCCAGTATATTTTATCTACCAAAGAAATATTACTTTCTACTATTCTTTTATGATTTTCTATTAAAATATTAATTTTATTAATATCCTTTTTATACAATCCCAATTCAGGATGTATGATAGCATTGGTTAATTGCAGCAACGAAAGCTCAATTGCTTTTATTTCATTCTCATTAAAACCGAACCCTATTAATTTATGTAAGTCCTCCGGCAGCCCTAAATAATAACAAGAAAAAACAATTTCAAATTCAATCTTATCATGATATGCCGGATATTCTTTTAATCGTTTCAAATAATAGTTTACTAACTTTTTTGCAATGCCTTCACTTAAAACTTTCGGAACAAACGAATTAAAGGTAATTCTAGTGTCAATATACGGAATTCCACAAAAAGAAACCATAAGTGGATGTAATGTCAAATCTCTATATCCATAATCCGCACGTTGATGTGCCCAAATATTGTCCGTAATCAGTTCTTTATATAAAGAAATCGCCAGTTTTTGCGGCCTTACTCCAAGAATCTCCGCCGGATTCCAATCCGGCATAACTCCAAAACTAGTAGTATCACCAACTAAAAACGGATGAGGACGCATCAACTTTTCTATCTTTTTCTTCAATCGACTTAAGGTACCATCAAAATAATACCCTTGAGTTATCTTTTTTTGAGCAATAGGTCTCACCTGAAATATATATACATCCCCATGCTCTGTAATGGCAAATTCTACGTCTAATGCATCATTTTCCAAAAAATTTTCCAGTATCTTTAAGGTTTTCACAACATTGTCCATATCCAAATCTTTAATATTTTGTTCATTTCGATAAACAACAAACGTCTTTGCATGATGGGATGTTCCTGATGTTATTGCCGTTGAATCTTGCCCTTCTACATAATTTATAACATAATAAGGTGCTAATGAATAGATATCTTTCGTAAATGCAACTCCTGTTTTCTTTATATCATATAGCATTGGCTGTATCAGTATTTGCTCATTTCCGGTACTATGATAGGATAAATAAACTTTCGATATCGCCTCTATTATTTCAGAAACAGCCGGGTTTACATTTAATACAGAAACATATTTTCCTGCATTGGACTCGGTCTGAGTATCCTCATTGCTGCAAGACGATCGCACGATTAATTTTACTTTTCCTAAAGCTTTTAACACTTGCTCTGCACAAGACTCTTTATCCTTAAAAAAGTCTTCACTTTCAACAATGTAATAAGGTAATGTTTTGATCCCTTTACATTCTGCATTTAGTTTTTGTATCATCTTTGCCTTTGTATCATTCATTTCATCATCCACCCATCATGTTACTATTAAAGTATTTCTACTATAGTTAAGTAAATACCTCATCCTTCAAAATCTTCTTTTTCATATGTCAAGTGATAAAAATCTCTATTGCAATAAATGCCATTTTCCTTAAATATATCATACATATCTATTATTTTTATATTCTGAAACGGTATCATCTCCTCTTTCCATACATCCCTATACTGATAGGACGATAACAAAAGAAAATCGATATGATAATCTTTCATTTCTTCCTGGTTAATTACCTTAATCCCCATCCTTCCTGCTGGGCATTCTTTGTTTCTATCCACCAGATAACAAACCTTTCTACGCAATTCCTCTTCTAACATCATTAGCAACCTTACCGTAGGTCTTCCACCACCGCGAATTGCTAATATCGCATCAGAAGGAATATTATTAAAAATGTTCTTAATTAATTCTATTTTTTTCTCTTCTATGTCTTTGGTTCTTTCCTTACATCTTCGATAGGCATTCCATACAATTCGAGAATACTGAAATTTCTCTTCAGTCTCTATATCAATTTCCTTTTTACTCAACATATTTCTTAAATATTCTAATCTTTGGTCCGAAACCATTTCTTCATCGTTTACAAGCTTCTGATAATATTCCACTCCATGTTTATAATGTAAAAGCATATCTTTTTCTGTTACAATTCCCTGATAACCAATCAACTCATCCGGTGAAAAATCATTCTCATTGGCAATTGTCAAAATATAATCTTTATTATAATAATCCACATCCTGAATGATAGCATTTCCTTTACATAACTCATCTTCCTTTATACAGTAATGATCTAAAACTTGTAATACAATTTTATCAAAATCATAGTAACTTACCACTTTTTCACACTTCATTGGTAGAATATCTTTTTGTTGAATTTTCAGAATTGCATGATATCTTCCAAAAAAAGTATGACCATGATCACTCATATAAATTTTGTACATACGCTCCGGAAGAAGATTTGACCAAAATTTTAACTGTTTGTCTACGTACTCTCTTGACTCCATTACCTGACAATTTCTTGCCATAACTTCCCACTCTTGCTGTTGACCGGGATAATCTTCCGTAAAAGAACAGTTTTCCCCTTTTAACCCTAAAGAAATATAAGGAACATGTGTCTGTAGTACTTCATGTAATACGCAAAAAAATTTCTGTTCGGACAACAAAATACTTCCTATTATATTCCAATACAATTCTGTAATTGTGCTATATATTGTATAGTAATGTAAAGGTTCATATTCTTCTGCTAATTTCAAATATCCATGATATTGAAACTCATAATTTCTCTGTTCTAGTGCATTGATTAATTCACTATTATTCTTTCCTACTTTTGTTATCTTATATGAATTCTCTTCCACAGTTCGAGATTTGGAAAATAATGTTTTAAACGTCGGCCCTGTATAAGGTGTAACGGTAAATATTTTTTCAAAAGAAATACAATCCTCATGTATCTTATCAAAAAAACTCAAGGTCTTATCTTCACCGTATTCTAAAGCATCCAGCCATACCATAATACAATCTTTCTGTTCTCTAGCCTGTAGCTTCATTTTAATGTCATGTAACAAATTTTCTACCGCATGATAAAAATCTATGTATTCCTTGGAAAACTCGGAATCATACTCATTCACATATATATCAATATACTCTTTAAGCAATAGAAAATCTTTCGCAAAAACCAAATCAAATATTAAGACTTCTAATTTTTTTCTTTTGATTTCATCATTTTTTTCTTCTTCAAACTCTCTTCGATGTCGAAAAAATATATGATTCATATCAAAATCAGCCATATCATGGGATGGTTTTCCTCCTCTAAAACTATAATATTCACATTGATATACATCATAAAAATCATCCGAAAAGAAAAGATCATTTTTTTGAAAAATATCATATAAATCAAATAGAAAAACCTGCTTTTCTGCAAACTCTTGTTTTATCCAATCTCTTTTATGCAACGAAATGTTAAGAAGACAATTTTCCTGCTTTAAATATTCGTCCGATATTTCAATTTTTTCTTTAGAATCTACACAAAATTCTATAACTCCTCTATTACAAATACAAGACCTAAACCATTTTATATCTGTCTCTTTACTGCCTATCAAAATAATTTTGCTATATTTTTCTGACAATTCTTTTACTACATCTTTTGCAATTTTTTTTGCCTTAACATATAACCCGTATTTCGGCATATGCTTGTCAATATTATATTGAAATATCAATTGATTCAATATTGCCTCTATATCCATATATATACTCCTTCACCTTTATTATTTTGATTATGTTTTTTCGAACGAACAAAAACATATATGAATTTACAACTCCTTTGAGCAATAACCCGCTCACTCTTTTTTACAATTTATTCTTTATCTCATTCCATATCTCATAACCAACATTTCTGATACCTTCTATTTTTCTTCGTTTTTGTTCCAGAACAATATGAACAAACTGCTTTACACTACACATACTCTCATTATAAATCTGCTCGTTCTGAAATAATCCCAGCATAGCATTTGTTTCAACTTCGGTTTTTGTAAAAAATACATTTCCATCTTGTGTAAGAGATACGATACCGTTTGCCTTCCATGGAAATAGCATAAGTTCTCCACCCATACTACATAAATTTTCTGAAAATGCCTGTACATTGCTTTTACATTCAAACCCTTCTATTGCCCTGCAATCAAAACAATTTATTTCTTGCGTTTTCAAATCTATTTTTGCAATATGACTTCCATTTCTTTGCCATAAATAAATTTCTTGATTTTCGCAACAACCAGACGTCCAACGGCTTCCCTTCTCTTCCATATATTCATCAAGGTCGATTACATCTACTATATGATTCTTCTTTTCATCCCACTTCAAAATACTACTTTCTTCTTGCAGTATCAACCAGAAAAACTTACCATCATATACTATGTCTCTAACCAAATTAGTTAAGCTCTTTATCGTTACGTATTCAAACCGTTGCTCTTCAAGATAATATTTTTGAATTATTGGCGCGATACGACACACTCGATATATCACGTTATCAACTTCAATATTTCCACGAAACAACGGAACACCTTTACAGGTAGCATCAATGTTTAATTGTTTATCATAGCACGTAGAAAGATAGTTAATCTCATCTGTATTTAAATCGATGCATGGAATCTTTGTTGTATAATACACTGGAAAAAACAATATCTTACCATTCCATACGACAGGATTATAATCGTTGTATTCCTTTTCTACATAAATCTGCTTTATTTCCTTCGTTACTGTGTCGAATTTCATAAGATAATTTTCATTTTCTGATATGAAATATATCTTATCCTTCCAAGCGATACCACTAGTAGCAATCAATGGTTCTCCAGCAGGAACACCATCCATTCCCTTTACAACCTCTATCTCTCCACTGTTTCTATCTGCAATACAGATTACATTACTTTCACCACTATATAAATACATCTTTGTGTCTGTTACAGCTGTTGCTAATCCTTTGATGAAACGCTTCGAATCTTTACAATCACTTATTTCAGTATCCGTATACAACATTGGTTTTTTCGCAGCTTCGAACAAAGAACTCACTGAGCTTACCTGTGGTCCTAAATATGCATCTGCTATAGCAATGGAACACTCCAAATCCGGGGTATCATCGTAAACAATATGTTTCCCCTTTTTCGCCTTTTCTACGATTTCTTCATATATCTCATAGAATTCCGGATGAAAAGATTTTATCGTTTCCAAACTAAGAGGATGTGGTCTCCACAATAATGCAACCTCATTCTCTTCTTCGAAAAAATCAATTAGATATAATATCTTTTTCATTAAATCATATGTTTTATTTATTAAATCATTTAAATGTGTATTATAAAGAAACACTTTTTTCCCTTGAAGAATAGGAGTCCATTCTTCCGGTATTTCACACCTTTGCTCTGCTGCCGAAACACAATCAAACTTAGGACTTCCCAATGCGACTAACTTATCTCTGGATATATTCCCATATTGAACATATTGCTCTAGAACTTTCTCATTTTCTACAATAATTCTCCATGCATTCTGTACCCCAGGCATCAGGCATCGACTTGGATCAATATTCTGACAAACCACATCATAAGGAACATATACCAAATGATCACAATAGTTTTTTAAAGAAGAACTGTAGTATTTTTCTGGAATCTGTGTTACCAAATTATGTTGGTCGTAAGGATTATGATAAAAAATAACATCCGGCTTTCTTTCCTCTATACTATATTTTTTATAATCAATAATCATAACATCTTTCGGAAAATCTTCTCCCTCATAATATTCTTCCAGAATTTCTCTATCTTTTCCAATGTTATAATAAGGTATAGGTAAAACTACCACGTTCCATTCTTCATCCTGCATAGCCGCTTCATAAATACTTTGGAAACAATCCCACATAGAAGCCTTATAAGGTAAAAATACTAATTCCTTCTTTTTTTTGTTCATTTATTACCTACCTCTCATCCTTCTATCTAACGAACCTCTTTTATTACTTCAAATCCTTCAGCATACATTGCATCGATTCCATATCCCCAGATTTTATTTTGATAAATTATATTTTCAAATAATTTACTTTCTCCACCTGCCATACTTCTTTGATGCTCAACCCCATACATTGCTAATGCTTTTTTCTTCTTTTCTATGTACTTTGACACATCGAAAAATACCTTTGGAATAAACTGCGTTTCTGTTACATATATATTACTTCTATAAGTATATAAATTTTTCACATGTCTAGCTGCTACCTTACATATCTTAGCTGCTTCAATATGATCATGATTCATATCGTATTCGGAATGCATAAATACAGTATCAATATCATACTTCAAAATTATTTTTTCTACTCTTTGCATTAACTCTGTACTATACATTAAATTACAATTTGGTACTTTAGTAAAATCAGAAATCTCTGTAATTCCTAACACTTCACATGCTTTTTTGCTTTCTTCCAGACTGCTTTCTGGTGCTGTAAACAAATTAAACTTGGATTCTCGTACAAAGTTATCTGTTAGGATTAATTTATACACATTCTTTCCTTCATCAGCCAATCTCGCAGCCGTTCCTCCAACCCCTAACTCGATATCATCATAATGAGCTCCTACTAATAATATGTTCTTCATAAGTAATCTCCATTCTTTTAAATCGCCCCTTCGCAATAGTAGCAAAAATCTATTCTCATTTATATTATCTATTGCTCTTGTTCTGCGGCCTTAACAATATTTCTATTTGTACCCCAGTATCCTGCACAAGTTTTACACATCTCAAAATATCCTTTTTCACTATATCCCCTGACATACTCAAGCAAAATCATTTTATCTTTTTCTGTATGTTTAGTTAAATCATAGATTTCCTCTGAGTGTTCTTCCATTAACTTTGCTCTTACTGCATAAGAATTATAGTTACAATTTGATAATTTTCCATCATACAATTCTGTCCATTCTTGTTGACAAGACACAAAATAATATTGTAACTCACTATCGGAATATGCCGAATTATCTGTTCTACCAACAGCCAAATCAATCCATTCTGATACCTTCTTTACAGTATAACAAATTCCATACTGTTTACACTTTTCTATCATTTCTTTTGTTGCTACTTTATCTTCACCAATTGCATCGGTGTAATCATCAATTTGAAGTAACACATCTTGTTCTTTCATTATTTTACACATTTCATCTGTCGGCACAATGGTTCCATTTGTGGTAATATATAAATGACCTATTTTTTGTCTGTAACATTTCCCTATGTATTGTATAATTTCTAACAAATCATCCTGAAATAAAAAGGCTTCTCCACCAGCGACATTTAATAGTCCCACATAATCCACCGCATGAAATGCTAAATCTAAGCTTTTCTTCATTTCCTGCATATCAAATCTCTTTTTATCTTTATTTAGTGTCGTGAATTCAAGACAATGTTTACATCTTAAATTACAAAAAGTCGTTGTTAAAAATGCCAAACCATGAACATATAACTTATCCCATCCATACATTGCAAAAATCGGTAGCCAAAATTTCGTAAATCCATGAAAATCAAACAAGGTCTTCCCTTCTTCATATCCTATTGTCCTCATTTGATTCATCATCCACATTTCATTTTCTCTTCCTGCACAAACAACTACAATCACATCTTTATATTGATGATTCATAAACTCAACAACAGACATTACCCTTTTTCCACATAAAGATTTCTCTGTTATCCCGTTGTCAATAAATCCTTCTACACAATCCGCAAACTTTAGTCGTTCAAACAAATCTCTACCATTTTCTCCCGCACCATAAATCCATACTCTTTTATTAACCTTAAATCTTTGTCCTATTTCATCAAATTCATGACCTTTATTTTTCCACTTCATAACTTACCTCCTAAATCATATAACATCCTATATTGCATACAATACAATTTCCAAATATACATTACTATATATCCTTAAATAAAACTGATAGTCTTTTGATAATTCCAAAATATACTTTGGTATTTCGATAATATCTTCTTTTTTATGATATAAAGATATTGCCATTCTAGGATGATCTCTTTGTATACACTCCTTAGCCCCCATTAATGTTTCCAATTCAAATCCTTCAACATCTAATTTTATAAATGACACATTCTTATTTCCTACGGTTTCATCAATGGATACCAATCTTACCTGTTCTCCTCCAACAT
Source organism: Lachnospiraceae bacterium (assembly GCA_017416505.1). The sequence continues at coordinate 13,675 of JAFQCI010000057.1, forward strand.
CACTTATATAAGAAGTGTCATCTCCATTTCCGATAAAGTTACACATACTTTCTTTTTCTGACAAACCTGCATGTATTAACTCTACATCTTTCCACTGTTTTTTTAAGATGAGATTTTTACAAATTTCGAAATTGTTTTTATCTGGCTCAAATGAAATAATTTGTTCATAGCCTTTTCCTTTATTCCATTTAATGAATCGTTCCAAACTGTCACATCGAAAACACCCACCATCAATCATGATGGATTCCTTTTTCGGTTCCATAAAATCATCAAAATACTGTTTATCTTCATAACAAATCGTATTTGGCCATACATATCTTACAATTTTGTTTTTATGGATACCAAGGCTTTCTAATTCACTCTCAATCTCTTCATAAAAATCAGGAGCCCCTATACAAATACAAATATCTTCCTCTTTTAATGATACCAGTTCTTCTACAGGCATTACTTTCTTTCCCATAAATCCTTGTGGAAAATTAGTGTCATTCTTATCGCAAAATCCAAACCATTCCACATCTCCTAAAAACGGAAAATAGAGATATCCTGGAGTCTCTCTTCGTTCAAATTCCACTTTTTCCATTGCCTTTGCAACAGAACCCAGCCCATATAGAATAAGTTTTGTTCCTTTACTCTCTATATTTTTTAACCATTTAAAATATTGATATGCTGGATCTGGTTCTATACTGCTTAGTTTTATTGCCTGCTCTAAATATGTAACATCATTTGTAGTACTCAACTGTACCAAATTTTTATAAATTTCCTCTGATGCTTTATCCATAAATGGTATATTCATTTGGTTCTCCTTCCTATCCCAAATCTAATACTTATTTTTAACTCTTCATATTTCTAACTTATTAAATTTAATTTCTTACTCCAATTTCATAGATTATTCGAATATAAACAATATTATAATCTCTTCTCCTCCATTTAATGTCCCCTTTTTATAATTGTTCTGCTACAGGAATATAATTTCTATTATTCAAATAACTTCCTTTGCACCTTTCACAAATATTAATATAACCTTTGTCGTTATATCCCAAATTAAATTCTAATAACTCCATTTTTGTACTCTCCTTGTCTTCACTTAAATCAAAATATTCCCCCTCTTGTTCTTCATAACCTAATACCTTTTCATTCATTTTTGCAACAAAGCAATAGTAGAATTTACCATTTTCCAAACCCCTACAATCAATTCCGCAATTGTCAAAAAAACTCTCCATACATTCTGCTGTTCTCGTTCTAGTAACAGGATGTCTAAATCCATAATCCACCCACTGTAAATCAATCATTCTGTTGTAAATAATTTTATTTTCATCCAACTTACTTGTAAATTTACTGAGTTTTTCCTCTGTTTTCTCTAAATATTTCGAGTAATCACTAATTTGGAATTCAATATTGTATTTTTTCATTATTTGAATCAAATTTTCCTTCAATGGAACTAAACCATTACTATAAACTATAATATGAGCGATTGAATTTCTGTACTTACTTCCCACATAATCACATACCTCCTCTAAATAAGGATATAATAATGGTTCGCCTCCAATCAAATAAAATCTCTGCACATAATCAACTTTTGCAAAAAACATATCAATATCTTTACACACACTCTCAAAACCCCTATGTTTTGGTTTTTTAACATAAGGAGACATAATAGAACATTCTTTACATTTTAAATTACAATATTGTGTTAAAGAAACATCCAAATATTTTACATATAATTTTTGTGAATGATACATTAAAAATATAGGTAAATAAAATTCATAAAAACTATGATAACTATAAACATCTATCCCCTCTTTAAATCCACAAAAAACAAACTTTTTCATGACAGCTGTTTGAGAATTGATTCCTAATGAAACGATTGATAAACACCTCTCATCATCGCATTTCCCTCTCCTAAAAAAATCCTCTGGTGAAATAACTTCACATCCCAAATACCCTTCTCTTTGCTTTTTATAATCAACATCAATAAAACTTATTTTAACATTTGCGTTTTTCAAAGCCTTATATAGCTCAGTTCCATTTTCTCCTGCACCATATATATATATTTTCTCAATACTCTTAAATCTTTGTCCTATTTCATCAAATTCATGACCTTTATTTTTCCACTTCATAACATATTTCTCCTTATATTTTTCATTTATCCAACACTTAATTCCTTGTCTTAATTGCATTAAGCCTAACATCACAATACAGCTCTAACCATCCACGTTCCACATCAAACACTAAATCAACAAACTGTTTTTCTGCATACAGCTGATGCTTCGTATCATGAGATTCCTTCGGAAGTTCACCACTAAAAATACTACCTTTCATAACTCGTTCCATTTCTTTTAATGCTTGCAATGTATATTCCCATGATGGAAAATACAAAAATACTCCCCACGAAAAACATTTATCAAAATAATTATCCTTAAAGGGCAATTCATTCGCCTCTGATACAATTGTTGATTTCCAACACTTTAATGGTACTCTTGATATCAAGCTAAAGTACAGACTTGATTCGTTCCTTCCATTGCACCTTTTTGTGTCCATATTTCTTTCCATGTTCCTGAGTATTCCATAATTCTACCCCATTTCTAAAACTTTTTGTTTTATTGGTAATGTATAATGTACTTTACTACCAATTCTTTCATATGAATCAACATGCTGAAATCCTTGACTTCTTAAAATTTCCATCACATCTTCCGGATGGTCCTTCGTTACAATGATATAGGTATTTTCTTTATTTAAACAATCCAAAGATACACATTCTACACCATCAATTCTTGTCCCATGTTTTGTTTTATCGCCATCGGAAAATTTAGATACTTCTATTCCTCTTACACTCAAATTTCTTAATAAGCGTTTTCCATTTTTTCCTGCACAATATAATACAATATCTAATTTTTTCCCTTGTTCCTCAAAAAATTCAGCTAGTTCTTCACACTGTTTTTGCACTTCCAAAGGTTCTTTCAGATTACAAAATCTTTGTTTCATTCTTTCATAACATTCCGTCCACCCCAAATAACGATAATGATCCATCATATAATAAACATAACGATATTCTTTTTCAAACATGGATTCTACTTGTTTCATATCCAAATTAGAAATCATTTTATTTGCCAAATCAATACAATTTTTTATAAACATAGGATCAGCCTGTGTTCCCTGTTCGCTATGAATACGGTAATTCACTAATGGCTCATCAATGTATAAACTAGTCCGATTCTTGAATATTCGAAACCACATATCATAATCTTGCGATGTAAATAATGTTTTATCAAAATATCCTACTTCTTCAATGTACTTTTTATGAAACAGTACCGTCACCGTATTAATCATTCCAAGTATGACTGGAAAAACGCCATTCGTATATAATTTTTCATCATTATAAGCAGGTATCACTGCACACTTCTCTATCTTATGTATGTCACTATAATTTAAGTTCCATCCTGTCCATGATATGGACATCTCATCTCCACTTTTTAATATTGCTTCTATCTGCTTTTCTATTTTAGTTGGATGTAAATAATCATCTGCCGGTAAATACTGAATATATTCTCCTAACATATTCCTTATCCCTAAATTCAAGGCAGTAGACACTCCACCATTTTCCTTAGTATAATATTTAACCTTATCTCCATATGATAAAACTATCTCCTCTGTAGCATCCGTAGAACCATCGTTTACTACAATCACTTCACAATTATCATAGGTCTGAGCCAAAGCACTATTAATGGCTTCCTTTATATATTTTTCTCCATTATACACCGGTATAATAATCGTTACCAAAGGCTTTTGATTCATCTTCTTATCCCTCACTCTCACATATTTCTTCATATAGTTTTATGTGTTGATTTACATATTGTTCCATACTATACTTTTCTTTTGCTATCTTATGTCCTAACCTTCCTCTTCGTATGAGCTCCTCACGATTTTTTTCTAAATGCACTATCTTTTCTGCCATTTTATTAAAATCCAAATACGGAACAATTATTCCACATTCCGGTGCATAAGTAACTTCTTCTAATACCGTCCCTTCAAAGCTCATAACAGTTTTTCCTGCTGCCATAGCCTCCACTGCCATCATTCCAAAGCTTTCCGCCAATGATGGCATGACAAACAAATCAATCAAATCATAAAACTCTTGTTTTTCTTCTTTCTTATCCACCCATCCGAAATCAATGATTCTATATTTTTCTCTTATACTTTTAGGAATGTCTGCATTTCCCATACAAGCTAACACGATGCCATCTCGTTCCATAATGCAATCCAAAGATTTATACAGGAATTCTGTTCCTTTAATTTTCTTTTCATCTTTCCTAAAACCAATCACCAAATCTGTCTCAGATATCCCATGCTTTTTACGACACATGCTACTTCTTTCAAAAGATATTTCAAGAATTTCAAGTCCGAATGGTATCACGTGTATTTTATCAAAATGTTTCGTAAGTGGACTTTTTTCTAAATATCTTCTCATTAAATCGGTAGAAACAATAATATATGGATTTACTTCTCTTAAAATTTCTTTTTTTACTTGATACATAAAAGATGCATTATCACCTTCCATGCCTATATATTCATCCTCCGACCTATCGCAATTATTACATCCTGTTAACCATTTATTGCATTCAAGTGGATGTACACAATTCCCTGTCACTATCCAAGGGTCATGAACGGTCCATACACTTTTTTTCTGATTCATTAATTTCGGATAATCCAACAAAGAAGCAACTCCCATATTAAGAAAATGATAATGCACCACATCTGCCTTTTGAAATACTTCCAACTCTTCTAATTCTGATGCTTTGGAATATAACAAATTTGAAAGAGAATATTTCCGCTCAAAATTCATAATTTGACGTTGTAAAACTTTATCAACATTTAGTGCTATTACACTTTCCATATTACTATATTTGTCTAACACTACTTGATTTGCTTCTATTCCTTGTTTTAACAATTGCAGATGTAATTCATATCCATTCCATGCAGAACCAGGTAAATCATAATTATTTACTTCTACTACTCTCACACAACTCCCCCCTGCCTCCTGATGCAATCTTCCAATATATTCTGCATATCCTTATTATCAACTTCTTCCAGTTGTACTCCATAAGTCAATACATATTCCAGATTTTTCTTGTATTTTTTTATTTTATCCAAATCTGTGATTGGACTATATATTTTTTTTTGATAAGATATATCCTTTTCCTGCAACTCTCTTATCATCTGTTTAAAACTCAAACAAAATTGAAACCCTAGATTTCTAAAATGTTCTATCAATCTTTCTGAATTTTCAACTGCTACTATAATCGTCCATTTATCCTTCTCATAACAAATCACTTCATCATAGTTTCTACATTCTACTCCTTCTAAAGCATATCCACATTTTCGCTCATCACGATCCCCAAAACACATAGTTTCTATACCATATTCTTTTAAAAAAAAATAGGTCCTAAGTCCATACGCCCCTAACCCATATATGCATATATTATTTTGATTCCATTTCATATCTTCCTCCCAATCACCACTACACATCTACATCCTTTAATTTTAGAGTAGATAAACGCGTTTCACATACCCTCTTATCTTTCGGTGGTAATTTCATATATTCCCCATAATGCATCGATAAATAGGTGTGATAATCTTTAAAAGCCTGAAACTTTCTTCCTTCGAATTCCAATTCGATAAATTTATCAAAACAGGCTCTTGGTAATCCATATTTACAACTTTTCGGATACGGAAACGTGTAATGACTGATTAATTTCGTCCTCTTTTTATTTGAATGATAAGCTAGTATATTTCTTGCCCGAAATACGATTTTGATAGGAATTCGATTTAATAAAACATACCACATACGTAACAAACTATTTTTTTCATTTTTCGCTCCCAAAGGTGCATACATTGTTTTTCGGATACAATAACAGAAAAAATAATGGATGTTTCTTGCCACTTTTTGGTCCGGAACGTTGTCTGCTACAAAAATATCAATACAGACACCACCTTTTTGTTTCAAATGTTCCTGTCCCAGACGGATATATTCCGTATTTTTTCTTCTTATCTTTGCATACCCCCATCGATACTCTGGGTCTGTCTGATAATCCTGTAGAAAAAAACGAGACTGGTCTAATTCTTTTTTACAGGCTTTTTGAAATTTTCGATATTCTTTCCGTAACATAATGACATCTGCATCATCATCCCAAGGAATAAATCCTTTATGACGCACTGCTCCAAGTAACGTTCCTCCATCCAAAGAATAACGGATACGATACTTTCTGCAAATTCTATCCACCTCAACCAACATCTCTAAGTCGATTTTTTGTATCATTTTTAATTCTTCATTTGTCACAATATGCTCTTTGTAACTTTGCATCTTATTCTCCAATCTATCGAATAATTATGATATCTCTAGACTTGTTCCGCAATTGGAACTTCATTTTTATTTATCGTTATATATCCATTACATTGACGACATAAGTTTAAATATCCTCTTGCATTATATCCTTGATCAAACTTTATAATATCTAATGGATTACTAACTTTCGATAAATCCATTTCATTTTCTATATCTTCTTGCATTATTCCAGCATCACAAGCAAATTGTGCATTTGCACAATAATAAATTTTTCCATCCCTCAATAATCTACATGGCATTTTACATGCATCAAAAAATCGGCTCATTTCCTCTTCACTTAACTGATATTTATCTGCTGTTGTATATCCAAAATCGAACCATGTTTCAGGAGTATCAACTACATAATTTATATTATGATTTTTAAGTACTTGTACTAATTTATCAACTTTCTCCTTTATCCAAGGCAGAGCTACACGATAATCACTAATAGACACTTCTATCTGCCGTCTCTCCAATACTTCCAATACATCCTCATTTGGTATTACTGTTCCATTCGTCACAATTGTTGGTTTTCTTAAGATTTTATCCTGATACTTATCCAAGTACAACAAATATTCTTTTAAATGAGGATATAAGAATGGTTCTCCCCCTAAGATTATAATCCCTCCTAGACAATCAATCTTTTCAAACATCATGTCCAAATCTTTTTGCATTTTTTCTAATGCATAATGCTTCTTCTCCTTTAAATATGGTGTCATAATAGAACAATCTTTACAATTCAAAGTACATTTTTGTGTAATTGAAACACTAACCCTTGTAAACAACAATGTCTTTTTAACAAAGAATAAATACAACGGTATAAACACTGTGTAATTCATAAGTGCTTCTTTTCCTAATTGTCTATTAAGTTGTTGATATACTTCCTTATAATGACGTTCTGCAACCGCAATAATCACAAAGATTTCTTCTTTTTTTTCTAGCACTTCCTCTAACGCAAATACTTTTTTATTGAAGAAACCTTGTTTTTGTTTTTCTTCTGAATTGTCAATAAATCCCGAAATTCCATCTTCCTTCATCAAATCATAAACATATTTGCCTAAGCTACCTGCACCAAATACATATATTTTTTTATTCCATATCTTTTTTTCAAAACTTGCTAATTTTTCTTCAAAATCTTTATTATTCATTTTATCCCTCACATCTACCGTTTTCGAATCTAACAACCCGGAATTCATTATATCCTTAGCAATTATATACTTTCCTTATTTATCCTAACCATTCCTCTTTTCGACTCATAGCCGGAAGTGTATGTAAAATTTTCGCATCCAAAGACTGCTTTGTGGTATAATACGAAAATCCTGCTTCTTCTATCTGCTTTAATCCAAGAGTAAAATTCCTTTGTGCTAAAACAATTAATAAATTCCCTTTTTGCTTTGCCGCCTCTTCCATGGAAATACATAAAATTCCATCTATGGTCATTCCCCACTTTGACGGATTATTATCAATAAAATACTTCGGCTTTATCAATCTGCTTTCCAGCTCATATTTTATTCTTATTCCATATTGCCCCGCACCAAAGATTGCAATTTCTTTCTTCTCTCCTCCAGATAATTTACATATATAACTATGAAACTTTTGTAAAGAAACTTCTTCCAAATCATCTTTAGGAATATTTCTTAGCATTTCCTGCATTTGCTTAAATTCTGTCGTTCTATAATAACTTTTGATATGAGCTGCGATTCGACACAAAAATACAGGCACACTTCCAAATACATCTATCATTTCTTGATAATCCATAGATTTCACTAACTTTAAGTAAATTCTTCCTTGTTCCTCATTAAAACCATCCATGGTACTAGAACCGGCTTCTCCATGTTCTCTTACGATATGTAAAACCTCTGGTAGGAACAGAGATTTTTGTCCTCTAAAAATTCGAAACCACATATCGATATCCTGTATCGCTCGTAAACTTTCATCAAACGTTCCTACCCGTTCAAAATGGCTCTTATGAATCAAGGCACTACAAGCATGAAACTGTAATTGCATGACAGAAAAAATAGAGTTCGTAATCTCTTTTACATCATAGTACTTATGAAAATCTGTCGGAGTATAAGTTTTACTTCCCATATGATAAAATTCATACTCTGCCTGAACCAAGTTTGTGATATCTCCAGAGGCTAAGATCGCCTCTACCTCTTTCTTCACCTTATCCGGATAATAAATATCATCGTGCGAAAGCCAAGAAAAATATTCTCCTTTCATTTCACGAATTCCAAGATTTAAAGCAGATGCCACCCCACCATTTTCTTTTTCATAATATCTTATTTTATTACCATAGGATTTTGCGATTTGTTCGGTTGCACCATCATCCTTCGAACCATCGTTAATAACGATGATTTCACAACGTTCATACGTCTGATTCAATGCGCTTTCAATGGCATCTTTTAGATAATTCGAACCATTATATACCGGAATAATGATGGATACTAAGGGCATATCTTTATTTACCATATCGTCTCCCCTTTATCTTTCCTTACTTATGTACTTCAAAATTCTCTCGTAATCATCAAAATAATCGATTTCCGACCAGAATAAGTTCTTAACATCAATGGTATTAATTGGATACTCCCCGGTGTCCGTAAAGGAATAAAGAACATTTTCCCACCAACACATGTAGGAACCTTTATCTATCATTTCCTCCAACCGTTCTTTAAACCTTCCCATAAAACTTTCTCTTACTTTTGCAATTCCTACATATTCACAAGTACGCTGGTCGATAGGAAGGTCTTTCCCGTACTTTTTAATGATTCCATCGTCTGTGGTCGAGAAAAAGTAATCTCCGGTCTTACGTCTGGTAACGTCAATCGACATCACCACATCCCTTTCATCCTCTAAGATACCTGTTAGAATTTCTTCTGACACAAAAACATCTGCATTCATAAACAAAACATCTCCGGCCAGTTCTTCTCTCGCAAACCAAAGAGTTGCAATGCTATTCGTAACAGCATAAAAAGGGTTATAATAATACGTTACATTAAGTCCCTCTAGCGCTTCTATAATCTTTTCTCTCTTATACCCTACGATAACCACCGGCTCTAAGCCACGTTGAATCAACGATTCCACCATAATCCGAATCAATGGCTTCCCATCAATCGGTAATGTGGATTTCGGTATTTCCTGTATCATCCTTGATATTCGGTTTCCTGTTCCCGCTGCCATAATCACTGCTTTCATAACCTTTTCCCTCATCTTATCGTATGTTTTATATTGTCAATATTTATGGTTTCGCTTGTAAATAGTATAACATAAAATCCTATAAGAATAAATGCTTATATTTTCACACGAACTCTCGATGATTCACAAACAATCTCGGCTAATCGTTTAGATACTGATAAATTTTCTTACCATAGATTAGTGAGTTTTCTCCTATATCATCGCTACCGCTTTTATATTTCCCTTGTATACACTCAATAAAACTATCTAAACGTAAAGATTCCTTTTCACAATTTCCCTCTAAGAAAGATTTCTCTAATAACTTGCTTTTCAAATATTCTTGTTCCTCTTCCGTTATACCAGTGTATAACTCTTTGAAATCACAAGTTTTCATGTTGAATTTCACGATTTTTGAATCCGGAATGGAGTAGTATATAACTTCTTCTTCGCTTATTCTTTCACAACACGCCATATTGTAATTTTTATAATATTCAAAATTATAATTTCCTTTCATCGCTAACTCTTTCACACATTGAATCTCTCCCGTGCTTCTATTATATCTCAATATCATATTTGCAAGCAACGGAAATAGGTAAACATACTCTTCATACAAATATAAGTTACCTAACCCCCATTTAGAAATAAAACCAGAATAATCTATCTCTATCCTCTTTAGTCCTTCATCTACTGATAAAAGATTCAGCACACTAAAATCTCGTTCAAGCAACAACATATTATTTTTCGCCACCACCACACTGCTCAATGCTCCAAGTTCCGATATGAAATGCAATTTATATCGACATGTGTTCATATTAAATTCCATTATAAAATTTCCTTGCCAACTAGGCAACCATATCATTCCATTACCAGCATCATATACATCATAAAAAAGGGCTTTTCTTTTATCAATTTCGATTGCTTCTCTAATATTCCTATACCAATCATCAAAATACTTCATTTCATATGTATTTAAATTAATTTTAACGATACAACAACTTGTACACGGAATACAATAAACAAAGTTATCATAAACAATTATATCCCAAAAAAGATAATCTTCCGTCCCTAACTTTCTTATATCCAAAGATAATCGTTCCATGCTTTTATTTTTTAAATCATAAACCAGAATATCTTTTTCATTTACCGGAGCAATAATCAACTTCTCTTTATAATATGCAATAGGTCCATATTGCTTAAATCCACATTCATTCTCGGCAGGTAATATCGTTTCTAATGTCATCTCTAACGTAGTCAAATCCACATGAAACAATGCACTGCAAAACATATTACACACCCATCCATCATTTCCATTAACGGCAATATTTAGAAACCCAACATGAGAACACTGAAAGTAACTGTTCACACTTCTCGCCTCCTCTTTCCATTCATACTATCTTTTTATAATCCTAATATCAGGGTCAAAAGGTCATTTTAACCCAGATATCATAATCTTTCATACAAAACGTTTTTATCTTAACTGTTCCTAATTTTTCATCCTTTAGACGAATTCATTATTGTTTATTTATCGACAAAAATAACAAAAATGTTTATAGTTTTTCAGTTTTTTTGTTACTCTTTTTCAAGTGTAATTCTAAAAAGATTAAGAAACATCGTACCTCCCGCCCTTACAATACCCTTGCTCAAAGTAAACCTAGGAACAGATATATTCATAAAAATCTCCTAAAAACATCACGAACAACTAACCTTATTCATCCACTTTTCACGATTCCTTATCATTTGTTCATTTACCTAGATCGCATAGTTTAATGCATCATAAACCATGTTTCGTACTGGTATCGCATAGTGAACTTCGAATTATGCTTCTGTTCCAACCATCAGTTGTATGCTACGTTCGGTTTTTTTTACTCTTTTTCTCTCATCCCTTAAACGCTATACGTTCTCTCTTTTTTATTGTTTGAATTTGATTTCTTGAGATAAATAGCTTACACTATCATTTCTTTTGTTTTTTCCAAGATATGGAAGTTTTTAATTGAAAATTATTCCAAACTGATGTAACTGTTTATATAAACCATAATTTTAAATTTGTTTAAATAAAAAAACAAGGCATACGGCTATCCTTGCAATTTTCCTACAATAATAGTCATACGCCTATTTCTTTTTTTCTTATCATTTCAAATAACTTACTTAAGCTTCACACATTAAAAAATGGAGTTCTACCTTGAAAAATTAATACTTTAACTCACAAAAACAGCAGTTACACAGCGTATCATTCACATAACAAGGTGTTATTTTGCACATTTCGGAATACACTAAATAAATCTAGCAGTAAATTCATCCAACTGTCGTTCATTGATACGAAAATATTCCATTGCATTAATCTATCTTATAAGTAATAACATCCATCGGCTGGCAATCAAACAAACCACAAATCCGACTTATAAATTTTAAAGTGAAATTATGATTATGTTTTAATCTGCTGATTTCAGCAGGATTAAACTCATATATATATTCCAAATCATAAATGGATATATTACGCTCTTTTAACATTTCCCAAAATGGCTCAAATGAAATCATATTAATCCCCTCTCAATAGTAAAACTGTAATCAGAATCCTTTAATTACAAGAATAATTTAACCACATAAATAATTTAACTTACATAAATGTAAGTTAAATTCTAAATAAGTCTGGTTTACAATTAAAATACAGTACTGTAAACGGCATACAATTAATCAAGTAAAAATACTTTAAACAAGGAGTGAAGTATATGAAAAAAAGCGTAAGCAATATGACTTTTTATAATCAACCTAATAACACGGTTTCATGTTGGATGGCGGTAACCAATATGATAATTGAGCACTACTTAGGATATACCCCCTATACATGGGATGAAATGAATGTTAACCTAAATATAGGAGATTCCATAACTGAAATAGACAATATTCTTTCCGCAAATGACGAAATTTGGCGTATGGCCACTATAGGAGATAGCCTTACAGAACTAGAAAATAGCATAAATAACGGGCATCCTGTCGTTGCAGTAGTAGAGTATGTAAATCATCCAAACTCCTACCATGCCATCGTAATTGCAGGATACGATAATAATCTTAATAAAATATATATTTTAGACCCAATGTGCAGTGACCCACGCTGGTGCAAATACACTACTACGAATAATACACTTACTTTTTCTAGTAATCGTAATCCATTTAAATTATATGAATTGTATGCTTACCCACTAAATTAATATCAAAATATAATTACTCATGTACCCTAAACATAGTACTTATTAATATTTAAACACGATGACAGATTGGAGGAAATCATTATGAACGAAACACAAAAAAATATGATGAGTGTGTTATATGACCACCTAGATAGTATGTTTATAGGAAAAGATTCACCAAATATGCTTTTACAAATGTTACCTATAAGTATATCCATTAATCCAAATGATTTTGCCAACGCAATTTCACCAACAAACATGTCAGAAGGAGCTTTAGCAACAGCGGAAAATTTTGCCGCCATAGTCGGAGATGTCCCGGACGTGCAGGTAAAATTCGTTTCAAAAGGTAAAATTGAAGACGTTTATAAATGGATTCTAAATAATGCTGTTTCAATTGAGGATATGAAGGAAGCGAGTCCTAACAAGGAAAAATATGAGGCAGCAAAAAAGGTTTTATATGTGGACGGAGGTTTTATTCCGACAGATGCTTATAAAGCGTATAAAGATGCTTGTTCCGATTATGACAATGCCATCTTCGAAAGAGAAAGCGAAAGAATTATATCTGATTTAAGCACTCCAAAGGGACAACAGATGTGGTCGCTTAAGCGCAAAAAACTGGATACAGCAGTAAATACTGCTTATGATAATCTAAAGAATTTCGATAATATAAAGAATGCTCTTAATATTATGCAGACAGCTTTTGCCTCCGGCGTAACTGAATTGCTTGCAGAAGAAAAGAAATTTTTTAAAACATCAGAACAGACCTCTGATACGGGAAAAAGCTGGCATATCTGCAACGCGTATCCATCAGACTGGTACAGCAATGATTCTATGTATACAAAAATAGTCATAAATCAAAATACCAAACAGGATGTGAACACTTCAAAATACTTTAAACTGAATGCTGATATGAATCTAAAGGTAGGTTTATTCTCCAGCGGAGATGTTGACACAACTCATACTTCAGAATCCTCTCATTCACAACAGGAAGAAAATGTAACAGAGATGGAGATGGAAGTGGCTGCTGTTAAAATAGAACGACCTTGGTTAAATGAAACCTTACTGTCTTTAAAAGGCTGGAAAATCGAAGGAGAGGCAAAAGGACATATATCAGATGGTAGTCCATTGGATAGTGCCAATAAAAACAAAGGTGTTATGCCATTGATACCAAAATACATGATTATTGTCAGAAATGTTACTTTAAAAGGTGATTTTTCAGACAAGCTATGTGATATTTCTAATCAAAAGACTGAAATCGGAACCAATGTTGGAATCGGGCCATTTAGACTTAAGGGACATACTGAATTTGGTAATCATAGCGAAGAAGTAAAATCAGATGTATCCAAAAACTCCATAACCATTACCACACCACAAATTTTAGGGTACATATCTTCCGTAGTACCATTTTCACCAAATCATGAATAGAGAAGAGTTATGCAATTGTCTTAATAAATTCTTTCAGGATGAAGCCTTATTTGATAATAAAACAATTATCCGGTGGCGGTCACAAATGCATCTATTAAACAGGAGTAATTTTGAAAATGCTATTACCTTGTCCAAAAATATTGATGATGGTCTTATATCATCTAGCGAAAATATTGCAAGACTTGTGGATTTATACAATGAAGTGAGTATAGAGGAAAAATACTCTATCATCATTCATAATATGACGCTGCCGGAATATAATATGGCTAATATACTGTGTTTAAATTTATCGATTGATGCTATAAATTTAAATACAAGTGTTGATTCGAAAGAAGATAACTATAGCGCGGTTGTCCAAAGCATAAAAGAAAGGATAGCAAATGAACCTTAAACAGAATATAGTAATGGAATTTGACACAAATCAATTACCTGGTTTTAGATGCCCGGACAACTGGCATTTAACATTCATTGATCCAGATATTTTTGATCATGATTATAAATTTAATCGCATAAGTAAAACCATTGACGGAAAGAAAGTTATTATTGAATATGCCTTAGTAAATATTGACCGGCCTTGGTTTGATATGAGTATATTTGAAGTTATACAATCCAATGAGTTTTTTAAAATGGGTAGTATATCGGATGGTGAAGGGAATGGATTCCTGGGTGAAATCAACACAGCACTCCTTATTGCAAAATATATTAAAATCGGAGATGAATATGAGAACAATAATCTTCAGCTTCTAGGATGGATCGTAGAAAGAATGCCAATGTGTCCAAAGGAATAATTGTTTCGGTCGTTACTTTTTACATAGCTATAACTTTAAGTCCGCGAATAGTAAATAATTTAAAACAAGGCGTAGACCATCCTTGCAATTTCCTACAACGATAGTTCTACGCCTATTTCTTGTTTTTTTATTGTTTTAATACGCTTACAAATAAATATTCAACTTATTCTTCTCCACATAGTTTTCTAACTCTTTTTGTTTTTTGAATATTATATTGTCCCTAATACATAACCGGCAGTGGATGTCATATTCTCAAACCCCGGACGAGTTCTTATTTCTCATAATCTTCTCCTTTATTTTTATTCATTTAAATCCATAAAATTTCATTCATCATTAATCTTTCATCATTAAAATGAAACGAGATATGAATAAATAAAAGTATTTGAAATAAAAAAATCGTCTGTTCTTGGTCTTTACACAAATTTATGGTATCGTTTATTTTTGTTATTTTCAAGGCATAAAAAAGTTTTTATTATCTATATAATTATTTGTGTAACAGATAAAAATATGTTAATATGAACAAAAGCAACTCAAAAAGACAATAATTCAAGGATGGCTGATATGACCACCCAAACAGAAGAATACAAAGCGTTCCTAAAAGAATATAAATCTCTATAACAAAAATACAAGAAGGAGAAATTATTATGAAAATCTTATTTTGGCGGGTAAATGTTATGGGCGAAGAAGGCATCGAACACGCATTTCGTGCTATGAATGTTGATTTAACTATACATAAATACAATCCTGAAAGCTGGGACCATGACAAAAGCTGTTTAGACATGCTTGCTTCTTATCTTAGTTCCTCTGCTTTTGATTGCGTATTTACTCTGGATTTTATTCCCATTATTTCCAGAGTTTGCGAAGTATATAAAGTTCCTTACCTTTCCTGGGTAGTAGATTGTCCTTGCTTTCCACTCTATTCGAAGACGATATCAAATTCAGTAAATCGAATTTTTATTTTCGATTATGCATTATACCAAAAATTTTATCCGAAAAACCCAACCGGAATTTTCTATCAGGCACTAGGAGCCGATGTCGCAACATTTGACCGTTTCCATCCAAATAGAAAGGAAAAACAAAAATTTTCCTGTGACATTTCTTTTATCGGTTCTTTGTATACAGAAAAATGCCATTATTCCAGCGAGGAATTACCACCATATTTAAAAGGATACTTTGATGGATTAATCCGCTCCCAATTATTAGTTCAAGGTTATAACTTTTTAGAAGATGTGCTTACACCAGACATCTGTAATGAATTTCGTAAATATTCTAACTGGAATCCTCTTACGGAAGATTACGAAGAAGACGTCACCGGTATCATTGCAGATACCTATCTTGGCACCAAGGTAAGCGAACAGGACCGTATTCACACCTTAAATGCCCTTGCTGAAAACCACTCTGTACATTTATATACCAAAAGTGATACCTCTACTGTTCCAAAAGTGCTAAACAAAGGAACTGCGAGTCCTAGCACAGAAATGCCTTTGGTATTTAAGTGCAGTAAAATTAATTTAAATATCACCTCAAAGCCTATCAAAACCGGACTTCCTCTTAGAATTTTTGACATCCTAGGCTGTGGTGGATTCTTAATTACGAATTTTCAATCAGAACTACCGGAATATTTCGAAGACGGAGTAGACCTTGTGGTTTATGACAGCATTCCGGATTTAATACAGAAAGTAGATTATTATTTAGAACACGAAGATGAACGCTTACAAATCGCAAGAAACGGATATGAAAAAGTAAAAAAACAATATACACTAATACATTGTTTAAATAAAATGATTTGTACTGCTTGGAATTTATAAAAGTAAAATGGCACAACCACCACGCTGGTTGTGCCTTATTAATATCCTTAAGATAGGATTATTGAAGTAATGATAATACTCCTGCAGTAGATTGGTTAGCTGATGCAAGCATTGATTGAGCTGCTTGTTGTAAGATGTTATTCTTACTGTAAGTAACCATTTCTTTCGCCATATCAGTATCTCTGATACGTGATTCAGAAGCAGTTAAGTTTTCAGCTGTAGTATCTACAGAAGCGATAGTATGCTCTAATCTGTTCTGAATAGCACCTAAATCAGCTCTCTGTGTAGCAACTGTAACGATAGCTTCCTGAATAGTGGTCATAGCAGTTGAAGCACTAGCCTGAGAAGTGATAGTAACACTGCCTACAGATAATCCGCTAGAGCTCATCTCGTCAATAGAGAAACTGATAACTTGACCTTCCTTCGCACCAACCTGTAACTTCTTATCAGTACAAGAACCAGTTAATAGCTTCATTTCATTAAATTCAGTGTTTTCAGCAATACGGTCAATTTCTGCAATCAACTGATCGATTTCTTTTTGAGCAAGGTCACGATCCTTAGTAAGGTAAGTATCGTTCGCACACTGAGTAGCTAATTCGTTCATTCTTTGTAAAATAGAATGAGTTTCATTTAAAGCACCTTCAGCTGTCTGGATCATAGAGATACCATCCTGTGCATTCTTAGAAGCCATTTCAAGACCTCTGATTTGTGATCTCATCTTTTCAGAAATAGCAAGTCCGGCAGCATCGTCACCAGCTCTGTTAATTCTGTAACCAGATGATAACTTTTCAGTTACTTTACTTTGGTTAGATACGTTGATTCCTAATTGTCTGTTTGCGTTTAATGCGCCCATGTTATGTTGTACTCTCATAGTAATTCCTCCTTGAATTTAAAGTGGCATCCTTGCCACAGTTTATTATGTTTTTAGTTAAGAGCTCGTCGTGGTTTGCTCTTTTCTATATATTATATCGGTCGTTTCCTTCCGATACTTTATACCTCTATGATAATTTTTTTCTTCTCTTTTGTCAAGTGATATTCTCATCATTTTTACAAGAGTTCTATCAACTTTACATTATATATATCGGTACTTTTTCTAAAAACTTTAGAGTTATTTTTATTTTTTTATGAGATTTTATTAATTTTTTTTATCTAAGAATGCGGAGTCTACCACCTGTGTCTTGGACATGGCACGATAATATTTATTTACATTATCTTTGCTCTGCCGGAAGGTTTTAATCTCATTTCTCTTTTTCAAAAAGTGCACTTCTATCTTTTCTTTGTTCTTATACTCTAACTCCTGCAGTTTTACTGATAAGTCCGTTATGGTCTTAATCCGTTGTTGCATTAAAACAATCTCTGAAGCATATGCTTCTTTCTTCCCCTGAATTTCTTCTTCTATTCGTTCATATACCTGTTCAAAACCCTGATCCATGGTGTTTAAAACGTCAATCAGTTCCCCCTTTTTATCCAGTAATTCCTGGAATTCTTCCATCCGAAATTCCTCTTCTTCTAATAATGTTTCCTGTCCCCTGGTATATTCCAGCAACTGTTCTAATATTTCAATCTTCTTGGATAATGATTCCGCCATAATCGTAAGATAATTCGAATTTTCTGCCATAAAAGCTACCCCTTTCAACTTTTGATTACATACTGCGTTGCATGTATCGCTGCTTTCACTTTCAATTTTCTATCAGTAATCTGATAACAATTATGGTACACGATTTTTTCATGTAAACTTTTTACCACTGCTCCTTCTACTTACTGTGAGCTAATCTCATTACTTCCTTCCAAGTGTCTCTCATTTCCCGGATATAACCTAGGGCTTCTTCTAATATTTCCGGATCTTTTTTGATATTCGCTTCAATTAATCTACGGTGAATATAGTCAAATACTCTCTCAAAATCCTCCGCAACCTTGTATTTATGATCCAGAGTGCAAATAAACTCTAACATAATATCCTGCGCCTTTACAATATTCTTATGCGCCTTTTGTAAGTCACCATTTTCAAGTGCTATTAAGGCGATGTTACAAAATTTAATAGCTCCATCGTATAACATTAAGGTTAATTCTGCCGGAGAGGCAGTCTGAATCTTGCTATTTCCATATAATTGTGCCGGATTTTGTGCCATATTTCTTTCCTCCATATATGTGCTTTCTTATGTTACAAAAAGGCAGCCTAGCTGCCTTTTCGCATATCTTTTTATTTTGAACCTTCCAAATCTGTTAAAAATCCGAAACCACACTTTGATTAAACTGTTCCGCCACCAAACATATTCGTTAAATAGCTGGATTGCGTGTTCAGCTTACTTAAGGCAGTTTCCATTGCTGCGAATTTCTCATAGTAAGAATCTTCTAATTCTACCAGCTTATCCTCTAGTTCATCAATCTTTTCTTTATAAGACTTAATCTGTGTATCCATGTACTTATCATTATAGAAGGTAAGTGCACTGCTTAATGTACTGGATCTCATCTTTGTGTTAAAATCACTATACAAAGTATTTCCAAGACCTTCCTGCTCACCGGTAGTTTCATTTTCAACTCCTGCCAGCAACTGCATGACTGCGTCCGGATCATTCTCCAGCCATTCCTGTAACTTATTGGTTTCAGCAGAATAAGAGGTATCATCCTTATCCCCCTTAATATGTAACAAACCATGTTCTGTATAATTACCTGTTACAATTCCGATAGAGGAAAGGCTCAATTTTGTCTTTGTTCCATCCTTTAAGGTAACTTCCACAGACTTCATCATGGTAGTACGCATAGCGGACATCAGAGAATTCAGAGTATCGTCTCTACGAAGCAGGGAATCTTTAATCTTCTTTTCCCAGTTCTCCACTTCTTTTTCCGTCATAGCCTCTTTCTCGTCGTCTGTCAACGGATCGTATCCACGAGAAGATTCTGCCGCATACTTCTCATACATGTCTGTCATTAACTTATTATATTCTGTTACAAATTCCTTTACGGAATCATATACTGCCTGGGTGTCATTATTTACAGTAATATTTACCTTTTGTGTGGTTTTATCTTTTACTGTAATGCTTAATCCATTTACTGTCATTTCGTTGGAATTTGATTTAATATACGCTCCATTATAAAGAATCACTGCACTGCTGCCTTCTACATAAGAAGCCTTATCTTCCTCCGATGTTCCTGCCGGATAAGTGGCATCTTTATTTAATTTTAACTTATCTAACACACCAGAACCATCATCGCTTAATGTGAAGATATTTTCTTCCCCGGCTGACTTAGAGCTTAGGAAAAATCTTCCCTGATTCGCATCGAAAGTTGCATTCATGCCAAGTGCGCTAAACTTCTCTGCCAAATTGCTCATCGTAGTGTCAGAATCAATGGTAATCTCTTTCGCCTCACCATTAATATTTACAGTAATCTTGGAACCAGATGCGATTCCCAATGCTTCTGTTACACGACTGGAACCTGTAATCTTGCTTGCTGTTCTGGTAGCTTCCACTGTAAGAGCCTTTCCTACCTCCATAGCATGATTACCGGAATCGGAAGATTCTGCTGTTAAGGTCACCCCATCATCCGCAGATACTCCAAAAAACTCTAATGCATCACCGGTAACGTTAATGTTCTTACCATTTTCATAGGTTTCTTTTCCATCTCCATCTGTAACCTTCGTTGCAGTCTTATTGGCAATAGATAATTTACCATCCTCAAGTGTGACTTCCACATCACTTCCAAACGCAGCCTGAACATCTGCGATAGTGGAATCTTCAGTAAAGGTATAAGTCTTCGTTTCGGCTGTATCCCCTTCACCAATTTTAACAGTTAATGACTTTCCAACCAGGTCAGAAGCATTATTCATCTCAGAAAGCTTAACATCTGAAGATGTCACTGCTTTGCTATATTTTTCTTCATATCCGTTAGTTGCTATCCTACCACTGGTTAAATAAGTAGAACTGGCAACACTCTGTACTTCAATGGAATGAGAACCCACAACAGCATTGGCATTTGCCTTTACCTCTACCTTGGAATCATCGGTGCTGGTGGCTTTCTTCGTCTTATAGGTAGACTGTGATTTTATCTTACTTAAGGAACCTGTATAAAAGCTATACACTTTCTTATTCATGTCTCCCCATGCTTCTTTTTGCCATTCAAGCTTGGTCTTTTTTCCTTTTATGTCATCTATCTTCGACTGTTTCGCTGATACTAGCTGTTGAATTAATGTATCTGTATCCATTCCGGATACCATACCTGTCAAACGAACTGGCATATGATTCCCTCCTATCTCTTTTCATCTACTAAAATTCCTGCTAAATCCATAACCTTCGCAATCATGTCCAAAGTTTTCTCCGGTGGAATCTCACGAATGACTTCTTTCGTAGATTCATCAATCACCTTAATCGCAATTCTGTGTGTGTCTTCATGATAGGAAAATTCGCACTGTGTACGTGTCGGTTTAATCTTCTGATTTACTTCTGCAATAGCACTCTTAATCTTTTCCGGAGCTACATCCTGAATTCTTAATTCATCTGTCGCTACTGTTTCACCATTCGCCATGGTTACAACCGGCTTTTCTTCACTTACTTCTGTCTTCGTGGAAACTCCCTGATTTGCTTGTTGTTTTGGCTTATAGGCTTCATATTCTGCTGAAGTCATGCCTGCTGAGTATCCACCTGAAATAGCATCAATACCCATAACTTTCACCTCCGTGTGATTTTCTTAGTCCTTTAATTTTTAACAAGTATCCATCTATCTTTTTAAATATTATATGGATTCATAAATGATATCGACTTTTTATCAAAAAAAGTTTATAGTTTTTGATAATTTTCAATAGATTCTTTTCTCTAAAAATCATTGTCCATATTAATTTTTATTCAAAGCTTTTCTATAATTTCTTCATGGAAAAGCTAAGATTTAGCGAAATAATTTTGCAAGAGATTCTTTCGCATTACTCTGCTTAAGTGCTTCTTTATTTTCTTCTTCGATTTGTTTGAAAATCTCTTCCCGATAAATAGTGACATTTTTCGGTGCATCGATGCCGATCTTAATCTGGTCGCCTTTGATTTCTAAAATCGAAATTTTAATATCTTTTCCTATTACGATGGATTCTCCTAGTTTTCTGGATAATGCCAGCATCTTATTCACCCGCCTTTTCTTTCGCAGCCTTTAAAATCTCATAGATCGGATAACGTACAGAATAATCCTGATTTTCCACTATGATTTGTGCACCTTTTCTTGTATTCATGTTAATCACGATCGGTGCCTTTAAGTTAGCTGTCATCTTTTCCAAATCTTCCGGTACAGTTAAGGTAACCAACACAAAGTAATCTTCGCCCTTGGCTTCCCCTAAACTTTTTAACCATTCATCCTCTACCACCGGGTCATAATCACCCTTGATTAATAACGGATCAATGATTGGAAGTGCAAATTCCGGTTCCTCTAAAGACTGGAGCCAGGAAATCGTGGCATTCTCATCTTCTATGTCGTTAATCACTGCAAATTTCTTATATTCTTCCAATCCAATTAATCCACCATCAAAAGTCAACACTTTTTCCTCATCAATGTCAACCATCCCGAAATATTTCGTATTTGCTTTCACGTGTAATTCCCCCTTTTCCTATTCTAACACATTTTCACATTCCTGATATCGTGTACAAAAAGTAACTTTCCTTATCATGGCTGCGATTCGATATGCACTTTGTACTCACACAATTCTAGTATCATATTTATTCACATATATATTTATATTGTATCAAAAATTCCTGCACTACGCAAGGCAAAGTGGAACTCCTACCAAAAAATCAAATCGATAAAAGTTACTATTCACATAGAGTAACCAGCAAAGGTTAATGTTCGTCTATAAACACTAACACTTATACTTCCTTCGTAATCAACAATTCCATATCTTGTATCATCACTGGTTTTTTCTCTCGTATACACTGTTGTGCCACACTATCCGAATCTCCATAATATGCATCACACAATGCAATGACATTTTTTAGATTTTCATTATCATCATAAATAAACCAATCTTCACCCATATATTGATTTATCAATTCCTGATATTGTTTCCACAGGTTTGCCTGGATGGATTTACAGGTTTTTAAAATCAATGGATGTGGGTTTAAAATTACCGTTATTTCTTCTTTTTGTTCTTTAAAAGTAGATAGAACCGATTCCATTTTATCTAGCATGCGTTCTTCATATTCTAAAAATGTTCCCAGATTAATGTGATAAAGTACCACTTTTTTATAACTGCCGTCTGCTTTTTGCACTTTCTTTCGCCACGACTGCGGAAGATTAAGTTGCTCTTTTTGGGTACTTTCCGCTTTATCAAAAATTGCAGAACCTAACCCAACCATCTTTTCTTCCCAAATTGCTCTCGTATCTTCTCCCGCAAACTCCGTCATTACGTCAATATAGATTTGTCGCATTTTCTCCGACTGCACAATCACCTTATCCGCATGAACAACACCTGGAAGCTTTAAGTAATAATCCATACTTTTTATACTTTTGGTATCCAAAGGACCAATTTCATCCAATACATAAGGTGGAACATACACCAATTTCTCTGTGTATTGTTTTATGTTTTCGGAATAATAATCCAAATGTACACTAAAAAATTGATTGCTTCCATCATAAGGATTATTGGTAAACACAATATCCGGATGTCTTTTTTCAAAGGAATATGCAGTATAACTAATTGTATTTACATACTCTGGAAAATCATTCCCTTCGTAATGAATTTCACTTATGGAACCATCTGTATTTCGGTCAAAATATGGAATCGGAATCACATATACATCACTATCTCCTGCTTCTACAGCCGCTTTCCATATACTTTCAAGACTTCTCCAATGACTTGCTTTGTATGGCATAAATACGATTTCTTTTCGATTGATAATTTCATTTATTGCACGATTCTCAATGCCTAATAAAACCTGTTTTAATTCTTCCTGCATAGCATCAGCAGAAATATTCTGACCTTGAAAGATACCTTCATGCAATTGATACACAAATTCACAATATTCTTCAAGTAATTCCACCGTACCAGAACCTTTTCCCAACTGTTCTATTAGGGTACCAAGCTGTATCGCTCCTTCCTGGCAACTTTCAAGTAGCTGTAATGCGAAACCGTAATTCTGATTTCGAATCGCTTTTACTACTTCATTATGCGCTTCATCCAATAATCCGATAAATGCTTTCACCTGTTCCTTAGGTTTATTTGCTCTAAATCGTCCTTCGTTTTCCAAATCATCTTTTGAAAATTCATATCGAAACGGAAACTTTACTTCCAACTTACTTATCATTTCATTTTCTTGTGCTTTATAAAGCGGATATTCATGTAATCCTCCTCCTTTAAAGCACTTCATATAATCTCCAAATGCCAGTTTCAATACACCTTCGTATGACAACGGAGCATTGATTTCCATTTCTTCAAATGGTAACGAAATGGTTTGTTTAAAATACTCTAAAGGATACTTATGACGTCTCGACTTAATCCAGTATGGCATAATCGCTACTTCTTTTGCTTCTTTCTTATGATATAACGAAAAGAGATTCTCTAACAATGTATATAGCTGCAATTTCATCGGACGTTTTCTGTCTAACTTCACGACACATAATTCTTCCACCTGTTTTAACAAGTCTTCCATCTCTTTTGTATTTTTATTTTCTTCATCGATAACATCAATCACATATTCCACAATCTCTGCCATCTTGATACGTAACTCTTCTTCTTCTTTTTTGGGAGCGATATAATCAAGCGGAAAAATGTCAATTCCTGCTACAAATGGGAATCCATGATATTTTTTCATATGTTCCTCATCCATGCGAATGCTGTTTCCATTATTTATTCTTGTTAACAATTCCCAAAATTTTTCTTCAGTATGAAAATTGATGACAGCATAATTCGAAGGCAATTCCTTTTTTGCTATTTGATTAAAACGATTATAATCTTCTCTTAGCATAATGATATCCAAATCATCATCCCACGGAATATAACCATTATGTCGAACTGCTCCTAACAAAGTTCCACCATCCGCATACCAACGGATATTATGTTTTTTACAAACCTTTGCAACATCTTCCAAAACTTCTAACTGTGCAGCCCATACTCGTTTCATCATTCCTGAAACGTAAAACCCTTCTCTTACCTCATCTTTAAAAAACTCCTTGCTAAATTGCATTCTTCTCACCCCTGGACTTTTATGCAATCGCATAAACAAATGCACTCCATCCCCAGTTTTCCTTTCCTATAAATGTATATCACACTACTGTTCACATAGAAATTCATGTTTTGTAAAGTAACCTATCCATTTTAATTATACAACATCTCTTTCACATTGCCAATCCTTTTTCCCGGGTCAAACTACATCATATCAATATCTATGTTATATCCCACACATAAACCATAACAAATTTATTCTTACTATCTAAAATAATGCTACCGCAATCCCTCTGTTTTAAAACAATAAATAATCCAACAATAACAATTAAAAATCAACTTACTTAATATGCATTGACATTTTTTACAACTTCTGATAGATTTATAGTACTAGGTGTTAAAAATTTTTTAATCCAAACTCATGGATATGTTTAACTGATATTTTCTTTATTAAAATCATGACGCAAACGAAAGGAACACCCATGAATATTTTAGTAATAGACAACAACGCATTCGGGTTCGATGATGTTATTTCCATTTTCAAAAAACAAGGTCATAACCTCACTATCTATAAAAATCCCGATATTTCCATGCATCAAAATGATGAAATATTTAAAGAACTAGAAATGTTAATTAAAAAGAAAAATATTTCTCTTGTGTTTTCTTTTAATTATTACCCGATTGTTTCCTATGTCCTGAAAGATACCAATGTAAAGTATGTGTCTTATGTTTATGACAGCCCTAACATTGCAGTTTTCACCTGCAGTATTATTTTCCCATGTAATTATATTTTCTTATTTGATTATGCAGTGTATGAAAAATTACATAATGGCGGAATTTCTACGGTTTTTTACCTTCCACTATCTGTAAATGTAGCAAGGATAAATTCTCTTATCGAAACATCCGCTAATTCCCAGGAAAATATCAATTTGAAACCTGCTAGTCCCCTTAGCGAAATTCCAGCTCACCTACAGAAAAATGTTTCTTTTGAGCATGAAGTTTCCTTTGTTGGTAGCTTATATAACGAAAAGCATACCCTTTATGACCGTTTATGTTCCAAATTCAAGCCGGAACATGAATATGTCCATGGCTATCTGGATGGCATCGTTCAAGCCCAATCTCATATATATGATTATTTCTTTTTAGAGGAAATGTTAGATGAGAAAACTTTGGCGATTCTGGATGAGACCTACCCATACACACCAAACAGCGACTCCATCGCCACTCCTGCCTATGTATATGCCCATTACTTTATGGCACGAAAAGTGACAGAAATCGAACGGAAGCGATTGCTCGGAAAAGTATCGGAACAGTTTAACCTTTCTCTCTTTACTCATAAAGAGGCCCCTGAATTGCCGAAAGCCCATAATTTCGGTGCCATTGACTACTACGATAAAATGCCTCTGGTATTTCATAAGAGTAAGATTAATTTAAATATCTCCTTAAAAAGTATCCTTACGGGGATTCCATTAAGGTGTATTGATATCATGGCAAGTGGCGGTTTCCTGCTTACCAATTATCAGGCAGATTTATTCCGACATTTTGAACCTGGGAAACATTTTGATTATTATTGTGATGATAATGAATTGTTATATAAGATTGAATACTACTTAAACCATGAAGATGAACGTATGTGCATCTGCGAAAATGCAAAGAAGGAAATCGAAAGAAACTTTAATTTAGAAGATTATTTGGATATGATGTTGGATGTGGTGGAAAGAAAATAAGTACCATTTATGAAAAAGCAAATATTCGTTCACAAAAAATTCACATTTTGTTCGATTGTATGTTTGTTGATTTTTATATATAATAAATATAGGGAATTCTATTTTCCTATAATATGCATTCTGTTCGGCATAGCCTTTAAGGCAAAAGACAGATTGATGGAAATACACTTTTCGTTAGTGTTTTAAACAACGAATCGAGGAAATACGCCTGTTGTTCAGCGTTTCTAAGTAGACAACTAGAGGAAGCCGTGGAAACACGGCTTTTCTTCATACAAAGGAGAATTATGATTGAAAATGGTTTGTATGTGATTAAACGAGAATTGTTAGAAATAATTAATAATCTTGGTGGGGATTGCGATATTCGTAATGGAGATAAACGACCAGTATTCTGTTGTCTTAAAGACAGTAAAATTGATGGTTTATATTGGGCGATTCCAACCAGTGATTTATCCCATCGAGATAATGGTCAAAAAGAATATTATGAATTTTGCTTAGAGTGTCCGGATAACGACCTTAGAAGTTGTTATTATCATATTGCCAAAACAACAAAGAATGCATTGTATAAAATAAGTTCATGCTATCCTATCATAGAAAAATACATAGACCACCCTTTCATAAGCAATAATGTTCATGTTATTATGAAGAAACAAGATGATATAAATGAAATTAAAAGGAAGTTCAAAAGAATATTATCAATGGAATTCAGAAAAGAAAATTACTTTCCTCAACATATAACAGATATAAGAAATTATTTAATCAACGAACTGAAAAATGAGGACTAACAAACAAAAACACCCATATGTGATCTGCTTTTAGATGTTTCAATCTAATTCTAAAAGTGGCACAAAATATGGGTGTTTTTTATTACTTTTAACTCTTATACATTCCCCAATGTTTCTTCAATAATACCCAGTAATTTCTCCTTATCTGGTGGTTTCAATATATATCCCGCCGGATTTAAATGCAATACGCTGGTAATACGTTCTTTTTCCGCAACTCCTGTCAGAAAGACAACGGGTATGTCCTGATAATTCGGGTTTTCGCGGATTTTTTCCAAGGTCATCTTTCCGTCCCAGCCAGGCATATCGTAGTCTAATAATATGATATCAGGACGTTTTTTCTCCATGCTTGCCAGTGCTTTTTCTCCTGAAGTTGCCACATTTACCTGATATTTTGATTCGATGAGACTCTTTACGTTTCTTAGCATCAGACCACTATCATCTACAACCAGTACCACTTTTTTCTTTTCCGGTTGAGCTTTCGCACCTTCTGAAACTTCCGGATTCAGAGTTTTATTGAAACCTAACATCTCGTTACATTGTTCCAATAAGGCTTCGCCGGTAATAGGGCGGGAAAGAAAACGACAATGTTCATTTCCGTATTTTACCCTAAATTTTTCACAATCTTCTTTTAACCCTAATACAATAGTCGGGATTTGGGATTTTCTTTTTTGAAAATCATCAAAAAATTCTAAATTAATGCCTTCGATATCTGCCATACATATTACTAATATATCCGGTCTTGCGATTTTTACCATACCATTTACGGATTCCATGTTCTGAGCACATAGCTGAACATCAAAATGATTCAATAAATACTGATTCAGACTTTCTAAAACATTATTAAATTTCCCAATTAATAATAATTTCTTCATATTCATCCACTCCTTACCTCCGGTATATAAAATTAGGTAATTGCGAGACTACTAAAAACTTACATTAAGTGATACAAAATAAACAAATACATAAGTGCAATGTTTTGTTCATTTTGTATCACTTTCATATAAAATATTTTAGTTTTGCAATTACCTAAAAATTCTTCGCTACCTCTTATAGATAATCCAACAATGTCTGTTGTACTACTTTACTAGTAGCCATTAAAGAGGCTTCATATACTAACTTTGCTGAACTATACTGAACCACAACCTCTTCCAAAACCACGTCTTCATTCTCTGACTTTAATTCTGTATAACTAGTCAACTGCTCTGTCACTCTGGCTTCTGTAAGCTCTAAACGGTTCATTCTTGCACCAAGGTCAGACCTTGCAGCATTTACCTCAGATTCATAATCATCAAAGGTTCCTTCCAAATGTCCAAATAAATCCTGAACGATTTGTCTCTTCTGGGATATTTCAATGGAAGTTGCATCCAGCATCTGTTGTAATTGTGCTTGCTTGTTAGAATCTGCATAAAGAGGGTCTTCCATCATCTTCTTGATTTTTTCCTCATTCTTTTCTGCAATATCCAAATCATCAATGGCATTTGCAAGGTCTTCAATATCACGAATATAATCGTGTCTGATAACGTCTTTTGCCTGTGAATTTACTACTATGCTCTGATTAAAGTTAATATTATAAGAAATTTCCTGATTCTGTGCGATATAATTTACTCCATTGGAAGTACAGTCAAAATAATGTTCCGGTCTTAAATCATCTTTTTCAAAGTCAGTCTTGCTATAGGTAACTTCGATTTTTTCTGCTACCTTGTATTTTTCGTATACATTCTTTCCAAAGATTAATTCTCCGGTTTCTGTAACATACTTAACTTCATCGTCACCTACACTATATTTATCTTCTGCTGTAGCATCTGCATCATTTACTACAGTTGGAGTTATGGTTTCCATCACCATATTACCATCTGCATCCACTTCAGGATTTCCGTCTGCGTCAAGCTTTGGCACCTTTATCTCCGGTACAGTAGCATCTGTATTGTTATACGCAAGGCGAATACGATAAACTTCCTGGGTTGCTGGGGATGCAACTTCATCCATCGCCAGATAATCATCTATATTATCCGGTTCAATGCTTCCAAGAACTACATCCTTCACTTCAAAATCATCTGCAGAAAACTGTTCTGTAATGGTATATTGCTGTTTCGTATCTTCCTTAAATACTAAATCTGTATCCGTCTTATATCCTGTAAAGATGTATCTTCCTGCGATGTTAGTACTTCCTTCTGCAACCAAAGTATTCTTAAATCCTTCAATCATAGACAGGATACTCTGTCTGTTATCTGTAGATAAGGTATCAGTGGCACCATATGTACATTGAGTACGAATTTCTCCCAAACGGCTTATAATGTTATCTAAGGAACCTACTGTTACATCCATCCAGTTATTGGCATCCGGAATGTTTTTATTTAAATATTGTTCCAATTCTGAACAGGTAGTACGGAACTTCAATGCACGTACTGCAACTACCGGGTCTTCTGAAGGTCTTGTAATCTTTTTCTGACTGGTATATTGATTGTTTAATTTATTTAATCTGGAATAATTGGTCATAAGGTTATTAAAACAATTATTCGTCATCATCTGATTTGTAATACGCATATATATTCCCTCCCTTATTATACTCCGGTTTCATTAATCAGTTTACTTAAGATTTCGTTAATTACTGAAATTACTTTTGAATTTAAGTTATATCCTCTTTGTAATTTTACCAGTTCCAAACCTTCTTCATTGGCATCTACACCAGAGATGGATAATCTCTGATTTTCAATGGCATTGGTAATATCGGTCTGATAAATTTCAAAGTCTTCTGCACTCTGGCAGTCAATGGACATCTCTGCAATTAAATTTTCAAGGAATTGATTTGCAGTACCTTTATTAAATAACTTCGTATCAGTACAGGTAGTTATCATCTTATCTAAGATGCTGTGTTGTTCTACACCTTGATTTAATTCTTCTTCCGTAGATACTACAAATTTATCTACGTCATAATAAATCTCTTCATTAATCTGCCAGTTATTACAGGTAATCTGATAATAGCTTGCATCACTTGTGGAAGAGAATGTATAGGAAGTGGCTCCGCCTTCAAAAGCAGCATTAGCAGCACTTAACAGATCTTTAAATGCGTAGAAATTACCATCCGCATCTTCTGTACCAAACAAATCCAGACCTTCGTCAAAATTCAAATCCACACCGGAAGTATGAATTGCATTCAACTTCTCTGAGAAGGCCCTTGCAAATTCACTAAGCTGTGACATATAATAAGGAATTCCTTTATAATTCACATCCTGGCTTACCTCGGCCGGGCTTCCTACATTTACAAATCCGGCTCCATCTCCGGGTTCTAAAACACCATTTTCATTCTTTACCTGTAAATTATTAAATTTAACCGAAAGAATATTACCATCAGCATCATATTCCGCATCGAAGCTATCATAGTAAAACTCTGTACCTGCAAGCTGAACTTTACCGGTAGCTGGTAAGGTTAAATCTGAAATGG
Organism: Lachnospiraceae bacterium; assembly: GCA_017416505.1. The sequence continues at coordinate 44,516 of JAFQCI010000057.1, forward strand.
TAAAACTTTCAGAAGATTTTATAGTTGCAGAAGTAACGTTACCTGCTGCATCTGTTTCCAATGCAGTGATGTTTCCATCGAAACCTTTAGCATTGTTACCATCACGGATGTTCATAAGTCCCTTTAATTCACCTCTTAAGCTGGAAGAGTTTAAATCAAATTCTGTTCCAAGGGTTCCATCCTGTGCAACAAAGTAAACATCATATAAACCCTCTGCATCGGTCTGGTTTACTTTTTCATCTCTAGGTACTACCTTTAAGGTATTGCAAGATGTATTGTCTACCAGCAGATGTCCGTTAATACGTACGCTACAAGTGGTAGCATCGGTCTTCATTCCGTCTTTGGTATAAATAGCTTCTTCTTTTACTTCTATGTTCGCAATAGCAGATAACTGGTCAAAAAGAAGATTTCTCTGGTCTCTAAGGTCATTTGCCTTTAACCCACGAATCTCAATATTCGTAATTTCCTTGTTTAATGTGAAGATTTGTTCTGAAATACTGTTAATCTCACTGATTTTGATTGCAATTTCGTCATTCACACTACTTTGGGAAATATTAAGGTTCGTAGCTAATTCATTAATCAATGTAGTAAAACTGCTGGCATTGGATAATACCTGTGTTCTTTTTGTTTCATTACTTGGGTCAGAAGATAATTCTACCAATGAATTATTAAACTGAGTGTAAATTGCATTAAATCCTGATTCTGAAGTTATTTCATTGAAATAATTCTCAAGTTCTAATAACTTTTCATTCTCAACTTTATATTCTCCCAATCTGGAATTAGAATCTCTATATTTTACATCGTAATAAGAATCTCTAATTTGCTGTACACATTCCAACTGTACACCTTGTCCTGCCATTCCGTAGCGGGCATTTACTCTAAGGGCATTGGCAGCCTGATAAATAGCCTGCTGGCGGCTATATCCTTCGGTATCCGCATTGGCAATGTTATGTGAAGTTGTATTAATGGCGGTCTGGTATAAATTAAGACCGGATAATCCAATATTTAATCCTGTAAATGTGGAACCCATATCCACTCCTCCTTATTTCTATGCTCCTAAACGTTCAATAATATGTTCTAACATTTCGCTGACTACTGTTACATAACGGGATGATGCATTATACGCCTGCTGGAACTTAATCAGATTTGTAAGTTCTTCATCCGAAGAAGTACCTATGGTCTGTTGTCTTTGTGTATCCACATCATTTACGGTCAGACTCTGTCGTTCTACCATCTTGGTATGAGATTTACATTTATTCGCAAACTCATCTACCATGGCTTTATAATAATCCTGAAAATCGCAAGGAGTATCTGAATTTGGATTCAAGGTTGCAAAAGCGGAATCCCATTTGCTTAACAACTCATCTAAAACCTTCTGATTTTCCCCACCCATTAAATCACTTAATGGAAGCAAATTATAATTTTGTAATACGTCCGGATTTATTTCCAAACGGTCTGCGGTATATAAACTGTCATAATTATTTGTGTCTTCTTCCTGGAATACATAATACTCTGTTCCATCTGCTGCCGTTACTTTTTCATAACGCTCATAACCTTTACGGCTGAATAATTCTGTTCCCGGAATATTATTTCCTTCGCCCTGTCCAACCGGTGCATTGGCTACATCAAGAACCATGGTTCCCGCCGCTAAAGTGGTTCCATCTGCTAATGTAACATCTCCTTCCAAGGCAACATTCGGACAAAGTATATCATTAATCGTGGTAACAATTCCATGAACCAACTGGTCAAATTCTGCTATGATATTAGCTATCGCATAAGGTTCGATGGTTTGATTGTATTTATCACAAGCCTCATTATATGCAATCATTTCTTCTTCTGTGGCATTTTCCGGCTCTACCGGAATGTCAGTATAATTCGGTGTAATACCACCTCTTGCCATCATCAGACCTTTTAATTCTCCAACATCTGTAGATATGGAAATGCTTGGAATACGGTCGAAATTAAATACATCCATATTATCGTAATCTAACCAGATTGGTTTTACCAGGTCATCATTACCATCCTCCGGTGCCGTTCCCATTTTAAAGGTTCTGATTTCGGAAACCAGTTCCAAACCTTCTGCAAATACTAAGACACTTCCGTCTTCCTCTTCCTTTGTACTAATATCAATGTAACTTGATAATTCATCCAACAAAAGATTTCTGGAATCTCTTAAATCATTGGCAGTATCAATCTGATTGGATTCTGCTCTGCTTATCTTTTTATTTAAATCCAAAATTTCTTCCGCAATTTCATTAATGCGGTCTACTCTACTCTGAATTTCATCATTTAAATTTAACTGATAATCCTTTAACTGTGAATGAATTTCCTTCGCCTGATTCATAACAGATACTGCTGCCGATACCAGACTTCCTCTAGTGGCAAGGCTTAAAGAATTTTTCTTTAACTCTTCTACAGATTTTCTAAAGTTTGATAAATTATCAGAAAAAGTACTTCCGTCCATTTCTGCAAAATAATATTCTACTTCTGTCAAGGCATTTGCCTGCGCATTATAGAAACTTAATCTTCCATTCTCGTCACGGTAAGCCGCATCTAAGAACTGGTCCCTTACCTGTCTTACTTTTATAAAGTGAGTTCCGGTTCCACTGAAAAAATCATTATTATTATTTCCCTGACGCAAATTTACATAAAGAGCATCTCCTAATAAAACCTGCTGTCTGGAATAACCTTGTGTATCTACATTTGCTAAATTATGTGCGGTGGTGTTTAAAGCATTCTGATTTGTCATCAAACCGCTTGCACCAATATATAAACCCGACATGGACCCAACTGCCATACTATGTCACCTTCATTTCTTTGTATTTCTTCTATCTTTCAATATTCACTAAAATGATTACTGTTTGGTGTCAAATAACGCCCTATCCGTTCCACCTGGCTCTACGTTACAAGCACCTTTATTGTAATTGGCTGTATCCGGCACAATTTGAGTATTCTGCAATAAATTAATACTGAATTCAGCCATCTCCAAAGAATCCTTTATTAAATTTCGATTATGTTCATTCCTGTCTTTCAGTTCATAAACAACCTTCTTCAATCGTTTATATTCTTCCTTTAACCGTTCCTGTACTTCCGGCTGACTTTCCATTAAATCAATAAGTTCCGGAAGTTTCACTGTTCCAGGCGTTTTACCCAAGACCATACAAATGTCATACATGGATTCTTCCCGTTTCTTCTCTAAGGAATTTAACTGTTCGACCTGCCTTTGTTCCACCTCAGTAATCTGAGATAATTCTGCCAGATTTCCTTTAATAACAATCGATGTCTTCTTCACCGCGGTTTCTAACAGTTCTTCATGTATCTTTACTTCCTGTTCTATTACATCCATTAACACTTCTATGATACTTGCCATAAATGTTACCTGTCCTCAAAGTTAGTTTTTATTTTTATATGCTTCTAATAATTTGTTGGCAAAATCTTCTGTACTCACCTGATAGCTGCCATCTGCCATAGCTGCCTTTATAGCTGCTACTTTATCTTCTCTGACATCAGATGCTGATGCTACAACTGTTTTGGCTACCTGATAGTCTTTTCCTAAAGTAGAAAGTTCTAACTGGTCTTTCTTACCTGCGGAAGTTGTTTTCGTAGTGCTTTTCGTAGCATTTGCGTTATAAATTTGACTTACCTGCATCATGGAACTAATTCTCATAATCGAACCCTTCTTTCTATCTGAATTTTCTTATAACTGTTCAGAGCCTTCCCGAAAACAGCTATATCTTATATCAAAAGATATTTCTTCTTTTCCTATACTATTTTTATCGTATGTTTTGTTAAATCTCTTAACCCTTAATTTTATATTTTTTCTTTTTTCTTTTATTGGTACTGACAAAAACATGGCATTAACGAACAAATATCGTTAATGCCATGTTCCAATACTTTTTATTCTCTATCTAAGAATCGCATCTTCGCTTCGCTTGATTGTTTCTTCTGTTGAATCAAAGGCTGTGCCTTTGGTTTTATGGTTTCAGAAAAACCTGCATGTAACTGTTCCTTACATTTATCACAAAAACGGCCGGTACGGATGGTTCTTCCGCAATTTTCACATTCAATGGCTACCATGGAATCTTCTGAGAAAACCAGTCTTTCCTCTCTTACCCAACGTTTTAACTGATTTACCGTGACTTCATTATCTTCTGCAATTTTGGAAAGTGGAACAGATTTATTCTCTTGGATATATTCCTTCACCTTCTGAAATTTCTTCTCTAACTCAGCGTTACAATTTGGACAAAGGGGTGCCCCACTGATATAATTAAACATCTTCCCACAGCTTTTACAATTACGAACGTCCATGTTCTCCACCTCCAGTATTCTGAATCCCTCTCTGATTTACCATACATTCTTCAAACTATCCTAACATATTTCAATGACAGGTCTGTAAATCATCCTAATTAAACTTCCATTCTACACCACATAACTCAGTTACATTACGTCTGTACCAATTCCAATACAAGTTACATAAACTTTCTTAGTTCCTGCTTCTTTCAAAACACTGGTACACGCTGAAACCGTTGCTCCTGTAGTATAAATATCATCTACCAATAAGATATGATTTAATTTTACTACATTTTTACCCATTTTAAAAGCCTTTTTTATGTTTTTTTTACGCTCACTTTCCGACAATTCTTTCTGCGCTGCTGTACTTATAGTTCTTACCAGATAATTCTTATAAACAGGTCTTTCTAATATCTTACCTATTTCCTTCGCCAACAGATATGCCTGATTATACCCTCTGGCTTTTTCCTTTTTCCAATACATAGGCACCGGTACAATTCCATCAATCCGCAAGAGTTTTAATTCTGCCATGGTCTCTTTTCCCAATTCCTGTATTAAAATTCTGCCAATCTGACGGTCATTCTTATATTTAAACCTTGCCAATACCTCCGGCACCTTTTTCCTATAAAGAAGCATGGGATATGCTCTATCAAATTCCGGCAGCCTATTCCTGCAATTATAACAAAATTCATATTCTTCCCTTTCCACCGGTTTCCCACACTTCAAACAAAAAGGAGGTCTTCTCACAGGAAGTTCTCTGAAACACTCCCCACATATTTTACTCCCTCTTAATTCCCTTATTTCATTGCAAAAAGGACATTTCGGCGGATACAAAACCTCCAGCCCCTTCTCCCATAAATTCCACTCCAACTGCTATCCCCCCTGTATCATTCCTTCTCTACCACATCTGTTCCTGCTTTGATTCTATGATTCTTTGTGTCAGGCTCGTATATCGTTTCAACTCCCTCACATTTCGTATCATATCTAAAACCTTACTTTTACTTCCTATAATTGAAACGCTTTGTTTCGCCCTTGTAACCGCAGTATACAACAAATTCCTATTAAACAGCACCGGAGGTCCTTGTAAAATTGGCATTACTACCACAGGATACTCACTTCCCTGGGATTTATGAATGGTAATGGCATAGGCAAGCTCCAGTTCATCCAAAGAAGAAAAAGGATATCTTGCAACTCTCTTATCATCAAATTCCACTATGACTTCTTCCGAAAAATAACTGATATCCCGAATCACTCCCACATCCCCATTGAAAGCACCGATACCCTTTTCCACCTGGAATCCTTTTTCATTCCGTATTTCCCATTCCAGCTTATAGTTATTCTTTATCTGCATTACCTTATCCCCGGTTCGAAAAACCGTATCCCTGACTTCTCTTTCTGCCTTCATGTCATCCGGAGGATTTAAGTTACTTTGAAGTACCTTATTCAAATACTCTACTCCTAGTTCACCCTTTTTCATAGGAGCCAGTACCTGTACTTCCATTGGAGATATTTTAAAATGCTTCGGCAATACCTCTTTTACCAAATGCACCACAATTCCCGCGATATCCGTAACCTGTCGTTTCTCCAAAAAACAAAAATCCGTATACTGGTTGCTTAATTCAATGACTTCTCCCGCATTGATTTTATGTGCATTGATAACAATATTGCTTTGATTGGTCTGACGGAAGATTTTTGTAAGCTTTACCACCGCAAACTCCTTAGAAGCAATCATATCCTTTAGCACATTTCCGGCGCCCACACTTGGAAGCTGGTTTACATCGCCCACCAAAATCAGGCGACATCCCTGTACCAAGGCTGCCAACAAGGAATCCATAAGAAAAATATCCACCATAGACATCTCATCGATAATCACCACATCTGCCTCCAATGGATTTTCCTCATTCCGCTCAAATCTCGAATGCCCCTTTTCTTCTATCTCACCATTGACCTCTAACAAACGGTGAATGGTAGAAGCATCTCTTCCGGTAGCTTCTGACATACGTTTTGCAGCACGTCCCGTAGGAGCCGCCAGCAAAAGCTTCTGTCCCGTTTTTTCAAAATAACGAATCATACTGTTAATGGTGGTAGTCTTTCCGGTACCAGGTCCACCGGTTACGATGGTTACTCCATGTCTTGCAGCTGCTCTTATGGCCTCTTCCTGCTTTTCATCCAGCACCATCTTTTTTTCGCTTTCAATACTTAAAAATGCCGCCTCTTCCTCTTCTTCCTTCACCTTAAAACTCACATTTAATTCGCATAGCTTATTCGCCACTTTTAATTCCAGATAGTATAATTTCGCTAAATAAACCGCCTCTTCTTCTCCCAATTCTTTCAAAACCACCTTGCGGTCAATGGCTAAATCCATAATATTTTTTTCTAATAATTCTCCATCTACCTGAAGCAGAGAAATTCCTCTTTCTTTTAACTTACTCAAAGGATAATAGACATTACCATTAGCAACTTCGTCCTGCAAAATATATAAAATTCCCGCTCTGATACGATGATTGGAAAGTAGCTGGATTCCACTGCGTTTCGCAATCTCATCAGCAGTATGAAATCCTACTCCACTGATATCTTCCGCCAAACGATAGGGATTTTCACGAATTACTTCATATAGCTGTGGTCCATATTCTTCATATATTTTTACTGCTAATTGGTTTGCCACGCCATATTCCGCTAAAAACATCATAGCTTGACGCATTCCTTGTTTTTCCTGGAATTGGACAACGATTTCCCTTGCCTTTTTCTCTGAAATGCCCACAATTTCGCTTAGACGTTCCCCTTCTTCTTCAATAATCCGGAACGTATCCATCTTAAATTTTTTCACTATTTTAGCCGCTAATTTCGGTCCAATGCCCTTAATGGCTCCGGAACCCAAATATCGTTCCATGCTTTTTGTATCGTCTGGAATTTTTATTTCGTAAGATTCTACCTGAAATTGAATGCCATGGTTTTTATTATCGATATATTCTCCCTTGGCACTTAGATATTCTCCTTCACTGATAAAAGGAAATTTACCAACGACTTTTTCTTCTTCGCCGTCGTTTAAGACAAGTTGTAAGACGGAATAGCCATTTTCAGCATTCCGGTAAATAATGTGTTCTACATAACCTTCGATGTATGTATCCTGTGACATATAGTTCTCCTTTTCTAAATCATATGTCCGTTCCCAAATAAAGTCCGTTCCTATAAGTTTTTCCTGTTAAATACTTGTATCGTGAGCAAGCTTGCCCACGATACGTCAATTAACCTCTAAAAGATAAAATAATGTTAGGGTCAAAAGGTATTTTGACCCCATGACACCTACGAATTGCTACGCACTTTGTAGTCCCGCAATTCTAGAAACATTCAAAATCCGCCCTATATCGTTCTCTTCATTTGTTCATACAACATCTGTGCAATTCCAATGCCTTCACCTTCTGAGGCTTTGGCTGCATATTCCTGATATAACATTTCCTTAAAATAGGATTCTGTTTCACTTTCTTCTGTTAATCCACTCTTCATTACAGTTTTTTGCATCTGTTTCATTAACTGTTCTATAAAATATGCCTCAAACTCCCTGCAGGCATCCATCAATTCTTCATCCGTAGAATTTACAAGAGAAGAATTGCTCATATTCTGAATGCTTGAACTGGTATTAGATGAAGTTATGCTTGAAGCATATTGAAACATATCACTTCCTATGCTAATAGACATACTATCACTCCCTATCCATATATGATACCACGAATTTCTTCACACTTTGTGCTCCCGATTTTAACCTTATCTCTTCAAGTTATTCGCTTGTTCCAACATCGTATCCGCAGTCGTAATCGCCTTAGAGTTCATTTCATATGCTCTTTGGGCTACAATTAAATTTACCATCTCATCTACTACCTGAACATTAGAACCTTCTAAGTACTTCTGACGTACGCGGCTCTGAGTAAGGCCTTGTGTGGTAGTTTCTTCCATAGGATTTCCGGATGCCACGGTTGCTTTATAGTTACTGCCGGAAACTTTCTCAAGTCCTGCCGGATTATTAAACTGTACCAATCCAAACTGTATTCCTAAATCAACCGGATCACCTTGTTTATTCCTTGCACTGAATTTACCTTCCGAATCTACCGATACTTCCATTGCATTATAATCATCCGGAATAATAATCGCCTGATTGTTTACGTCAAGTACTGGCATTCCGTCTGAGGTACAAATCATGTTTCCACCTTCTACCGGTGATACAATAAAACCAGCACTTCTGGTATATAAAGTTTCACCATTCTGGTTTCTAACCTTAAAGAAGCCATCGCCTTCAATGGCAAATGCAAGATTGTATTCACTTTCATATAAATTTCCCTGAGTAAATACTGTAGTGATAGCTGCAGTACGAACACCAAGTCCTACCTGTGCATTTACCGGTTTTAATACATTATCACTATTGGTTGATTGTGTTTGTAAGTTTTGGTAAAGAAGAGATTTAAATTCAGCCTCTCCCTTTTTAAATCCAGTTGTATTTACATTCGCAATATTATTAGAAATATTATCTACATTTGTCTGTTGTGTAATCATTCCGGACGCTGCAGTCCATAATGCTCTCATCATAAGCCTTCACCTTATACCTTTCCAACTTCATTGATTACTTTGTCCAAAGTAGAATCAATGGTTTGTATCATTTTTTGGTTTGCTTCATAAGATCTGGAAATCGTAATCATCTGCACCATTTCATTGATAACATTTACATTCGACATTTCCTCAAATCCCTGATGTACGATTCCTGTAGCTGACTTCAACAGACTTCCTGCTCCATCTGCGGTCAAATCATTCATGGAATAGCTAACCGGTTCCTGCACCAGTTCAAACATATTTTCACCATATTTTAAAACATAATCTGTATTGGAAAAATCTACGATATTTAACTGTGCAATCATTTCCCCATTCACTGAGATATTTCCCAAAGCATCAAAGGTCACGCTTAACTGGTCTTCATCCACTGGAATATAAATCTCCTGTAAATTGGAATCCAATACTGCATCTCCATCCTTAGTAACCAGCAATCCCTCATTGGTTACTGCAAAATTACCATCTCTGGTAAAGCGGATATGTTCCTCGCCATTCTTATCCAACATTCTGAGTGTGAAAAATCCGTCACCCTCAAATGCCAAATCATATGTATTACCGGTTTCTCTAAGGTTTCCCTGAGAATAATCAAAATAAGTTTCCCCAACTTTTACACCAAGACTCATCGTTCCAATGTTCTGATTTTGAAAATGAACGGTAGGGTCATCTACCTTGATTGCCAGAACATCCGAGAATGCCTTTGATGTCATTCCTTCCTTCTTATATGCTGTGGTGGCTGAATTTGCAAGATTATTAGAAATAACATCCAATCTCTTCTGTTCATTTACCATGCCTGTCCACGCAGTATATAAGCCACGAACCATACTGTAACCCCCTTTATGCTATTACCTAACATATTCATTGCTTTATTGTGACCTTAACCCCTGCTTTCAGTCTTCGGGATTGCGGTCACATATCTGTCATGTTCTATTTTATTCTACGTCATCTCTGTTTCCTGATAAAAATTCGATGTACTTTCCGGTACCGATGGCAACACAACGCATAGAATCTTCTGCTGTCATAGTTGTAATTCCTGTTTTTTCTTCAATCAATTCTTCCAAGCCGTGAAGCAATGCTCCACCTCCGGTTAAGACAATACCTCTGTCTGAGATATCTGCTGCAAGTTCTGGCGGAGTACGTTCCAATACACTGTGAACGGCATCCACAATCTGAGAAGTGGTTTCTTTTAATGCCTCTACGGTTTCCTCAGAACTTACGGTAATGGTCTTAGGTAAGCCTGTTACCAGATTACGTCCTCTTACATCCATAGTAATTGGCTCCGGTCTTTTATAACAGGTACCAATGTTTATCTTAATTTCTTCTGCAGTACGTTCACCAATCAAAAGATTATGTTTCTTTCTCATATAACGTACAATAGCTTCGTCAAAGTCATCTCCGGCAATCTTAATAGAAGTGCTAACTACAGTACCACCCAAAGAAATAACTGCGATATCAGAAGTACCACCACCGATATCAACAATCATATTTCCACATGGTTTTGCAATGTCAATTCCTGCTCCAATTGCTGCTGCAACCGGTTCTTCAATAATAGAAACTTCTCTTGCACCTGCAGAATAAGTCGCATCTTCTACTGCCTTCTTTTCCACTTCAGTAGCACCACTAGGTACACAAACACTGATTCTAGGCTTTCTTCCAAAGAAGTTCTTACCTACTGCCTTTTGTATAAAATATTTCACCATTTTTTCTGTAATGGTGTAATCTGAAATAACACCCTGTCTTAAAGGTCTTACTGCTACGATATTTCCAGGAGTTCTACCAAGCATTAATCTTGCTTCTTCTCCAATGGCTTTAATTTTATTTGTATTTCTATCAAAGGCAACAACAGATGGTTCCTTTAGAACGACACCCTTTCCCTTTACATATACCAATATACTAGCTGTTCCCAAATCAATTCCGATGTCTGCGCTTGCCATAATTATCCTCCATTATCCATATTCTTAGTTTATACCTCTGGTGAACTACCCATTGTCTAAAGCCAATGGGCTTCCTGCTTCATAAACCTCGTGTCTTCGCTCCGCTACGGTCGGCTCAAAGCCGACGTTCACCGAACGTCGTTCGCCCTACTATCTCCACAGGCGTTAATTCGGGCAGTTC
>JAFQCI010000058.1 GCA_017416505.1 Lachnospiraceae bacterium
CGAACAGTCAAAGCTGTAGTAGTATAGATACAGATCCACAGTGCTTTAAGTATTATAATGGAGTATTCAATAAAACCCAAGAGTTTGGGAGAAAGGAGAATAATCCATTACCCTCAAAAGAGGATAATTGGATTATACGTGCGGTAGTATGTCTTTAAAGGAAAGAGCCAAAACATTAAAAAAGAATATTCCGGCAGTATTTCTGGCTTTAAAGGATAAAGAAACGCCAATTCTTGCGAAAGTATTGGCAGGCATTACAGTAGCCTATGCTTTATCACCAATTGATTTGATTCCGGACTTTGTTCCTGTTTTGGGATACTTGGATGATGTAATTATATTACCTTTATTAATTGCATTGACAATAAAACTGATTCCAGAGGCTAAGTTTAAGGAATGCAGCGAAAAGGCAGAAGGAATGTGGGAAAATGGAAAACCAAAGAAATGGTATTATGCAATTCCTATTATGCTAATTTGGTTGTTGCTTATCTTATTAATTTTAAAAGTAATTTTGTAATGAAGATTTAGTTAATACAAATAGTATGGCTGATTTTGAAAGAAGCAAGACTTATTTCAAATGAAAATAAGAACTTGCTTCTTTTAGATTTTTCCTTTTTACACCCTCGTAAATAAGCCACCTGTCAAGATTTCCTCCTTCCAAGTGGCTTATCTATATCAATAATTAAATGTCAAGAATACTGCTATCACAGTTTTCTTTACTCCCCTATGGTGTTACTGTTCATACATGAACAGTAACTATTGGTTTTTTCATGACAAATTCAAAAATTCCCCGTTTTATTTATACATACTCTAAATTACTAAGCTCCAATTACTTATGACATATTTTCCAAACTGTCCATGCTATCATTTTTTATTCTGACCTTAATGCAACTACAGGGTCTTTCTTAGCTGCACTTCTGGATGGAATCAAACCTGCAATCAAAGTAAGTACCACACTGATGATTACAAGAATAATGGCAGCAGGTATTGGTAAAAATGCGCTTAAATTATTGATTCCGGTTAAACTATGAATTACCAAATTAATTGGTATGCAAAGCAAGTAAGTTACTACAACACCTAACAATCCGGAAGAAAATCCGATGATAACCGTTTCTGCATTAAACATACTGGATACATCTCTTTTTGAAGCACCGATTGCTCTTAAAATACCGATTTCCTTTGTTCTTTCCTGTACGGAAATCAGAGTGATAACGCCTATCATAATAGAGGATACAATTAATGAAATGGCTACAAATGCAATCAATACATAAGTGATGGTATTAATAATAGTGGTTACAGAAGACATCATAATTCCAACATAATCTGTATATTTTATTTTGGACATTTCTTCTTTATCTTTGTTGTATTCAGAAATTGCATCTACAATTACGTCTTTGTTTTCGAAGGTTGAGGCATAAATATTAATTGCAGATGGTTCTTCAAGATCCACATATCCCATTTCTTTTAGATTATCTTCATAGGTGGAATCCGAAAATTCCATAATTGAATCATAGTATAATGCACATTGTTCCTTAGTATAAGTTTGAACTTCGGCATCTAATGCTGCTGCAAGGTCTGCAGGATTTTGCATTGCCATTTGTTCTTGTACCTGCATTTCATACTGTGCTTTTATCTGTTGACTCATCATATAAGTAAAGTTTTCGGTAATGTCTTCATCCGTCATAGCTTCAATATAGGATTGAATATCTTCTACGCTCATTCCCATTTGTTCTGTCAATGCCTGAATCATAGTCGCTTCCATAGCAGCTCTATCCATGCCCTGCATTGCTTCTTGGGTCATAGCTAAAAGTTGTTCTTCTGGAAGAACACTCATCACCTTAATATATACTTCCGCTTTCTTTGTTTCGTCTAATTTTTGAATATAATCTTTTAATTCCGCTTCTTTTTCATCCTCTGTTAAGTTTCCTGTTGTAGTTTTGAAAGGAAGACCTGTGAAAATGTCGGTTGAATCATCTGCAAGCTGTGCATTAATTGCATCTGAAAACTTAGAATGTTCAATTACATATTCTGTAAGTTTACTTGTGTATGCAATAGAACCTGTAAGCATTGGAACGGTAGTATCCTCATTTGGTCGAATGATACCGGTAACCTTAAGTGGAATACCATTGTCATACAAGTACTGCAAACCTGCTTCTGTTTCTCTTAAATCAGTATAGGTTCCTGTATTTTCATCATATGTAAAGCATTCTGAATTTAATATTGTGATAAATTCCATATCACAAATTTCTTCATAAGTCCAGCTCTTGTTATCATTTACCAGTTCCTTGCCATCTTTCGCAGCAGCCATAATTTCATCCATTTTTTCTCTGGATTCCAAACCAAGAGCATACAATGTCATATCATCAAGTTCATTGTTTTCATCCAAAACAAGTACGATTTCATTGTAACTGTTTGGCCATTCACCATAAACAACATCATATTGCTTCTTAACTACATCACTGATTGCTGCTCCATTGTCACCTGGAAGCATCTCCTGCCACAGATTAAAGGATGCCCCGGAAGCTGACATCATGGAGGAAGAGGCACTATCCATAAACATAGAACTGCTATTTGCCATAGCAGACATATCCATTCCCATATATTCCATTGCCAAGTCCTGTAAAAGCTCCATGGTATCAGAACGAATAATAGTTCCATCTACGTTTTTAGTATAAACTAATAAATCCAAGTCATAGGAATATTGAACTCCATTTACTGCTTCATAAAGTCCTGTGTCACTGTCTTCATTCAGACGTTCCTGCTCCAAATATCTCTTAAAGCTTTTCAAGTCATTTTCCGTAGTTTCAACATTGCTTAAAGCATCCATGATTTCGTATACAGCGGATTTCTTATATACCGCATTTTTATCATGCTCTGCTTCAGAATTTGCAACATTCATAAAAGTTTCCATAAGACTACTTAAATCACTGTTCGTCTTTTGAATCGTCAAAGGATAGGAAGAAAGGGTTTCTTCCTGGATATCATCAATGTATCTTGTAAATCCCTGCGAAACAGCTAATACCAAAGCAATTCCTATGATACCGATACTTCCGGCAAAAGCGGTAAGAGTGGTTCGTCCTTTTTTGGTAAATAGATTTTTTAGAGAAAGAGAGAAAGCGGTACCAAAAGACATAGAAGGTTTCTTTACCTTTGAAGCATTCTCCTGTTCCGATTTATCTTTCATTTCTTCCATCTGGCACTCTTTTGGTGTAAGTGGTGCCGAGTCATCTACCATACGTCCATCCAGCATACGAATGATTCGGGAGGAATATTTTTCTGCAAGTTCTGGATTGTGAGTTACCATAACGATAAGTCTGTCTTTTGAAATTTCTTTCAAAATATCCATTACCTGAATACTTGTTTCTGTATCCAACGCTCCCGTAGGTTCATCTGCAAGAATGATATCCGGATTATTTACCAACGCTCTTGCTATGGCAACACGTTGCATTTGTCCACCGGACATTTCACTTGGTTTCTTTGACAACTGATTTCCTAAACCTACATCTTCCAAAGCCTTTATGGCACGTTCTTTTCTTTCCGCCTTTGAAACTCCTGTAAGAGTCAGGGCAAGTTCAACGTTTTGTAAAACGGTCTGATGTGGAATCAGGTTATAACTTTGGAATACAAAACCAATGGAATGGTTTCGATAAGTATCCCAATCTCTGTCATTAAAATCTTTTGTGGACTTACCATTAATAATTAAATCACCTTCTGTGTACTGGTCCAGACCACCAATGATATTAAGCATGGTGGTTTTTCCACAACCTGAAGGTCCTAAAATAGATACAAATTCGCTTTTACGGAATTTTAAATCAATTCCTTTTAACGCATGTACCACGCCGCTGCCGGCAGGATAATCTTTTTTTATCCCTTTTAATTCAAGCATTTTCCTTCATCTCCTTTACAAATGGTATTGTATCTTTCCCTTCTCAAATTTTCTTCAACTTTATCTCAATTTTAGGTGAGATTTCGTTGAGGTTGCGTTGAGTTTCGAATTTTATAATATGATACCAGGGTCAAAAGGTCATACTTTTCATGCTTGCATGAAAAAGTATGACTTTGAGACCCGCAAAACATGAGAAAGTAGCCCAAATAGGGCGGATTTCGAATGTTTTTAGAATTGCGGGAGCACAAAGTGCGTAGCAATTCGTGATATCATATGATAAACTAAAAGAAATCAGGAAAGGACTTTTTAGAAATGTTTAAAATACTTGTTGTGGAAGACGATACCGACTTAAACCATTTGTTCTGTAAGGCATTAAGACAAAATAACCACCAGCCCTTTGGAGCATATAATGTGGAGGAAGCCTTTGAAATTCTTGATAAGGAATATATCGATTTAATCATTACCGATATTATGATGCCGGGAACCAATGGCTTTGAATTTATCCGTCAATTACGGGATTCCCAAATTGACCTGCCGGTATTAATTATCACTGCCAAAAGTGATATTTTGGACAAACAAACCGGATTTATGGCAGGTGCAGATGATTATATGGTAAAACCCATCGATATTAATGAAATGTTATTTCGGGTGACTGCCCTTTTACGTCGTGCAAAAAGTGTCAGTGAACAAAAACTGACCTTCGGCAATACAATTTTAGAATACACAACCTGGACTGTTACAGATAATAACGGAACCCAGACCTTACCACAGAAAGAATTTCAGCTTTTATATAAACTGCTTTCCTATCCGGGACAAATTTTTACCCGCCAGCAAATATTGGATGATATCTGGGGAATTGAGCAGGAAGATTCCCATACTTTAGATGTCCACATCAGCAGGCTACGAGAACGATTTAAAAACAATTCTGATTTTGAAATCGTAACCATTCGTGGCTTAGGATATCGGGCAGTAAAAATATAACTGAATCTATCGTTACTGTCCGCACGTGAACAGTAACGAATTATCACTTTTCATATGGAGGCTTTCACAAAATATGGATCAGAATAATATAAAAGATAAGGCACGAAAGATTAAAACTTATAAAATGCGAAAACGTATTTTATCAAGATTTTTTGTAATTGTTTCTCTTGGAATCTTAATCACTACTTTTATTGTATATCTATTTGAAAAACATGGAATGTATTTACCAAATATCAAAAATCATTCTTTAGGCATTTTTGGTATTTGTATTTTTTGTATGATTTTTTCTCATTTTGGCTCCTATATTGCCATTGACCAGATTTTCGGTCCCTTGGAACAAATCAGTAAAGCTGCCAAAAAAGTTGCAAAGGGTGATTATACGGTACAATTAGATTACAAGGGAAACATCGAAGAATTCGAAAGTACCATAAGAAATTTTAATTCCATGGTGCGGGAACTAAATTCTGTAGAGATGATAAGAAATGATTTTATTGCGAATGTTTCCCATGAATTTAAGACTCCCCTTGCCTCTGTTACAGGATATGTTACTCTTTTGCAGGATTCTGACTTAACCGAAGCAGAACGAGAGGAATATGTGAAAAAAATCTTTTTTAATATTGAAAAACTAAATGATTTAACAGAAAATATTTTAAGACTTTCGAAACTTGAAAATCAAAATTGTCTGGCAGCCCCTGTTCACTATCGTCTTGATGAACAAATCCGAGAAGCCATTGTACTATTAGAACCAAAATGGAGTCAGAAACAAATAAATCTTGACATTGACCTGGAAAAAATTCATTATACCGGGCAACAAGCTCTTTTATTTCAGGTGTGGGTAAATCTCATTGGAAATGCCATTAAATTTTCTGATATCAAAAGTGAAATATCCATTAAATTAGAAAAAGACCAGCAGAAAATCAAGGTTCTTGTCAGTGACACAGGAATCGGAATGTCCCCTGAAACCCAAGCCCATATTTTCGATAAATTTTATCAAGGGGATACTTCCAGACGTTCCCAGGGAAATGGATTAGGACTTGCACTCTGCAAAGAAATTCTGGATAAATGCAAAGGTAAGATTTATGTCACAAGCGAAGTCGGGAACGGCTCGGTATTTATGGTGGTGCTGGATGTAGAGGAAGGATAAAGAGAAAATTGTTATATCAAATTTATTTCATCTTTCTAATTTAGAATTTTTACCAATATACCATCTTACAAAACTCGCTACAGCTTTGTTGACATTATATGTATTCTGTAGTACAATATTAACAAAGGAAAAGCACCCACTCCAAAGTGGATGCTCCCAGTTGAGTATTTATTTACCTCTCATTGAGAGGCGCCTCTCCTGTTTGCAGACAGGAGAGGCATTTTTATTTTCTCTTATTTCTCTTATCGAGAAAGGAAAACAACATAATTAATAAGTTACCGAAAGATATCAGTATTCCTAATATCCCAATGAATATCATAATCAAAAGCTTGCTTATCATTTGAAAAAGTTGCCAAACCTCTTGTGAGCCATTTTTTAATGGAAAATAATAAAAAATTTATTTAGGATTTAGTTCCTGTTTTGGTTCCTCAAGCCATGTAATCTTAGGTAACATCTTTTCGCATTCATCTTGCTCATATGGAAGATTCATAAAATCGAGAATCTCCATATCCGGAAACCATGCCTCACAATACGCAGGTATTACATGTTCCGGAACAATTCCAATTCTATCTTTTCCAAGAAGTCTGTCAACAATCCCTTTTGCATCATGAAGATAAACCGCAACCCCTTCTGCCCTTAATGCATTATAAAACTTTATAGCTTCTATGGATCTTGTCCAAGCTTTACCTCGTACGGATAAATAAAAGCCTTGTTCATTGTGATTCACATATAAGTCTATATGAGTTGAGTTGCCACCCCTACATACTTCCCAAGGATGACCACCACAGCGCTGTCTATCATTGTACCATACAGCAAATGCTTCACTTGAATCAGGATTAATCTCTGAAAGTCCTTCATCTCTGCCGTCAGCTTTCTTATAATACTGCTCCTTTGCAGAAAGACCTTCCAAATTTTCATATTTATTAGCTTTGTAGCCAATGGAACAGAATTCATAAAACTTTCCCGCTGTCATATCTAAAATATATTCCCCTACAGGCTTTCCTTCCTTCTGTTCTTCAATGTTCGTTAGAAACAATTCTATCTCTTCATTCGATATACCAAGCAGATAAGATTCCTTACTATCTGGAAACAACTTCCAATAATCTTTTCTCAAAATCGTTCCCGTTCTCTGACTAACCGGCAGATTCTGAACTACATCCTCATTATATGTTCCATTCTGTAATGCTTCAACACATTTCTTTAATGCCTCTTCCATCCAGACAAACAATTCTTTCAGTCCATACTCATATACCTCATTTTCTTCAAATACTTTTGACTGGTATATAATTTCTCTCCCAAGAAAAATCGCTCTATAATCATCATGCTCCAATGTCACAAGATGAAACCAGTTTGCTTCATCCGGATATTCTTCCAGCCACATTTTTGTAAAATCTTCATAATTATCAACAATCCCTTCTTCCTTGAGGTATTCATAATCATCATAATCTTGGATGGAACCTCTTTCTGCTTTTAGCCAAAGTTCTCTTCTCTCATCCTCACCACATGATGCTACTTTATGAATCTGTTCAAAAATCCTATCAATTACTTCTGTCGTCTCATTATCAAAAATAAATTTTCCACCTCGCAATACATAAATCCAATGCTTAATCTGTGGTGCTTTCATCATTTTTTTCATTTGCCATCTTCTCCTTTCCAACATCCTTCATCACTTTCCAATATATCACCCATAAATTTTGCCACCGATTATATTATACATATTTGATACAAATGATTCAAACTATTCACTTACATATTCATCTCAAAATTTTCAATCACACAATCACAATTTGCAAAAAAACAAAAAATTCACCCTTAAGTATATCATGTGCAAAGAAATAATTCAGGTATGAAAAGAAATTTTAAAGGCTTGCACCATCTTTAAAAGACAGTACAAGCCCTTTATCCTCACACTTTCATCCTCTTTTATTCCACTATTTATGAAATAGCTTAGAAAATAACCCTTTTCTTTTTTCCTGTTCTTCCGGAAATGGTTTAGGATATCCTATCAAGGCAGCATGTTGATTTACAATTTCTTTTGCTTTTCCAGCACTTACCTTCATAATCCCTGACACAAGTTTACAGCCTCCTCCGGCTTTTCATTTTTAATCAAATACTGAATCTGCAAAATATCCGGTTGTGATAATACTCCAGTATGTTTTTTTGCATTATCCCTGGAAATTTGCTCCGTAAATCCAAAAGTTGCACCACATCCGGAACATTTAGGCGTACCGTATATTATATATGTATTACATCTTGGACAATAAAAATTCTGCCCCACAATAAATCCATCCTTTCTTTTGCAGCTTATAAAAACAAATATTAATCATCCGGAAGTTCTTTAAACATATGAATGGTTCTGTATATTTCCCCACAAGCAGGACATTTCCAATCACAATCATTTTTCTTTGCTTTTTTATGTAAATGCTCAAGTTCTGCCACTTTGCACTTTGGACACACAGTAGGCATACATGCCCAAAGCCTTTTTAACAATTCTACTTCTTCCTCTCGGTTGTCTGTATACATAATATTCCTCCACAAAAAACTTACTAAGACCGGATATTATAACATTTCCACTTTCACACCACATTTCTCTAATACTGCCACCACGTTCTTAGGCTTAGATGACATCAATGTCACATGACGTAAATTAGGGAATTGTTTTACCTCTTCTTCTGTAATCCTATTAATGTCAAATATATCATCTTCACCATCCCATAAAGGTACAATCTGTAAATAAATATCGTCACCACCATCCATTTCGAGTTCTGTGACTTCTTCTGCTAATCTCTTAGGAATCTGTAAATCCTTAAACCATTTTTTAGCTTCTTTAATTGGTTCATAACCTTCGTCATCAATATCTATATCTCTTCTTGTATATTCTTCTGCAAACTCATAAATATCAAACTTAGGAGTCAGAAGTTCCTTTTCATACATAAGCTGCTGTATCACCGCCAATTTAAAATTATAGTTAGTAAACTCTAAGATTGGTTCATTTAATTTTTGTACCACATATTTCTTAGCTTTCTTTACTTTTGGTGCAATATAATCAATCTCAATTCGACTAGAAGAAAGTGCTGCAATCTTCGTATCTTCTGCCTGAGATATCATGTCTGGTAGCAATGTACATAAGTTAAAACACCCTTGCTTCATCTCCTGTGTATCTCTTCCATTATATTTCCAATTACTTTCCAAATAATTCTTCTTACCAATCAATATTTTTCCTTCGTACAAATTTGAAACAGGATTACTTTCATATAAATTGATACATACTGCCCATGCAGTAATCTCAGTACATTCCTTATTTAACCATCCAAAAATACCCAAATTATCCCAAACCTGATATTGAACATTATATTCAGGATTAGCCAGAAGATATCTTCCTTCACCAAGAATGTTTTTAACTTCATCCAACTTAAATGGAGGAGCCAGTTTCTCACCATCGAATTCAATGCAATCCTTTGAAATTACTATTAATGATTCTCTATCATTTGTCATTTTTTCCTACCTCCAAGTGTAATTTTCTAATGTTTTTTCAGCTAAATATTTCACAAATAATTTAGTCGAAAATCTGTTAAATTTACTATGACAATCACCAGTGATATAAATCATACTTGAAATTTCTCCCTCCTAAACTTTCTATTCTCTTTTTACAGACATCAAATCATCAGACTATCTAATATCCTTTTCACAATACCAAGGACTATTCTCCATAAATTTTAACCTTCATACACTCTATATTTGATTTTATTTTTCTTCATGTATGATTCTGCAAAAGAACCTGCTGCCACAATTGCAGTCACTTTCTCACATCGAAAGAAAGGCCAGTTACCTATTGATTTAATCCCCTTTGGAATCCAAACTTCTTTTAAATTTGTGCAATCTCTAAATAAATCCTGACTTAATACTTCTACCCCGCTTGGTATTCTGACTTTTTTCAGCTTAACACATCCACAAAATGCTCCTATTCCTATATATTTCAGTGTTTCAGGCATTTCTATGTCGCTTAGTTTATCACATGACTTTCCTAAAAATACTTTGCCAAAAGTCGCATCTGCAATACCTACCGTTCCATCCTCTATAAAAAACTTGCCAGATAAAGATTTATCCACATCAATAAGCCAATGACAAAGATATAAGGCTCCATCTTTCCAATTCGCTTTCTCATTCACATAACCCGTATTAGCAAAGGCAGTTCTTGCAATACTTTTTATACTGCCTGGTAATTGGATTTCACATAAATTGATACAATTTTCAAATGCATCTCTTCCAATTACTTCAATCCCCTCAGGAAGATGAACCCTCCTAAGTTTTTGATTGTTCTGAAACATCCCCGAAATATCTTTTACGCCTATTGGCAGTTCCACATTTTCCAGTGAGGTACATCCCCTTAATGCACCTGCTCCAAATCCTTTTATCTGATTCGGAAATGAAATATCAGTTAAACTGCCACAATCAGCAAACGCATTTCTGCCAATGTAATCAACGGTTTCAGGAAGAATAATTTCTGTTAGTTTATTGCATTTTGCAAATGCCCCATCAGCAATACCAATCGTACCTTCTTTCACCAAAAGCCGGCCTTCCGTTTCCGGTTTTACCTTTAACAACCAGTCTCCTAAATATATCGCACCATTTTCCCAATTTTCTTCCTTATGATAGTAAGCTGTGTCTGAAAATGCGTTTTCTTCTATTTTTACGATTTCAGACTCTACCACTATTTCACTTAAATTTATACAACCTTCGAAGGCATATCCTTCAATCACTTTAATAGACTTTGGTATCACAAGTTTTCTTAATCTGTCACAATGATAAAAAGCTTCTCTTCTGATTACATTTAATGTAATCCTTCCATCTATAATGGAAGGAATCTCAAATTCTTCTACTATGGGAATTACAGCCCTATCACCTATTAATTCCTCTATCTTATATGGTTTCTTGTATTCCCACTGCCCATTTTCATTCTTCATAAATCCTCTAGCAGGATAACACGTTTCAGGGTGAACTCCACCCCTGTCTACATCCATCCTTGCCTGATACTCATAATAATCTGCCTCTATTTTTCCGGCACCTTCCTTGCATATGAAAGAATTATTTCCTTTTCCATTCAAATATAAGAACATTCCATTTCTAAAAACAATTTTATCTTCCCACATACTAAATTCATCCATGATCAAGTCCCCTTTCTATAGGTTTCCAGTTCTTCCAAAGTAACATATTCAATATGACTCCATAACTCTTCTGCTTCCCTCAAACATTCCCTTTCCACAATGTAAGGACGTGTTTCACCTGCAATGCCTCTGGAAAAAAATTCTTTATCCATTGTATTTGAACTTCGTCGATATACATCCAGAAGATTCTCCCGCTCTTTTATTCCTAGCAATTTTTGACGAAGCAATTCATTATATAAATCATTCCTCAATATTACATCACAGGCAGCAAGCCTAGCTTCCTCGTCCTTTAAAATTCTTTCTTCCGTAAAGTATGTTGTAATCTCACCAATTAATTTATCATCGTTAATTTCCAATTCTGTATTATCATGGTAATATTCATCGATATATTTTATTATCTTATCTCTTAAAACCTCTGGAATAGGATAAACAAGATACCCCGTATTCCATTCATCTTCAAATCCATACATCTTTTTCTCTTCCGGGGTAGTTCTTTTTTTCAATGTTAATTCTATATTTTGAAAGATTGAATCATCTGTTTCTTTGTTATAATAATGCCAAGCCATATATTGGTCATAATAATCATGTACATATCCCCTCTTTTTAAGCTTATCATCATCAGGATACGAAGAAATTTCACGTACTACATACTTTCCAGCTTGATTTTTGTAAAAGAATTGTCCCTCGCCACATACCACTTCAATTTTATACACATGAATCTGCTTGTCCGACTGTTTAAATTCTACAAATTTTTTGTATCTTACCAAGGCATTGAACATATAATCATATTCTTCTCCCTTTTGACACTCTTTGCTATAAGTGGACAGTCTGTGATTTACCCTCTTTCCATTCAAAGATACAGGCTTTTTATTATCATATTCAAAGGAATACCAATCTGATGGTATGTCATATTCATTTAATTTTTCTATCAGTTCTTCTTTTGTTTTAATTCTTACCATATAGCAATTCTCCATTATTCTTCCGGCTGAATTTCATTCCACATAACTAAGTACTTTTATTACTCATGCATCTTATAGCTTACATCTTCCTTCATTAATTCAATCATAATTTCTGCTATTTCTGAATCAAACTGTGTTCCTTTTCCCTTTTCCATTTCTGCCAAAACAATATCCTGTGCCAATACATCCCTGTAACTTCTCTTAGAAGTCATAGCATCATAAGCATCTGCCACTCCAATAATTCTTGCCAGTTCAGGAATATCCAAGCCTTGTAAACCATCCGGATACCCCTTTCCATCATAACGCTCATGATGATATCTTGCTCCAATTGCAATATCCGGTATTTCCGTTACTTCCTTTAGAATATTCCCTCCTATAGAAGGATGTGTCTTAATAATTGCGTATTCCTCATCGGTTAATCTTGCCGGCTTATTAATAATTTCTCTTGGTACACCTATCTTCCCAATGTCATGCAATAATGCAGCATAATATAAATGCTCCAAATTTTCCCCTGTATAACCCATGCGTTTTGCAATCATTACAGAATATTCTGCTACCCTGGTGGAATGTCCATTTGTATATGAGTCCTTTGCATCAATTGTATTGGCTAATGCCTTTACCATTTGAAGAGACATCTTCTCCATACTCTTGCGTCGTTTTTCAGCCACTCCGGTATAGTAGGAACGCTTATTTCCCTGCATAATTAAAACAATGGTCGTCACTGTCAAAACTATGGACATAATACCCTCTGCTACCATGGACGAGGCGATATCCTTTGCTACATCCTTGCCAAAGGCATTGGCTATTCCCTCAACGTTTCTGTTCATATATTGTGATGTGAACATCATCATCGTTCCAACAATCCATAACAAAATTCTCTCCCAACTTTGTACATACCTGTGTCTCATTTCAAGTTTAAAATTATTTCTCCACTTTTTACCGTATTTGTAAAATAAAAACAATAAAATTCCTATAATAGCATATATAACACCCTGATAAATGAACTGAATATGTTCATCAAAAGAAAAGATACTGTTTGGCAATATCATAATCGGAACAACAAGACCATCCATAATCCCTATTATAGGAATTTGAAGAAAAAAGCCTGTAAATTTCTTTTTACTTCTAGCAAGAAAAATATTAAAGCCACAGGCCAGCATAGCAAAATATGCAGCCACCTCTGTTCCTGTAAATGTGCATAAAATAAGCCCAAGGCTTAATGTAACAATATAAAAATATTTTTGCTTCTCTTTTCCCAAACCCTTTTCCAAAAACACATATCTTTGAATCAGAAACATTGCTATATATTGAACTAAAAATTCCAAATATGAAAATACAACTTCCAACTACCCTCATCTCCTTGTAACTGCATTGATATTTACTATTATACGTCACAGAAACTTCACAAGCAAGATGATATTCAACGTAGTTTAGTTTGTATTCTCTGTAACTGTTACTGTCCACTCGTGCCTCGTAAACAGTAACAATTCGCAGGCTCATTTAGAGTTTTGCTTCGCAAAAGGAGCCTGCGAACTCCTGAATCACGTTCTTACGCACCAAAACAGCAAGTGTTTTGGTGCTGTCTGTACAGTA
>JAFQCI010000059.1 GCA_017416505.1 Lachnospiraceae bacterium
CAATGTCATTTAGTTAATAAAAAAGCAGGATGCAAGTTAAGAAAAGCTTACTTGTATCTTGTTTTTTTAATTTTGTTATCTGTTTTTTTGTACGACAAACAGACAGATGGATTGTACATCTGCCAATAATCCGATATAATTAATAATGGTTATGCTACTCTGTATAGAAAACTTACTGACGCTTGGGGTTTGACTTTCCGAGGGTCTCGACGCCCAGGTCTTACCGGTAATATATGTTTTTCTATCAGTTTAACCACGTCAGGTGGACGAAGTTCCCGTTTGCGTCGCAGATATTCTCTGCAAATGTAAATGGCAATAGTAAAGTTCACCTGATTTTTCTTGCTTATATTTTCTGTGTGTTCAACCACATATGTTGTAATTAATTCGCAGTAATTATATAAGGTTAATCTTGCAAATATTTCTTGCTTAATGTAGTCCACTTTTCTGGCATGAAAACTGGTTAATCCTATGGCATATTTCAATTCTCGGAATGATGTTTCTATTCCCCATCTTAAGTGATACAATTCCTTAAGTTTTTCTGCCGGAAACAGAAAACGGTCCAAGTTTGTAATTACTGTTTCGTAGGAATCATCTGCTATTTTAAACCTTGCAATTCTAAAAGAGATAGGATAATCCTCTTTGCTTCCTATTGGAAGATAATCAAAACTTTGCACTGTTGGCATAAATTTATATCCTGCTTGTTTCTTTGCCTTAGTTTGACTTCGTGTCAGAATCAGGTTGATATCCATATCAAAATCAGCCTTTGGGGGAAGTTCTAAACCAGATGCAATGCCATTACTATCAACATCTTTTATTCTAATCAAAAAATTCCAGCCTTTTTTTATTGCATGAGCCATAATGTTATAGTTTTCATATCCTCTATCAGCAATTAAGATAACTTTGTCCAATGTTGTCCTTTCAATCATCTGAATGCATGCTCTGTGTTCTTGGTACTCAGAGGCAGTTTGAACCAATGCATCTATATAAGTTCTGTTTAAAACATCATATAGGACATTTAGATGTAAATGATTACCCGTTGCACCAAACTGATTTGATTTCCAAAGAGTTTCTGGGTCATTTAAATTTGGGGAGATACTTAGATTGCTCCCATCGCAAGCCAAAAGTTGATATTCCTCATATAAGTTTTTAGCTTGAGCATTTTCTTCTGTGAACGTATGAAATAAAAATTCAAATGCTTCAGGTAGAACCTTAGCTCGCTGCTGTGTATACGCCGAAACAGTGGGGGTATTAACATCAAAATCGAAAAAATCCAAGAGTTCTTTATTCATCGTACAACCGCCGGAATTCATAGTGATGCCTATACATGTTTTGAAATCAATTTTGCGGCTTCTTGAAAAATCTGTATCCGGATTTTTCAAGAAAAGGGATGGGTTTTCCGCCAAATCTGAAATCAAATTTTCTAGTGAAACAGTAACATTTTCAATATAGTGATTCATAATGTATCCTCCTTGCAATCAAGATATTTCTTAATTACAAGGGCCGCTTTCGCAACCTTAAAAACAGATTGGTAGCGAAAGCGGCCGCACATTTTATCCTTTTTGTCAACTATTTTTACAAAATAAAAAGACTCTTATATTATTTCTAACATAAGAATCTAATTATTATTTATTAACTAAATGACATTG
>JAFQCI010000060.1 GCA_017416505.1 Lachnospiraceae bacterium
ATGGGCTAAGATTCCATGTTCCTTTAATACCTTACAAGTACCACTGGTAGAATAAATTTTATATCCTAAGGCCTGGAATCTGCGACCAATATCAATGGCTTCCGTTTTATCAGCATCTTTTACGGTTAATACGATTTCCTTGTGTTTTGGAATGTTGATTCCGGCACCTAAGAATGCTTTGTGAAGTGCCTTATGATAATTCTTACTGATTCCAAGACACTCACCGGTAGATTTCATTTCCGGTCCTAAGCTGATTTCCGCGCCACGAAGTTTTTCAAAGGAGAATACCGGCATTTTAATGGCAAAGTATTCAGAAGCCTTTTGTAAGCCGGGTTCATACCCTAAATCACGAATCTTTCGGCCCGTAATTACCTCGGTGGCAAGGTCTACAATCGGAATTCCGGTTACCTTACTGATATAAGGAACGGTTCTTGAAGAACGAGGATTTACCTCAATGACATAAACTTCATCTTCATAAACGATAAACTGAATGTTAATCAAACCGATAACGTGTAGGGAACAAGCCAGTTTTCTGGTATAATCGATGATAACGTCCTGACTCTTTTTCGAAATACTCTGTGCCGGATAAACAGAAATACTGTCTCCAGAGTGGATACCGGCTCTTTCAATATGTTCCATGATTCCAGGAATTAAAATATCCTCACCATCACATACCGCATCGACTTCCACTTCTTTTCCCATCAAATATTTATCAATCAAAATAGGGTGTTCCTGTTTATGCTGGGTAATGACATCCATAAATTCAATGATATCCTTATCGGAAATGGCAATCTGCATTCCGGCACCGCCAAGTACATAGGAAGGACGGATTAATACAGGATAAGTCAGTTCCTGAGCAGCTTTTAGTGCTTCTTCCTTGGTGAATACGGTAGTACCCTGTGGTCTTGGGATGCCACATTGTTCCAAAATACCGTCAAATAGTTCGCGGTCTTCGGCAGCATCTACATTTTCCGCACTGGTTCCCAATATGGTAACACCCATTTTAAGAAGGGCATTGGTAAGTTTAATGGCTGTCTGTCCGCCGAATTGAACCACAACTCCATCCGGCTGTTCCTGATTTACGATATTTTCAACGTCTTCCGGAGTCAATGGCTCGAAATAAAGTTTATCTGCAATATCGAAGTCGGTAGAAACGGTTTCCGGATTATTATTTACAATGATGGTTTCATAGCCCATTTTCTTTAAGGCCCATACACTGTGTACGGAGCAATAGTCAAATTCAATTCCTTGTCCGATACGGATAGGACCAGAGCCTAAAACCATCACACGTTTTTTCGTTTTTTCTGCCTTGATTTCATTTACACTGTCGTAGCAGGAGTAGTAATATGGCGTGGTTGCTTCAAATTCTGCGGCACAGGTATCTACCATCTTAAAGGCAGGAGTGATGCAGTATTTCTTGCGAAGTTGTTTTACCTCCTCTTCGGAGATTCCTTTTAACTGGGCAATGACACTATCCGGAAATTCAAAGCGTTTTGCCCTTAGCAATAAGTCTGCATCCAATTCCTTTTCCTTGATTTCTTTTTCGATTCCCACTAAGGCAGCGATTTTGCTAAGGAACCATAAATCAATTTTTGTGATGCGGTGAATCAGATCCAGAGAAATTCCTTTACGAATTGCCTGGGCAATCAGGAAGATACGACGGTCATCCACCCTGTGTAAATCTTCTTTGATTTGCTCTAAGGAAAGATCTTCAAAATCTTTATAAAGAAGGCTGTCAACGTGTTGTTCCAAAGAACGAATCGCCTTCATCAATGCACCTTCGAAATTAGTACAGATACTCATGACTTCTCCGGTAGCCTTCATCTGTGTGGTAAGGGTTCTCTTTGCATGAATAAATTTATCAAAAGGCAGTCTTGGAATTTTAACTACACAATAATCAATGGTTGGTTCAAAGCTGGCATAAGTTTTTCCGGTAATGGCATTTGGAATTTCATCCAGATGATAACCTAAGGCAATTTTTGCAGTGACCTTTGCAATCGGATAGCCGGTAGCCTTGGATGCCAAAGCAGAAGAACGGCTGACACGAGGATTTACCTCGATAACACAATATTCAAAAGAAGTTGGATTCAATGCGAATTGCACGTTACATCCACCTGTGATATCAAGTTCTGTGATGATATTTAAGGCAGAGGTACGAAGCATCTGATATTCCTTGTCACTTAAAGTCTGGGAAGGTGCCACAACAATGGAATCTCCGGTATGAACACCGACAGGATCCAGATTTTCCATGTTACAAACCGTAATGCAGGTACCATTGGCGTCTCGCATTACCTCATATTCGATTTCCTTCCATCCCGCAATGCAGCGTTCTACCAATACCTGACCTACACGACTTAAACGAAGGCCATTTTCTAAAATTTCAAGGAATTGTTCTTCATTTTCTGCAATACCACCACCAGAGCCTCCAAGGGTATAGGCAGGGCGAAGTACCACAGGATAACCAATCTTTTCAACGAATGACAGACCTTCGCTTATGGTATTTACTACCAAAGAAGGGGCAATAGGTTCTCCGATTTTTTCCATGGTATTTTTGAATTCCTGACGGTCTTCTGCCTTTTTAATGGTAAGAGAGGAAGTACCGATTAACTTCACATTGTTTTTCTCTAAGAATCCATTCTCATCTAATGCCATGGCGATGTTAAGGGCCACCTGACCACCTAACGTAGGAAGGATGCTGTCCGGCTGTTCCTTTACAATAATTTTTTCCAATACTTCTACGGTTAAAGGCTCGATGTACACTTTATCTGCAATGTTTTTATCCGTCATGATGGTAGCAGGATTGGAGTTTACTAATACAACTTCGATGCCTTCTTCTTTTAGGGAACGGCAAGCCTGGGTGCCTGCGTAATCAAACTCAGCAGCCTGACCGATAACGATTGGTCCGGAACCGATTACTAATACTTTTTTAATCTCATTATTACGTGGCATTATTCATCCACCTCCATCATTTTTATAAATTCATCAAATAAGAATCCACAATCCATGGGACCGGCACAGGCTTCCGGATGGAATTGTACCGTAAATATCTTTTTGTTTTTATAGCGAACGCCCTCGCAGGTTTTGTCATTTACGTTTAGAAATAACGGTTCTGCTGTTCCTTCCGGTAAACTGTCGGTTTCCACCACATAACCATGATTCTGGGTGGAGATATAAACTTTTCCTGTTTCTAAATTTTTCACCGGATGATTTGCTCCACGATGACCGTATTTCATTTTACTTGTATTTGCTCCATTTGCCAGTGCCATCATCTGATGTCCAAGGCAAATTGCAAAAATAGGAACTTCTGAATCATATAACTTCTTGATTTCTCCAATGACATCCTGGCATTCTTTCGGGTCGCCGGGACCATTGCTTAACATAATACCATCCGGCTGATTTTTAAGGATATCTTCCGCTTTTGTGGTGGCAGGATATACAGTAACGTCCATTCCACGTCTGGTCAGACAACGAATGATGCTACGTTTTGTTCCTAAATCAAGAAGTGCTACTTTTTTTGAGGTTCCTTCTTTTTCGCTTTGATATATTTTTTTCTCTTTGCAGGTAACTGTCTGAATGGCATTTTTTACACGATATGCCTTTAACTGTTCTAATACTTCATCTAAATTATAATTTTCATTGGTGGTAATCAAACCATTCATGGTACCTTTTTCACGAAGAATCTTTGTTAATGCTCTGGTATCAATGTCTTGAATACCTGGAATGTCTTGTTCTTTTAAAAACTGGTCAATGGAAACATCGCATCGGAAATTACTAGGTAACTGGGCAATTTCACGAACAATAAATCCGGAAACCCAGGATTTGTCGCTTTCCATATCCTCATAACTGACACCATAATTACCGATTAAGGGGTAGGTCATTACTACCGACTGCCCAGCATAGGAAGGGTCGGTAAGTACCTCTAAATATCCGGTCATGGATGTATTAAAAACAATTTCGCTGATAACATCTTTTGTGGAACCAATACTTTCTCCGGAAAATATCTGTCCGTCTTCTAAAATCAGAAACGCTTTCATATATCTATATTCTCCTTTCGCAATCTTATAAAACAGGATACTGATTATCAAAACATGCCTTGCAAAGTGGCAGGTTATTTGTAGTTTGTGCCAAATCTTCGATTTTTAAATATCCAAGTGAATCTGCACCAATCATGGAACAGATTTCTTCGTTGGTATAATTGGAAGCAATCAGTTGTTCATTACTTTTTACATCTGTTCCATAGTAGCAGGGATAAAGGAAGGGGGGAGAACTGATGCGTACATGTACTTCCTTGGCATTGGCATTTCTTAACATGGTAATAATCTTTGCAATGGTGGTTCCCCGGACAATGGAATCGTCAATGAGTACAATGCGTTTTCCCTCTACGACACTTTTAATGGCACTTAATTTCATTTGTACCGCGGATTCCCGTTCTTCCTGGGTTGGCTTAATAAAAGTTCTTCCTACATAACTGTTTTTGTGGAAAGCAAGAGAAAACGGAATGCCGGATTCTTCCGCATAGCCCATGGCTGCAGCCAGACCGGAATCCGGAACACCCACCACTAAATCCGCATCTACCGGATAGGATCTGGCAAGTGCCTTTCCTGCACTTAGTCTTGCATCATATACATTGACACCGTCTAATTTTGAATCCAGTCTTGCAAAATAAATGTATTCAAAGACACAATGGGCATGCTTTTTTTGACATAAAGAATCGTTACTATAGAGGTTATCACGGGTAATGGTAATGATTTCTCCCGGACGGATGTCACGGACATATTCTGCCCCGATAGAGGTAAGGGCACAGCTTTCGGAAGCTAAGATATATTCACCTTCCCGTTTTCCAAGACATAATGGCTTTAATCCAAAAGGATCTCTGACACCGATGAGTTTCCTTGGACTCATGACAAGAATTGCATAACCGCCTCGAATCTGTTTACAGGTCTCAAGTACTGCCTCCTCTACGGAAGAGGTTTTTGTCCGTTCTTTGGCAATTTGATAGGCAATGATTTCAGAATCTGTTGTGGTGTGGAAGATAGCTCCATTTTTTTGTAAGGAAGTTTTTAATTCTTGCATGTTAGTAAGATTTCCATTATGAACCAAAGCAAGAGTTCCTTTAAAATAATCCATGGCAAGGGGTTGGGCATTTTTAACGTTGCTGTCACCGGTAGTGGAGTAACGGACATGGCTCACACCGATATTTCCGTGGAGCTCAGAGAGAAGGGAAGGGGAAAATACTTCACTGACCAATCCCATGTTCTTATGGCAGTTTAAATTGAAAAGAGGTCCTTCTGTATCACAGACTGCCATGCCGGCAGATTCCTGACCTCTGTGTTGCAATGCACATAAACCATAATATAGGGAATGGGATACATCTTCATGATTGGTGTTAAAAATACCAAATACGCCACACTCTTCTTTTGGCTTATCATTATCTAATGTAAACATAACTATCCTCCGTTTCGTAAATGAAAGTCGAACGCTGCAAAGTATCATTTTAACGCGAACTTTAAAATTGCATTCGCAACAAAAAAAGGCACTTTGGACATAAATCCAAAGCGCCTTTGCTTTTCATTACTCTAATGATACACTATAAATAATTTTTGTCAAGTATTTTGTGAAGGAGAATTGATAAGATTATTTTATGAAAGTCAATCGCTAAAATGATAGCATCTGATTATTATTCTGGAGGCAAGGAATACCAAATAGCACCGAATCAATACCAAACAGCACATAGATATTGAAAAAAGAATTATGGATGTTATGATGCTTTTGGAGGTGGAAAATAAAATGATAAAAAAGAATGATAGTTTTAAAAATGGACTTGGAAATGTGTTACTAATGTGGATTGTGGGTACTAGCCCGATTATTTTACCGGTAATTTACACTGTGATTTGTTATGCAATTAACATCGACGATAAATTATTGGACATAGGAATGGCAGTAGCCACTTTTCTTGGAGGACTTTTATCCATATTTGTGATGAAAAAAGAGTATCAGGTGGATATCAAAGAGTATTTAAGGAAGCCGGATACAAAAATCTTGATTCTTGTAATAGCAGGTTCGATATTTTATGCCATAACAGCAATGTATATCGTTTACCAACCATTGCTTGTAGGGGAACCAGAGGTGGATACATTCGTGATAGTAGAACTTGTATTTTTTTCAACATTAGGTTCTGTCGGAGAAGAACTCATTTTTAGATTTGCTATGCTTACGATACTTCTTATTACTGCAAAAAATAGTCGCTTTAAAATTATGTTTTCAATTGTGCTGATTTCGGTATTATGGATGGTGATGCATGGTAGTGTATATGTTCCAAGATGTTTTGAAATCACTTTTGTGGGAATATTACTCGGATTTATTTATTTGAAAAGTAAGAATGTGATTTATTGTATAGTATCTCATATTGTGGTGAATGCTGTAACGTATACTTTCGCAGCATTCTATCATTGGTTTTTGGAAAGAGAGTATATACTTTATATTAGCATTTTGCTTTTCCTGGCTTCAGGTGTAGCATTGAGTTATAAATTATGTAAAAGTGATTGCGGGAAATTTGCCATAGAAGCCTAAACGAATGAAAAAAGCGGCATACGAATGAAACATGCCGCTTAAGAAGAGAATGATTTAAGTCATCTTTTACATATGAGTAGCTTGGTTTGGGTAGTTAGGAACCAGGATGGAAACGTGGAACTCATCTTTTGTGTAGGAAATATCGATTTGTCCGTTCAACTTAATGATAGTGGAACGGACATTTTTTATGCCGATTCCATGGAAAGTTTTCTCATCTTTTTTCGTGGATTGAAAGATACCATCAGATTCTTGAATCTCTTCCATATGGCTGTTATCTAGCTGGATTTGTAAACAAGAATCCAGTTGCTGAATGGATAGAAGAAGGTTTCCATCCTCACATTTCGATGCTGCAGTAATAGCGTTATCTAAAAGATTCCCTAATATAGTAATTATTTCATAATCACTAATATAGAGGTATGGAAAATCACAGTGGAATTCGCAGTGAATCCTTTTTTGCTCTGCCTCTTGATATTTCGTATTTAATAAGGCAGAAACGGTCTGAGAAGGAGTTTCTATAATGTAAGTTTGGGAAAAGTGACCTGTTATCTGCTTAATATAATCTTGGATTTTTGCACAGTTGTTCTGTTCTGCATAACCTGAAATTGTAATAAGGTGGTTTTTCATATCATGGCGAAGAGAATGTAAGGTTTTAATATTCTCATCGATTTGCAGGGAATACTGTTCATCAAGTTTGTATTTTTCCAACTGAATGTGGGAAAGGGTGTTTTCTTTTGTCAAATCAATGAATTTACTATATGCAGAAATACATGCTGCAATTAATAGGTAAATCGCAGAAAAGAAAACGGGTATTAACAGAGAATTTGAATGGTCTGATTTACAAATAAAAAGTGTAAGGTAACTAAGGCAGACAGAAATCAGGACAATCATAAAATTAAATAAGTAATGGTATTTAGAACCGTAGTTTTTCATTTTTTCATAGTTTAAATAAAGCAAATAAAAAATGTACAGTAAGGATGCACAAATTATGGATTTGCACCGCAAATAATAAGGGTTGTCAATATCATAATAATCAAGTAAAAACACAGAATGTAAAAGAATAAGGATAAAACTGAAAAAAGTAAATATCACCTTAAATTTTATATAAATCCGGGGCATTTTCCGAAAATGAGGGTAGCATAAAATAATAATGGATAGAATTTCAAGTATGAATGAGCATAAGGTATCATAGGGAAAATCTTCCGGAATGGCATATAAAAAAGTGGATACTATCATAAAAATCATGCCATATCTATTATTTTTATTTTTTACCTTTATGTTTTGGTTTACGAAAGTGTATAAAAATAAACAGATAAATATGTTATGTAAAAAGTCTAAATAGATTCGTGCGGCAGTCTGCATTTTACATTTCCTTTCAGTTAGATTTTTTTTATTATAGCAAGTGAAAATAAAAAAAGAAATGCTTTTATGGTTTATTTTTTACCAAATAGCAAAGGCACATTACATTAAGTGAGATAACTAAAGCAAAATGTAATTTATATATTGCATTTTGTAAAATACCATGTTATTATAATCATGTCACAGTATAAAAGGAGTTATATTAGGGATTGAAAAGAAGCTCTGCGACAGAAGGGAGAAAATTATGTGGAATAAGAAAAAAGTGGTAGATGAACGAATCTTGAAGGAAAGCAATGTTTTGTTGGCTAAGATGTTTTATGTGTCAACCTTGTTTACGGTTATCTTGTTGGTGGTAAAGATAGTGTGCAGGTTGCCATTGTTTGTGTATGGTTTGGAAATTATTGCATTGTTGGCAAGCTTTGTATACCTGTTGGTGTGCGAGGGACGTAAGGGAATTCTTTTTGTGAAGAAGGATGAAGAGTTGAAAAGCATTCATGAGGAAATTTTGTCTAAGGCAATGATGATTAATTTTTCTACGATAATTGATGGTGAGCTACTGTTTTGGTTTCTGGCAAAAGAGTATAGGATGTGGGCAGTGGCCTACCTTGTGATATGGATGGTTCCTGCGATGATTATAACGGTTGCATCTATTAAAAATGGTTGGTTAATCTGGGGAAGTAAGAAGCGTGAGACCGAGGGCAAGAAGAATTTTAAATCACGTGTTATAGTAGGTTCATTTATGGTGGGATTGGTTATGGGTTTACCAAATCTTTACCATGATGGTGCATTCCATGCAGAGGGCATTTTGTGGATATTGGGCATGGGAATTTCGTGGGGCGTTCTTTTTTACTGGTTTTTTTTGGGTCTTATGAAGATGGCTGAGAACAAGGCAGACAAAAATCTGAAGGAGAAGGAGCCGCAAAATGAAGAATAAGAAAATGAAAATGGCTCGTGTGGAGTATGACCTTACCCAGGAACAACTTGCGGAAAAGGTAGGAGTGACGAGACAGACTATTGGCTTGATTGAGGCGGGAAACTACAACCCTAGTATCAGCCTGTGCATAGCAATTTGCAAGGCACTGAACAAATCGTTGGATGATTTGTTTTGGGATGAGGAGTAGAGGAAAGTGTGAAAAAAAGAATGTACAATGAGAACAAAAAATTGGATGAAAGGATGGGACAATATAAATAATGAAAATATGGGTATATGAATTGTGGGATAAGAAATATGTACGTGTGATTGTTTATGTTTTGCTAGCTTTAATAGAAATAGGAGTAGTGTATAAAGGTGGCAAAGATCTAGGTAGAGATTTTTTGTTTGAATGGATATACAGATAGGAAAATGAAAATAAGATGGATAATAACAGGTAATGTTATATAAAAAATAATTACGAATATCTATGATGGATGAGTAAAATTCAGGTATGGGTTGAAAGGTGGAAAAATGAAAGCAATTATAAAAAATATTTTAAAATCATTATGTTATGTTCTGTTATTTTTAGGAATACAGATACTGGTAAATTTTGTGGTGCAATTTGGATATGGATTTAAGGCTGGTATGGAGGCAGGAAAGAGTGGAGTGCCGCTTGATGCAGAAGCATTTGCCCAGGAATTACAGGTTTATCTTTTAGAAAATCAAAATTTAATCTTATTGGCGTCCAGCGTGGTAACACTTTTGTTCCTATGGATATTCTTTAAATGTCGTCACAAGAAACTTACACAGGAAGCACAAATCCGTAAATTTGATATAAAAATGATACTTCCTATGATTGTGATGGGATGTTCCCTATCATTATTCATTTCTAGTGTTTTATGCATATTACCATTACCTGAGAATTTAGTATCATCTTATGATGAATCCTCTCAGGGACTTTTAGGGCAGAATCTGATGATAAGAATTCTATCCGTAATGATTATGGCTCCCGTTGTTGAAGAAATAATATTCCGGGGATTAATCTTTTCCAGATTAAAGAGAGGGATGAAAACGCCAATAGCAATTATAATTAGTAGTTTTTTATTCGCATTGATGCATGGACAGCTAATATGGATTATATATACATTTGTAGTAGGACTCATATTTGCGATAGTTTTCGAAAAAACAAAATCGTTGGGTACATCTATTTTATGCCACATGGCATTTAATTCTGTCAGTGTTTTGGCAGGTGGAATTAGTGTTACAGGAACGGGAGTTTATATAATGATTCTTGTTACATTTGTTTTAATGACAGCTTCGATGATTTTCATTTTAAAGAGTAATAATTTTGAAAGAAAAAATAAAATAAAATTTGAAGTGGATTAAGAAAAATGTTAATGCAGTTAAAATAAGTAAAGATAAGATTAAAAATTTATGAAAATAATGAAACAACTTTGACAAAAGAAGAGAATTAGTAGATTTTAATTTAGTACACAATTTTTAAAAGGATAAATTCAGAATAGGCGGAAATTATGAAAAAGAAGACTAAAAATATAATATATATTGTGTGGAGCATTGCATTAGTTTCCATAGTTCTTTTTACATATAGATATAGAATCATTGAGTTTATAAATGATCACTTTATAGGAGAACAGGAACTTGGTGATTTTACTATGGAGCAGAAGGTAGAAGATTTTGAAATTTTTTATTCGAATATTGTGGAATCGGTGCCATACCTAGACGATGTGTATGAATTGTATGGAATTGATTTTAAAGGAAGATATGAGTATTATCTTGAGCAAATAAAGAATACAAAATCAAACATAGAATTTTATGGAGTATTGCAGGCAATTTCACAAGATGTTGGTAGTTTCCATACAGATATTGCTTTTCCATGGTATGAAAATTTAAAAGGATTGGGTTGTTATAATTTAAAAAAAACGTTGTACCAATTAGGGATGGAACCGAAATTAGAAGCATGGTGGGACGAATTTGAAGATGAATTGAAAAAATATGAAGATATTCCATATATAAATGTAACTTATATGGATGGAAAGTATATTGTGAGCAATTATTCAGTAGCCAGGGGATGGAAAGTATGAAGGATTATGAGTTGATTTCCATTGAAAATATACCTGCCGGAGAGTATATCGTTGATAATATATCGATATATAACTTAGCTTACGATTCTGTAAATGATACTACATATAGAATGTACTATGTTTTTAATGAAAAGATTGGAAAGCCTGTAAGTCTTGTTTGGAAAAACAAACAGGGAGAGTTGATAGAGCAGGAATGGTATATTGATATGGGGGTAGAGTTATATGATGCATATGGATACCTCTTTGAGGAAGGAAATGATTCTATCGCGAGTGGAGAAGCATCGGTTGTGATGCACAGGGATGAGGAAAATGATTTTGAATATATTAAAATAGATAATTTTTCTAATTCACAAGGTAAGGAATTAAAAAAATATATAAAAAATTCACCTTGTGAAACCATAGTGATAGATTTAAGAGACAATTATGGTGGACAAAAGGATTATGCCTATAAATATTTGTTTCCGGCATTATATGATGTCGATATAGACTTTAAATATTCATGGAAAGTCCCAAATACAACACAAAATGAGAAAATGACTCATGAAATAGATACAAGATTATTGTATTTTGATGATAAGGACAAGGAATTTTATTATTATAGTGATGTTACACAATATCGAGGCAATGCAAAAAATGAAAAGAAAGTATACTATCTAATTAGTAGAAGAACAGGTTCTGCAGCAGATGCTTATATTGCAATGATAAAGGAAAACAATCTTGGTATTATCGTAGGAAATAATACAGGTGGAGAGGGATTGGGTAATTCTTATATATGTGATACATTAAAAAATTCGTCTTTAATATATGTGTATTATCCGTCAGAGCTGGGTAAGGAAGATACATATAATCAATGTTTAGGCATAGAACCGGATGTGCATATTAATTTGAGCATAGAAGATTACAGACGAATACCGGAACTCAATGAAAACGAAAATCTATCTGAGTATGAAAAGCAATTACAATATGATACGGTTTTAAAATGGGTGATTGAAGATATGAAGAATTAGGTTTTGTAAATGTAATGGGATGATAGGTATATCTGATGGAAATTTAATGGAGAGCAGATTAGAGGCTATCTGACCGGCAGGTGGAATTGAAAGGATAATCCTGTCGTTCTTGATTTTGGAGGTATTTATATGATAAAAGACAGATATTGTTTTTTGATTTTTCCACTAATATTTATATTAACAAGAATTCAATATATTGATAATATATATAATTTGGCGAGTTATTTAATATTTATTATTATGAATTACATAATAAGTATGATTTTCTTTCGTATATTGAAAAAGATGACAGATGTAAATTTGAAAAAAATTATAGTATGGATTGCGGGTCTGATCGTCTTAGATCAATTGCTTAAAATCATAGTTTATCGATTTGATATAAATATGAACATTCTTGGAAAATTGCTTAGAATAAAGCAAACTAAAAATTTGGAGCAGATGGCAGCATTAAATTTTTTAAATATTAAAATGGATGGCTCCGTTATCATAATATTTAAAATCTTGTTGATTTTTATTGTGTTAGGTGTATTTTTCATGATTAAAAACAAAAATAGAAATGTAATAGCAGGATTTATATTATTAATGTCAGCTGCAATCGTTACACTTATTGATTCTGTATTTTGGGGATATACTTTAGATTTTATTTGTTTTGATAAATTAACATGTTATGATATGAAGGACTTTTATGTGGATATAGCGATAGGTTTTATATTCATGGAGCAATTTAAAAAAGAAGAAAAAAAGTGATGACAGGAAAATTGGGACAAGTGCTGAAATTTCGGGTTAAGAGAGGTAAAATGTGAAAACGGTAAATGTAGCAATTTGTGATGATGAAGAATATTTTTTAAAAGAATTAGAAAAGCTGGTTAGTGTATATGCCAATGAAGCTAAATGTGAATTGGAAATAGATACTTACCAGGATCCGGAAAGATTAGTGGAAGAAATTACTTCAGGGAAAAAAGAATATCAATTAGTCTTTTTGGATGTGGAAATGCCTGGAATGTCAGGAGTAGAGGCAGCTAAGAAGTTAAGGGAGGAAGGATACCGGGATGTGATTTGCTTCGTAACAGGATTTGAGGGATATGCCCTGGATGCATTTTCGGTAGAAGCCATAGGATATATCTGCAAGCCTGCACAATACCTGGATATAAAGAAAGTGATTCATAAAGCATTGATTCAAATCTATTATAATTGGGATGTTGAGGAAGCAAAAAAGCGTTATTTAGAAGTATGCACCCAAAAATCTTCCATGATGGTTGATATCAGACAGATTTTGTATCTGGAAAAGAGGAGAAATCAGTGTGTGATTCATATGGAAACAGGGGAAGTGGTGTGTTATGAGACTTTAAAACATTTATTTTCAAAATTAAATCAGCAAAAATTTTGTTATTGTCATCAGGGATATATCGTGAATTTTGATAAAATCAAGGAAGTTAAGAAAGAAGTCATTTGCTTTGGAGAAGGAAGAGAAGTTCCCGTAAGCAGAAGATATCAGAGTGAGTTAAGAGAGCGGCATATGGATAAAATATACCGTTTGGGAAAAGAGTTAAGCAAGGATATGTCATCATAAGGATAAGATTCTTTTATAATTTAACTTGTTTTCATTTTTTCTATATGCTATAATGTTTTTACAAAGAGTGGTACTAAGTTGTACCCCTTGCAGATATTTGAGATTAAAAAATAACCGCAAACCTTGCTACGGGGCGGTTATTTTTTGTCGTTATGATGACATATCTCGTAAACGAGACCTATTAATGCTACAATAAACAATCCAATTTGGATTAAATCTTCATATGTAACATATTGCATAGGCATCCTCCCTTTCTCAAGGGGCAACCGTTCCCACTAAGTATATAATACCATACATGATACGTATAGACAATATAATTTTGATAAATGTTATTTTGAAATGTCAAATACAACTAAAGAAAACGAAAACGGCGGTGAAAAGGTAAAAATATCATTTGACCGCCGTTTTGATATTTGATATACTATAAACGAAAACGGCGGTGAAAAGGTAAAATGTGATATTGACCGCCACTTTAAGAGGTGAAATGTATGGTTGGACGAGTGCAGGAAATGAAAGAATTGAATAGATTATACGCTCGTGATAAAGCAGAGTTAGTTGCTATTTATGGTAGAAGACGTGTTGGAAAAACGTATCTTGTAGATGAAACATTTGCAGATAGAATTACATTTAGACATGCAGGACTTTCACCGGCAGAAGAGGATTCGAAAGGTTTGTTAAAACTTCAATTGAATCATTTTTATAACTCATTAGAGTTGCAGGGAATGGAGAAATGTGATAAGCCGGCTAATTGGCTGGATGCGTTTTTGTTACTGGAAAAATTTTTGCAAAGCAAAGACGATGGAAGCAGACAAGTAGTATTTCTTGATGAATTGCCATGGTTGGATACCCCTAAATCAGGATTTATACGTGCTTTTGAAGCTTTTTGGAATACATGGGGATGTCATCGTAAAAATTTAATGGTGATTGTATGTGGAAGTGCAAATTCATGGATACAGGACAAACTGTTAAATAATCATGGCGGATTGTATAACCGAGTCACTTATGAAATAAAATTGTCCCCATTTAATTTAAAAGAGTGTGAAGATTTCTATAAAAGTAATAATGTAAGGTTTTCCAGATATGATATTGCACAGAGCTATATGATATTTGGAGGAATACCATATTATATGGGATACGTGAATCCTGCAATGAGTTTGGCACAAAACGTAGATCAATTGTTCTTTAAGAAAAATGCTGTATTGAGGGATGAATATAACAGATTATTCGCTTCTATATTTGTTAATCCAGAAGCAGTAAAAAATATTGTGCAGTTATTGTATACGAGAAATGTAGGATTTACTAGAAGAGAGATAGTAGAAAAACTTGGAATAACAGATGGCGGTAGATTATCCAGCAATCTAAATGCCTTAATTTCAAGCGATTTTATCATAAAATATGTTCCCTTTGGATATGGAAAAAGAGAAGAACACTACAAACTCATAGACCCATTTTGTATGTTTTATTTGCACTTTATTTTGAATCAGAAGAAAATAAGTGAAAAATTTTGGCAACAAAACGTGACATCTGCATCTGTGTCTATATGGCGTGGATTTGCTTTTGAAAATGTTTGCTTTAATCATGTAGAACAAATTAAACGTTCACTTGGAATATCCGGAGTGATAACGGAAACCAGTGCATGGTCTAAAAAAGAAGATGATACGGATGGAACACAAATTGATTTGCTGATTTCACGAAATGATAACGTGATTAATATGTGCGAAATAAAGTATTATAGCGGGGAGTTCAAGGTAACAAAAGATTACTATGCAAAAATACTAACAAGGCAGGCAATACTGACTGAAAATGTGTCACCTAAAATAGCCATTCATAGTACACTTATTACAACGTTTGGCTTAACACAAAATGAGCATAGCGGTGTATTCTCAAATGTTATTGTGTTGGATGATCTTTTTAAAGAAGAGTAAAGGAAGAAAAATAAAAAAATATCTTTACAAAATGAATGGAACTAGTTATAATACCAAATATATGTGAACTGACGAAGGTGTCAAATAGATTTGCGTGAGCAGGTCTATTTGACGCCTTTTTTATTTTGAAGGAGCCCCTTCTAAATAAAAATTTGAAATTATAACCTATGATATACGAAGGATTTGGAGGCAAAAGGGATGGTAAAGTATGTATTTGTAACCGGAGGTGTGGTATCTGGTTTAGGAAAAGGAATCACAGCAGCATCATTGGGAAGGTTACTAAAAGCCAGAGGCTATCATGTAACCATGCAGAAGTTTGACCCTTATATTAATGTAGATCCTGGAACCATGAATCCGATTCAACATGGAGAAGTATTTGTAACGGATGACGGAACCGAAACAGATTTAGATTTGGGTCACTATGAAAGATTTATCAATGAAAATCTGGATAAAAATTCAAATGTAACCACAGGTAAGATTTACTGGTCAGTATTAAATAAGGAAAGACATGGAGATTATGGCGGAGGAACGGTTCAGGTAAT
Organism: Lachnospiraceae bacterium; assembly: GCA_017416505.1. The sequence continues at coordinate 15,986 of JAFQCI010000060.1, forward strand.
TCCTCACATTACAAATGAAATCAAAGACCGGTTTTACAAGGCAAAATCCGAAGAGGAAGAAACCATTTCCATTATTGAAGTGGGAGGAACCGTAGGAGATATTGAAAGTCAGCCTTTCTTAGAAGCCATCAGGCAGTTTCAGGCAGAGGTAGGAAGGGAAAATGCGATTTTAATTCATGTATCTTTGATTCCTTATTTAAAGGCTTCCGGGGAAATGAAGACAAAGCCAACCCAGATGAGTGTAAAAGAATTACAAAGCATGGGTATCTGGCCGGATATTATTGTTTGCAGGTCGGATTATCCTTTGGACGAGCAGATAAAAGGCAAGATTGCATTGTTCTGTAATGTAAAGAAGGAACACGTGTTACAAAACCTGGATGCCTCATCTTTATATGAAGTTCCATTGTTAATGGAAGAAGAAAAATTAGCCCAGGCAACCTGTGAATGTCTCCATATACCTTGTCCGGAGCCGGATTTGTCGAAGTGGAAGGATATGATATATGCCATTCAGCATACTACTGCTAAAGTAAAGATTGCCATTGTGGGAAAATATGTGGCACTTCATGATGCTTATTTAAGTGTAGTAGAAGCGTTGAAGCATGGTGGTATTGCCAATAAGGCAGAAGTAGAAATCCTGTGGGTAGATTCAGAAGAGATCAATGAACAGAATGTAGAAACTGTGTTTCAAGGTATTCATGGAATCATTGTGCCAGGTGGGTTTGGAATCCGGGGAACGGAAGGAAAGATTCTTGCCATTCAGTATGCAAGAACGAAAAATGTCCCATTTTTAGGAATATGTCTTGGAATGCAGCTTGCGATTGTGGAATATGCTAGAAACGTAATGGGACTTAAGGATGCAGCAAGCATTGAGTTAGAGCCGGATACCAAACATCCGGTCATTGCCCTGATGCCGGATCAGAATGGAGTTTCTGATATCGGGGGAACCCTTAGACTGGGAGCCTATCCATGTGTATTAAAGAAAGGTTCTCTGGCTGAAACATTGTACGATGCAGAAGAAATATCGGAACGTCACAGACATAGATATGAAGTAAACAATGACTATAGGGAAGCATTGACAGAGGCAGGATTAACATTGTCAGGAATATCACCAGATGGAAAAATCATTGAAATGATAGAAATTTCAGAACATCCTTATTTTATAGCAACTCAGGCACATCCCGAATTTAAATCAAGACCAGACCAGGCACACCCACTGTTCCGAGGACTGGTTGAAGCAGCCGTAAAGTATGACTTTACGAAAGGGGTAGGCTTGAGGTAAAATAATCCAGATTGGTAATTAGGAAAATGAGAAATTGTGAAACTATCAAGATGTATATTAGTGATGCAAAAAAACAAATACATTAGCAGGTGCTTGTTCGGCCGTCGGTACTTAATGAGAGGTAAACCTCGAATTTAGTACCGCTACGAGCCGAACGCAGCGAGAGCGTGCCTGCGTTGTTTTGTTTCTTTTGCATCACTTTCACAGACCATGATAATTTCACAATGACGAAAGTATAAGAAATGATTATGAAGGAGATAATAGAGAAAAGATGAAGACAAAGGAAGATATTCTTGAATTAGTGGAAGAGGAAGAAATTGAATTTATCCGTTTACAATTCACAGATATGTTTGGAAATTTAAGAAATGTTGCGGTAACAAAGAGCCAGCTTTCCAGAGTTTTAGATTCTAAGTATGTGTTTGATGGTTCTGCGTTATATGGAGGACATAAGAGTGGAGAAGAATTTTACTTAGCTCCGGATTTAGATACCTTTGTGATTCTTCCATGGAGACCACAACAAGGAAAGGTAGCAAGATTTTTATGTGATGTTTATAACGAAGATGGAACCGCTTGTGGACTGAGTCCAAGAACCATCTTAAAAAAAGTAATTCAGGATGCCAAGGAAAAGGGATACACCTTTTATATTGACCCGGAATGTGAATTCTTTTTATTCCATACGGATGAAAATGGAATGCCTACCACCATTACCCATGAACAGGCAGGATATATGGAAGTTGGACCTTTGGACCTTGGAGAAAATGCAAGACGTGATATTGTATTGACCTTAGAAGAAATGGGATTTGAAGTAGAATCTTCCCATCATGAAAAGGCTCCGGCACAACATGAAATTGATTTTAAGGAATCTGAAGCATTGCAGAGTGCAGACTCCATTGTTACCTTTAAGTCAGCGGTAAAATCCATTGCAAGACGATTTGGATTGCACGCTACTTTTATGCCAAAGCCAAAGAACAACGTGGCAGGCTCCGGAATGCACTTAAATATTTCTGTGTATAAAGATGGAAGAAATATTTTTAATTCAAAAGAGGAAGAAATCAATGAGGTAGCGAAACATTTCATCGGAGGTGTGATGGCTCATGCGAAAGGTTTATGTGCCATTACCAATCCTTTGATTAATTCTTATAAAAGAATTTCTACCGGAAATCATGCTCCAAAGGAAATTACCTGGTCCCAGAAGCGTGGAAATTCCTGCATCAGAGTAAGAAAACGTTTGGGTGAGGATACGAAAATTGAACTTCGTTTTCCAGATTCCTCTGCCAATCCTTATCTTGCCATTGCAGTATGTCTTGCAGCCGGAATGGAAGGAATGGAACAAGGTTTAGAGGCAGGTGCTCCAGTAGATGGAACGACCAAGAAGAAAGAAAAAACGAAGCTGTTACCACTTACTTTAAACGAAGCCATACATTATTTTGAGAAAGATGAAATGATGAAAAAGGTTTTGGGCACTGATTTTATGGAAATCTACGAAAATGAGAAAATCAGCGAGTGGAATGAGTACATGGAACAGGTTTCAAACTGGGAAATTGAAAAATATTTGTATCGAGTATAGAGAGGTAGAAATATATGGGCAGTATCATTGTGGCAATGCCCAAAATTGATGATGCGAAAAAGATTAGTGCAATATTACAACGTCGTGGGCTAGAATCATCAGCGATATGTACTACCGCAGCTAGTGCGCTATCGAAAGTGCATAGTCTGGATAGTGGAATTGTAATATGTGGAAGAAGTTTACCGGATATGTACTGCAACAAATTGGTGGAATACCTGCCAGAGTATTTTGAACTCTTAATTCTTACTTCCTTTGAAGGATTGGAAAATTGTCCCCAGGGTGTTATGACATTAACCATGCCATTAAAATCCATGGACTTAATTAATACCGTTGAGATGATGTTATATCAGCTTGACCGGAAAATAAAGAAACAAAAGTCAAAACCGAGAAAAAGAAGCGTGGAAGAACAAAAAGAAATCGACCGGGCGAAGAAAATGTTAATGGAACGCAATAACATGACAGAGCAGGAGGCCTTCCGATATATTCAGAAATGCAGTATGGATTCAGGAACCAATATGGCAGAAACTGCACAAATGATATGGCTTTTGAATTGCGGAGAATAAAAAAGAAAGGAAACAATTATGTACAAAATCAATGACAATTATTTAAAATTACAAGGAAACTATCTTTTTTCTACCATTGCAAAAAAGGTGAATGCATATAAGGAAAGTAATCCTGAGGCGAATATCATACGCCTTGGTATCGGTGACGTTACCAGACCATTGGTACCATCCATTATAGAGGCGTTACATAAAGCAGTAGATGAAATGGGAACAGAAGAGGGATTCCGGGGATATGGTCCGGAACAAGGATATGAATTTCTAAGAGATGCCATTGCAAAACAGGACTATCAGGCAAGAGGTTGTAACATTGAGGCAGATGAAATCTTTATTTCAGACGGTTCAAAATGTGACGTCGGAAACATACAGGAAATCTTCGCTTTGGATAACAAAGTTGCCATCTGTGACCCGGTATACCCGGTTTATGTGGATTCCAATGTTATGGCAGGAAGAACCGGAGCTTTTAATCCAGCCTTAGGTGGATTTGACCGTCTGATTTATATGCCATGTTTAAAGGAAAATGGATTTATTCCGGAATTGCCAAGTCAGATACCACAGTTAATTTACTTATGTTTCCCAAACAATCCTACCGGTATGACCATTACAAAGCCACAATTACAAGAGTGGGTAGATTTTGCAAACAAACATGGTTCAGTGATTCTTTATGATGCTGCTTATGAGGCATATATTACGGAACCGGATGTTCCCCATAGCATTTACGAATGTGAAGGAGCCAGAACCTGTGCCATTGAAATGCACAGTTTTTCAAAGAATGCAGGATTTACCGGACTTAGATTGGGTTATATGGTAATTCCAAAAGAGTTGGTTAGCAATGGTGTTACACTTCATAGTCTATGGAGCCGCCGTCATGGAACCAAGTACAATGGTGCTCCTTACATTGTGCAAAGAGCCGGAGAAGTGGTATATTCTGAAAGAGGAAAAGCAGAATTAAAAGAACAGGTGAATTATTACTTAAACAATGCAAAAATCATCAAAGAAGGATTGGCAGTTGCAGGTTACGAGGTCTATGGCGGAGTCAATGCTCCTTATATCTGGTTGAAAGTACCAGAGGGAAAGACTTCCTGGGAATTTTTCGATACCTTGTTAAATGAGGTTCAGGTAGTAGGTACTCCAGGTGTAGGTTTCGGTGCCAATGGAGAAGGATATTTCCGACTTACTGCATTTGGAACTTATGAAAATACCAAAGAAGCATTAAATAGAATTAAAAATTTATAATATAATACCAGGTTACTGTTCACAGATAAACAGTAATGATACCGGTATCAAAAGGTCATGTTTTTCATGTTTGCGTGAAAAGACATGGCCTTTTTTTACGCACTTTTTACTATGTAAAATTTTTTACATACATTTTACAATTCCATGATATTGGATTTTACATTCACACATTATGATGATATCAATGTCGGAAGTTAAGAAAGCTTTTTGACTTAATGATAACTGCATAAGAAAGAAAATGGAGGAAATGATTATGAGAAAGAAATTTGCAAAATTATTAGGAGTAGTGGCAACCGTAACCATGATGGCATTTTCCATGACAGCTTGTGGAAGTTCAGATTCTGGTTCAACTTCTGGTTCTGGAAAAAGTGGTGATGGTGAAGTGAAAGGAACCGTAACCATGGCAGGAAGTACTTCAATGGAAAAACTTGCCAATGCATTAGCAGAAGGTTTCATGGAAAAATATGATGGTGTAACAGTAACAGCAGAATTTACAGGTTCTTCTGCAGGACTGGAATCTTTAGCAGCAGGTAGCGTAGACATTGGTAATGCTTCCAGAGCATTGAGTGACTCTGAAATTTCCGGAGGTGCAGTAGAAAATGTGGTAGCCATTGATGGTATTGCAGTCATTACTGATTCAAAAAATTCAGTAAAAGAAATTTCATCTGATGACCTTAAGAAGATTTATACCGGAGAAATTACAAACTGGAGCGAACTTGGTGGGGACGATGAAGCCATCGTTGTAATCGGTCGTGAAGCATCTTCTGGTACAAGAGGAGCTTTTGAAGAACTTCTTGATATTGAAGACCAATGTAAGTATGCAAATGAATTAGATTCTACCGGTGCTGTACTTGCACAGGTTGCATCTACAGAAGGTGCCATTGGATATGTATCTTTAGACGTAGTAGATGACAGCGTAATCGCACTTGCTATTGACGGAGTAGAAGCAAATGAAGCAAACATTGTTGCAGGAAAATATATGTTATCCAGACCTTTTGTAATGGCAACTATGGGTGAAATTTCAGAACAAAGCGAAGTTGTTCAGGCATTCTTTGAATACATAGCGTCAGAAGATGGACAGGAAATCATCAAAAAAGTAGGACTTATTTTACCAGAGTAGGATGAGGGCTAATATGAAAAAAGACACAGTTTCCATAAAACCGGGAAAGCAATCGCAAAAAGCGAGAGCTTTCTCGGAAAATCTTGCTAAAAATTGTTTTTTGTTTGCAGCAATCATAGCCATTTTGGCAGTTTTTTCGATTATGCTGTATATGTTCTTAAAAGGAACCCCTGCATTTTTTAAGGTAGGAGTTAGCGAAATTTTATTTGAAACTGAATGGCGTCCAACTGCGAAGGTGGAGCCGGGTTTTGGTATTCTATATATCATATTAACATCTTTGGTGGGAACAACCTTTGCCATTATTTTAGGGGTTCCTTTGGGAATCTTAACAGCAGTATTTTTAACAGAAGTAGCTCCGAAAAAGCTGGCAGCACTGGTACAGCCGGCGGTAGAGCTTTTAGCAGCAATTCCGTCCGTAATTTACGGCTTGCTTGGAATTATGATTCTGACACCTTGGATGTATAAACTGGAGAAACATTTTTTTGAAGGTTCCACCACCCATCAGTTTACCGGCGGGGCAAATCTGATTTCTGCGGTGATTGTACTTGCCATTATGATATTACCTACCGTAGTAAATATGAGTGTTTCTGCCATTCGTGCTGTGGACGATAAATTAAAATCAGCTTCTTTAGCATTAGGGGCAACAAAAATCCAGACCATTTTTAAGGTCATATTACCAGCCGCAAAGTCAGGAATTATGACAGGTATTGTATTAGGAATCGGAAGAGCAATAGGAGAAGCCATGGCAATCAGTCTAGTTTCAGGAAGTTCCGTAAATCTGCCATTACCATTTAATTCCGTAAGATTTTTAACCACTGCCATTGTAAGTGAAATGAGTTATGCAGATGGGGTGCATAGACAGGTATTGTTTACCATTGGTTTGGTATTGTTTGTATTTATTATGGTAATTAATTTAGTATTGACGAAGATGATTCGAGGAAGGGAGAAAAACGCATGATTCGAAAGAAGAAAGTTCGCCCGAGTGATGGGGTGTTATATGGACTCATTTATTTATCAGCGATATTTGTGGTTTTACTCTTATTAGGAATCATTGGATATGTTTTATATAGGGGAGTGCATGTAGTTTCCTGGGACTTTCTTACTGGAGTAACCAGTGTACTGAAAGGAACAACAGGAATTGCAGGCAATATTGTGAATACCATATATCTTATCTTTTTAACCATGTTGATTGCAACGCCTATCGGAGTGGGTGCTGCAATTTATCTGAATGAATATGCAAAACCGGGAAAACTGGTTTCTTTGATAGAATTTGCAACGCAGATTTTGTCCGGAATTCCTTCTATTATATTTGGTTTGTTTGGAAGGGTTTTCTTCGGAGAGACCTTGGGACTGGGATATTCTCTTCTAACGGGTGCCTTAACCATGGTGTTAATGGTATTGCCTCTGATTACAAGAAATACCCAGGAAGCATTAAAAACAGTGCCAGAGGGTTATCGCCAGAGTGCCATTGGACTTGGAACGGGAAAATGGTATATGATAAGAACTATTTTACTTCCATGTGCCATGCCGGGAATTATCACAGGAGTGATTCTTGCAATCGGAAGAATTGTAGGGGAATCCGCAGCCTTGCTGTTTACCGCAGGAAGTGCTCATTTACTGCCGGATAGTTTTACAGAGTTTTTATCAAAAGCTTTTGATTCCGGTGGAACTTTGACGATTCAATTATATTTAAGTATGTCAAAAGGGCAATATGATATTGCTTTTGGTATTGCAGTAGTATTGCTTATCATTGTACTTTTGATTAATTTTGCAACCAAACTGCTTGCAAAGAAATTTGATGTGGGAAGTAAAAATTAATTGAAAACAAAGCATCAAAAAGTTGAAATGTGCTGTTGTTTTATGGTTGTTGTTCAAGTGTGAACAGTAATGTTTTATGATGGAAACAGCAATACCTGTGGAGGATTAAGATGGAGAAAAAAGTGAAAATTGAGGTGCGGGATTTGAATCTTTATTATGGTGAGAATCATGCACTAAAAGATGTAAATATGGATATCAAAGAGAATAGTGTAACTGCCTTTATCGGACCATCCGGCTGTGGAAAGTCCACTTTTTTAAAGACTTTGAATCGAATGAATGATTTGGTGGATGGCGTAAAAATTACCGGAAATGTTTGTTTGGATGGGGAAAATATTTATGATGAAAATGTAGATACCACCATTCTTAGAAAAAAGATTGGCATGGTATTTCAACAGCCAAATCCTTTTCCAATGAGCATTTATGATAATATTGCATATGGTCCAAGAGTACATGGAATTAAGGATAAGACTCAGTTAGATGAAATTGTGGAGCGTTCTTTAAGAGGGGCTGCCATTTTTGATGAGGTAAAGGACAGATTAAAAAAATCAGCTCTTGGCTTATCTGGTGGGCAGCAGCAAAGAATCTGTATTGCAAGAGCATTGGCAGTGCAACCGGAGGTACTTCTTATGGATGAACCGACTTCTGCATTGGACCCTATTTCCACTTCCAAGGTAGAAGAATTGATGGAAGAACTGAAGAAAAAATATACGGTGGTAGTGGTTACCCACAATATGCAGCAGGCAGTAAGGGTTTCGGATGATACTGCATTTTTCCTTGTGGGTGAAATGGTGGAATTTGGCGATACAGAAACCTTGTTTTCTTATCCGAAAGATAAGAGAACAGAAGATTATATTACAGGGAGGTTTGGTTGATGGTACGTATGAAATTCGACGAACAGCTTTCCAATCTGAATCAGGAACTTTTGAATATGGGTACCATGATAGAAGAGAGAATTCAAAAGGCAGTGGAAGCGTTATTGAAGCAGGATGTGGAACTGGCAGAATATATTATGAATTCTGATGCGGAAGTAGACCAGGAAGAAAAGAAAATTGAGCATTTATGTTTTAATCTTTTGATGCAGCAACAGCCTGTGGCAAGGGATTTAAGAGTTATTTCTGCAGCAATGAAAATGGTTACGGATATGGAACGAATCGGGGACCATGCAGTGGATATTTCGGAAATTACTATATTACTGGCAGATGCACCATATGTAAAGAAATTAGAGGATATCAGCAAGATGGCATCTTGTACCATTGAAATGCTGATTCGTAGTATTGAGGCTTATGTGGAACATGATATGGAAAAAGCCGGAGAAGTCATTAAAAGTGATGATATTGTAGATGATTTGTTTCTAAAGGTGAAACAGGAACTGGTGGAAATGATTCATAAGGATGCAAACTGTGGACAACAGGCGGCAGACCTTTTGATGGTAGCAAAATATTTTGAAAGAATTGGGGACCATGCAACCAACATTGCAGAATGGGTCATCTTCTCGCTGGATGATAAGAGCCGAAAGGTGTAGGATTCGTTCGTGTTTCATAGGTTCAAACGTAGTAGCACAATGTGAAAAAAAATGGTATGATGGGAAGGAGAAAGAAGGAGGTTGCCTTATGGCACTGATATATATTGTAGAAGATGATAGTAATATTCGTGAGATAGAAACCATTGCATTAAAAAACAGCAATTATATGGTGCTGGCTTTTGAAAATGCAAGGGATTTTTATAAAAAATTAGATGATATGGTTCCGGACCTTGTAATCTTAGATGTTATGCTTCCGGATGAAAATGGATATGAGATTGTAAAAAAGCTTCGTAAGAGTCCTTCTACGAAACGTCTTCCGGTTATTATGGTAACTGCGAAGACTACAGAAATGGATATGATAAAGGGTTTAGATGAAGGGGCGGATGATTATATAAAAAAACCATTCTCCGTCATGGAATTGATTACCAGGGTGAAAACATTGCTCAGAAGAACCTTAAAAGAGGAACAAAAAACATTGCAGGTTGACAGTGTTTTCTTAGATAATGAGCGACATATGGTATATGTGGAGAATACGCCTGTGGAATTAACCTATAAAGAGTACGAATTGTTAAAACTGTTGATGTCTAATAAAGGGGTAGTCTTATCCAGAGATGTGATTATGGAGCATGTCTGGGATACGGGATTTGAAGGTGAATCCCGTACTGTAGATATGCACATAAAGACTTTAAGAAAAAAACTTGGATGTGCAGGAACAAAAATCCGTACAGTAAGAAATGTGGGGTATGTGATGGAATGAAACGGAAGATTAACATACAATTTATTATCATCACCATTGTAGCAATTCTTGTCACCATGGGACTTATGATGGGTATTTTTTATAATGTGTTTCAGGAGCAGGTATTGGATGGATTACGGATAGAGGCGGAAGTTTTAAAGAATGCCAGCTTTTTTTCAAAGGATGCAGTAGAGGAAATGGATTTTCAGGTGGAGGAACTTAGAATTACCTGGATTGATAAGGATGGAACCGTATTGTTTGATAATGATGCAGATGTAGGAATTATGGATAACCATGCCAGCCGTCCGGAAGTGGAAGAGGCATTAAGGGATGGAATTGGGGAGGCAATTCGTAATTCAGACACCATGAACATTAATACTTATTATTATGCGCTGAGGTTAGAAGATGGAACTGTTATCCGAGTGGCGAAGGAAGCGGGAAATTTATGGAGTATGCTGGAGTCGGTGATTCCTTTGATTCTTTTGGTTATAGTGGTTATGGTCCTGGTTTGTGTGGTAATATCCAACCTTGTTACAAGAAAGCTGATACAACCGATTAAGCTTTTAGCAAACAATTTGGACGATTATAGTCAGGTGGCTGTGTATAAGGAATTGGTTCCTTTTGTTACCACCATTCGTTCTCAGCATGAAAATATATTAGAGGCGGCAAAAATGAGGCAGGATTTTACTGCCAATGTTTCTCATGAGTTAAAAACTCCGATTACAGCCATTGCGGGGTATGCAGAATTGATTGAAAATAAAATGGTGAATGAGGAGAAGACTATTGAGTTTGCTAAAGAAATTCGTCAAAATTCCGGAAGATTGGTATCTCTAATCAATGATATTATTAATCTTTCTGAATTGGACCGGATGGAGGGGCATATTCAGATGGAAACAGTGAATCTGTTCGAGGTTGCTTTGGAGTGTACGAAAACATTGTCTATCAATGCGGGAAAAAAGGCAATTCATTTTTCTTGTATTGGACAGCAGTGTGAGATACGGGGAAATCGGGATTTGATTTCGGAATTGATTATGAATCTTTGTGAAAATGCCATTCGGTATAATAAAAAGAATGGAAGTGTTACCCTGGAAGTGGGACGGGAGGAAAATTGTCCTACTTTGACGGTAAGTGATACCGGCATTGGAATTCCTAAGGAGCATCAGGAAAGGATTTTCGAGCGGTTTTACCGGGTGGATAAGAGCCGCTCGAAAGAAACCGGAGGAACCGGACTTGGTCTTGCTATCGTGAAGCATATCGTGGCAATTCATGATGCAAGGATTTCACTGGAAAGTGAAGAAGGGGTAGGAACTACCATAAAGGTAATGTTTTAGATTATAAGAAAACGTCTAATTTCATAGGAAAAGATTTTGGATAGATGGGGATGAAGGTATGAAGAATGTTTTTGTAGAAGGAATTCCGGGGTCGGGAAAAACCACCTTGTTAAATCGTATTTTTAGTGCTGTTCCAGAATTACATATTTGCAGGGAGGGTGATTATTCTCCGCTTGAGTTAGCCTGGTGTACCTGGATGTCAAAAGATGAATATGAGGAAACTTTGGAATGTTATAAATCACTGCGGGATGAAATAATGAAAAATACGGTTCAGGAACAGGAGCATTTTGTTATTTCTTACACAAAAATTATCACAGACGTTCCAAATTTTCATAAGGAATTAGAAAAGTACGAAATATACAACGGAAGAAAAACATTTCAGGAATTAAAAGAGATTGTTTTAAAAAGGTATGAAAATTTCTCGGAAACAGGCTATTTGTTTGAATGCTCTTTTTTTCAAAATATTATAGAAGATTTGATTTTGTTTCATCAATTAAATGATAATGAAATTGTAGAATTTTATCGTGAACTGTATAGTAAGGTGAATAAAGAACAATTTCTCTTATTGTATTTGTATAGTGATAAACTAGAAGAAAATATCAAAGTAATTAAGAAAGAACGTAGTGATGATTTGGGAAATGAATTATGGTATCCCATGATGCTGCAATATTTCATTCATTCTCCATATGGTGAGAAGCATGGTTATAGTACTTTTGAAGATATGATAAGACACTTTAAGCATAGACAAGAATTAGAGATGCGTATTATAAGGGAAGTGATAGGTGATAAAGCAAAAATTCTTTCGGCTAAGGATTGGAATATGGATGAAATGGAAACGTTAATCAACTAGGATATAAAATGTGCTATCATTTGTTATAAGATTGTACAATTTAAATCTTTAATAATAGTAGAGTTGAAAATAAAAATGAAACTGCATTCATTTTATGTTTGACAAATCAAAAAATTGTCATTAAGATGAATATAGTTTCATTTTTTTGATTGTTAAGGAGAAATTTTATGCCAAAGGTAACAGAAGAATATATAAAAAACAAGAAAAAGATGATTGTTCGTGCGGCTTATGATTTATGTATCCAAAAAACTGTCAGCACTGTAACCATGCAGGATATTATTGATGCGACAGGGTTTAGTCAGGGTGGAATCTATAGATTTTATAAGGATATAGATGAGATTTTCAAAGATATGCTTGTTGATAACAGACAAAGAGTTACTATTAAGCCACAGTTAGATGAGATATTTGCGGATGCAGAATCAGAAGATGTAAAAAGTGTATTGCACAAGGTGTTTGAGTTATTGGCAGACTTTATGACAAGTGAGTTGATGGGAATTGTAAAGATTAATTTTGAATTGTCTGTTCTTTCTATGAATGCTCCATTAAGGGTAGAAAAGATATTAGGAGAAATAGAGGGAACTGGCAATTTTGAATATCTTTTTATGCTTGTTTCACAGTATTTGCAACAATGCATTATGAGTGGTGTTGTTATGCCTAAGATAAGCAATGAGGAGCTTTTAACCTATCTAAGCACTACATATAACGGTATAGAAATGAGTTGCATTATTAATCATTGTTATAAGAAGCTACCCTTGATGGAATGGTATGTGCCGAGAACACAGCTTAAAACCTTGGAAACTACATTATATTATTTATTAGGATTGGAGGATTAAATTATGTTAGTACATGAATTTGTTGAGGGAAATAAGCCTAATATGGTTTTGGTACATGGAGTTCTTACACCATGGCAAATATGGATGCCACAGATTACAGTATTTAAAGAACAATACAATATATATGCAATTGCCCTTAATGCACATACAGAGGAGAATGCCAGCGAATTTGTTTCGGTGCCGGCAGAGGCGGAAGAGATTGTGCAGTATTTTCAAACGAAAAATATTGATACTATAGATGTTTTATGTGGTATTTCTCTTGGTGGAAAAATTGCTCATGAAATTTGGAAGAGTAACAAGCTAAATATTCATAATCTTATTATGGACGGCGCACCTTTAGTGTCATGTCCAAGATTTGCAATCAATATTATGATAAGTAATTACAAAGCTATCATTTGCAAATCGAAAATTAGAGATAAGAAAGTGATAGAAAATTTCAAGAAAAATTTTTTGCCGGAGAAATATCTAGATAACTATCTCAAGATAGCAGATTTTATGACTGATAAATCTATAGAAAATATTGTAAACTCAGTCTTTGATGGTGGTAAGATAGAGGGTATTAAAAATCAAAGTAAAATACTTTTTATTCATGGAACTAAGGGAAATGAGGTGCTATCCAAGAAAGCTGCTAAACTTATGAAGAAATATTATCCTGAAACAGAGGTGGTTTGTTTTAAGGGAGATGCACACTGCTATAAGGCAATTTATGAGCCGGAAAAATGGATAGAGGTTGTGGAACGGTTTTTGAATCATTGAGGTTTAATGAAACTAAGTTGCAAAATTACCTTAATTTGATTATACTATGATTAAAACTTCGAATGAAAAATTATCTAACAAATGGAAAAGGAGGTGCAAGGTGGACAATAATATTGTATATCATGGTAGTAACATGATTGTGGCAGAGCCTAGGATTGTGATAAATGGACATTATAAAGACTTTGGATATGGCTTTTATTGTACCAATATCAAGAAACAGGCAAAGCGTTGGGCATTGACTAGGCGTGGAGCTTCTGTTGTAAATTCTTATGTATATACTTCGAATGAAAATTTAAAAGTATGCATTTTTTCTGAAATGACAGAGGAATGGTTGCAATTTGTAGTAGATTGTCGTCGGGGGATCGAACACAGTTTTGATATTGTAGAAGGCCCCATGGCAGATGACCAAATATGGGATTATGTAGAAGATTACATGGGAGGAAACATTACGAAAGCGGCCTTTTGGGAGTTGGTAAAATTCAAGTATCCAACGCATCAAATAGTATTTTGCACAGAAGACGCATTGCAAACATTGCATTTTGAAGGGAGTGAAACATTATGATAAATATGTACTTTCCGGATGAAGAAATAAAAAGAAATGATTTATATTTTGTATGTTATATGATTGAACGTGTGGCAAGAAGGCTCAAGCAGAAGAATGTATATGTGGTAAATGCTATTGGCAAAGAAGGATTGAAGCATTTACTTAGTGTAGCCAATGTATTACATGCAGAAAATCCATTAGATGTAGAGGATGACTGGATAAAAGAATATTCTTTGGTGCAAGGAGATTTTGATATTACAGTAGTGAACAAAGAATTGGTGGATGAAGTGCCAAGTTTTACACAAATGGGTAAGGTGTATCAGAGGTTGATTATTGACACAATGCAACCAAAAGAAGATTATGTAGATGGTATAGTTCGGGTATATAATGATGAAATTTGTGACATTATAGATAATTATAATTGCAGTGCTTATTATGAGCCATCTTATGTAATTGCTCGTGCATATCAGGCTGGTGGATTTTAGAAAGGAGAAGGAATATGCTTAAATTTTTAATGTATATAAAAAAAGCAAATAGGTCAGCGACTACGCTCTATGCAACACAAAACATGTTTGTGTAGCGGTTCGAGGCATAGAGCGATGAAAAGAATCGCTGTAAAATATGAAATGTGTTGCACTCAAAAGGTAAAGACAATGAATAGCTATTTAGCAGACGCATTTACTTTAGAGGGAGTGATATACATGTCATATATAAATGGAAAAGAAGTATTACCGGAGAATGTTTTGGCTGAAATTCGAAAATATTTTAGTGGCGGTTTGATTTATATTCCGAAAGCTGACGAACAAAGATGTAGCTGGGGAAGTAAGACTGCTACGAAAAGCGAGTTAGAAAAACGAAACCGGGAAATATGTGATAAGAAAAAGAAGGGTGTCAGTATTAAGCAGTTAATGGAGGAGTACCATTTGGCATATGATACCATAAAAAAGATTCTATATAGGTAAGAAATAAAAAGAGATGAACGAAGGAAACAGGTGATTTCGTTCATCTCTTTTTGTGTATCATTTTCTTTTATATAAATAAAACACTTTAAGTTTTGTGTTTTATTTATATAATGATGTGAGTGGAAAATGCAAATTTTGCACCACAGATTTCGTGTTATAAAATAAAAGATATACTGTGAATGCTTCAGAACTTAACTTGTTGGATTACCAACAGAAAAGAAATGATAAGAAAAGGAGAATAAAATTATGAATTTAGACGATGTACTGACAGACCCTAAAAAATTAGTTCGTCTGGAATTAAAAAATGAGGGATTTGATATAGATAAAATAAATATCCCGAAAAGGGTATATTTACTGGCAGACAGCCTTTATGATGCCATGCTTGCAAAAAACTGCGGAACATATAAATATCCTTTGGGTGGAAAGCTTTATGTATTCAATGAAAACGAAAATATTGGATTTATAAAAGGTCATATGTGTTCGCCTGCAATTGCAACACAAGCGGAGGATTTAATCGCCGGCGGGGTAAAGGAATTGATACATATAGGATTTGCAGGTGGATTACAACCGTATATGAAGCCTGGTGATATTGTTTTGACAGATGGAGCATATAATGACACGGCAGTTGCAAGATTATATGGATTTGATTACGATAGGATTGCATCTTCGAAAGAATTAACAGATGAATTAAGCAGCCTGCTTAAAACAAATGAAATCCCATTCAAAAGAGGAATACATTGGACAACAGATGCGGGATACAGAGAAACCTGGGGACAGGTAGTGGAGCATAGAGAAAAAGGAGCGTTATGTGTGGAAATGGAAGGTGTAGGACTTTTTACAATCGCAAACTACAGAAATTGTGCTGCTTCCGCAATCTATGTTGTTTCAGATGTATTTGTGGAAAAAGATTGGGACTTAGGATGGGGAGAAAAGAATCTTAATGAGGCAGTGGAAAAAGTGCTGGATATGATGATCAGTACTGCGACAAAGGAAGGTTAATATGCTACTTTCTCATGTTTTGTGGGGTCCCAAGGTCATGGTATCATATAATACTATTTTTAAGTAAAAATATCGACTTTAGCCTGTGGTTAAAGCCGATATTTTTTTTGCAGAAGGAACTTATAATAATCTATAACGATTAGAAGGTTTCATAATAGACAAAATCATTAACCGCTTTTCTATCCTTTGAATGTCTCTCAGGAGAGGATTTTACTGTATCTGCATATCCTAAAGCGATAATCGCTACCGGTTCAAGATGATCAGGGATATGAAACTCTTTTCTGATAACTGTTGGCTCAAAATACGTTAACCAGCAGGAACTAAGACCTAAATCCTCAGCCTCTAATACAATATGGTCTGCAACGATTGTGGCATCTACGCTTACCATGTCCTTTTTGTCAAAGGGACGTACAAAAACATTGGAATGATCTCCACATACAATAATTGCCAAAGGTGCACCATGATAGTTTACACCTCGTGATAACTTCTTTAGTCCTTCGTTACTATTTATTACTAAAAGTCTTTGTGATTGAATATTTGCTGCCGTAGGAGCTATTCGTGCAGCTTCAAGAATCTTATCTAACTTATCTTTTTCTACTGCATCTACCTTGTACTTCCTTACAGAGCAACGTTGTTTTGCTAATGATAAAAAATCCATGATATGCTTCCTCACTTTCAATTGGTTTTGTGATGTATTTTTGGTTGCTTTGCTTCATGAAACACGTTATAATATTACAACAATATTTCTTTTTTACAAGTACGCACTTTAAAGTGATATACTACCCAAAAAGATACTGTAAAGTGGTTAGGAGGTTACTATGTTATGAAACAATGTCAGTCTTTTCAGTGTCCGGTAGAAGCCACACTTCAACTGATTGGTGGAAAATATAAATCACTTATTTTGTGGCATCTAATAGGAAAAACACTTAGATTTAATGAATTAAGCAAACTTATTACATCAGCTACTCCCAAAACGCTCACGCAACAGCTAAGGGAATTAGAAAATGATGGTCTGATTCACAGAATGGTGTACCCTGTTGTTCCCCCAAAGGTGGAATATTCACTTACCAATTTTGGAGAAAGCATTATTCCTGTTCTTGAATCTATGTGTTCATGGGGAATGAAATATTTAGAAGAAAAAAAGAGTGGGACATAATGTTAGGAGAAAAAATGATTAATCGAGAAGATATGTTGGAATTAACAAGGCGTATGACGCCGGCAAGAAGCTGTTTTGACAGAATTGCAGGAGCATATATCAATGATTTAGGGGAAGTGGATGAAAGTTTTAATATTCATTTTGGAAAACTCTCCGGCTCTGAAAAAGCAAGAAATTTAAAATTGGCAAAGGCTATTCCTTTTGCGAAAACCAATCTACAGCTAAAGGAATATACGTTCCCTGATAAGGTAAAAGGCAAAGACAGTATGTGGCAACTGCTTCGGGGAATTCAGGAATGTGGATTAAAAAATGATGCATTGATGGAACTATTGTATGAACAGATCGCAGATGGTTACCCTGTTGATAATGAATTTGCTGTATTTGTGTTTCACGGGGTATACGATGTGCCACTAAAAGGGACAGACAAGGAAGATTTATGGGAATCAGAGGAAGTATACGATTTTATTATTTGTACGGTAAGTCCCATGAAGGCTGCATACGAGCCGGCGGAACCTGTTTTTGGATTCTTATATCCTGCATTTTGCGATAGAAGTGCAGATAAAGAAAAAATCGATATTTTTCATGCTGATTCTGAAAAGGTTCAGGAAGGTCTTATGTATAAATTGTTGGGAAAATGAAAATTTATATTAAGTGATTCAAAAGAAACAAATACATAAGCAGGTGCTTGGTCGGCCGTCGGTACTTAATGAGCGGCTTGTCACGAATTTAACCGAGATGATGTCGTGAATTATTGAGGAGTAGTACCGCTGCGAGCCGAACGCAGCGAAAGCGTGCTTGGGTTGTTTTGTTACTTTTGAATCTTTATGAGGCAGATTACTATGAATTAGTAAGGCTGCTTTTTTTATGAAAAAAGATTGACAAACGATTAAATATATGATTAGATGTTCATATGATGATAAAAACGATTCGTTAGATATTCATATGGAGGGATGATAATGGCTAAGGATACTACAAACAAGGGTTTTTGGGAGAAGTTTGCAAAGATATACACCTTATTTATGTCGAAAAATGATAGGGCTTATGAGAAAATCTGTGATGTACTGAAGAATTACATAGATAAGGATAAGAAGGTATTGGAATTAGCTTGTGGGACAGGACAGATTACATTTCGTATGGCTGAAAAATCACTTTTTTGGGAAGCAACGGACTATTCCGAAAATATGGTGAAAGAAGCTGTGAAAATGAATGGAGATAAAAATAAGAGTGAAAAAATTTCCTTCCTTGTTCAAGACGCAACGAATCTGACATATGAAGATGAAACCTTTGATGTGGTTGTAATAGCGAATGCCCTGCATATTATGCCGGAACCCAAGAAAGCTCTTGAGGAAATACATAGAGTTCTTAAAAAAGATGGAATACTTTTCGCACCAACATTTGTATACGAAAAAGGGTATTCAAAGTTACTGATTTGGCTTATGGAAAAGGTTGGATTTAAAACCTATCATAAGTGGCAGAAAAACGAATATACGGAATATATCAGCAAAGCAGGATTTCATGTTATGGATTCGATATTAGTAAAAGGAAATCCACTTTCGGAATGTATTTTGATTGGAAGAAAAAAGAGTACATTTGACGTTTCGCAATTATCTAAAAGTAAAAAGTTAGGAAAGGAAAGGGTAAGAATATGAGTAAGTTTGGTGATTATTGGGCATCTCAGTGTGGGAATCCCAGAGGAGTGGTTGGCAGCATTATGACTTGGGCTATGAATCGTGTAAACAATGTGATGTATCATGGCATGATAGAACATATGAAACTATCAGAAGATGTAAAAATTCTTGATGTGGGTTTTGGAAATGGATATTTAGAAAAATTAATTTACAAAAAAGTGAAATGTTCCATTTATGGAATTGATATATCAAAAGATATGGTGAAATCCGCTTCCGCAAAGAATAAAAAAGGGATTGCAAATGGAGATATTCATCTTTCCGTAGGAGATTGTTGCAACTTTACATTTGAAAATAATTCATTTGATATCGTCGCTACTATGAATACCATTTATTTCTGGGATGATACGATACAGGGATTACAGGAAATATACAGAGTCTTAAGTGAGCATGGTGTTTTCTATAATGCAGTTCTTACCAAAGAAAGTCTGGATAAAGTGTTCTATACCAAAAACGGATTTAAAAAATTTGACCAAAAAGAATATGTAGAAATGGGGAAACGGGTTGGATTTAAAAACATTTCTTTTAAAAATTTAGGGGATAAATATGGTTTACTTGTGATTTATGAAAAGTAATAATGCTTGCAATAGAGGAAAAGAATATTGAGATGCATTTTTTATAACAATTAAATACAAATGGATGGAAGAAAAAATCTATTGCTATTTTTAGAAATTCTGCATATAATGTATTATAGATAGATATTCTATCTTCCAAACAACTCTTGTTATTTAGGTGGAGAGTTTAACAACCGGAGAGTTCCTGCCGTTTAAGTGGAAGGTTTAACAACCGGAGAGTTCCTGCCGTTTAAGTGGAAGGTTTAACAACCGGAGAGCTCCTGCCGTTTAAGTGGAGAGTTTTAACAGAAAGAGGCATCCATATGGATGCTTTTTTTACATATGAGGGAGGTTTTATGCAGTTATACAGTATTTCAGATGAGTATATAAACTATCTAAGAAAGAAGTTTCCAAGAGTGTATTCCAATAAAGAAAATACCCGTGTGCATACAAGAAAATATTTAGGTACAGTTATTGAAATTGAGTCGCATAAGTACTATATTCCATTATCGTCTCCCCAAAACAATCATGATTACATTATGGTGAATGGAAAAAAGACAATACGAAAAGATTCACTTATTGTTATGCGAATTGTCTCAGGGAAGGGCGATGGTATGGAATTAAAAGGAACGTTGCAGATTGGTACGATGATTCCGGTTCCAGATACAGAAATTGAACTGTATGATGTTGAGAATGAACCAGACCAAGCATATAAAGACCTTGTTAATGAAGAAATTATTTATATCCGTAAGCATGAGAAAGCCATCGTTAAAAATGCGAAGGTCTTATATAGTAAAAGGAAAGCTAAGGATGAAAACAGAGTTGTACAAAATTGCTTGGATTTTATAGCATTAGAAGCAGAATGTGATAAATGGGAAGTAAAAACCACTTGACAAATGCCGTGAAAAAATGATAACATAACAGTGTTATCAAATAACGATGTTATGTTGTGTTATTGAGGTGATACAATTGAAACAGGACAAAGAAACAAAGATGAAATTACTTGCTAGTGCCAGGGCAGAATTTTTGGACAAAGGATATATGAAAGCCTCTCTGCGTACCATTTGTAAGAATGCCGGGGTAACGACAGGTGCATTATATTTTTTCTTCCGGGATAAGGCGGATTTGTTTGAGGCATTGACCAAGGATGTGGTAGAAGCTATTTATGCCGTTATGAATGGACATTTTTCTATTGAACATGACATGGCAAAAAAGGGAGAACTAGGTCATCCGGAGGATGCGGATAATCACATGCATTATGATGATTCCCAAAGGATTATTCATATGATGTACCAGCATAGAGACGATGTGTTGCTGGTTCTTACCAAAAGTCAGGGTTCTACGATGGAAGGGCTTGTTGATCGATTTATTGATACAGCAGAGCAACATTTTAAGAATATGGCTCGTGAAATGGAACAGATGCATCCGGATAAGAAGGTAGATGATGGGTTTATACATTGGCTTGCCCATGAGCAGATAGGAGCATTTGTGTATATGATTACACATATTGAGGATGAAGAGCGGGGACTGAAATTTATGGAACAGCTCATCAACTATATGATAGCAGGATGGTATGGAGTTTTTATGAATTAGAAGGACTAGGTAATTACTTAGTCCTAAAAAAATAACACTTACATAACATTGTTATGTTGCAGGTACAAAGTTATAGGTAATTGCAAAACTATTCCCAAGATATCTTAGGTGGTGCAATAAACAAATATATTGGCAGGCGTTTTTGTATTATGACTGATACAATATTATGGTTTTGCAAAGGCCTCAGTATAAGGTTTTGTAGAAAGGAATGAAATTATGTATTTAGAAGTCAAAGACATGAAGAAAAGTTATGGTGAAGGTGGTAGCTATATTCAGGTATTGAAGGGGATTAGCACAGGAGTGGAAAAAGGTGAAATGTGTGTGATTCAGGGAACAAGTGGCTCTGGTAAGTCCACATTTTTAAATTGTATTGGCGGGTTGGATTTGTTGGACACCGGCAGCATCAAGGTAGATGGAGTGGAAATCGTAGGTATGAAACCGGATAAGCTTTCAGACTATCGAAGAGATAATTTGGGATTCATTTTTCAGTTTTATAATTTAATTCCTAATTTAACGGTTCGAGAGAATATTCAGGTGTGTGAATATCTGACAAAAAATCCTTTGGATATGGATGAACTGATTGAAACTCTTGGTCTTACGGAGCATCAGAACAAGTTTCCAGCACAGCTTTCCGGTGGACAACAGCAAAGATGCGCCATTGCAAGAGCATTGATAAAAAATCCAAAGCTTCTTTTATGTGATGAGCCAACGGGTGCCTTGGATTCTAAGACCTCAAGAGATATTCTTGCATTGTTGGAAACCGTAAATGAAAAATATGGAACCACCATGCTTATTGTTACCCATAACAATTCCATCAAGAATATGGTACATAAGGTAATACGGATCAAAGATGGTCAGATCAGCAAGGAGTATCACAACGAGACAAGGGTGCCTGCAATGGAACTGGAGGATTTATAAGATGCAGAAAGTACTGAGAAAGAGAATATTAAGGGATTTAAAAGAAAATGGTATGCGTTATCTAGCCTTGAGCGCACTCATTATTCTTTGTATGTATATTATCATTTCGTTGATTGGAACCGCAGATACTATTATTATGGGTTCGGAAAAAGCAGCGAAACGCAACAATTTAGAGGATGGACAGTTTAGCTTGTTTGTTCCATTACAAGAGTCGGAAAAGAAAGAACTTGAGAAGCAAGGAATTACAATAGAGGAGCAGTTCTATCTGGAATATGAAATGGAAAATGGCAGCACCATCCGTGTATTTAAAAACAGAGAGGAAATTAACCTCATGGAAACCGTGGAAGGGCAAAGTGCAGATACGAAAGAGGAAGTAGTGATAGAGCGTCGGTATGCCGAGGAGCATGAAATTAAGGTAGGGGATGACATTACCATTGGCGACAAAGTATTTGAGGTTGTTGGTATTGGATGTACCCCGGATTATGATGCGGTATACAAGGATTTTACTGACAGTAGTGTTAACAGTGTCCAATTTGGAACAGCATTTGTAACAGAGGATGCGTATGTGACATTACTGGATGAAGGAAAAAGCATCAGGGCAGAGGAATATGTGTATGCATATTTGTTAAATAATGCCATGACAAATGAGGAACTAAAGGAAGCATTAGAGAATTTGAAGGTGAATGCGAATTCTGTTGATAATACTTATTTTAGGGAGTATTTGGAAGAGGCAGATGTTTTTCCTGGGGAGTATTTTGATATTGAGATATCAAATCTTCAAAGCTTTATTAAAGTGGAGGATAATCCACGAGCAAAGGCAGCAGCTGAAGACCAGGTGATTAATAAATATGGTGGTCTTATTGCGGGGGCTATCATTTTGGTGTTGTTTGCCTATGTGATTTCAGTTTTTGTAGTATATGGCATTGAGAAGGAAAACACCACCATAGGTGCGTTATATGCGTTAGGTGTAAAAAGAAAGGAATTGATTTTGCATTATCTTTGTCTTCCGGTTGTAGTAACATTTATTTCCGGAGCATTAGGTTGTGTAATAGGTTTTGCGGCCATTGGAGAAAGCACCATTATGGGTAATTGCTATGGTTATTTTTCTATTCCAAATATGCAGAATGTGTATCCTCCATACTTGATTGCCTATGGATTGGTGCTACCGCCGGTTCTTTGTATACTGGTTAACTGGCTGATGATACGCAAGAAGTTAAATAAGCCGGCGCTTCAGATGCTTCGAAATGAGCAAAAACATAGCCATATGCGCCAGATTAAATTAGGAAAGATGGGATTCGTTACCACCTTCCGCATCCGCCAGATGCTTCGTGAAGCCAGAACCTCACTAACGGTTGTGGGTGGTATGTTTATATCTTTGTTAATTCTGATGCTTGGTTTGGATTGTTACAGCATGTGCCGACGCATTAGTGAAGATAACAAAGCTGACACTAAGTTTGAATATTTATATACCTATAAATATCCGGAAAAGGAAGTTCCAAAGGGTGGTTATGAAGCATTTTCTAAGAGTGTGAAAAAGGAAAATCTAGGTTACAACTTAGATGTGACGATCCTAGGTATTACTGAGGATAATCCGTTTTTTGATGTGGAGCTTACTAACAGCAAGAGTGAGGTGGTTATTTCCTCGGCTATGGCGGAAAAATATGGCATTGAAGAGGGTGAGATTTTTGTGGTAGAGGATGAGGAAGCGAAGATGTATTATGCCTTTACCGTAAAGGAAATTGCACAGTATTCCACCAGTTTTTATGTGTTCATGGATATTGATTGCATGCGTGAAATGTTTGGAGAAAGCGATACCTATTATAATCAGGTGTTTGCAGACAAGGAGTTAGATATCGACCAGGGACGTCTTTATGGTATTACTACGAAGAAGGATATTGAGAAGGCAGCAGATGTGTTTATTCATGAAATGACACCGATGATTACTATGATGATTGTATTTTCATCTTTGATTTTTGCAGTGGTGATGTACCTGATGATGAAAGTGATGATTGACCGTTCGGCATTCCACATTTCTATGGTGAAGGTGTTTGGATATCGCACGAAAGAGATTAAGAAGCTTTATCTTAATGGGAACTTCTATATCATTGCAGTGGGGGCACTGATTTGTATTCCTCTTGCAAAGAAATGTATGGATTTGATCTATCCGGCTATGGTTTCTAATGTAGGATGTGGAATGAATGTTGCATTTACACCTGGGCTTTATGCCATCATTTATATAGGGGTTATTCTTGTATATCTGGTGATTAACCGGTTGTTGGTAGGAAGATTAAACAAGGTGAATCTGGCAGAGGTTCTTAAAAACAGGGAGTAAAAACAGGAATAAAAAATCAGGAATAAAAAATCAGCAGACACCTAGGTGTGTGCTGATTTTTTGCTTATACTAAGGCTGATAGAAATGTAAATTTCGTTATCTCCATTTTGTGGTACATTTCCGGTTGATTTTTTTTATGTAGCGAGATATGATAAAAATGTAAAGTATAGGGACAAAATAGAATGAAAATATTGAGATTGACAAGTATATTATGATGTTGGGGGCAAAAGGTATTTTGACCCCATGATACCTACGAATTGCTCCGCACTTTGTGCTCCCGCAATTCTAAAACATTCGAAATCCGCCCTATTCGGGCTACTTTCTCATGTTTTGCGGGTCCCAAAGTCATGTTTTTTTCATGCGAGCATGAAAAACATGACCTTTTGACCCTGGTATCATATTATACGGGAATAGAAAAAAAAGAATGATATGGAGAGTACGTTATGAGTAAAAATGTTGTATTTGTAGGTGAAAACAACAAGATGAACAATGAATTATATCAGTTATTAAACTGGCGTTTTAATGTAGATTACCATCATCCTAATGATGGGACAGAACTGAGTGATATTAGTGTTTTAGAGACGGTTTTGGTGATTGTCAGTATGGCGGGAGCCAAGGTTGACTACAAGGATTTTTTTAGCGGATTAAAGGAGAATTGTCCAAAGCTTTCCGTGGTTACCATAAGCACTGAGTCTGAGAGCGAAGCTTACGAAGAATTTTATACGTGCAGGCAGTTTCATAAACTTTTACGTCCTGTGACCGGAGGGAGAATTTTGGAGGTTTGTGGGGCTATCATCGAAGGGGAGGATTACCTTGTAAATTATAATGCACAGGATAGAAAGGAGCCCTTGCATATCCTTGTTGTGGATGATAACGCAATGGTTTTGCGTAATATCAAAAGTATTTTGGAACAGAATTATTCGGTGGCAGTGGCACCCTCCGGTGCACATGCCTTTGTCTCTCTTGGCAAAAAGGTTCCGGATTTAATTCTTTTGGATTATGAGATGCCCAAGATGAATGGCAAGGAAGTACTGCAAAAGTTACAAGAAGCGGAAGAATATGCGGATATTCCGGTTCTCTTTTTGAGCGGTATAGATAGTAGGGAAATTATTTTGGAACTTTTGGCATTAAAGCCTGCAGGTTATATTTTGAAGCCTGTAGATTCCAAAATGTTACTTGAGAGAATTGAGGATATTATCGGAAAGTAGGGATTTACATGTATAAGACACAAGTTGCCTGTGCCATATTTATTTTATATATTGGAATACTTTATTTTCAGTCTTCCGGCAAGAAAAAAGGATCTTCTAAGTGGTTTGTGGCACTTTTGACCTGTTCCTTTTTACAATTGATATTTGATGCGCTTTCTGTGTATACGGTAAATCATTTGGACATGGTTTCGCCGGTGCTAAACCGTATCATACATATTATTTTTCTGGGACTTTTGCAAGTGATGTTCTATCTTGCATACCGCTATCTTGAGAACATCATTGAGGAGGAAATCGGAAGAACTGTCCGAAAATATCGTTTTACCCTTACACCGCTGTTGCTCACTATGACCGGTAACATTTTTTTGCCACTGTATTATGTCGAGTCTGCCAGAAGTAATTATTCTTACGGACCGGCTGTATTCACGACGTATATAGGTGTTACCGTATATGTAATTTTCATCATTCATTTAATGGTTCGATACGGGAAACAGATTCCACAGAAAAAGAAAAGGGCAATTTATGTGGCTTTGTGGAGTGAAATTCCCGTGACAGTGTATCAGGTTATAATTCCGGATTCTTTGATTACGTGTATCGGAATTGTACTTTTTAATCTTGGTATTTATATGACAACAGAGAATCCGGATGCCTTATTGGCGGAACAGCTGGCGGAGGAAAAGCAGCGTGCGGATTCTGCCAATGAGGCCAAGACGAATTTTCTTGCCAATATGTCCCACGAAATTAGAACGCCTATCACAGCTGTTTTGGGAATGAATGAGCTGATTTTACGAGAGACGAAAGATGGCACCATCAAGCAGTATTCCAAAGATATTGAAGGTGCGGCAAAGTCCTTGCTTAGTATCATCAATGATATTTTAGATATCACAAAGATTGAGGCCGGGAAGCTTAGTGTGATTTCGGTAGAGTATGACTTTGGCATAGTATTGAGGGATGTTGTAAATATGATATCCTTTAAGTCAAAAGTAAAAGGTTTGGAATTTAGAGTGGTGGTAGATGAAAACATTCCCCAGAGGATGATGGGGGATGATATTCGTCTGCGGCAGATTTTGGTAAATCTGTTGAATAATGCTGTAAAATATACCCATAAGGGAAGCATTACCATGGAAATTACCAGAAAGCAGTCGGAGGAAGGTGTGGCAAAGTTGTTCTTTCAGATAAAGGATACCGGAATCGGTATCAAGGAAGAGGATTTGCAGAAACTGTGTCAGCCTTTTGTACGAATTGAGGAGAAACGTAACCGTAATATTGAGGGCACAGGACTTGGTATGAGTATCACCAAGCAGCTTTTGGGGCTGTTAAACAGTGAGTTAAAGATAGAAAGTGTTTATGGGGAAGGGTCAGAGTTTGCTTTTGAACTGACACAAAAGATTGTGGAGGATCATCCCATTGGCAGATTGGAGGATTCGGCAGAGCCTGTTAGTAAGGAATATCAGCATAGATATGAAGCACCTGAGGCACACATTTTGTTTGTAGATGATAATGAGTTGAACCGGAAGGTGTTTGTAGGGCTTTTGAAAGAAACCAAGATACAGATTGATGAGGCTGGAAACGGCAGAGAATGTCTGGAAAAGGTCAAGCAGAATACCTATGATATTATTTTTATGGACCATATGATGCCGGAGCTTGATGGTGTGGAGACATTTCGGATTATGAAGGAGATGGAGGATTTTCCTTGTAAAGATACGCCGGTGGTAATTCTCACCGCCAATGCCTTGGTGGGAGCTAAGGAAAAATATTTGCAGGAAGGATTTCGGGCATTTTTGCAAAAACCCATTGATTATGAGAAGTTGGAATACTTGATTTGGGATTTATTGGATGAGGATTTGCTTCAGGAGGCAAGTTTAGTTGTGGCGTCAGAAAAGTTGCAGGAAGAGACAGTCGCTTCATCTGTGCCGGAACATATCGAGCTACCCATGGTGGAGGGCTTGGACTGGAAGTATGCAAGGACTCATTTTAAGGATGAACAGGTAATGTTGGATACAGTGAAATTTTTTGCAGAAACTGTGGTCTATGAAGGGAAAGAATTGGAGTGTTTGTTCGCTGGGATTGAGACGGATTCTGGAAGAAAAGAATTTTGCACTAAGGTACATAGCATGAAAAATTCCGCTGCAACCATTGGAATCATTCCTTTAGCCGGAATGGCAAAGGTGTTGGAGGATGCTGCCCGCAATGGTCAGGTGGAGGTATTGCAGGCTATGACACCGATTTTCCTGGAATGTTGGTGTGAGTATGATAAGCGATTAGAAGTGTTTGCACCTGTTTCGGTTACGGATAAAAGGCTAGCTGCGGATTGTGTAGAAGAGATTCAAAAGCTGGTAAAGTCCATGAATCAGGCTGCGGAAGAGATGGATATTGATGCGTTGGATGAGATATGGAAGAAACTTTGTGAATATCAGTTTAGTGAGGAAAAACAGAGGCTTTTAGAGCGGATTCACAAGGCCATTGTGGAGTTTGATGTGGATTATTTGCAGGGAGTGTCTATTTTTTAAGATTGCGTTTGTAATTAAAAAATAGTAAAAGTGTGGAATTATGCATTAGCAGATGAAAGGACTGCGATGAGACATTTCGTGTATGAAAGGAGCAGGGAATAGTATAGAAAGAGGAAGAAGAGAAATGGAAATAAGATTATGTGAAGAGAAGGATATTGAAGAAGTTGGAAAGTTTTACGATAAGGTAGTATTGTATTTGTGCGAAACCATAAATTATCCAAAGTGGAGGTATAAATCATATCCTTCCGAAGCATCCGTAAGAGAAAAGGTAACGGTAGGTCAGCAATTTCTTTGTATGGAGAATGAAAAAATCGTGGGAGCATTTGTATTAAACGATGACCCTCAAGGAAAGTATGAAAATACTGACTGGACAGTGGAAATTCCACAAGGGGAATATATGGTATGTCATACTTTAGCGACAGATCCGAGTCTACCAGGCAAAGGAATTGGAAGGGAAATGGTAAAATATTGCATCGAGTATGCAAGAAACAATGGATACAAAGCGATTCGTCTAGATGTAGTCCCTGATAATCAACCAGCGAAACGACTATATGAAAAATGTGGATTTCAGTATGTTGGTGATGTAGATTTAGAAAGAGGGATAGAAGAGATTCCGTTCTTTTCTATGTATGAGTTGGTTTTTTAGTGATTCTTTTCAAAATAGAAGCCTGTCCAAATTTCGCATTTTTATACGAAAATAGGGCACGCTTTCGCTGCGTTCGGCTCGTAGCGGTACTAAACTCAAGGCTTTGCCTTTCGTTAAGTACCGACGGCCGCCCAAGCACCTGCGTATGTATTTGTTTCTTTTGAATCACTTAATATAAGTTTTGTTCGTTTCGCAATCACCTAAAATGGCAGAAGAAACAAAGGAGAGAATTGAAAGTGAGCTAGAGGTTAAAGCATATATTTAGAATTTGAGGTTTGCTCTTGATAATGGCGCAAAGATTACATTTCAGGCAAAAAGGCTTGTTGATGAAGAAAGAAAAGAGGAATATACAAATCGATATACAGTAAATACACTATTTCCTGATGAGAATCCTGAAGAAGCTTTAAAAAGAGAAATAAGAACATTAACAGTGGAAGAATATATGAGAACGGTGAAAGATCTTAGGTTTCCGAAGAAAAGTGAGATGAGAGAATTTGGTAGGGGATATAACAGTACAGAGAATGTGTATATTAAGATAAGAGTAGAAGTGTTGGGAATGTATGGAAGTGCAACTGTGTTTATAATGTCATTTCATTTTGCAGAGAGAGCGTTTACATCAGATATGTTTCCATATAGGAATAATTAGGGAGGTGTTTCCATGAAAATATTATACAGGGAAAATCGTTTATGCACTTGTTGTATGGAAGAGCACGAAGTAAAAACGGTTCACGTAATGGAACATGCCAGTTTAAAGAATGTATGTGTGGAGTATAAGGCGACTTATTTTTATTGCGATGTTGCACAAAAACTGTATATGGATGAATACCAGATGAGGGAGAATGATATCACTCTCAAGGATGCATATAGAAAGGCGCAGGGACTTTTGACATCAGTAGAAATGATTGAAATTCGATCAAAATATGGAATGAGTCAGAAAGATCTTTCTATTCTCTTAGGATGGGGTGGTAAAACGATTACTAGATATGAGACTCATCAAGTGCAGGATAAAGCGCACGATACTATTCTAAAAAAGCTTGACCAGGATCCGGAATGGTTCTTACATTTACTACACGGGTCAAAGAACAACTTATCTGCAGAAGCATATAGAAAGTATTTTGATATTGCTACCGTTCTTTATGAGAAGGAACAGGATTTATATCTAAGGAAAGCTATTGAAGCAAAATATGCAAGATTTCAAGGAAATCAGATGTTTCACGGAAATACAGAACTATCCTTAGATAAGGTGGTAGATGTAATTCGTTATTTTGCTACATCTGTTAAAGTTACCAATCTATATATGGCGAAACTTATGAGGTTGATGTGGTATTCTGATGCTCTTTCTTATAAGAAAAGAGAGCGGGCAATTACCGGACTGGTTTATCAGGCATTACCCATGGGAACTGTGCCTATCGGGCATGATTCTATCATAGACTTAAAAGATGTACCATGTGAGGAAGTGGATGTGGGTGAAACATACGCATATCATTTCAACTTGATGGAAGAAACAGAATATCCAGCATTATCTGAAGAAGACAAAGATATCTTAAATATTGTCATAGATAAACTTGGAAAAATGAGCAAATATGAGATAGTGAATTTTATGAATAAGGAACAGGCATGTGTAGAAACCGCCTCGAGAGATATTATTTTATTTAAATATGCAGAAAGTTTGCAGATATAAACGTGAGTACTCTATTACAGAATACTTTTATGTCAGCGATATGGGACGGGATTTGTTGTCGTAAGAAAGTAGCCCTTTTTATGAAAAAGAGCTACTCAAAGTTATTGATTTGGTTTATGGAAAAGATTGGATTTAAAACCTATCATAAGTGGCAGAAAAACGAATATACGGAATATGTCTGCCAGGAAGGTTTTCATGTTGTTGATTCGATATTGGTAAAAGGAAATCCACTTTCGGAATTACCTGTCAGTTGCTTAGATTCTTTTAAGTTAATTTCATATGAAATATTATAGTTTCGCAATTAGCCATCAGTTGTCCGGTTTCTTTTGAGTTACTGCCATATGAAATTTATACTTTCACAATTACTTATTATGATGTTGGGGTCAAAAGGTATTTTGACCCCATGATACCTACGAATTGCTCCGCACTTTGTGCTCCCGCAATTCTAAAACATTTGAAATCCGCCCTATTCGGGCTACTTTCTCATGTTTTGCGGGTCCCAAAGTCATGTTTTTTCATGCGAGCATGAAAAACATGACCTTTTGACCATGGTATCTTATTATTTGATTTACACTTTTATAATATCCAGTGTATGGGTGCTTGCCCCAATTAAATCCTGTCTTTCACAGGTAGACAGGTGGTATTTTAAGAATAATTGGAAGGTTTCTTCGTCCATGGAATTTAAGGTTTGTCGGATATAGTGGGCGGCACCGTCCGTGGCAATCAGTTTTACACGGTTTAGTCCAAGACGTTCATTTAGTTCCTGGATATCCTCCGTCCGGACTCTTTCATATAAATCCTCCGGTTCTGCGATGCAATGAAAATCTTCTGTCAGTTTACCACCTGCAAGGCTTTCTTTGATTTGTCCATCAATGAAACCATGGGTCAGGACACCATATTCATTCATATAATAGGCAATTAAAAGATAGCCCCCCTTCTTTGTAACCCGTTTGGCTTCACTTAGGGCTTTCAGTTTATCCTCCAAGGTGTAAAGGTGATACATAGGACCAAATACTAAAGTAATATCAAAGGATTCATCGGCAAAACGGGATAGGTTCAAGGCAGTACCCTGGTAGGCTTTTACATTGCTGCCTTTAGATTTTAAGATACCTAAGTTGTACTTTACCAGTTCAATGGCAGTGACATCATAGCCTTCTTCTGAAAGTTGAATGGAGTATCTTCCGGTTCCGGCCCCCACATCTAAGATTTTAATGTCTGGATTTGCACTTTCTTTTTTTGTTTCTGCTTGTGATTCTGAAAGCATATCAATGCATTCATGAATATATTTTAACGAGGTGATAAATTCCACCTGTCCCCGGCGACGGGTAAGGCGTTTGTCTTCGTTGAATTTGTTGTAGTGTTTTTCTAATTCTGTCATCATAATAACTGTTTCATCCTTTTTCATAAAATAAGGTTACTGATTTTGTAAGGCTCCATAACAAATCCGTTATTGGGGCATACAGATGAACCATAATAAATCCACTTCAGTATACCATAAAAATCTGGACTTGGATATTGCGAAAAAAACAAAATAAAGGTAAGATAGTAGAAGAAAAAAGTTCAGATAAAAGCAAATGGATTGTAATAATCGATAATATTAGCAGTTGAGCATGTTTTATTGTAATGTGACTTGATAAAACGACATTAAGAAAATAGGAAATATTTTGAGAGTGAAGTGTGAAGATGGATGAATAGAACATAGACTCGAAATGGAGAAAAGTATGAATAAGAAAGAAATTGCAGAAATTAAGAAACAATTTATACCGGAACGTTCCACTATTACCAGAATTTGCGGTTGTTACGTAGATGGAGAAAAGAATAAAAAGGCAGAATTAGCACAGACATTTTTAACAATGTCGGAAGAGGAGAATTTTAAGTATTATACCATTTTTCGTTCTACCCTCTCCGGAACCATTGGGAAAAATCTATTAAATATGGAATTTCCTATGGAGGCAGAATTTACCGGTGGAACACAGGAATTTTTATTAAAGCTTAAGAATTCGAACCTAAAAGACGATGCACTCTTAGAAGAATTTTATGATAAGGTAATTGAAACTTATGATTATCCACAAAATTATTATATTATTTTAATTTATGCCGCCTATGATGTTCCGGGAAAGACTACAGATGAGATTGAAAATGAAGATGCTTCCGAAGAAGTGTACGATTTTATTTTGTGTAGCATTTGTCCTGTGGAGCTTTCCGATGCCGGACTTTGCTATAATGAACTTACCAATAACATTGAAAGCAGGGTGAGAGATTGGGTGGTGGGAGCACCGAATCATGGATTTTTATTCCCGGCATTTAATGATAGAAGTACTGATATACATAGCCTTTTGTATTATACGAAAAATTCAGAAAAGATGCAGGACGAATTTATCCAGCAGACCTTAGGTTGTTATATTCCAATGTCCTTTAAGGGACAAAAAGAAGTGTTTCAGGAGATTGTAAAAGAAACTCTTGGGGAACAGTGTGATTTTGAAACCGTTAAGACCATTCATGAAAATTTAAATGAATATGTGGAAGAGCGGAAAGATGCGAAAGAACCACCAGCACTGGATAAAATGGATATGAAAAGATTGTTGGAAAACAGCGGTGTGAAGACAGAGGCATTAAAGGAGTTCGACCAGCATTTTGAAGAAATGGCACCAAAAGAAACCAAGCCTTTGTTTATGGCAGCCTCTGTGGCAAGTACCAGAAGTTTTGAAATCAAGACTCCGGATGTAGTAGTGAAGGTAAATCCGGAAAGAACCGATTTAGTGGAAACAAGAGTGATTGATGGAAGAGAGTACTTGATGATTGAAGTAAATGACAGCGTTGAAATTAATGGGATTCAGGTGAAAACTTCCAATGGGTATACAGAGGAAGAAGAACCTATGGAATCATAGCAGCTACTGGTTTTTGTTGATACAATACGCATAGCAAGAATTTTATTGACGAAATTCCTAGGATGATTTATCATATATGCGAGATGATTTGTGAACAGAACATAACTTATTACGATAGAAATGGAGATACGAAAATGAGAATTAAGAATTTAATCGGAGACAGATTTAAAGAAAGACCATCGGATTGTGTAATTGACAGCCATGCACTTATGGTTCGTGGCGGATATATGAAATATGTGGCAAATGGTATTTATTCTTTATATCCACCAGCAAAAAGAATTACAAAGAAGATTGAAAATATCATTCGTGAAGAAATGGATGCCATTGATGGACAAGAAGTTATGTTTCCTGTTGTATTGCCGGGAAGTCTTTGGGACAAGTCTGGAAGATATGACAGCGTAGGAGATGAATTGTTACGTTTTAAGGATAGAACCGGTTCCAGAATGGTACTTGGTATGACCCATGAAGAAGCAGCAGTACATCTGGTAAAGGAATACGCAAACAGCTATGCCAAATATCCATTTATGATTTACCAGATTCAGACTAAATTCAGAGATGAGGCAAGACCAAGAGCAGGTTTGATTCGTGTTCGTGAATTTACTATGAA
Source organism: Lachnospiraceae bacterium (assembly GCA_017416505.1). The sequence goes on from JAFQCI010000060.1 coordinate 49,874, forward strand.
GGATGCTTATTCTTTCCATACTTCTCAGGAAGATTTAGAGGATTATTACGATAAATGTTATAAAGCATATCACCGTATTTTTGCAAGATGTGGTGTGCCGGAAGTAGTTGCAGTTGCTTCCGATTCCGGTATGATGGGTGGAAATGTATCCCATGAATATATGCTTTTAACTCCAGTAGGAGAAGATTCTATTGCGATTTGTAAAGAATGTGATTACAGAGCCAATATGGAAGCAGCAGAAAGCATTATTCAAAATGAGCCAAAGATTGGTTTAGCAGAATTAACAGAAGTAGAAACTAAGGGTGTTACTTCCATTGAAGAAGTAAGTGCTTTCTTAAAGGTGCCAACAGAACATACTTGTAAGGCAGTGGTGTACCAGAAGAATTCTGATGATAGTTATGTAGTGGTATTTATTCGTGGAGATTTGGACATCAATGAAGCTAAGTTGACAAAACTTATCGGGGATAATATTCATCCAGCAGTCATTACAGAAGATTGTGGTTTGGTAGCAGGATTCATCGGTCCTAAGGGAATTACTGAAAATGCCAAGGTGATTTTCGATGCTTCCTTAAAGGGAATTGATAATTTTGTGGTAGGTGCCAATAAAGTAGATTATCATATGACCGGATTTAATATGGAACGCGATTATGGCACTGTTGGATATGTAGATGTTGCTAAAATCATAGAAGGTGGAATCTGTCCTTGTTGTGGTAAGAAGTCTATTACTATTTCCAGAGGTATTGAAGTAGGTAATATCTTCCAATTAGGTACCAAATATTCTAAGTCCATGGATTTGACTTATCTTGATGAAAAGGGCGAGTCCCAATATGCAATTATGGGATGCTACGGAATCGGTGTAGGACGTCTGGCAGCAAGTGTCTGCGAAGTGAGAAGAGATGATTTTGGACCAATCTGGCCAATTACCATTGCACCATGGGAAGTACATTTATGCCTGCTTCGTGTGGATGATGAAGAAGCAAAAGCATTTGCAGATGATTTGTATGAAAAGATGCAACAGTCAGGATTGGAAGTTATCTATGATGACCGTAATGTAAGACCTGGGGCAATGTTTGCAGATGCCGACTTACTTGGTGCACCAATTCGTGTTATTGTAGGACCTAAGAATTTAAAGGAAAATTTAGTTGAAATCGTAACCAGAGATAAGAGCATTTCCCTAAAAGTAAATAAAGAGGAAACCATTGCAAAGGTAATGGAAATTAAGGCTCAACTTATGACAGAAATTAATGAAAAAGTGTAAACTGAGATAAACTATGACAGAAAGTGTCGGGGTACTGTTCACACGTGAACAGTACCCCCTTTATTCTTTATTCGGAAAGGAAAAATTATGTTAGGATGGTTAATTATAAATGCTTATTTAAAAAAGCAAAAATTCAATGAATTATTTGCAATGCTTGAAGAGGCAGCTGATGAATTAGAAATAAAATTAAAAATTATGACCAATGAAGAGAGCTGGCTGTATTTTGCAAAGGATGAGAGGGAAGAAAAGCCGGACTTTATTTTGTTTTGGGATAAAGATATTCGTTTGGCACAGATGTTTGAGAAAAATGGTTTCCGGGTATTTAATTCGGCAGAGGGAATCAGTGTTTGCGATGATAAATCAAAGACCTTCTTTGCCTTATATGATTCCGGTATCAGAATGCCAAGAACCATTGTAGCACCTAAAATATTTCAGCCGGAAGGCTTTAGCGAAACCACTTTTTTTGAAGAAGTAGCAAAGGAATGGGGTTATCCGCTTATTTTTAAGGAGTGCAATGGTTCTTTTGGAGCCCAGGTCTATCTGGTGCATGACCAGGAGGAAATGATAAAAGTGATAAAACATATTGGGAACCGACCTTTTTTAATTCAGGAATACATCGAAACTTCTTATGGACGGGATGTAAGAATCCAGGTAGTAGGAGGGAAAGTGGTGGCTTCCATGCTTCGAACCAATGAGAATGATTTTCGCGCTAATATCACCAATGGAGGAAGTATGCAATCTTATACTCCGACCAAGGAACAGGAAGAAATGGCAATTCAGGTCTGTGAAAAACTAAAGCTGGATTTTGCAGGGGTGGATATTATGTTTGGAAATGAGGGTGAACCGGTACTCTGCGAGGTAAATTCCAATGCCCATTTCAAGAATCTATACGATTGTACGGGAGTAAATACGGCGAAAGAGATACTAAAATATATAAAGGAAAAAATGAAGGAAAGAGGGAATGTGATTCACTTTCAGAAAAAGTAATGGTGATTGTGAAAAGGATGTTACTTATAACTTTAGGTATTTGTGAAACTAGCAAAAACATATGTTGAGTGATGAAAATCGTATAGAATATTATAGTTTCTCAAATGCTTGATTTTTAACGAGGAGAAAAGTAATGAAAACAAGAAAAGAATACACCTGCCCTTTGGAACTAACCCATGATGTCATAAAAGGAAAGTGGAAACCGATTATTATGTGGCAGTTATGGCAACATCAATCCTTATCAGAGTTAAAGGAAGGGATTGCGGGCATTTCACAAAAAATGCTTATTGAGCAATTAAAAGAGTTAATGGAATATGGAATGGTAGATAAAAAGTCCTATGAGGGGTATCCCTTAAGAGTGGAATATTTTCTAACGGAACGTGGTCAGAAAATGCGAAAGGCAGTAGAAATTATGCAGAGCATTGGAATCGAAATGATGGTTGAGCAGGATAATACGGACTTTTTAAAAGAAAAGGGACTAATATCAGAAGAAGACGAGAGAGGATAGTACTTATCCTTATCTCGTCTTTTTCATAGTTACAAAAAAGTGGGTAATATACAAGGAACAAGAATTAAGGTAGAATCGGTGTTAGAAATATATCAAGTTGGTTCGTGGATTTTAATATGAAATGCCATGGAGCAATAAGGATAAAATATGTGAGCTTTATTGCAGGAAGGAGAAAAACATTGGTAATTGAGTTAGAACACGTAACAAAAGAGTATAAAGTGCCTTGTAAGGGTAAAAATTTTTTCACCGATTTGTTTTCCACCAAGTATAAATATATTACGGCGGTGGATGATGTTTCTTTGAAGATAGAGAAAGGGGAAACAGTTGGATATATTGGGCTAAACGGGGCGGGAAAATCCACTACCATAAAGATGATGACAGGGATATTGACCCCTACTAAGGGAAATGTTTTTATGTTTGGGGATTCTGTCAGACATAATCGCATTCAGAAGAATAAAAGGTTCAGTGTAGTTTTTGGACAACGTAGCAATCTATGGTATGACCTGCCTGTCATTGACAGTTATAAGTATTTTGAAGTTTTGTATGAAGTACCTAAGCTACGGTTTGAAGAAAATTTAAAGAGGATTTCGGCATTATTGGAAATTGAGGACCTGCTCAATACTCCGGTAAGAAAGTTGAGTTTGGGACAAAAAATGAAGTGTGAACTGGGTGGAGCCTTGTTACATGACCCGGAAATTTTGTTTTTAGATGAGCCTACCATAGGACTTGATATTTTTGCAAAGGATAATTTCCTGCGATGTATCCGCCAAATCAATGAGGAGCTGAACACTACTATTTTTCTTACTTCACATGATATGGAAGAAATCGAGAAGTTGTGTAACCGGATTATTGTATTGGATAAAGGGAAAATTCTGTTTGATGGTAAGATAGAAGAAATAAAGAAAAATGTAGGAGATTACCACAAGGTAAAATTTTATATTGAGGATTATGATGCAAGCAGGGATATTTATAAGGAGTATCAGAAAAAAGAGAGTAATGATGGAATTCTTGAATTAATCATTGATAAGAATAAGTTAAGCCTTGCAGAGATTGTAAACTATTATTTCCAGAATTTTAAGGTTAAGGATATTGCTATGGAGAATAATGGATTAGAGCAATTGATTAAGGAACTATACGAAGACAAGGGAAAGTAAATTGAACATGATAAAAGAAAGGAAAGTTGCAGGTGTAAAAGAATGAAAAAGTATTTTGCTTTAATAAAAATACAATTTAAAGATAACTTTGCCTATCGAATGAGTACGGCTGCCAGTATTATTGTAGGGATTCTGCAAATTTACATATTCTATTTTATCTGGTGCAGAGTGTACGATGGCACAGACATATTAAATCAATTTTCACTAGCCCAGATGAGTACCTATGTTATATTTAGTAATGCGATTTATAAATTGATGGAATTTGGAATTACACTGCGGATTGCTGATATGGTAAAGAGTGGGGAAATCGCTACAAAGCTGACGAAACCTATTGGTTTTATTCCAAGTCTGTTTTTTGAGAGCATTGGTTCTTTAACGGCAAGTATATTTACTATGATTTTGCCGATTCTGATTTTTTGCATTATTTTTCTTGATATTTTCGTACAAACGAACCCGTTGGCAAACCTCATGTTTATAGGAAGTGTGATTCTGGCAATTTTAATATCTATTTATGTGGATATTATTTTTGGTCTTTTGACCTTTTGGACAGAAAATGGCTGGGGACTTAGGGTAATCCGTCAGGCTTTAGTGAAATTGTTTTCCGGTGCAGTGGTTCCACTGGCATTTTTGCCAGAATGGTTTAACAGAATCTGCGATGCACTTCCATTTAAAACCTTAATTGACGTACCGATTAAAATTTATTTGTTTGGTGTTGACAATGAAGCTATCGGGAATATGTTGATTCAGGTTTTATGGGTGGTGGTATTAATGTTGTTTACGAAGGTGTTGTTTAAAGTAATCATGAAAAAAATTCAAATAAATGGTGGTTGATTATGGCGAAATATATGAAATTATATCTATGTATGGCGAAAATGAATTTTAAGGTGATGAAACAATATAAATTTGATATGATAGTAGGGGCTCTTTCTACTTTATTGATGCAGATTTCATCTATTATTTTTTTATGGACCATTTTTGACAATGTAAAAGTGTTTGCAGGATGGACTTATAGTGAAGTGCTTTTGGTTTATGGAATCTTTACTTTGTGTCGTGGACTGAATCATATTTTCTTTGATAATCTATGGATTATAGGAAAGGAATTTATCCGAAGGGGAACTTTTGATATCTTACTGGTTCGGCCTGCCAATGAATTGTTTCAGATTGTGGGACAAAAAATACAGATTGACGGGGTTGGAACCTTTATTCTGGGAATTGCCATTACGAAGGTTGCAGCAGATGGACTTGATTTGAAATTAGGCTTTGCCAATGCCTGTTTATGGCTTCTTATTATATTAATGGGAACCCTTATCATAGCTACCATAAACCTGATTTTCGCAGTATCCTCTTTTTGGGTGGTGAAGTCTAATAATATCATATGGATGATTTTTTCTTTTGCTGATTTTGCACAGTATCCATTAGAGGTATTTGGCATAGGAATTAAATTTATACTTACATTAGTGATTCCTTATGGGTTTGTAAGTTATTATCCTGTTAGCTGTATGTTGGGAAAGGAATCCTTTTTGTACATACTGTTTGAAATGGGAATTTTGCTTGTTATGATAGTGGTTGCAATGAAATTATGGAAGTTCGGAATGAAAAAGTATGAAAGTGCAGGAAATTAGAACAGAACGGGATTTTGTGGTATAATATGTCATAAGATTTTTAATTGTATGAGGGAAGGAAGATTTTAGATGAAGTCACTAATTAATGATGATGAGGGGGCGAAAAATTATGAAGAAGAAAACAATATGTGGAATTCTTATAATTGTATTTGTGCTTGCTATTGTTCTTGTAAAAGAGCTGGGTTTAGATGCTAATATTAACAATACAAATAAGAATGACTTTATCAATGCATTAGAAGATTCTTTCATTGACCCAGCTGGCATGACATTGGAAACAAGGATAATGGTACCGGAGGGATACACGAGAACTTTAGAAGAAGAGGGCAGTCTTGGAACATTCATTAGAAATTATGAAATGAAAGAGGATGGCAGTAAGGTTCTTTTATATGATGGCTCAAAAAAGAAAAATCAGAATGCACATATTGCAGTCTTTGCACTGCCAATAGAAGAAAGTGATTTACAACAGTGTGCGGATTCTGTGATGCGGATGTATGCAGAATATTTCTTAAGTACCGGGCAATATGAAAGGATTGCGTTTCATTTTACCAATGGATTTTTAACGGAGTATATAAAATGGAGAGATGGATATCGAATCATTGTCGAAGGGAATGATACATATTGGTCAAAGACGAAAGAATATGATGATTCCTACGAATGCTTTCAAAGTTACATGAGAATGGTGTTTACCTATGCAGGAACAATGTCTATGCAAAGTGAGACTACGGAGATTGAACTTTCACAATTACAAATAGGGGACGTATTTTTGTATAGTGGAAGTCCAGGACACGTGGTTATGGTAGTAGATGTCTGCGAGGATGCCAATGGAAAGAAGGCATTTTTATTGGCACAGGGTTTCATGCCGGCACAAGAATTCCATGTATTAAAAAATCCAAAGCATAAAAATGACCCATGGTACTATGAGGAAGAAGTGGTGTATCCTTTTGTTACCCCACAATATACTTTTTATGAAGGTAGTTTAAGACGATTGGAGTATTAGAATATAGATATTTCGAAACTATCAAAAACTGATATTTAGTGATACAATATTTTAGTCTCGCAATTACTTAATTAAAATAAGAGGTAGCTATGAACTGGTGGATTTTGTACGAAAAAGAAGATTATTTAAAAAATAGGGAATATGTGAATTTATATTTTAGAGAATGTGAAAAATATGGTATTCCTTTAACTTTGGTATTGAAGGAAGAATTGGGACTGGTAATAAAAAATTCAGAAACAGAATTTTATATCAAGGAAGAAAAGTGTCATAAGCCGACTTTGGTAATTAACCGTAGTAGAGATTATTTTCTGGCGAAACACTTTGAGATGGCTGGAGTCGAAGTGTGGAATGATTCCTTTGTGACCCTGATTGGGAATGATAAGGCATTAGCATATAGTTACGCTGTGCAAAAAGGAATTCCGGTACTTGCCAGTTATTATGGTAAGGTAGAACCTCCCAAATATCCCTATGTATTAAAGTCCTTAAATGGACATGGTGGGGGAGAGGTATTTCTGATTCGAACTCCGAATGAAAAGAGAAAAAAGGAAGATTTACAAAATAAATACTTCCTATGTCAGGAATTTGCCTCGGAACCGGGAAAAGACGTAAGAGTTTATGTGGTAGGCAATCGAATTGTAAAAGCTATGCTGCGAACCAATGAAAACGACTTTAAAAGTAATTACAGTCTAGGGGGAAAAGTAGCAGAATATGAATTAAACCCGGAAGAAGAAGCATTGGTAAATAAGGTAATAGAAGGCTTAAATATTGGTCTGGCTGGAATCGACTTTGTATTTCATCAGGGAATGTTATATTTTAATGAAATAGAAGATGTGGTAGGAGCAAGAATGTTATATGCCAATACGGATATTGACATTGTAGCAGAATATGTTTCTTATCTTGTGAAAAATAGTGTAAAAATAGTGAAAATTTAATGGAATTTTTAACGCGAATGGGATATACTATTTTAAGAATAGTTTCGAAGAGGTAATGTCCATGATAAAAGTTACATTAACTAACGACATATTAAAGAAAATATCATCCATTGACGAAAACCGTTTTTCGTTAAATACAATAGAGTTGCCACCTATGACAAAGAATAGATTGCGCAAGAATTCTAAGAAAAAGAGTTCTTATGCATCAAATAAGATTGAGGGCAATCCGCTTACGGAGAAACAGGCGGATGATGCTATTGAAAGAGACGAGCATAAGCACTTTTTGAAACCAGAGCAGGAGATTCGGAATTATTTTCTTGCATTAAATCTGCTTGAGGAAAAGTTGAAAAGAAAAGAGGCTTTTTCAAAAGAAATGATTCTTGAAGTACAGGGGATAGTCGAAAAAGGTGCATCAAAAGAAAAGATAGGCCTAAGAGGACCGATGCCTCCGGGTGTGTTGTTTGCGGTATATGATGCAGCTACAGGAACGCCAGATTATATTCCTCCTGAATATTCGGATATTCCTGAACTGTTGGATGAATTGGTCGATTATGTAAACACAACAGATGATCATCCGCTCATCATTGCAGCGGTAGTTCATTATCAATTGGTTACGATTCATCCTTTTGAAGATGGAAATGGAAGAACTGCGAGACTTATGTCTGGATATATTTTAGATTTTTATGGTTATGGATTTAATGGAATTGGTTCCTTGGAAGAATACTTTGCTTATGACCCGGATGAGTATTACGAATCGCTTCAGATGGGTCTTCCGGCATTATATTATTCAGGAAGAGAAAATCCGCCACATCCTGAAATCTGGGTAAATTATTTTCTGCGTATGGTGGAATTGTATTCGCAAAGAGTATATGAATTGTCAAAGGGTGTTCAGGAAGATGATTTAGATGGCAGTTTGTCCTACTTGAATGCAAAGGAGAAGGACTTATTGGTATTTCTTTTGAAAAAGAAAATGCTGGAGTTTACGCCGATTGATGTAAGTAAGATGCTTGGTGTGACAAATAAAACCATTATCAATCGATGCGTAAAGCTGACTAATAATGGATTTTTGGTTCCCAATATCGTAAGTCAAAGAATTCGTTCGTATTCGTTAAGTGAGTTTGCAAAGCGAAATGATAAGAAGATTCTTTCGAAGATTGGATAACAGTGTGAAAGAATCTGGATTTTCAAGCATGACTGCTACAAATGATAAGATGAAAATTGAAAATTCGTGAAAAAGTGAATATAAACATTTTGAAAATTCGTTAAATAATGAATATAAACATTTTGAAAATTCGTGAATAAATGAATGTAAACATTTAAAGAAAAGTTAAGCCTGAGCCTAACAGCCCAGGCATTTTTTTTGGAACCAGGTATCATGTTCATTAATGCATTTTTCTCTTTGAATGAATCATTTCCGTCCAGAGACTTGGATGGAATAAAATAAGGAGTGGGAACAGTTCCAATCTTCCTGCCAGCATGTCAAACATTAGCACATACTTGGAAAATGGACTGAAAAATCCGAAATTACCGGTAGGCCCTACCAGTTCCAGTCCCGGACCGATATTATTCAGTGTGGCAATGACAGCTGTAAAATTCGTTATCAAATCATGCCCTTCAAAAGAAAGTGCAAAAACAGATAAAGTAAACAGGATAATAAAGGTAATAAAATATACGTTAATGGCTCTTACCACTTCGTGTTCTACCGGTTTTCCATCCATCTTAATTTTCTTAATACTCTTTGGATGAATGTAGGAATGCAGTTCCTTAAATACCGTCTTTATCATAATTACGATACGGGAAACCTTAATACCACCTCCGGTACTTCCGGCACAGGCACCAATAAACATTAAAAGTACAAGAATGGTTCTGGAGGTTTCCGGCCAAAGGTTAAAATCTGCAGTAGCAAATCCCGTAGAAGTAAAAATGGAACCAACCTGAAAGGCTGCGTGCCTGAAACAGTCACCGACTTTCATACCAGTCTGAAGGATGTTAAGGAAGATTATGGCGGTGGAAATAAAAATAATGAGAAAATAGCAACGTACTTCTTCAATGCTAAATGCCTTCTTAAATTCCTTCAGAAAGATAAAGTAATAAGCATTAAAATTGACACCGAACAAAATCATAAAGATGGTGACTACCCATTGAATGTATGGGGAATATCCCATTATGCTGTCGTTTTTTATACCAAAACCACCAGTACCGGCAGTACCAAAAGATGTAGTTATGGCATCAAATAGTGGCATTTTGCCAAATAAAAGGAACACCATTTCAATTAAAGTTAAAATAATATAAATGATATATAAAAGCCGTGCAGTATATCGAATCTTTGGAACCAATTTACCTACGGAAGGACCGGGACTTTCCGCTCTCATAAGATTAATATTTGAGCCGCCACTTAAAGGAATGATTGCCAAAAGGAAAACCAAAACTCCCATACCACCAATCCAGTGGGTAAAACTTCTCCAAAACATCGTACAATGAGACAAAGCCTCTACATCGCTTAAAATGCTGGCACCGGTGGTAGTGAAACCGGAAATGGTTTCAAATAATGCGTCATGAAAGGCACGAATTTCCCCGGTAAGCATAAATGGCAGACAGCCGAACAAACTAAGAAAAATCCAGCTTAGAGCAGTGGCAACACAACCCTCTTTTAAGTAAAAAATGGTACTTTCCGGTTTTTTTAGGGTAAGGATGGTGCCAAGCACTCCACAGACTGCAAATGCAATCAGATAGGAAAAAGCTTCTTTCTCACCGTAAATGATACCAACAACAAAGGGAAGCAGCATAAGAACTGCTTCGATTTTCAGAACCCATCCTAACACATAACGTATAATTGAAGTATTCATGTCAAAATCCTTTCGTAAGATATCGAGTATTTTATCATAGTCTTTTCGTATTATTTAAAAGATAGATTTTATCAAGTCTTTTTCGTGTTATTCAAAAGATAGATTTTATCAAAGTCTTTTCATATTATTTTAAATATTTATTTCCTAATTTTTCTTTCCTATTTTAAGATATCCTGTATTTTATCAAATCCTGTATGTGAGGTTACAATCATAACGGTATCTCCCGTTAAAATACAGTCCTGGCCACTTGGAATAAATATCTTTCCATTTCGATTGATAAAACAAATAAGCAGATTATTTTTTAAAGACAAATCCATAAGTGGGATATCTGTCACCTCAGATTTTTCGGTTACCTTAAATTCAATAGCTTCTACCCGGGAATCAAACATATGGTAAAGGGTTTCAATGTTACTGTTCATGGAATTCTTCTTTGCACGAACATAAGCAATGATAGCTTCTGAAGTAATAAAACGAGGATATACCACACTTCCTAAATCCAGGGTATTAATGACCTCACGGAAATTGATACGGTTTAATTTGGTGATGACTTTGGCATTTGAAATCTGTCTTGCATAAAGGGTAAGCATGATGTTTTCCTCATCAATTCCGGTTAGAGGAACAAAGGATTCTGCGTAGGTAATACCTTCTTCCTTTAATAGTTCTTCGTCGGTACCATCTCCATTGATGATAATAGCTTTTGGAAGGAGAATACTTAACTCTTCACAACGTTCCTTGTTTTGTTCAATGATTCTTACCCCCATTCCAATAGAAAGCAGTTGTTTGGCCAGATAATAGGCCACCTTTCCGCCGCCGATAATCATGGTGTCTTTTGCCTGATTGGTTTTAAAGCCGATATTTTTTAGGAATTCCCTGGCATTTTTTCTAGAAGCCACAAAGGAAATTACATCGCCACCCCTTAAGATAAAACTACCGGAAGGAATAAAAACTTCCCCATTTCGTTCAATGGCACAAATTAGAAAACTGAAAGAAAAGGTCTTGCTTATTTCAGAAATGGCACTGCCATCCAGCATATTTTTCTCTGGAATTTTCACTTTAATTAATTCCGCCTGTCCGTGGGCAAAGGTGTTTACTTCTAGAGCAGTTGGCAGATATAAAATTCTGGAGATTTCTTTTGCTGCCTCAAGTTCAGGGTTAATGATCATGGCAAGTCCTAATTTTTCCTGTAGATAATTAACTTCGTCACTATAATCCGGAGTACGGACTCTGGCAATGGCAGCACAGTTACCGACGCGACTTGCTACGGTACAGCATAGAAGATTCAACTCGTCAGACTCTGTTACTGCAATAATTAAGTCTGCATTTTGAATGCCGGCTTCCATTTGGACACTGTAGCTTGCTCCATTCCCTACAATCCCCATAATATCATATAAATTGGTGATGTTTTGAATGTTTTCGGGGCTTTTATCTATAATAGTGATATCATGTCCTTCTTTTGATAATTGGTCAATAAGAGTAGTTCCAACCTTTCCGCAACCTACAATTATAATATTCAAACCACTTTTTTTCGTATCGTGGGATGTTTTCATTTAAATCCTCCATTCTGGCTGATTATGATTCCGCCGTAAGTCATTGGGTATATTTTTTCGTATCTTACTATTATACCACCGAAAAAATAAAAAAGCACTAAATAGTTATATATTTTTTAATGGTTATGGACAAACATAAGGAAATCAGATATGATGGTACTAGCACAAAGTACGTAGTAGCCCGAATGGGGCGGATTTCGAATATTTTAGAATTGTGGGAGAACAATGTGCGAAGCAATTCGCAAGTATCATGGAGTCAAAATACCTTTTGACCCAACATCATAATATAAAAGGATAGAGTGTGGGATGGAGAAAATAAAGCGAAGAATTTTTGATATTATACAGATCGGAAATAAACAGGATTTACCAAGTGCAGCTTTTGACTTGTTTATTGTATTTGTGATATTTTTAAATCTGTTTGTAACCTTATTTGATACTTTTGATGAGGCGATACCATATAGAGGTTTATTAAAAACCATTGAACTGATTACGATACTTATTTTTACTGTTGAATATTGTTTAAGGCTTTGGACAGCTGAGTATGCTTTTCCGGAAGAAAGTAAATGGAAGGCAAAACTTTCTTTTATGATTTCCTTTTATGGAATCATTGATTTAGCTACATTTTTGCCCTATTTTTTACCTTTGTTTTTCCCGAAAGGTGCCGTCGCCTTCCGAATCTTCCGTGTGATGAGAATTTTTCGTTTGTTCAAGATTAATTCCCGGTACGATGCTTTTAATGTTATTGTGAATGTATTGAATGAAAAGAAAAATCAGATATTTTCTTCGGTATGTATGGTTTTAATCTTAATGGTGGCTTCTTCCTTGTGTATGTATGGTCTGGAACATGAGGCACAACCGGACAAGTTCAAGAATGCTTTTTCCGGTATCTGGTGGTCAGTATCTACTTTGTTGACGGTAGGGTATGGTGATATTTATCCTGTCACTACACTTGGAAAGCTGATGGCCATTGTGATTTCTTTTTTAGGGGTTGGGATGGTGGCGATTCCTACGGGTATTATTTCTGCCGGATTTGTGGAGAATTATACAAAGCTGGCTTTGACTTCCCACACAGAAGAACGGGAACTGAAGTTTGTCACTTCTGTGATAAATCCGAATCATCCATGGTGTAACGAGCTGATTCGAAATATTATTTTTCCACCTCAATTATTATTGGTTATGGTTATCAGGGAGGAAGAAATTCTTCTGCCGAAAGGGGATACTCAGATTAAATCCAGAGATACCCTGGTGATTGCTGCAAAGAATTTCAAAGATGAGGAAGAAATTAATTTAAAAGAATTATTGATTAAAGAAGAACATCCGTGGATTGGAATGCAAGTAAAAGAATTAGATATTTCTCGTCAGGAATTGATTGTAATGATTCAAAGAAGGAATAAGGTGATTATTCCAAATGGTGCTACCATGATTAGAAAAGATGATAAAGTCGTGATGTATTCTCATTTGAAAAAATAATCATCGAAAGAACCCAACACGTCCCTCAAACATGAGGACCTCGTTGCGTCTTTTAATATAGTATTGTAAAAATATCGTAAGAACCATAGGAGCTGTTGTTTTTTTGTTATAGCTTTTATGGTTCTTTTTTTGAGGAGAAAGGAAAGACGCAAGAATGTTTTTGCTATGGATACGTTGGTACTTAATAAGAAAATGTTATGGTTTGAATTGTATCAGTGTTCTGTTATATAAAATTACATAAAAACAGTATTGACAAAACACAAGGATAAGTTTATATTGTGTATAAAGTATATACACAATATTTTGAGACTCGCGAGGTACATATGGATATTATTATTTCAAATTCAGACAAAATACCGATTTATGAACAGATTACAAAGCAAATAAAAGATATGATTCTAAATGGTACGTTGAAGGAGGGGGAGCCCTTACCTTCTATGCGTTTTTTAGCAAAAGAACTGCGTATCAGTATGATTACCACAAAACGGGCCTATGAGGAATTGGAACGAGAAGGATTTATTGAATCTTATGTAGGAAAAGGAAGTTTTGTAAAAGCGGTAAATCAGGAGTATATCCGGGAAAAAATTCAAAAAGAAATGGAAGATGCTATCAGCATCGCCGTAGAAAAAGCTAAGCTTTCTGGGATTTCCAAGGAAGAATTTTTGGAAGTAGTGCAGTGGATATATGAAGAGTCATAAAAAGAGGAGGACGAAAATGGAGGATACCATGAGAGAATATGAAAATGCCATTGAAATTTCACACCTATCAAAAAAATACGATGGATTTGCATTGCAGGATATAAGTCTTACCGTACCGAAGGGATGTATTATGGGATTTATTGGACAAAATGGAGCCGGAAAGACCACTACCATCCGTTCCATCCTGAATATGATGCCATTGGACTCCGGAATCATTCATGTTTTAGGATATGACCATGAAAAAGAAGAATGTAAAGCAAAGGAACACATTGGATTTGTATTTGATGAAATGGGATTTCATAAGATTTTAAATGCAACAGACTTAAATAAGATGTTTCGTAACATTTATAAAAACTGGGATGAAACCATATTTTTTAAAAACCTTGAGCGTTTTGGACTGCCGAAAAAGAAAGCAGTAGGAAAATTCTCTCGTGGTATGCAGATGAAGCTACAGATTGCAGTTGCTTTGTCACATCATGCGAAGCTTTTGATTATGGATGAACCAACCAGTGGCTTAGACCCTGTTGTCCGAAATGAAATATTGGACATTTTTTTGGAGTTTGTACAAAATGAAGAACATACCATTTTACTATCTTCCCATATTACCAGTGACTTAGAACGGATTGCAGATTACATTACTTTTATTGACCAGGGTAAAATTCTGCTTTCCGGAGAACGCATCAGTATTTTAGAAGACCATGGGATGATTAAGTGTAAAAAAGAAGAAGTTGCAAAAATACCTTCTGAGTATATTGTAGGAAAAAGAGTATCCCAGTTTTCTGTAGAGGTACTGGTAAAAGAGAAAAAACGTTGCATTCAGGAATGTCCGGAATTTCTTATGGAGGAAGTAGGTCTGGATGAAATTATGATTTTTTATATTTCCGGAAGTAAGGGGGCATCGGCATGAAAGGATTGTTTTTAAAAGACATTCTGACCCAGAAGAAACAAATAATCAGAAGTATAATGGGAATCATAGGAATAGCGGCATTTATGATTTTGGTGATACTTAGTATTTATTATGGTAATTTTAGAACTGCTCTTTTAAATGGAGGATTTCTTGAGGGAAATGCCCTACGCAATATGATTTGGATTTTTTCTTTTGGTTTTGCAGCATTTGGGGGAATTATGGTCAATGGAGTAATTTCAGCATCTTTTGAAGAGGATGAAAATGCGGATTTTGATAAGGTGTGTGTATCTTTGCCTGTCAGTAGGAAAGAAAGGGTAATTACAAAGTACCTTTATTATTTAAGCTTTCTTACCTTAAGTTTTTTTCTTAACTATGGATTACAGCGAATCATGTTTGCAGTAGCAAAAACAGATTATACTTTGGAGTGTTTTCTTATCCTGTTAGCCGGATTTTCCTGTTTCGTTCTGATTACATTGTTAGATATACCATTCATTTACCGTTTTGGTGTAAAATCAAGAATTGTTTTTTGGGAACATATTGTATTAGTTGTGATTCTATCCGTTTTGATTTTAGTGGGAATGAATTTTTGTATGGAACATGATGTAAGTGTCGGGCAACTTTTGGGTGTGATTTCCGGAATGATAAATATTTTGGCAGTTTTATTTCCACTTTCCCTTTTTGTGGGAGTTCCTATATCTGCCCTTTGTTCGATACAAATTCAGAAAAAAGGGAGGAACTGTATATGGTAGGAAATATTTATAAAGATTTTAAGGTTTCGAAATGGGCTCTTTTGGGGATGGCTTGGCTCCCGGTATTCTTTCTTGGGACAATTTTGTATAGTAGAGATACTATGGAGTTTATGGAAGTGGTCATGGACTTTTCTGGCGGACTTTTTCTTCTTAATATCACAATGGCTTGGTCGGGAATGCTGATTACAGTTGATGCAGACGAGAAGGAAAAATGGATGGTGTATGCCATTGCTTTGCCAGGAGGAATTAAGGGATATGTCAAAGGAAAATATGCTTTTGTTGCTGTGATGATGGTCCTTTGTGCGTTGTTTACATTGGTTTCATCGGTGGTTTTTGATATTATGGTCGGAGAAAACATAATGATTTTTGCGAGCTTGATGATTCTTATGATTTCCGGTGGAATCTCTATGTTGTTCTGTTCTTTGCAGTTCCCATTATTTTTTCGTTTTGGCTCAAAGAAAGGCAATGCGGTGATTGGAGGGGTGTTCTTAGTTGTAATGTGTGCTTTTGTTATCTGGCTTATGTTTGGAGATTTGTCTGTTTTAGATAAGTTAAGTCAAAATTTTATGGAACTTTTCCTATGGGTACAACAACATGTTGCAGCAGTTCGTGTGATTGTGTTCCTGTTTTTTATGGTAGGAGTCGCAGCGATGATGATATCTTATAAGGTGTCAGTTTGTGCAATGCGAAAAGCAGTGGAAGTTCGCGAATAATTGAGGAATTACCTATACAGCAAGGTCTTTTAGTAATTCAATCCGGCTGGAAAAGAATTCAGTTTCTTCCTTGCTGTGAGTCACTAGAAGAACGGTTTTTCCCTTTGTCTTATCTTTTAAGCATTTCATAACCTTATATTTGGTCTCTTCATCCAGTCCTGTGAAAGGTTCATCTAAGAGAAGAATATCATATTGGCAGGCTAAGGCTCTTGCGATAGCAAGTCTTCTGGCCTGTCCTCCACTTAAATTTCCTGCTTTTTTGGAATAACAATCCTCAAGTTCCAATGAGGATAAGAGGGCTGTTATTTCCTCTTTAGAAAGACTAGGATTTACTAGTTTTATATTTTGAAATACACGTGCGGATTCCACCAGACGATTTTCCTGAAAAACCATGGAAATTCGTGGGTTTGGTTTTGAAAATACAACCCTTCCTTCCAGGGGAGTAAGGAGTCCTGCGATTAGGTGTAAAAGGGTGGTTTTTCCTTTTCCGGAGGGTGCCATAATAGCTGTGGTTTCACCTTCCGGAAACCGTATAGAAAAACCATCCAATATTTTTTTCTCTTCATAGGCATAAGAGATATTTTTTAGTTCAATGCAAGCAGAATTCATGTTATTCCTTCCCTTTCTTTCCGAGTATTAAAAAGGTGATGCCTCTTACAAGCTGTTCGCAGGCAATGCTTAATACTACAATGACAATGGTCCAGGCGAACAATTCCGGTGTCATAAGGTATATTTTGGACTGATAAAGCTGGTTTCCGATGGAATCTTTGGAAAGTCCAATGATTTCTGCGGCAATTCCGGATTTCCATGCCATACCAATGGCAAGGGAACTTGCAGAACATACATAAGGCAATATCTGTGGAAGATAAATATACCGAATCTTCTTTAATATGGATATACGAAAAACCTGTCCCATCTCTAACATCTTTTTATCTGTCTGCTGTAATCCTTCTAAAGTATGAATGTATAAAACAGGCAAAACCATTAAAAATGAGATAAAAATGGAAAGGTTTCTTGAGGGACACCATAATAAAGTTAGGATTACAAAAGATGCAACAGGGATGGATTTCACAATTTTTATAGGAAACCAGAGAAATATCCGGATGGCTTCGCTTACATAAGAAAGGATTGCCAATAATATCCCTAAAGCTGAACCTAAGAAAAATCCGGTTCCAATGTGTAGAAAAGACGTTTTCACACTGAGCCAGAATTCTTTGGAAGGCAGGAGTTCCTTAAAAAGTACCAGAAACACCCTGCCTGGAGTTGGAAGAAATACTTCTTTGGAAAGAATGGTGGCTGTGATATGCCAGATAGCAATCCATAATAAGATACAAAATAAATATATGAGTGGTGTTTTTACCACTATTTTTTTCTTAGTATGGGTTCTATTTGTCATTCTGATAGAACATTCCTTCCTCTGGTAAACTTCCACCTATGGATGATGGATTTTGTTCGTATAACACGTTTAAATATGCAGTAACATTGTTTATCATTTCTTCGTTGTCCATATAGGTTACATTGCAATAAGGAATGGCTTTTTTTGCGATGGCAGCCTTGAAAATATCGTACTGTTCAAGAAGTTCTGCGGTTTCGTCAATGTTAGAATTTGCATATGTAGTAGAATCTTTGTATTCAGCTAAAAAGTTTTCAAATGCTTCCGAATTGGCTTCAATAAAGGATTTGCGGGCTACAATAACACCTGTAACCACAGTACTGTCAGAACTTTCTTCCCATTCTTTGGTAACATCAAGGGCAATGCGTAAATTTTCATTGTTGTTCAGCGCCACAGTAACATAAGGCTGAGGAAGCATTGCTACAGCATCCGGATTTTGGCTTAAGACTGCTACGACTTCAGAAGCCTCGGACTTATATTCTATGGTAACATCTTTGTCAGGGTCTAAGCCTGCGAAAGTTAATAAAAATCTTAAGGTATATTCCGGGGTGGTTCCCTGACCGGTAGAATAAATGGTTTTTCCTTTTAAATCACTGACACTTTGAATGGAGTCGCCGGATTCTACAATGTAAAGAACACCTAAGGTGTTTACTGCAACGGTTACTACTTCGCCTTCTGTTTTATGGTATAAGACGCTGGCAAGGTTGCAAGGAACTGCCGCAATGTCTAAAGTCCCATTTACCAGGCCTACACTAATTTCATCTGCAGTTCCTGCAATGGTGTAGATATAGTTGTTCTTGCTGGTTTCTGAATCAGAATCAGAAAGTAACTTTATCATACCTATGGCTGTAGGACCTTTCATACATCCAATGTTAATGTCTTTCTTCGTTTCCTGATTTTCCTCTGGAAGTGATTCCGAAGAGTTGGTTTTGGTATCGGTTTTCGTAGATTCTTTGTTTTCGGAACATCCTGTCAGCATACACAACATTAAGGTCGCAACAAGGAGTACCGATGTTATTTTTTTTAACATAATAATGCCTTCTTTCTATTGTGGAAATTTTATGCGGGATTTTCCGCTTTCTCCCGAAGGAAGTATAGCAAAATTTTATTTTTTTCGCAAGGGAAGGACGGAATTCTATATGAAAAATAAATTTTCAAGTTTAAAGTTGTTACTGTACACACAGCACCAAAACATTTACTGTTTTGGTGCGTAAGAATATGATTCAGGTGTTCGCAGGCTCCTTTTGCGAAGCAAAATTTTAAATAGCCTGCGAATCGTTACTGTTCACGAGGTACGAGTGTACAGTAACTTAAAATTAACAAATTTCTACACAATTCTGGAGTCTTTATTGAAAAAATGTATCAATAATGGTAAACTAAAAAGAAGCAGATGAATGGAGAACGTAAGAGAAAAGGGACATTGTATGGAGAGAGGGAGTCTGATTTCATGTCCCATGCGTTCTTAGAATGGAGGATAAGTATGGAAGTAAAAAAGGGATTGGTGTATACCAATGAAAAATGCATCGGATGTAACAAATGTATTTCCGTATGTCCGGTGGCTACTGCCAATCATGCAGTGGAAACCCCGGATGGAAAAACTCAGATTTTTGTAGATGGGGATGCTTGTATTGCTTGTGGAGCTTGTTTTGGTGCCTGTAGACATGGTGCGAGATCTTTTAATGATGATACAGAGCGTTTCTTTGAAGATTAAAAAAATGGAGCGAAGATATCGATTTTAGTTGCACCGGCATTTATGGCGAATTATCCGAAAGAATATGAGAAGTATTTAGGCATTTTAAAGGCTGCCGGGGTAAATCATATTATTAGCGTTTCTTTTGGTGCAGACATTACGACTTGGGCATATTTGAATTATATTACTTCTCATAATTTTCTAGGTGGAATTTCCCAGCCATGTCCTGCGGTAGTAGGATATATTGAGAAATATCTTCCAGAATTATTACCGAAGTTAATGCCGGTACATAGTCCTATGATGTGTAGTGCCATCTATGCAAAGAAACATATGGGAATAAATGATAAACTTGCTTTTATCAGTCCTTGTATTGCGAAAAAGAATGAAATTGATGACCCGAACTGTGGAGGTTATATTTCTTATAATGTGACCTTTGCACATTTAGTTGAGTACATAAAAAAACATAATCTTTCCGGCGGAGAAGTTGCGAAGGATGAAATTGAATATGGTCTTGGTTCGGTGTATCCAATGCCAGGTGGTTTAAAGGAGAATGTATATTGGTTCCTTGGTGAGGATATTTTTATTCGTCAGGCGGAAGGCGAAAAGCATATGTATGAATATCTGCATCAATATCAGGAGAGAGTGGAAAAAGGAAAGAAACTTCCATTTATGGTGGATGCCTTAAATTGTTCCCAAGGTTGTTTGTATGGTACAGGTGTAGAAGAGTCCAAGGCTGTAGGCGATGATACTCTTATGAATCTTTTTGATATTCGGGAAAGCAGAATGAAGAAAAAAGGTGCATGGGGTAAGAATATGACTCCGAAAAAGAGACTGGTTGCATTAAATGCCCAGTTTAAGAGTCTGAATTTAGATGATTATATCCGCCATTATACAGACCGCTCTATGCAAATGAAGAACCAGAAAGCATCAGAGAAGGATATCGAAAAAATCTTCCTGGATATGGGTAAGGATACGAAGGAAAAACGCCATATTGACTGTTCTGCCTGTGGTTATGCGAATTGTAGTGCCATGGCAGAAGCTATTTATCGTGGTGTAAACAATAAAGATAACTGTGTGCATTATGCTAAGGATTTAGCGATGGAAGAAACCATCCTTGCAAAAGAATTGAACGAGCAGGTTCAAAGACAGGCTGAGGATAAATTAAAGCAGGCAGAAGAAGTAGCTAAGATTTTAGCAGATATTGCGGCTCATTTTGATGATATGATGCATTCTTTAGAGGAAATTACTGCAGGAAATGATTCCAATGCTGGAGAGAGTACAGAGATTGCACATGATATGCAGGATGTCAGCAAGTTTACCAGTGATATGATGGAAATATTCCAAAATATCACAGAATTCTTAGGAAGTATTGAAAATAATAATGCTGCTATTTCCGGTATTGCAGCCCAAACCAATCTTCTTTCCTTAAATGCTTCCATTGAAGCTGCCAGAGCCGGAGAGGCAGGAAGAGGATTTAACATTGTTGCCAGTGAAATTAAAAATCTTTCCAACTCCAGTAAAGAGGCTGCAGAGGAATCAAATTATAATTCCACTGAAGTTCGAAGATTTATGCAGACATTGATAGAACAGGCAGAAAATTTATCCAAACATATTCTGCAGGTGGATGAACGTATTTCTAATCTGGCAGCATCCACAGAAGAGATTTCTGCCAGCACAAGAATGGTAGAAACATTGTCAAGACAGATTCAGGAAAAATTAGAAGAGATTAAAAAGCTATAGGTGACTTGTAAACAGGAAATGCACTAATGTGATATTACCATGTTGGTGGCGGGTTACAAGATATGTAGAGAATTAATATGGTGAAAAGGTATGTTTTCTTAACAGGGAAACATACCTTTTTTTAATCTTAGACTTGACAAAGAGAAATTAAGGTGTTATTATCGGTTCGTAGGTCAGTTAGTTAAGTAATTAACCTATGAACTTGCAGGATAAACACTACATATTGAGAAGGGAGTGAGGGAACGTGAGTCAGTTTTTATCTCAGGAAAAATCCATTTACATTCAAATCAGTGAAATGATAGAGAACGATATACTAAGAGATATTATTTTAGAAGAGGAACGGATACCCAGTACCAATGAAATGGCGAAGCTTTACTCTATTAATCCGGCTACTGCGGCGAAGGGAATTAATATTTTAGTGGATGAAGGGATTGTATATAAGAAAAGGGGGATTGGAATGTTTGTAACAAAAGGAGCCAAAGAAACGATTCAAAAAAGAAGAAAAGCAGAATTTTATGATCATTATATCCGTTCCATTATCAAAGAAGCGGAAAGTTTAAATATCAGCAGACAGGAACTGGTAAACATGATACTTGAGAGTGAGGATTGTTAGGGAGGACAGGGTATGGAATCAATTATTTGTAACAATGTAAGTAAAAAATATAAAAAGAAAGTAGTATTAGAACATGTGAATCTAGAGTTAGAACCGGGGAAGATATATGGATTGATTGGCAGAAATGGAGCAGGAAAAACTACTTTACTATCTATGGTAGCTGCCCATGCCCCAGTAAGTGAGGGAGAAATCCGCTTAGGAAAAGAAGAAATCTGGGAAAACCCAAAGGCATTAGAACACATTTGTTTTTCAAGACAGTTAAATCCTGCCATGATAATGGTGGTGAAAGACTATTTTAAATTAGCATCTATGTATTATCCTTATTGGGATGAAAACTATGCGAAGGAACTGATTCAAAAGTTTGAACTAGAGACAAACAAACCTATTTCGAAATTATCCAAGGGAATGCAGAGTATGGTAACTATCGTAGCAGCCTTGGCAAGCAAGGCAGATTACACCTTTATTGATGAGCCGGTGGCTGGTCTTGATGTAATATCCAGAGATTTATTTTATAAGCTTTTGATAGAAGAATATACGGAAACAGGAAGAACTTTCGTGGTTTCTACGCATATTATTGATGAGGCCTCTGATATTTTTGAAGAAGTAATAGTGTTAAATAAAAATCAAATCATGATAAAAGAAAATACCCAGGAACTATTGGAGAGGGCAGTATTTGTTTCCGGAAAAGCAGAAGAGGTAGATAAGGCAGTGGAGAATTTAAAGTGTTACCATCCGGATACCGTAGGAAGAAGCAAAAGTGTTACCGTTTTATTGGAAGAAGGACAAAAGATAAAGGATTCTTCGGAAATTACCACCCGTACCGTTACCTTGCAGAACCTTTTTGTAGCATTGTGTGGGAAAGAAGATTAGGGGTGGATAGCATGAGTGAAAAGAAAAGAATAAGGCCATACACATTGAAATATTGGATGGGTAAAATCTTAAAAAATATGTTTTTGATTGCATTTTTCAGTAGTTATTTCCTAATGGCATTTTATTATATTATCAGCAAATTTGGGGGTGGGGAAAACGTTTCTCTATTTCAGGATATTCTTGTATTGGGAGACTTGGAAAAAAATAGATTGATAAGTGAAGTACTTGTACTCGGAAGTCAATGGTGCTATTACATATCTATTCTATTAAGTGTGCAAATTGTTTGTAATTATCCTTCCATGGTTATGTTGCCACTTTCCATGGGCAGTACAAGGAGAGAGGCATATGTGGGGTATGAACTGGGAGGAATGTATATGTTGCTATTGCTAAATTTACATTCTTTACTTTTAGCTTATATTTCAAAGGCAATTGTAGGAGAGAGCCTGTTTTTTAGTCTTTATCCGGCTTATCTTGCAGTGTTGATATCTATTAGTGGAATGGTAAAATTATTATATGGAATTCAATTTTATAACCATAGCAAATTGGGAGCTTTGGTAAAAGTCATGCTTGCATGTTATGTTTGTTTGGTGGCTGTGGGTATGATTGTTCATCATATGTTTTTTGTTTCAGGAGAGGGTAAGATGGAGGGCCTGGAATGGCTATATGTTCTGATGGCTTTCATAGGGGTATTGACCTGGTTTATTGGAGGAAAAATCACCTTGAAGAAGAGTAAAAATATAGAGGTTACTATGTTGTTTTCCTAAATACGGATTTGAAACAAAATAACGCAGACACGCTTAGTTTTGTTCATTTTGTATCACATTCACATAGAATATTTTAGTTTGGCAATTGCCTATATAGGCTTAGAAAGAGAGGTTGGAGAGAATATGCAAAGAATTATATTTAAAAGAAGAAAAGTGGAATTTGTGCTTATGTTCGCATTTGTAACAGCAGTCATTTTCTTCATTTTCTTTTTGGATGGATATTTGTTAGCAAAAAATAAAATGATATTAAACATGGATGCCATATATCTTGGAACTTTTGTGGGGTTGTTGGGAGAAGTTTTTTATGGTATGCTTTGTATGCCGAATGAATTTCGACTTGCCATTACGATGGGAAAAACAAGAAAGGAATTTTTAAGATGTGAAATCTTAGTTACCATGACCTGGCTTTTACTTCTTTACCTTACGATTGGTGTGATTTTTGGTGTGGGAATATTGATTGGAAGCATAGTACAAAAAGAAAATAATAATATGGCTCTATTGGAATCAGTGGAAATAGGAAAGTACATTTTATATGTAGTTTTGACCATAGTAGTAATAACTATACTACAGCTTACGCTTTTCCTGACAACAGAAAGTAATGGAAATTTGGTAAGGATAGGTTATA
This sequence comes from Lachnospiraceae bacterium, assembly GCA_017416505.1. The sequence goes on from JAFQCI010000060.1 coordinate 73,957, forward strand.
TAATTCTTTGGTCAGGAAGTGTGCTTTTGGAAAAGTTTAGAAAGTATTATGAATATATAGTGGACAGTTTATCCGGTGTTTTTGTTGGAAACTATTTACCGTTGATAATTTTGATTAGTATATTTGTTATTTTGTATTTTTGGGGAAGATTTGTGATAAAAAAACTATTACGATTGCAGGTTAAAATGCCTTAAAAGATGGAGGAATGGAACATGAGGGGAAAACAGACTCCTATTGAAAAAGAATGGTTAAAGTTAGAGAAGCAGGAACAGACCTATTTGCAAAAACGTAAAAATAAGGAAGATTCTAAATTCAATCAGTTTTTAGAGAAAAAAGTACCTGAGAAATTACAAAGTACTTTGGATGCAGCATTTTCTAAGGCATTTTTTATTGTGTTTGAAAAAGGGACGGAAGTAATTGAAAAGACTTATAAAAAAGAAGAATTAGAAAAGACCTATCAAATCAATGAATATGCGGCAAAAGTAAGAGGAAATCGAAAATCTTTAACCTCTTTTTCTAAAAAGGCAACAGGGACTGGAACGATAAATTTACTGGTATCTGGTGTGTCTGGCGTGGGTCTTGGCATTCTGGGGATTGGAATACCGGATATAGTACTGTTTACCGGCTTAATGTTAAGAAGCATTTATGAGATAGCTTTAAGCTTTGGATTTGATTATCAGGAGGAAAAAGAGAAACGCTTTATTCTGCTTTTAATTCGGGGGGCATTGTCCTATGGCGAAGAGTTGCAGGAAGTCAATGAAGAATTGAATTTTTATATGGAAACAGGGCAATATCATAAGGAATTGAATTTAAAGGAAAGCATCGATGTTACAGCAGGATGTTTGTCAAAGGAGCTTTTATACATGAAGTTTTTACAGGGCATTCCCATTGTAGGAGCAGCAGGGGGAATATATGATGCCATTTACATGAAGCAGGTGGTAAAGTATGCAGAGATGAAATATCGACGCAGGTTTTATAGGAAAAAGAAAGAACTTTGAGATAAAAATACCAGGGAAGGTAAGAAGAAATTTTTAAGAAGTCTAAGAAATGATTTTATTTAAGGTATAAAATCCCTTCACTTACAAATACTACTACCAAACAGTAGAAAAATAAATGGAGGGTCTTTTATTATGAAAGCAACAGGAATTGTTAGAAGGATAGATGAGTTAGGAAGAATTGTAATTCCAAAAGAAATCCGAAGAACACTAGGTATCAGGGAAGGAACACCCATAGAAATCTTTACGGATAGAGAAGGAGAAGTGATATTGAAAAAGTATTCTCCTATGGGTGAACTTTCCAGCTTTGCAAATCAATATGCAGAAAGTTTAGGTCAGATTACCGGTTTTGCAGTATTGATTTCAGACCGGGAACAAATTATAGCCTGCTATGGAGTAGGAAAGGCAGATGTATTAAATAAACCGGTAGCGAAAGAAATAGAAGAAAGATTAAATGAAAGAGAATTTATTTTTGCAAAAGAAGGGGAAAAAGGTTTTGCAGAAATAGTAGAAGGCTATGGGGATTATAAAGAAGAGATGGCAGCGCCGATTATCGCAGGGGGAGATTACATTGGTGGAGTATTTTTACTTTCAAAAACAGAAAAAGGAAAACTTACTTTAACAGAAAAGAAATTATTATTAACGGCTGCCAGCTTTTTAGCAAAACAAATGGAAGAATAAAGAAAAAATAGTTACTGTTCACGTGTGAGCAGTAATAAAAAATACACCGAAGCATAATAACTTCGGTGTATTTTTTTCTTTATTCTTTTCCGTTCCAACAATAAGTGCAAAGATTTTCTTTTGGGATGCCAATAGATTCTAACATATCGTCTAAACGGTTAAACTGAAGAGTAGTAAAGTTTAATTCTTTACGGATTTCTTCTACCATTTGTTCATATTTTGGAGATTCTGGGTCTACATATTCCTGTAATACTTCATCAGACACATCTTCCGTTCCTTCCAGTCTGGCAATGACTCTTCTGGTGATTAAGTCCATTTCTGAACTGGAACGAGAGAAATTTAAATACTTACAACCATATAGCAATGGTGGACAGGCAGGACGGATATGAACTTCCTTCGCACCACTTTGATATAAAAATTCTGTAGTTTCTCTTAACTGTGTACCACGGACAATGGAATCATCAATTAATAATAAACTCTTATCCTTGATTAAATCATGGACAGGGATTAACTTCATTTTCGCAATTAAATTACGCTTACTTTGGATGGTTGGCATAAAAGAACGTGGCCAGGTAGGCGTATATTTGATAAATGGTCTGGAAAATGGAATGCCGGATTCATTGGAATAACCAATGGCATGGGCAGTACCAGAGTCCGGTACACCGGCAACAATATCCGGTTTTACGGTATCTCTTTTTGCAAGATAAGTACCACAATTATAACGCATCTGTTCTACACTGATACCTTCGTAAGAAGTAGAAGGATATCCATAATAAACCCAAAGGAAGGTACAGATTTTCATGTCTTTTCCAGGGGCAACTAAAGTACGGATGCCATCCGGGGTAGCAACGACAATTTCTCCAGGACCTAACTCCTTATAATCTTCATAACCTAAATTTCTATAAGCAAAATTTTCAAAGGTAAGACAGTAAGAGCCTTCCTTCTTTCCGATGATAACAGGAGTTCTTCCGTATTTATCACGGGCAGCATAGATTCCTTTTGGAGTTAAGAGCATAAGGCTCAAAGAACCTTCGATTAATTCTTGTGCGTAACGGATTCCTTCGATTAAATTTTCTTTCTGGTTAATGATAGCGGCTACCAATTCAGTAGGGTTAATATCTCCGCCACTCATCTCTAAAAAGTGGGAATTACCTTGTTGAAAGATGGTATTTACAATTTCATCGGTATTGTTGATTTTACTGATGGTTGTAATTGCATAAGTTCCATGATGGGAACGTACAATCAAAGGTTGTGGCTCATAATCGGAAATACAGCCAATTCCCATGTTTCCTTTCATTTCATGAAAATCTTTATCAAATTTGGTACGGAATGGAGCATTTTCAATATTATGAATCGCACGGTCAAAGCCTTTTTCTGTATCATAAACTGCAAGACCGCCGCGTCTTGTACCGAGATGTGAATGGTAATCGGTTCCAAAATACAAATCAAACATACAATCTTCTTTTGCTACTACGCCAAAAAATCCACTCATTGTTGTTCTCCTTTTCGTCAGTTATATTCTCATTCTTTACAATATCACATGGATATTGTAACTCGCATTCGAAAATGTGGCAAGGATATTTCTAAAAAAAGTCGAAACTAATAAAAAAAGCTTGAAGGATATGGCAGGGTATAGTAATATTGTGAAAAATAAAATAGGCAATTTTTATCGCTGTTTCATAAAATATTTTAGTTTCGCAATTGCCTATGAAAAAAAGATGAAAGGAAAAGTGCATGGGTAAAAAAGTGATAAAGGCTGTTATTTTTGATATGGATGGTCTTATGATAGATACGGAAAAGTTGTTACAAAGGTTTTGGTGTGAGGCGGCAAATGAATTTGGTTATCCTATGAAGCCGGAACATAGCCTGAAAATACGAAGTTTAAGCGCAAAATTGGCAGAACCTATGCTAAAACAGTTAGTTTCAGAGGATTTCGATTATCAGAAAGTCAGGAAAAGAAGAATCGAACTTATGAATGAGTACATAAGGGAACATGGTGTGGAAGAAAAGGAAGGGTTAAAGGAACTTCTTTCTTATTTGAAAAAAGAAAAGTATGAAATGGCAGTAGCTACCGCAACAGATTACGAAAGAACCAAGTTATATTTAAGTTCTATTGGTGTATTTTCTTATTTTTCACAGGTGGTTTGTGGAAATATGGTAAAAAACGGGAAACCGGAGCCGGATATCTACCAACTGGCAGCTCAAAAACTAGGTTATGCACCGGAGGAATGTATGGCATTGGAAGATTCTCCGAATGGAATTTTAGCAGCTTACCGGGCAGGTGTGTTACCGGTTATGGTACCGGATTTAGATTCTCCGGGGGAAGAAACTAAAAAGATAGCATACCAGGTGGTGGAAAATTTAAGGGAAGTGATACCGGTTTTGAAAAAATAAGAGCCGAAAGAGCATGATTTTAGAGGAAAGTTTGTTACTGTTCACTCGTACCTCGTAAACAGTAACGAAAGTTTCTTTTCTTTTGGCGAAAACCACCAATATTTCGATGTTTTTCAAGCTGAAATTCCATTTTCTTTATGAAAAATGCAAAAAATGTGATATTTGTTTAGAGAAATGTAGAAATTTTCTTGACAAACAAGGGAGAACAAGGTATAACTAGTACTAGGCATTTTGTGCTTAATATATTGAAAACAAAACATTCCAGATTAGAGGAGGAGTTCCTAAAATGAACAAGGCAGAATTAGTTGCAGCAATTGCAGAAAAGACAGAATTATCTAAGAAAGATGCAGAAAAGGCTTTAAAGGCTTTCACTGACGTAGTTTCAGAAGAATTAGCAAAAGGAGAAAAAATCCAATTAGTTGGATTCGGTACTTTTGAAGTTTCTGAAAGAGCTGAAAGACAAGGAAGAAATCCTAAGAACGGTGAACCTATGACTATCGCAGCTTGTAAGTCACCTAAGTTCAAAGCAGGTAAGGCTTTAAAGGACGTTGTTAACGCTTAATTCGCTGAAATGAAGTGAGTGTCTGCATGAGTGCAGGCACTTTTTTCGTTATATAGGGTTTTTTCTCTATCCAAAGTAGAAAGGAGGAAGGTTGGAATCCGTTTCTTATATGGAGATTCTGACAAGACTTTATGAGATTAGATAAATATTTAAAGGTATCCCGTATTATTAAAAGACGTACTGTTGCCAATGAAGCTTGTGATGCCGGAAGAATTATGGTAAATGGCAAGGTTGCAAAGGCATCCCATAATGTAAAAGAAGGGGATGTTTTAGAAATTCAGTTTGGAAATAAAACAGTAAAAGCAGAAATTTTATCAGTACAGGAAACCGTAAAGAAGGACGAAGCCAAGGAAATGTTCCGTTACCTGTAATTCGATAGATGAATCCTTACTGTTTTGGCATGGACAGTAAGGATGAATACTTTTTCTATCATCTTCATATATTCTTATAACGAAACTTTGGAAGGTAGTATAGAAAATGGATGAGAGATATTTGCCCAAAAACCATAGAGTAAGCATTAACCGAAGAGAAACCGGGAATATTAGTGGTGTGTTGGAAGTAGTAAGTTTTGATACAGCACAGATAGTGTTAAGTACAGAAGAAGGCGGACTGATGATTAAGGGAAGTGGTTTGCACGTAACAAAGCTTACTCTGGAAAAGGGTGAAATTGAGATTGACGGACATATTGACAGTTTGACATATACCGATAAAAAACAGGAAGATAAGTCCCAGGAAGGATTGTTTGGGAGATTGTTCAGATGATACTTGCATTGCATCAGACAGTATATGAGGAATGGAACTTAATTTTTATCAGTCTTTTCTTAGGGGCATTTTTAGTAGCGGTATATGATGTGTTTCGGATATTACGAATTCTGATAAAACATAAGAATATCTTTGTACATATTCAGGATTTTTTGTTTTGGATTTTTGCAGCAATTTTTATTTATTATGTTTACTATCAATATTATTATGGACAAATCAGAGGCTTCTTTCTTATTTTTATGTTGTTAGGGGCTTTCCTCTATGCAAATACCTTGAGTCGTTTTTTGCTGTTTTTCATAGATATGTTGAAAAATAGATTGAAAAAAGCGGCAAAAAAGGGTAAAATGAAAAGAAACGAAAAGTTTCAAAATAGAAGGTGAAAGAATGAGATTGGAAAGAAGAAAAGTAGGAAAACAGTTTAAAATCAGTGCATTTGCCTCTTTGTTTGTTGCACTTTTATTGACTGTTTTATTAGGCATAAAAGGAAAACAGCTGACAGAGGAAAGCGAGGCATATGCTGCTACGAAGGAAAAGCTGGAGGCTGAGATTTTAGAACAGGAAGAAGAGGCCAAAGAAATAGAAGAATTAGAAAAATATGTTCAGACGAAAAAATATATAGAGGAAGCAGCCAGGGAAAAATTAGGGCTGGTATATCCCGATGAAATTATTATCAAGTCGAAATAAGACGAGGTTTCACAATGGAATCCGACAGAATTCCTATCATGGGAGTAATATAATCAAGAGAATTTCACATCTTGCATAGCAAAATGTGGGATTCTCTTTTTATTTGGTGATTGTGGGAGTGCAAGGCATGAAGCAATCACTTTTAGTGATAATATTAGTATGAGTTGCATGAGAGGAAGGAAGGTTAAAGTGAAATCAGGAAAAAAAGATTTATGTTTCAATGCACTTTTAGCGGGATTGCTTTCCACCATTGAAGTGGTTGGTATGAATCCATTTGGTATCGGGTTTATGGCGGCGTTGATGATGGAACGGGACTTGTCAGTGCTTAGTTTTATTGCGTTTTTGATAGGTATGGGATACCGGCAGGGGATTGTTATGGTATGTCTTCAAAGCATGGCAATGCTGGCATTTTTCTTTTTAGGAGAATTAATAAGAGGAAAACAGATAAAATCTTATTTGCTTTTATCGTTTCTGACGTTTTTTGTTCAGATTGCCGCAAAGATTTTTCTTGGAACAGAAAAAATATCTCTGTTAGATATTCTTTTTGGCACGGTTCTTACCAGTGTAGTCTGCATGATGTTAAAGGAAAGCATGGAAGGCAGAAGACAGGAAAAAAATCTCTTGGAAATGGGTGCCAGGGAATTAACAGGAAATTTAATTCTTTTAAGCTGTATCTTAAGTGCATTGCCGGGGAAAATAGGTGAAATATACATATTAACTGCAGTTGGATTTTATCTGATACTGGTCTTTGGATATCGTTATGGAGTACGGGAAGGAGCATTGATAGGAGCCGTTTGTGGTATGGTAATCTCTTACCGTTATGGAGAAATTGGATTATTAGGGGCCTTTGTATTATTGGCAATCGCTTCAGGAATTGGACGAGAGTTAAAAAAGGGCGGAAGTATATTAGCTACCTTGACTGTATTTTTGCTGTTGGGGATGTATTATGATGAATCCATCTTTCAAGTGGGGATGATTCGAGGAGCGTTTAGTGGACTGATGGTGTTTTTGTTCACGCCAAAGGCGTGGATAGAAAAAGTAAATTATGATGGTTTCCAGGTGGACAATGTCATTACCAATGAAATGAACCGGATGCAGCAGATTCGGATGGAGGAGCTGGCAGAAGGCTTTTTAGCATTAGGAAAAAGTATTTCGGCGAAGCAGCAGCGAAGGAATCGTTTAAAACAACAGGAATTCGTTTCTGTGATGGAGGAGGTTTCCAGTGGGCTTTGTGCTTCCTGTGAAAATTATACAGAATGCTGGAGTGAAAATTCTTTTGATACTTATCGTGCAGGATACAGTATTTTAGGTGCTTTAGAGGAAAATGGAGATATCAAAGAAGAAGACATACCGAAAGATTTTATGGAACAATGCCAGCATTTGGATTATTTTATCATAGAAACAAACAGAAATTATGAAACCGCCAAAAAAGAATTATGGTGGAAAAACAGGATGCTGGAGGGGCAGGAAGCCATTGCTACGGAAATAACAAAAGTGGGACAAATGATGGAAGAAATCGGGAGTACCATGTATGTTCCCATGAAACAAAAAAGAGGTTTGGAGCGAAAAGTGGTACAAGCCTTAAAAAAAGAAGGTATCAGCATTCGAAAAATTATGATTGGAGAAAAAAAAGGAAGAAAGGAAGTTTATTTTGAAGGAAAGACTCTTTTTGACGGAATTATTATGGCAAAGGATGTTAAGAAACTGCTTTCAAAGGTTATGAATGTGCCAATGAAGGAAAGCAATTATTCTAACCGTATGATAACCAAGGAATACCAGCTTTTCCGTTTTTGTCAGGATGCTAATTATTATTATTTAAGAGGAATTGCGAAAAAGACCAAAGAAGGAGAAGGGGTATCCGGGGACAATTTCTCTATCGTAGACAGTGAAAATGGAAAAACTTATTTATTGCTTTCGGATGGTATGGGCAGCGGCTTGGAGGCATCTTTAGAAAGCGGAAAAGTCATTGAGGTTATGGAAAGACTGTTAGAAGCGGGGTTTTACGTTCCTTCTGCCTTAGGACTTATGAATTGTCTTGCAGGAGTGGGAAACAAAGAGGATATGTTTACTACTTTGGATTTTTGTGAAATTGATTTATTTACCGGAATGATATCCATTATCAAAGCCGGGGCAGCATCAACCTTTATTAAACGGGAAAATCTGGTGGAACTGATTCAGTCTACAAATTTTCCTTTGGGGGTCATGGAGGAAAATGAACTGGAGCAGGTAGAAAAAAAGCTTTATCATGGGGATATGCTTATTTTCATCAGCGACGGAATTACGGACTGCATTGAGGCAGACAAAGAAAATTGGATGAAGGATGCTATTTTAAAAATCCAAAGTAAAAATCCGCAGGAAATGGCAGATGCGTTAATGGAGCAGGTATTGGAACAGGGAAACCAGAAGGTGAGAGATGATATGACCATTTTAGTAGTAGGCATTTGGAAAAAGTAACAAAAAGGTTGAAAATCATCGTAACTGTTCACGTGTGAACAGTTACAAATCATCTTGGCAAAAGATTGGCTTGTATCTAAAAAATATTTGTTGTATGATATATCAGACGAGAAATGATATCGAAGAAGGATACAATTATGATAACGAGGGTTGAAGAGTATATCAGGAATCATGAGTTGATTCAAAAAGGGGATAAGGTTGTAATAGGCATATCGGGAGGAGCAGACTCCATATGCCTTTTTCAAATGCTGTTTTCTTTAAAAGATAAATGGGATTTAACCTTGATTCCGGTTCATATCAACCATAATCTTAGGGAAACTGCAATAAGGGATGAAAGTTTTGTAAGAGAATTTTGTAAACAAAGGGGATATCAGGTACAGGTTTTTTCAAAAGAGATAGAAGATTATGCCAAAGAAAAGAAACTTTCTTTAGAAGAAGCGGGAAGAGAATATCGTTATCAGGTGTTTCGGGAAACCGTAAGGAAGGAACAGGCTGATAAGATTGCAGTAGCCCATCATGAAAATGATGTGGCAGAAACCTTCCTTTTTCATAGTTTAAGGGGAAGCAGTATTCAGGGTTTAGGGGCAATACAGCCGAAAAATCAGGAAATCATCCGTCCCCTTTTATGCTTAACGAAAAAAGAAATTGAAACTTATTTAAAACAGAACCAACTGGAATGGATGGAAGATGAAACAAACAGGGACAATCATTACAGCCGGAATAAATTAAGAAATCAGGTCATTCCTTTGTTGGAAGAAATGAATCCAAAGGCAGTTCAACATATTGCAGATTGTGCCAGTGATTTACGGGAAATAAACGAATATATAAAATCCGAAGCAAAGAAGGCATTTAAACTTTGTGTAAAGGAAAGTGGTGAGGGACTTTTGCTTTTAGAAGAACCTTTTTTCCTTTTTCCGGATGTGATAAAAAGGGAAGTAATTAAATTAATTTATGAAAATTTTGTGAAATCCTTGAAAAACATAGGCAGAATACATTATGATATGGTATTAGATACTTTTTCTTATCAGACTGGTGGGAAAAGAGAGCTGCCAGGCAAAATGACATGGGTTCGGGAGCCGCTTGGTATATATTTTACGAAAGCAGGCAATACTCCAAGAAAAATGAGTAAAGTATGGCTTGAGGTGGAAGAATCGAAACCTTTACGACTCGATTTTAATGGAATTCAGGTTAAAATAGAGTTGAAAAAAAATAAGAATGAAGAAATTTTAAAAAAAACGTATACGAAAATGTTCGATTATGATAAAATAGTAGGCAAACTTTGTTTTCGAAGTTTTGAGGATGGAGATTTTTTTATTTTGAATGCCACAGGAAATAAAAAAAGCCTAAGAAGATATTTTATTGATGAAAAGATACCTGGAAAAGACAGAGCCATGATACCACTGCTTGCAGAAGGCAGTCATATTTTATGGGTGATAGGAAAGCGAATCAGTGAGTATTATAAAGTATCAAAGGATACGAAACGGATTTTGCAGGTGGAGATTTTCGGGTTAGAACACGATGAATAGCAGCAAAGGACAAAGAGTGAAAGAGGAAAAAGTATGAGTGAAACAATCAAAGTATTGATATCAGAAGAGGAAGTAAATAAAAGAATTAAAGAAGTAGCAGACCAGATTTCTAAGGATTACGAAGGAAAACAAGTCCATTTGATTTGTGTATTAAAGGGTGGAGTTTTCTTTACCTGTGAACTGGCAAAACGAATGACCATTCCGGTTAGTATGGATTTTATGGCAGTTTCCAGTTATGGAGATTCTATGCAGTCTTCAGGAAATATCGTAATTAAGAAGGATTTGGATGAATCCATAGAAGGAAAAGATGTATTGTTAGTGGAGGATATCATTGATTCAGGAAATACACTGAGCAGATTGATTCCGGAATTATTAAAGAGAAATCCAAACTCATTTAAGGTTTGTACTTTATTAGATAAGCCAGAACGTAGGGAAAAGCAGGTGGATGTAAGTTATACCTGTTTCGAAGTTCCGGATGAGTTTATAGTTGGATATGGATTAGATTACGCTCAAAAGTATCGTAATCTTGCATATATAGGTGTGGTGACAAAGGAATAGTTGCTATTGTTATGAATGGTAACGAATCATTTTCTTAGAGCCAAATGGAAGTGAAAGGAGAAAAAAATTGAATAAAAACATGAAATCAAGTCTTGTGTTTTGGTTGTTTATGTTTGGAATCATTGCATTTGCAATCTGGGGTGCTGAAAAGGCAGCCGGTGTCAGTGATGAAACTTACACATATCAGAATTTCCAGGATGACTTAGCACAAGATAGAATTAAAACAGTAGTTGTGAGTCAGAACAGTGAAGTGCCGACAGGTGTTGTTCAGGTAACAATGAAAAATGGAACGAAGCATAGTTTTTATACTTCTGATGTAAATGATGTTTATAATATTTATCTGACTACGGGGGACCAAGCGGCAGAGTTCCATATGGATGATGTTAAGCGGGCAGGATTATTGTCTAAAATCCTTCCATACTTGATTGCTATTTTTGCAATGTTGCTTATTTTTATGTTGTTAAGCGGACAAAATAGCGGCGGTGGCGGAAGTAAGATGATGAATTTCGGTAAAAGCCGTGCTAAATTGGAAAATGACCCTAAAAAACGCGTTACTTTTGATAAGGTAGCAGGTTTGCAGGAAGAGAAAGAAGAATTACAGGAAATCGTAGAATTCCTTAAAAATCCACAAAAATTCATTGAAGCTGGTGCCAGAATACCAAAGGGTGTTTTATTAGAAGGCCCTCCGGGAACAGGTAAGACCTTGCTTGCAAAAGCGGTTGCAGGAGAAGCAGGAGTTCCATTCTTCACCATTTCAGGTTCTGATTTCGTTGAAATGTTTGTAGGTGTTGGTGCTTCCCGTGTAAGAGATTTATTCGAGGAAGGTAAGAGAAATGCTCCTAGTATTATTTTTATCGATGAAATTGATGCCGTAGCAAGACGAAGAGGTTCTGGTCTTGGTGGTGGACACGATGAAAGAGAACAGACATTAAATCAGATGTTGGTAGAAATGGATGGTTTCGGTGTAAACGAAGGAGTCATCGTAATTGCAGCAACCAACCGTGTAGATATTTTAGACCCTGCGATTTTAAGACCAGGTAGATTTGACCGTAAGGTTTATGTAGGCCGTCCGGATGTTAAGGGAAGAGAAGAAATCCTTAATGTCCATATTAAGGATAAGTCTTTAAGTGAAGATATTGATTTAAAAGAAATTGCAAGAATTACCACAGGATTTTCCGGTGCAGACCTTGAAAATTTAATGAATGAAGCTGCAATTTTAGCAGCGAGGGATGACCGTAAGTTTATCAAGAAGGAAGATGTGGATGCTGCTTTGATTAAGGTAGGTATTGGTACAGAAAAGAAGAGCCGTCTGGTTTCAGAAAAAGAAAGAAAAATTACTGCATATCATGAAACCGGTCACGCTATTTTAACCCATGTATTACCAGACGCAGGAGCGGTTATGGCGGTATCAATTATTCCAACGGGACAGGGAGCAGCTGGTTATACCATGCCAATTCCAAACGATAATATTTTTAATACAAAGGGAAAAATGTTGCAGGATATTAAGGTTGATTTAGGTGGAAGAATTGCAGAAGAAATTATTTTTGATGATATTACCACCGGGGCTTCAGCAGATATTCGTAATGCAACAGCAACAGCCCGTTCTATGATTATGGATTATGGTATGTCTGAGGAATTAGGTTTAATTCACTATTCCAACGGAGAAAGTGATGAAGTTTTCTTAGGAAGAGATTTAGGTCAGCAAAGAAGTTATGGTGAAAATGTACAAAGCATTATTGACCGGGAAATAAAAAGAATTATCGATGAATGTTATCAGGATGCCAAGAGAATTATCTTGGAACATATGGATATCATGCATCGTTGCGTAGAGTTATTATTAGAAAAAGACAGAATTGACGGACCTGAATTTGAAGCTTTGTTTGAAAACAGGGATGAAGTGGCAGAAAACGATTGTCAATAAAAATGTTCAAAAAAGCGATGTGGTTAGACAAAATCACATCGCTTTTTTTATCTCGGAAAAGTTTTATTGTATTTATGCACAAGAAAATTTAAGAAATTTTTTATTGTTTATGCACACTTTTCGATAGACTTCGTATATAATAATACTCGTAACCCCCCAATACATTATATAGTTTTTTGCTACACCCCATAAGTAACAAAAATACCTTCTCCAAAAAAGGACAGCGATCGGTAGCTGTCCTTTTTTACTGCGATGGAAAGTTGTTACGGTTCAAATAATGACAAAAAATGTTACATTCATGCGTAAATAGTAACAAGAAAACTTTATAAACCGTATCACTTTGTTCTTGCACATTTTACATTTCTGTTATAAGATGATAGTATATGTTTTGTAGTAAGGAAAAGGTTTCTTGATATAGGGAGTTTACTGTTCATATATGAACAGTAGCATAGGGAATACACTTTGTTCGGTTACGAAGAACAGACCAGAAAGAACAGGAGGAAAAGGTCGATAGCCTAAACGAAATATGAACCTGAATTATTATTTTAACCAGCTTACAAAAGCAGAAAAAAATACAATTTATGCATTTACCACAAAACCACTTTTAAATAAGCATGCTTTGTTTTCAGATAATTCAAAGTATTATATGAATCCAAGCGAACCTGAATTGGGTGAAGATGTAACAGTAAAGTTCCGTACTGCCAAGGATAATGTGGATGCTGTATATGTCGTGCATTCCGGTCAAAAGGACTTAATGAAGAGATGTGCATCAGATAAATTGTTTGATTATTACGAAAGTGTGATTCCGGCGAAAGAAGGAATTACAGAATATTATTTTGAAATCCACTCTGGAAGACTGGTATGTTTTTATAATAAAAAGGGTGTTTTAAAAGACTTAGAACCATTTTACAATTTCAAGATTTCTCCTGGATATAAGACCCCGGATTGGGCGAAGGGTGCTGTATTTTATCAGATTTATGTAGACCGTTTTTATAATGGTGATCCGTCCAACGATGTGGTGGACCGAGAATATATTTATATCGATGAACCGGTAAATAAGGTAAAGGATTGGAATAAGTACCCTGCTACTATGGGTGTCCGTGAATTTTATGGTGGAGATTTGCAGGGTGTTTTGGATAAGTTAGATTATCTGGAAGATTTGGGCGTAGATGTTATTTATTTTAACCCTATTTTTGTTTCTCCATCGAATCATAAGTATGATATACAGGATTATGATTATATTGACCCTCATTTTGGTGTACTTTTATATGATGAAGGGGAACCATTGGCTGAGGGTGTGAAAGAAAATAAACATGCCACGAAATATATTTCCAGAGTAACGGATAAGAGAAACTTAGAGGCTAGTAATGAGTTTTTCGTAAAAGTGGTAGAAGAAATCCACAAGCGTGGAATGAAAGTCATTCTGGATGGTGTATTCAATCATTGTGGTTCTTTTAATAAGTGGTTGGATAAAGAGTTGATTTATGAAAATCAAAAGGGATATGATAAAGGTGCTTATGTAGACCCGGAAAGTCCATATCGTAGTTTCTTCCGTTTCCACAGTGGTGAAAACAAGGTTCCTTATGACAATTCTTATGATGGCTGGTGGGGACATGACACCTTGCCTAAGTTAAATTATGAAGAATCACCAAAGCTTTATGAATATATTATGCGTATCGCCAGAAAGTGGGTATCTCCACCATATAATGTGGATGGATGGCGTTTAGACGTAGCTGCAGATTTAGGTCATTCACCGGAATACAATCATCAGTTCTGGAGAGATTTTAGAAAGAATGTAAAAGAAGCAAATCCGAATGCTATTATTCTTGCAGAACATTACGGAGATGCAGGAGCTTGGTTGGAAGGTGACCAGTGGGATACCGTTATGAATTATGATGCATTTATGGAACCACTTACCTGGTTTTTAACCGGTGTGGAAAAGCATAGTGATGAGTTTAGAGGAGATTTGTTAGGAAATGATGCCTCTTTCTTCTCAGCAATGCGTCACCATATGTCACGTTTTTATGAACAGTCCTTGTTAGTGGCTATGAATGAACTTTCTAATCATGACCATTCCAGATTTTTAACCAGAACCAATCGTAGAGTAGGACGTACTCATAATCTAGGTCCGGAGGCTGCCAATGAAAATGTAAATAAGGGTATTTTAAGAGAGGCAGTTATGGTTCAGATGACCTGGCCTGGAGCACCAACGATTTATTATGGTGATGAAGCCGGTGTTTGTGGCTGGACTGACCCAGATAATCGTAGAACTTACCCATGGGGTAGAGAAGATAAGGATTTGATTGCTTTCCATAAGGATATTATAAAGATTCACAAAGCAAGTGAAGCTTTGAAATATGGTAGTATTAAATTCCTATTAGGAAGTTTTAAAGTTATCAGCTATGGTAGATTTGCAAACAATGATAAATATGTTGTAGCATTAAATAATAATTATGAAGAAGTGGAATTAGAATTGCCAGTATGGAAGATTGGTATTACTTCTGATGAAAAAGTAGTACAGTTAATGATGACGACAGAAGACGGATATACGATGGAATCAGTAGAGTACGAAGTAGTCGATAACAGCATTAAAGTGAAAATGCCGAAGATTTCTTCTGTGGTATTAAAGGCAGTAAAGAAATAGAATTAAAATGGAAAGATTCAAGGATGCTTTTGGGCAACTTGAATCTTTTTGTATTAGGGAATTGCGAAACTAAAATATTTTATGTGAAAGTGATACAAAATGAACAAAACATCGTAGGCTCGCTTTCGTTGCGTCCGGCTCGTAGCGGATTACTGTTCATGTGAACAGTAATCTATTGGTTTCTGCATGCAAATTCGCTTCGCGAAGCAGAAACCAACCCCTGAATCATACTATTACGTAACCTGACAGCAAGTGTCAGATTACTGTACAAACAGTAGCATTAATAATAACAGATTCGAGGCAAGTCGCTTATTAAGTACCGACGGCCGTCCAAGCACCTGCTTATGTATTTGTTTATTTTGAATCACTTAATATAAGTTTTTAATAGTTTCGCAATTACCTAACTTTTTATATTTTGCAAAGGAGTTTTTGAAATATGCTTGTTTGTTACTTTTCGTTGAATCGTTTTAATTTTTTAAAAAGTTTAAAAAATTAAAAAAAATACTTGCATTTTGGAGTGATATCGTATATAATCTATAGATGTCAGATATGACATGGATGGATTCCCGAGCGGCCAAAGGGGGCAGACTGTAAATCTGTTGTCGACGACTTCGAAGGTTCGAATCCTTCTCCATCCATTCGTACATAATAAATGTACGAGATACATACTTGCCGGCGTGGCGGAACTGGCAGACGCGCAGGACTTAAAATCCTGTGGTGGCAACATCGTACCGGTTCGATTCCGGTCGCCGGCATAAATTTTAGTAAAGGAAATGTTGAGAAATCGATGTTTCCTTTATTTTTTTATGCTAATTTTGGCTAATATATTAGCCAAAACGCCTTGTTTTTCTTGAAAATAGCTAATATATTGGCTATAATGATATATATGGTATTTAAGAATAGGAGAAGGAAATGTATGCAAAAATATATATGGGAAACTCCGGAAGAGATAAATTTGTCCGTAGCTGGGAATGCAAAAAGATTGCGGAAAAGATTAGGTATATCCCAACAGAAATTAAGCGAGATATCTGGAGTCAGTTATGGGTCAATTAAAAGGTTTGAAGCAACTGGGAATATAAGTTTTTTGTCATTAACCAAAATAGCCATTGCACTTGATGCAGAAAATGGCATAAAGAAAATTTTTTCCGACGTTCCATATAAATCAATTCAGGAGGTAATAAATGAGCAAAGATAGGATAAAATTAGGAATAAAATCTTTAAAAGTGAAATATCACAATCGTAACGTGGGGATATTAGCTGTTACCAATAGTGGCGAAATTGCCTTTTCGTATGATAACGAATGGTTGGAAAATGGTTTTTCTATCAGTCCTTTCTCCTTGCCTCTTGAGTCTAAGGTTTTTGTTCCTAAAAATTATTATTTTGATGGATTATTTGGAATCTTTGGAGATAGTCTTCCTGATGCATGGGGAAAACTTTTATTAGACAGAACATTAAAAAAGCATGGAATAAGTCGTGAAATTACAGTTCTTGACAGGTTGGCACTGGTAGGAAAAAATGGTATGGGAGCTTTGGAATATGAGCCGGATTATGAATTGGTGGAAATGAAAGAAACACAGGATTTGGATTATCTTTCGGAACAATGTCAAAAGGTATTGCAGGCGGAATATTCAGAAGATTTAGATATGTTATATAAAATGGCAGGTAGCAGTGGTGGAGCCAGACCTAAAGTTTTAACCAGATTTGATCATAAAGATTGGATTATTAAATTTCCCGCGCATGTGGATGCGGCAAATATTGGAGAGCAAGAGTATATGTATTCACGATGTGCCAGAAGATGTGGCATAGAGATGTCAGAAACGAAATTATATTCATCAAAGTTATGTAAGGGGTATTTTGGTACGGTACGATTTGACCGTATAGCGGGTAATGATAAGGAATGTAAAGTTCATATGGCGACGGCAGCGGCGTTGTTAGAAGCGGATTTTCATGCACCATGTATGGATTACCATACACTTATGAAGTTGACACGAATTCTTACGAGAGAAAATAAAAAGGATTTAGAAAATATGTTTCGTAGAATGTGTTTTAATGTGTTTGCCCATAATAGGGACGACCATGCGAAGAATTTTAGCTTTTTATATGATGAAGATATGGATATGTGGCGATTAAGCCCGGCGTATGATTTGACTTATAGTAATACTTATTTTGGTGAACATACTACTTCGGTTGACGGGAATGGGGCAAATCCGGGAGAGAAAGAAATTTTGAATGTAGGAATGCAGGCAGGGATGAAAAAACAAGACTGTCTTGAAATTATGAATCAAATAAAGAAAATAGTGGAAGAGGATTTGGAAGAATATTTGGAATAGGGTGCGATTAACTATATTGGATTTAGATAAAAAATGCAGATTAAGATAGTATTTTTTGCTTGTATTAGGAAATTGAATATGGTAAAATATTCTATGAGAAATTCAAGGACCAAATGGTGTACCACCCGACACTGCGCCAACAGTGCCGGGCAAGGAATGGTAGTACTATTACCACACAATACAGACAGAATCTGCGATACACGCAAGATTATTATACGTTAAATTTTATGTGTTTACAATCATAATTTTAACTCTAGTTTTCTGTAATGGATTCATTGTTATAGTTTAATCAGC
>JAFQCI010000061.1 GCA_017416505.1 Lachnospiraceae bacterium
AACTCCGATTCATTTGTTTTTTTAAGCATGGATTTCAAAATACTTTCGACTACTACGAATGAGTAGAGATGGGAGTGATTCCCATAATAGAATTGAAATAAAATGATTTAGAAATTAATGCTTTTCTTTATGCTAACATACAGAAAAGATAATTGCAAGAAAAATGAAAAAGCAAGTATACAAAAAAGAGTAAGTATTTATTTCCTTTTTAATATTGTATTCGGGATTTACACCCTTTGTATTTCATAATAAAAAGACAAAGCATTTTATCTTCACATTTATGTTTCGATTCATGCTTTGTCTTTTTAGATATCTTAAAAATTAAACCGACATTAGGTCTTGGTTCTTCCTATTCAAAAACTCCTCCGGCTCCATCCCCATTCTTTCAGCCGCCTGTTCCAATGAAAGGATACCATCCTCCACTAAACTACATAATTCTTTAAATCTACCTTCTAAAATACCTTCTGTTTTTATATCGATAATCGCCTGACACATATTTACCACCTCTTTTTTTAAATCATTGTCGTTCATTTTTACGGAGCAAAACTCATTTATTACTGCTGCAGCATAACCTGGGAAGTGTTCTAGTACTTCTTTGTTTTGCTCCACATAAGCTTTAAATTTTTCTCCACTGTCGGAGTTTTTTATAGCTCCCAGTACATAGCCGGCAGTGGAAGTCATTTTTCCCAAGTCCTGTTTTTCTAATAAATCAGGTGAAACTATGATAAGTTCATAATCTGGTATTCTTTTTCTGAGTTCCTTAGGGATACCGTTAAAATTAAGTATTTCATGCAGAGATTTCGGTCCATCCCAATGAGTATTGTTGAAGAAAACTACGATAGTAATGACTGGTATCAATCTATCGTTCTTTGTCATTCCTGAAAGGAATTCTTTACTGTTTGAAACAATGCTAAATTTACGATATCAGCAAATTCAGCATCTTTTTTTCAAAAAATTAATCGCAGACGTATCCTTTTTTCCCATGTAATATCTCCTTTTCAGCACTGATTTTGTCAGTAGGTTCATATTTTTTTAATGGTTTGATTATTCTGTTTCTTTTCATAAACGCTTACTTAAAAACAGATATCGTCTGCACTTATATCATTACACATCACTAAACACATTTATTGTAACATATAATCTGATGGATGCCAACAAATTTCAGTCTCTCAATTAATATATAATATTTTTCCTTTCAAAAAATACTATATTACAAGGGAAAGAAATGAATGCTTATACTTCTTTGTATATTTGCTTTTTCATTTTTCTTGCAATTATCTTTTGCGTATGTTAGCATAAAGAAAAGCATTAATTTCTAAGTCATTTTATTTCAATTCTATTATGGGAATCACTCCCATCTCTACTCATTCGTAGTAGTCGAAAGTATTTTGAAATCCATGCTTAAAAAAACAAATGAATCGGAGTTCGAAATACAAATTCGGATAGAAAAGAAAGGTGATTCTTTAGGGAAGAATTCCTGAATTAGAAACTATTTCGCGTAGGAATGTTTTCGGACTCCGGGAAAAGGAGAATCTATGACAAAAGAAAACACGAACCTATTTTCTGAGCAGAATCAGGAACAAACTTATGATTCCATGTATGGAAGAAAACCAAATCGTAACTATAAGGATACCCTGTTTCGTTTTATCTTCAGTGACAAGGAAAAACTGCTGGGATTGTATAATGCACTGAACCATTCCAGTTATACGGACACAGCGAACCTTGAGATAAATACTTTGGAAAATGCAGTATATCTGAATATAAAGAATGACATTTCCTTTGTATTTCACTTTGACCTGTATCTTTTCGAACATCAGAGTACCTTTTGTCCCAATATGCCACTCAGGGATTTACAGTATGTTTCTGCCGT
>JAFQCI010000062.1 GCA_017416505.1 Lachnospiraceae bacterium
AGGCTTGTGCAACCATTAAAAGCATGATAACCTATACTTGTTACACTGTCTGGAATTTCTATACTTGTTAGGCTTTCGCAACCGAAAAAAGCATTCTCACCAATGCTTGTCACTCCTTTTGGAATTTTTATACTTGTTAAATTCTTACAATTTATAAAAACACCGTTACCTATGCTTGTCACACTGTCTGGAATTTCTATACTTGTTAGGCTTGTACAATCATGAAAAGCATAATCATCTATGATTGTCACTCCTTCCGAGATAACTATACTTTTTAAATTCTTACAATTTCCAAAAGCACCGTTACCTATGCTTGTCACACTGTCTGGAATTTCTATACTTGTTAGGCTTTCACAACCGAAAAAAGGCTCTATACCTATGCTTGTCACTCCTTTTGGAATTTCTACACTTTTTAAATTCTTACAATTTATAAAAACACCGTTACCTATGCTTATTACACTGTCTGGAATTTCTATACTTGTTAGGCTTGTGCAACTATTAAAAGCATAATCACCCATGCTTGTCACACCTTTTGGAATTTCTATACTTGTTAGACTTGTACAACCATAAAAAGCCTCTCTTCCAATGCTTGTCACACCTTTTGGGATTTCTATACTTGTTAAACTTTCACAACCAGAAAAAGCATCGTAATCTATGATTGTCACACTATTCGGAATTTCTATACTTGTTAGACTTGTACAATCACAAAAAGTAAAAGCACCAATACTTGTCACAGCTTCTGGGAGTTTAATACTTGTTAGTTTTTTACAATAACGAAAAGCAGCGACACCTATGTTTGTTACATTTTGAGGAATTCTTATACTTTCCAAGCTTTCACATTTAGAAAAAGCACAATCACCTATACTTGTCACGCCTTCTGGTAGTTCTACGCTTGTTAGGTTTGTACAACCACGAAAAACAAATTCACCTATGCTTGTCACACCTGTTGGAATTTTTATACTTGTTAGACTTGTACAACCGTAAAAAGCACTATCACCAATGCTTATCACACTTTCTGGAATTTCTATACTTGCTATGCTTGTACAATCAATAATCGCACAATCACCAATACTTGTCAGACTATCCGGTAGTTCTATACTTGTTAAGCTTGTGCAATCATGAAAAGCCCAATTTCCAATCCTTGTCACTCCTTCTTCAATAACTACCTTCTTTATATCTTTACAATAAGCTTCATTCCAAGGAGCAACATCATCATAATCCTCCATGGCCCCGGAACCTGAAATAGTTAAAGTACCTGTAGTTTCATCAAATTTCCACTGTATATTATTCTCCTGTGTTGTTCCATCTTCTGTACTTCCACTTTCTGAGTCTTCAGTGGTACTTTCCTCTGTTGTAACTTCTTCTGTGTCTTCTGTACTACTTCCAGATTCTTCGGTAGTGCTTTGTTCTGTCGTTCCGGTATTCGGTTTGCTTGTACTTCCCGTATTTGGTCTACTTGAGCTACCACTGTTTGGTCGGGTTGTACTTTGAGATTCTTCTGTGGTACTTTGCGACTCTTCTGTAGTGATCTCTTCCGTACTTCCAGATTCCTCTGTACTAATTTCTTCCGTACCTTCTTGCTCAGGATCCTTATTGCCTTCTTCTTTACTTTCTTCCTCACTGGTAAAGCCAGAAAAATCAAACTCTTTATCAATCTTAGGAAGTTTTTCATCTATGCATTTACCAGATTCATCGAAAGTATATTCGACTCCATCAATTACTACTGTTCCCTTCTGCATGACTCCATCTTGAGCAAAGTAATATACTTTATCCTTTAGCTTCACTACACCTGTCTGCATCACACCATCAGTATCCAGGCAATACTTATTACCCTTATACTCAATAAGAGCAGACTTTTTCATTGCTCCATCAGAACCAAGATAATACCAAGCTTCGTTTTTATCTTGTGCCCAACCATCCGTCTTCATTGCTCCATTAGATCCAACATAATACCAGTTATCATTTTTATCCTTAGCCCAGGCATTCGTCTTCATTGCTCCATCAGCTCCAACATAATACCAGTCACCTTTTTTATCCTTAGCCCAGGCATTCGTCTTCATTGCGCCGTTTGATCCTAAATAGTACCATTTTCCTGACTTATCTTTCGCCCACGAATTTTCCAGCATATACCCTTTTTCGTTAAAGTAATACCAGACTCCGTTAATTTTTAGCCATTGGCTTTCAAGATAAGATCCATCTGCGTTCTGATACCACCAGCCGGTTGCGTTTTTCTTCCATCCTTCTGATGCCGCTGCCACAGGATTTGAAATTGTACCAACAAGCATACCTGATGTTAAAGCTACCGCAATCGCTTTTTTGATTTTTCGTAACATTTTTGCCATTTCATTTTCCTCCTTTTGTAAACACAGTGAAACATTTACAAATCAGAGTCGAAATAATAGCCACGATTTCTTTATCCTTTGTTCAGATATCAAAAATAATCGCAGCTTATTCATAAACTCCGATTTCTCACTTAGAATATCTTGATGACAGTTTTCTGCCATCAAGAATATTCCAGCGAGAAATCAAGAACGAGGTGCAAAGTATGTTGATATCCACACCTGGCACCTCGCAATTATATCGAAAGGCTCACATCCAGATTCCTAAATACACCCAAAACTACTTATGTGTTTAAACCTATAACTAAATCATCTTTGTTCCTATCACAATCAATGAATCATACCATTACTGCATAAACTACATACAAGTATCAGAACACCATATGAATCAAAACAATGAAAAGCTTTCAAAGAAAACTCTGATTAAAACTATGCTTGTAAACACATAAAATTTAACGTATAATAATCTTGCGTGTATCGCAGACTCTGTCTGTATCGTGTGGTACTACGATTACCATCCCTTGCCCGATACTGTTGGCTGCAGTCTCGGGTGGTACACCATTCAGTCCTTGAATTTCTCATAGAATATTCTACCATATCCATTTTCCTAATACAAGACAAAATACAATCTTTATCAATAATTTAACTACTCTCAGTTACTGTACAGACCCAATACAGGTAAAGACATCATCTTCAATTTCTTCACTATTTATAATTTCAAAAAAGCAGTTCACACCATTTAACCAAGATTATTCATCGAGGTTTAAAATAGTATGAACTGCTTTTTATACTAAAATCAATAAATGTATCTCCATTTGTACTTTGACAATCAGGCCAAATTTTTATTGCATCCATTCTACCGGATGGGAACCATACCCTGCCATACCAATCTGACCGTCAGCCCAGCCGACCTGTCCATCCATAGTTACACGACACCACTGATGTGTCCACTGATTTGGATTTACATGCTCCCAGGAATATCCCATACATTCCAATACCATTCCAAGAGCCCGTGTCGCACCTGCACAAGAATATTCGCCTGCAATAAATACCCCATAGGCGGTATTATAATTCTCACCACTCTGCATATAAGTCGCATTAGCACAAAACAAACTTACAATATAGGCGGCCTCTGCAACACGATCTAAATCACTTCCAGCACTAATGCTATCCGCAATCTCTTGTGCAACAGCCAACGCCTGCTCATTCTTTATCTGCTTAGTATCTGATATCCAAACACCGCTTCTATTAACATAATATGCCCCTACATATGTATCTGATGCCATGACTCCTGACTGATAGCAATAATACCATTTCCCACCTTCTTGAAACCAACCAGTTACCATTGCTCCACTGCCTGGAGCCAGATAATACCATTTTCCGCTTATCTTCTGCCAGCCTTCTGCCATGGCTCCACTACCTGGGGTTAGATAATACCATTTTCCACTTATCTTCTGCCAGCCTTCTGCCATGGCTCCACTGCCTGGAGTCAGGTAATACCACTTCCCATCTTTCACCCAGCCTTCTGCCATGGTTCCATTTGCATTGCAATAATACCATACTTTATCGCTCTGGTACCATCCGGTTCTCATATAACCGTATTCATCAAAAGCATATCTTTTATTATCAATTTCACACCATTCATCACTTGGATAGCTTCCATCCTCCCTTTGATAACGCCAGCCATCTGCTTCCTTTATCCATTTCGCAATTATTTCCGGTGTTTCCTCTTCTATAATATCGTTCTTTTCCTCTGTATGATCCTTCTCTTCCTGTGTGTCTATTATTGTTGTTGCATCTGTATTTTCTTCTGCATTTACGGTTAATACCGCACTCATCATAAAAACAACAGAACATACTACTGTTATAAATCTTTTTTTCATAAGCAACCTCCTAATCTCTTCATTACATCAACGCAATAATACGAATCGATTTATCTTTCGATAAATCAATAATTTCGCCACTTTCTAACTGAACCATAGGGTCTGGTGGTGAAAACTGATTGATATATTTAATCACACCCACCTGTCCATCAGAAAGCTGAACATAATGGTTTAAATAACTTTGTACAATACCATTCAAAAAGACCATTAAAAACTTCGGCTCATAAAGTTGAAATCCACCATCCTGCAACATTTTTATTACATCAAAAGGGCAAAGCCCCTGCCGATAAACCCGGTTCGCAGTCATAGCTTCGTAAATATCAGCAATGGTAACTATCTTCGCGAAATCCGTCAAAGGTACGGAAGGAGGAAGATTAGGGTATCCACTGCCATCACATTTTTTGTGATGCATTAATGCGGCAGATAAAATTCGGCTATCGACACCCTTGGATTTCAAAAGATTAAATCCTAAAACTGGATGTTGTTTAATAATGGCAAATTCCTCATCGGTAAGTTTTCCAGGTTTTTTTATAATTTTAGGTTCAATGGAAAGTTTCCCAATATCGTGCAAAAGCCCTGCAACCGTAAGCAACTTTAAGTCTTCCTCACTATATTTCAGCCATTTTCCAAAAACATTGCAAATAATGGACACATTAAGAGAATGGGCATAGGTAGAATCATCATAATGCCTAAGGTTATGTAAAATATCAAACACCTGCAAAGAATTCGAAGCCAGACTTATAATATCTGATGTCGTATCCATTAATTCATCAACATCTACCTTCTTCGAAGTAGATGCAATTTCGTGAAGTTCCGAATGAAATGCCTCAAGGTTATTGTTAAAGTGCTTCGCAAACTCAAAATACTCTTCACTGTTCACGATTCTATTGGTATACTTTTCCGAAGCTACCGTCTGAATCGGTGCTTCTTGCGGTGATTCGTTACTCAAATCTTCTTCTTTTGATTCTGAACCACCCTGACCTGATTTTCCTTGTTTTTGATTTCCCTGATTGGAATCTTCTTGTTTGGAATTCTCTTCTTTCGAAGTTCCTTGCTTTTTGTTACTTTCTTTCAAAGTTTTAATTTCTTCTACCTGGTCAATGGTAATAATATTATCATCCAAAGCACTTTGAATATCATCATAAATGGCAATGTATGTAACATTGTATTTCCGGATAGCATTGATTTTTTGTCGGGTGAGGACCGTTCCGATTTGAAATAAAGTAATTTTATTCGGTGAAACTACGGGAGCAGATAAAATCATACCAGGTGTAGCTTTACTGATATGAAGCCGTTCTTTTTTCATAGCGTTCCTCCTCCCGTTTTCTGCTTTCATACAAAACAAATCCTATTTTAATACCGAGGCGATTCCCATCCATTCTTGTATTTCGTCGCATATTTCCAAAATTTCCCATGGTAATAAAAAAGGACTCGATGGACAAGTCCTTTTCTCTATTTTTTCCGCTTCTAACTAATATAAATATACCATGAATGCCTTAATTATGCAAGATAAGAATAGCAATCCGCAATTCGTTACTGTCCACTCGTGCCTCGTAAACAGTAACCGCAATTCATCTCCTACCTATAGAGGAGAGAAGATTTCTTACTCACAACATGTTAAAAAGGTGTAAAGCCTTAATAACTTAATAAAAGACTTTACACCTTGATTATTAGTTACTTATTTTGTTTTACTCTTCAAATTCTAGGTCATGAAGATTGATACCAAAACTTTCAAGTTTTACTCTAGTTGTTTTAATTTCATAATCCAGAACTTTATTTTCGTGACCGTTATTTGCTCTTTTGATTGCCTGTAATGCTTTGTAGTAATCAATAGTATTGTTAATAACTTCAAGTTGGTTCATATCATCACTCGCTTTCATATTGTCACCACCTCTTTATTATGTATTTGGTACTTTTATTATAGGCGATTTTATGAAGATGTAAAGCCTTTTATTAAGTTGTAATCCGCCATTCCTCCCTACCTTATAGAGGATAGGATATTTCCTGCTCACAACATGTTAAAAAGGTGTAAAGCCTTAATAACATAATAAAAGACTTTACACCCTATTTATAGGTTACTTATAAAAATTGTTGTTACTGCTTTTTATCGCTTTCTATTTGCTTCCCCAACTCTTCAATATATTGAAGTCGTTCTTCATCAGTTTCACACGCTTTTAAATCAATATAAATTCGTGTGCGTTCAAGTTTTCTAGCTAAATCTTCAATAGTTTCACTTGCGTTCTTAGTTGGCATATAATCAAACATCCTTTCAATACCTCCTTTACCTTTATTATATCGGTAAAGAGTTGAAGATGTAAAGCCTTTTATTAAGTTGTCAAGGTACTTTTTAGTTACTGTTCACTCGTACCTCGTAAACAGTAACAATTCGCAGGCTCATTTAAAGTTTTGCTTCGCAAAAGGAGCCTGCGAACTCCTGAATCACGTTCTTACGCACCAAAACAGCAAGTGTTTTGGTGCTGTCTGTACAGTAACACTTTTTACAAGATATTGTATTAGTTAAATCCTACCTAAAATATAAAAATATCTTGACCTTAGGATAACTTTGTTGTAAGGTAGAGAAGACAGAATCATATATCACGTTTTCTCTTATTCAGAGTGATGGAGGCATAAGGGCCTGTGAAGTCACGGCAACCCCAGAGATTTTTGGAAGGTGCCGACCTGAGCGAGTGTAAATTCGAGCAATGAGAGGATTTGAACCAAAAATCAAGTCCGAATATTCGGGCTTTTTTTCAACTTATGACTAAATGTGTGCTATATGCACTTTATGTGCTATATGCACTTAAAAAACAAGGAGGAAGCAAAATGGAAAAAAGATTATTCACTTCTGAATCAGTAACAGAAGGACATCCTGACAAAATCTGTGACCAGATTTCAGATGCGATTCTTGATGAAATTATGGCACAGGACCCTATGAGCCGTGTAGCCTGTGAAACTTCTGTTACCACAGGATTAGTATTAGTAATGGGTGAAATTACTACAAAAGCCCAACTTGATATCCAAAAAATCGTAAGAGAAACCATTGATGAAATCGGTTACAATCGTGCAAAATATGGTTTCGATGCTCATACCTGTGGAGTCATTGTTGCATTAGACCGTCAGTCCGAAGATATTGCCATGGGTGTAGATAAAGCATTAGAGGCAAAAGAAAATAAAATGTCGGATGAAGAATTAGAAGCTATCGGTGCCGGAGACCAAGGTATGATGTTTGGTTATGCAAGCAATGAAACTGAAACTTATATGCCATATCCTATCGATTTAGCCCACGCTTTATCTAGACAATTAACCAAGGTAAGAAAAGATGGTACTTTAGATTATCTAAGACCAGATGGTAAAACTCAAGTATCGGTAGAATACGATGAAAATGGTAAGCCACTTCGTTTAGAAGCAATAGTTCTTTCTACACAACACGACCCTGAAGTAACTCAGGAACAAATTCATGAAGATATTAAAAAATATGTATTCGGACCTATTCTTCCAAAAGAAATGGTAGATGAAAACACCAAGTTCTTTATCAACCCAACCGGAAGATTTGTAATTGGTGGTCCAAATGGTGATAGTGGATTAACCGGACGTAAAATTATCGTAGATACTTATGGTGGATATGCCCGTCACGGTGGTGGAGCTTTTTCCGGAAAGGATTGTACAAAGGTAGACAGAAGTGCCGCTTATGCTGCCAGATATGCTGCTAAGAATATTGTAGCTGCAGGTCTTGCTGACAAGTGTGAAATTCAATTATCCTATGCCATCGGCGTTGCACAACCTACCTCTATCATGGTAGACACTTTCGGAACAGGAAAATTAAGCGATGAAAAAATCGTTAATATCCTTCGTGAAACCTTCGATTTCCGTCCTGCCGGAATCATTAAGATGCTGGATTTAAGAAGACCTATTTATAAACAAACTGCTGCTTATGGACATTTTGGCCGCCATGATATAGATTTGCCATGGGAAAAATTAGATAAGGTTGACGACTTAAAAAAATACTTAAATTAAGCAAAAACTAAACTATACTATACTATAATGCATCACAAAATGAGGTCCAGGGAGTGATATCACTTCCTGGACTAAATGTTACAAAGAAGGTGAATCTATGAAAATAGAAATGTTATATGAAGATGATGACCTGCTGGTTTGCGTAAAACCACAGGGAATGCCGGCTCAAAGTGATAAATCCATGGAAGTTGATTTATTAAGTAACCGTAAAACCTATTTATTTGAGAAAAATGGAAAAAAAGAAGAACCTTATCTTGCCATGATTCATCGTCTGGACCGTCCTGTAGGCGGTATCATGGTATTTGCCAAAAACAAAGAAGCTGCTGCAAATTTAAGCAAACAAATGCAGGATGGCGAAATCTATAAATATTATCAGGCTATTCTTACCGGTACGTTAAAGCATGAAGAAGGCACTTTAGTAGATTATATGGTAAAGGATGCAAAAACCAATACCAGTAAGATTGTAAAAGAAGGAACCAAAGATGCCAAAAGGGCAGAATTATCCTATGAAGTACTGGATGTAATGGAAACTGACCAAGGTGTCATAAGTTATGTATTAATTGCACTTGTTACCGGAAGGCACCACCAAATCCGTGTCCAACTGGCAAACCAGAAAGCTGGAATCTGGGGAGATACCAAATACAACGAAAAATTCCAGAAAGTAAAACGGACCTATAAACAAATCGGATTATATTGCACGAGGATGGAACTGATTCATCCTACCACAGGGGAAGAAATGGTCTTTAAATGTGAGCCGGAAGGCGAAGCCTTCGACCTTCTGGATTTGGAAGAATTTTAACCCCTCTCCAATTAAGAAGATTCTATATAAAACAGGAACTAATACAAAATGGGTGATGCTAATTCGTATCCGCCATACTTTGTGGAAGCTCCTGTTTTTTCATATCAAATATAGATTTATCCTATTCCTTCAATAATAAGTTTTCGTCTGGCTATCCTGATTTCATCCCCTTCTCGTAAACGAACTGCCTTTCCTGTTTCAATCTCTTTTTCATTTAAAAAGGTTCCATTCGTAGAATTCAAATCCGTAATAAAATACATTCCTCCTTCAAACGAAATATCTGCGTGCATTCTACTGACTCCTTTTTCCATAATGGCATAATCACTGCCTTCCTTTCTTGAACCTATAATAAAGGGAAAATGGTCTAAAATGATTTGTTCTTCTTTTTTTCCTATACAAATGAGTTTTGGTACTGATTCTTCATATAATACTGTAGTTTTATTTTGATTCCCACTTTGGGCTTCTTTCCCCTCGATACTATATTCTTCACTCTTTATTTCTTCGTAAAAATCATCTTCCTCCTCATCCCAGGAATTCTCTTTAAAACCTTCGCTTCTTAATATTGCTTTTTGCATTTCCTCCTCTTCTTCTCTGCTATCTTCTTCCTTTCTTGCTGCAAGAAAAGACATTCCAAAGAATCCCAAGGTAAGTAACCCTAAACCTATCATCCCCTTAAAATTTAATCCTCTGTTCATTAAAAGGACCACTAAATAAGTAATGCAAACACCTACCACAAGGTCAAACACCAAAGCAATATACCACCATTTTCCTCTCTTTTTCTTTCCCAGATATAATTTTCCGCCTGAACCTTCTTTGATATCATCATCTTGATATTCCGGTTCTTCTTCCCATCCATTTCTCATTGGCTGCCTATCTTCCCCGGTTCCAACATCCTCCCTTTGACTTTCCAGTTCCTCCCCATAATCTGGAGATACAACACCAAATAACTCATCTAAAATCTGTTGATTTCTACCTACATTCCTATTTTTCTTTTCGATTTTTTCTTTTCCTTCTTCCCCAATATGAGAAATAAAATCTTCCAAATCCTGCAAAGTATAATTTTCCTGTCTGGTAATCCGGTATAATCCATAAACCAAAACTACTGCCTTCTGTTCCGTATGGTTAATGGCATCCATTAACTGTTCCATTAAATTTCTTACCTGAATCCCAATGTTTTCGCAATATCCTGGTATGTAACACAAATAAATTTCTTTTCTTTCCAATTCCATATATATGCTATCTAAATTAAGGTAAACTCTGTCTTCTTTTAAAAAAAATTCTTTTAACTGCTTAAACGCATTTAACAATCCAATTAAGATTTCTTTTAACTCTTCATATCCTATGGCTTTTAAATCTAAAATCCGCTTTAGGGACTGCTTTGAATTTATACAATAACAATACTTCCTATCCTGATTGATTCCCTGTATCTCCAATTTTAAAAAATATGACAAATCATTTTGTAATAACATTTGTGTTTCGTATTGCTCCTCTTGTACTTCGATATCTTCTACCTGCAAATAATTCCGAAACCCATCTCTGACTAATTTAAATTCCACACTTTCACTCTCCTGATTTCTAACTATATTCCATTTATCCCTCTAACCCGCTGAACCGCTTGTTCTATTCCATTCATTTCAAAATAACTCTGATGTTCAAAGTAAAATCCATGTACCTCTCCTTTTATCAATATTCCTCTGACACCATTTTTCTCTTCCAAAGATAACTCATAATCCACCTCCCCAAAGGTTCCCTCTTCAATTTCCATGGCAATATACTCTTTCAACTGCTGCTCCGTCAGTTCATATGTCTGAGAATTACATCCCCACTGATAAATAATACTATTTATATATGTCACATCATGACTGTAAAGTCCCACCTTCATCACAATAAAAATCACAAACAAAAACATTGGTACAATCGCACAGGCCTCTACTGTCATACTTCCTTCTTCCTCTTTTAATTTCCATTTTTCTGACATCTTGAACACTTCTGCATCCCCTTTACTTCACTTTCCTTCACAATTCTTATATTTCGATTTAAACTTCCACAAGATAAACTATTATGATATTTATCTCCCGTGTCCGTACAAAAAACGATATTCCCGCTTTGACTTCCCTTACAATGGGAACAAACCGTTTTTCCCAATCGTTCTGCCATTTCCTTTAACATAGGATTTTTACTGATATTCAAATAAGTACATCGACAATCTGTGTGATATACACTTTCATTTTCTGCTATGTAAACATAATTTCCTATCTCCTTCGTTTTTTCTTCATAAGCAAATCCATTAAATGCCTTCTGTCTGATTTCATCATAGCAATGAATCTTATAATTGCCTATAAATGGAAGGTCTATTCCGATTTTATAGCTGATTTTTATTTCCCATTCTTTTGTTGCGCTATTATACTCCACATTATCCAAGCGAATGACCCCACGGATATTTTCCGGATATTCCGGAAGAAACCCCTCGAAAATTCTACGCACCGCATTCTTGGTCACTGGTGTTTCCCCTACCTCCAATGCCAAAATTTTTCCTGTTTCCTGCAGTGCATGATTCACTTTATCCATGGAAGAATAGACTCGTCCCAAAGATAATATACCGCAAATAGCAAATAATAAGATAGGCAACACAAAAACTGCCTCCACCGTCATAGACCCCTTTTCCTCGCAAAATTTCTTTGCTGACTTTTTATAAGAAAAGCCGACATCGTTTCGTGCTTGGAGAGACGCGCTCTTAATTTTTTTATATTGTGTTTTATTTTTCATATCTTTCTTCTTTCCTTATAAAAACATCGTTATCGAAAACTTATAAAAAGCAAAAGACTTTTTTGTTTCGTTCCTACTTCTTCGTGTTTCTTTTCCCTTCCTGCAAAAATCCTGCAGCCGTTTTCACTCCATAGGCGTAAATTCCTCGCTAACGAACAAGTACTATCCATCGGTACTCAACCTATGCCTGCTGCACTCTGGATGTTCACTAACCTGCAATTTAATTTTTGAAGTTCTTTTTCCTTTTTTATAATGTTTCTTGTTTTGTAATAAGTATCTCCTTTCTTATTTTTTTCATATTTTCTGTTAATGGAACGTTGCATCCTGCGTTTCTTTTTCTTAAGCTTCTTCAACTTTTTTAACATTTCTTGCTTTCTGCAAACATCCCCTTTTAAACCTTCCTTATCCTTCGCCCCCTTATCTTCTTGTACCATCACACCCACCGCCACATACCAGCTACTTCCATCATAAAAAAATCGTATATCCTCGTAAGGGCCCACAATCGGTATTTTATTTCTCTGTGCTAGCTTAATCCTGTTTCGGCCTTCCTTCTCCTCCCCGAAATTGCGAAGAGAATCATAGAAAAAATCATCTATTATAATATGAGTGCCTGTAAACTGTACTCTTCCCTTATCCTGATAAAACCCTGGCTGACTCCTTGCTTTATGTTTAAACCTTGGGCAGTAAGAAGCTCCTGATAAAAAGTTTTGATATGCATTTACTGCCTCTTTTATTGCCTGCCTTGTAATATCCTCTGGAATTTCAGTAAGCCACTGATATGTTTTTACCTCCTTTAGTTGCATAAATTGTTCTAAAAGTTCACTGTAAGAAAGGGATTCCTGACCCTTTTTGTGATTTTCCCTTTCTTTTCTCAATGCCCAGTTATAGGCATACCGGGAAACGTTGGCATATTGGAACAATTTTGTTTTCTGCTTGTTGTTAGGTACTAACATTACCCTCATTCTTCTTATCATTCCTTTCACCACCTCGCTTTAATACTCTACTTGATAATAAGTAAATAAATGATATAACTCCTCTCCTCCTACTTCAAAAGCATTGTATTTCCGGTCTAAATCCAGTTCCGCCTGGGCACTAAATCCATAAATGCAGTTTTCCAGACGGAAATTATCGTATTCTAACCGCAAATTATATTCCATTAGCTCTGCCATGGCAGAATAATCTACACCTCCTGACCAACGTATCATACAAAGCATCATAAGATATTGAGAATAATCAAATCCTTCCTTGCAAGAACTCCCCATGGATTCATCTGCCATAGTTTCAATGCTTAAGCGAAAGGTTTCCTTACTTTTTGCTAAGGGTACTTTTCCTCCAGAAAGCAGGGATTTCACATCACTGACCGACTCTGCGTAAGCCAGGGAGCATAATATTCCATATTTTGCTGCCTTAATTGCCAAAGGCCCTCCCTCTGCTGCCAGGGCAACTGCAATTGCCTCTGCCTGGGCACAAAGTTCGGCATCACCCAACACATATGCTAAGTTAAATCCATATCGTATCCCAATCAAATCGTTTACTACTGCCTCCAGATTGGCTTTATCACTTCCCTTCTTTTCTAACAGATACTCTATTTCATAATGTAAGCCTGTTTTTCCTTCCTTCTCCTGTCCATACCAGCCAAAATGCTCCATGGCATATGCCACGGCATTTCCCGTATGATTCTTAATATTAGAAACGTCCATATTCATAATGTCAGGAAAGGTTTCTTCCTGAAATATATCAATTTTAGGAATCGAACCTGTATTCACTGTTATTTTTTCGGGGTCAAGTTCTAAATCACTAAGTTCCTCCGGATGTTCCACCACCACATTTAAAATTCCATTTTCCATCAATGACCGAAGGCTTTCTCTTGGGTCAACGGTTCCCTCCACCTGTTCTTCCGGGGAATACTCCTTCGTCACTTCCGAATAATCCCCCTGACTCTTGGGGGATTCCAAAACCATTTGGAGTATGTCTTCCCTTCCATCTTCTTTTCCCTGCTCATCAATCTGCAGCTGCAATCCATATAAATCATCCTGGGTTAGTGTCTTAACTGAAGTCACCATAGTAGTGATTTCACTTTCTCCATAACTTCCATTCCCTAAAAACTGTTCTTCTACATACCCCTTCAGTCTGAGATTCAAATACCCGTCACTACTTTGACCATAATTCTTATCTACCGCTAAAATTCCATATCTTTCCCAAAGTGGTAGATTGTAATCTCCTAAAATACTCATCATACCACTCTCTAAACTTCGCTTCATTCTGCTTTTGGCTGTATTTATATAAATTCCTTCTATCAACGCAAAGAAAAATACCAGTAATACTAAAAACATCAAAGCCGAAAATACTGTAATAGCCCCATCTTCTTCCTTCCACGCAGATTTCAGTTTATCTTTCATTTTCCAATTCTTCTTTTCCTTTTTCCCTTTCCATTTCTTTCTTTTCTTTTTTTCATCATTTACTTCTTTTTCTTCTATTTTCTTCTCTTTTTCCAACATCACATTCCCCCTTTTTATCTCCGGCAGCCTCCTAAGACCATTTCTTACTTTATTTTGCTTCTTATATTCCGGACTGCCGGATTGGAGTTTACATCCTTTTGTTTGCTATTTTTTGTTAGATGATTTTCTTTGCAGACTTGTTAATACTCTTAAAGATTTTGCTTACTAGATCTGTGATTTCTTCATTGAATATAACTACCAAACCAACCAATACTACAATAATAAGTACTACTTCCACTACTCCCATACCAGTTTCTTCTTTATAGAATCTTTCTAACTGTGACATAACTCTCACCTCCTTGTTCCCAATGTAGTAGTTTTTAACGTCCCTCTCCAAGGACATAAATTTGACCTATGCTCCTGCCGGATAAATCACATAAAGCTTAAAACTGCCGGCACCAGAAGAATCAACATAACTGTTACAAGCAAGAGAATCATAGGAAATAAAAGCTTTGTACTGGCGGTTTCCCCTAATTGCCTTGCCCTTTCTTTTCTATGTTCCAGTGCTGCATGTTCTTCCTGCTCCAATGCTAAAAATAAATCTTTGGTTCCCATACTCATATTCTGAACTACCATAGAAAACAGCTTCCGATATCTCGCCATGTTCAGTCTTTCACCCAATTCATTATATGCCTCCCGTTCGCTGATACCAGAATGCAACTGCCGCATCGTCACCTGAATTTCCTGATATAGATAATGATTCTTTTTTTCATTCTTCTCAGCCAAATGTCGAAATGCCGCCTTCATAGTCATTCCTGCTCCTAAAAGCAACACCAGTTGGTTTAAGAATACCGGATATTCATAATCCAGCTGCTCTTTCCTCGCTTTTTCTTCTTCCTTTCTTGACTGCCATTCTTTTGCGAAAAAATAAATGCAGATGCTAAGACCCATAAGATAAACAAACACCACTGAATTTTTTTCTTTCTGTGCCAAGGAAAAATCTCCATCTGTCGCTGAGATTACTACCATTTCTTCTTTTTCATGCTCTTTTAAATACTCCTCAATCTGACTCTTTAACCTTTGTATTTTCTCTTCCTCTTCGGAATATTCTTTTGGATAAATCGTAATCTGCCAGGTAGATTCTCCTAATTCCTCTTCCCCATAAGAATAGTTAGCAATAATCTGAAGTGCTTGTGGTTCTGTTAATTCCTGATTATTAACCACTCCCTGATTGGTAACCAGTTCGATATCTTCACTTTGAAAAGAAATCTCAATATCATTTTCCGGAACTTCTAAAACGAATTGAAGGTCACTTCTTACTTCCTCCAGACTTTCATTCCCACCTAAAAAATGACTTTCCACATATTCTTTTGCCTCTTTATATTTTTCTTTTAACTCACTTTCGGAATAAGAAATTTCCTGCACTTCTATGGTGACATTCCCGATTTTCTCTTTTTTCTCATATACCGTAAAGTCATAATATGCCTCCCCCTCTCCATAAGCATTTCGTTCTATTACAATCTCACTTTGTTTTTGCTTCTCCAGAATTTCCATCGCCAATGCCATAACATTCGTCACAAGAAAAACAATTAGAATTTTATAAATTGCCTGCATCCATTGCTTTTTTCGCATTTCCAGAAAAGCTTGTTTTGACATGGTTGGCAGAATCCGTTCGCTTTTTCCTCTTTTTTGCTCCATCGAAAAACATTTTTCATAAATCCACCTGGTCATAGGGTATAATAAATTCCCGCCATTCCTTTTCTGGTTACGCTCTCCTAGATACTGTCTTTTGCAGTAAAGAAACCATATCAAAAATAATATTAAATTTATCCCTGCAATCAACCTTTCCCACCTTCTTTCTAAACCATATAAATGAGGTTCGCAATACATTAAACTTTTATATCCATAATTTTTTCTGACCAAAAGGCAGCCAGCAGCATAACACCTAAGCTTACGGTCATTACAATTACTCCAACCACATTGCCGTATAATACACTGATATAGTCCCCATTGGTGAGACGAAGATATAAAACAATCAATGCGGGAAATAGAATCATAATTCTTGTTTCCATCTTTTTTGCTGCTATCATGGTTTTTATCTCTTCTTCTGTTTCAATTTTTAAACAGATGGAGTGAACGGACTTTTCTATAATTCGAACTAAATTACCGCCACTTTTTTTACCGATTGCAACAATCTGGGCAAAATTTTCCGCCTCTTCAAGCTGACAGTCCTTAGAAAACTCCAACAATGCCTGTTCTAGGGAGGTGTTCATTTTTAATTTCCGCAAAGCCTTTTCCAAATGAGAAATTAAAACACTTTTTTCCCCATACAAAATACCCAATTCTTTTTTCGCAACCCAAAACGCATTTTCCAAGGAATACCCTGCATTTAAAGCCCCGGATACAAAACCTATCATTTCACGAAATTCCTCCAACATCCTCCTTTTCTCTTTTTCTTTTTTTACCCTCTCCATCACCTTCAAAAATACTTTCAAACATGGAAGAAAACAAAAAAACGCAATAAAGCTTTCATAAAACAGATAAGAAACTACTGCATCCAAGAAGAGAAAGCAAAGCAGATTACCCACCATTTCAAGCGATATCCTATTCTTCATACTCTGCCACCCTCCCTGCCATTTGTAATTTCTTTTTATTCTTCAATTCATTTCTTTTTTCAAGAAAACCTTTGATTTTCCCATTCTCCTGTCCTGTTTCCTTAAATTCATATAAGGGACGAATTAAAATTTCCTGTTCTTTCACTCCCACAATTTCAATAATCTCCAATACACGACGGCTTCTGTCTCTTAATCTTCCTAAATGCACAATAATATCAATGGCGGATGCGATTTGTTGTCTGACCGCCGCAACCGGCATATCTACTGCCATCAGAACCATGGTTTCCAGTCGTTTCAACATATCACAGGCTGAATTGGCATGTCCGGTGCTTAAAGAACCGTCATGTCCGGTTGCCATGGCTGCAATCATGTCCAAGGCTGCACCATCTCTTACTTCCCCGACAATTATTCTGTCACCACGCAAAATAAAAAGGGGAAAGATTCCTGAATTGTTTTTTCTAATATTGTGGATAAGAAAAAATTATGCTAAAATCAAGATGACTTAAGAGATGGTTAATAGATGGGAGGTTGAAGTTTTGCACAAACAATACAGTGCAAAGATAATGCTTAAAAGAACTGGTGATTCTTTTTATCTTATAAATCTAAAACATCGCAGTGCTATAGATATCGTGATATTTGATAGCTTCGATGAGGTCGCCGAAGCGATTGAGGCGGCAAAAGTAGAATATAAAGATGATAACCCTTCTTTTAATGTTTTTGTTCAGAACGTTACCGAATGGGAGATAATGAGCCAGGAATTTAAAACCAACTAAAAAAACTGTTGCATCCACGATTTTTACTCGTTAATGCAACAGTTTTTTTATTTTTTCTACTTTCTTATTTGAATTGCCTTATCTATAAAAATAGGTCGAGGAACTTCATCCTAGACCAATCAAAAAAATTATTATAATCTCGTTACATAATCCAACGAAATCCAACCTTGTCCAGATTTTAATTTACCCCAGCCTTTCATGGAACCCTTACCACTTTTAACCTGTACGATTGTATATGTTCCAGGTTTAATGGTTCCTTTTTTACCGCAGTTGGTACCAGCTCCGGCTCTAATGTTTAGATTCTTAATGCTTACTTTAATTTTGAAAGTATCAGAGTCATTGCTTGCATTAGTAGTATTGTTTTTTGTCTGGGTAGAGGTCACCTCTTGTATTTTACTGATACCCAACGTTTTTAGTATTCCTCTTGCATAGGCTCTTCCGAATTCCTGTTGCTCCTCCAGGGTGTCTACAATTTTAACATCTTCTGCATTATCAACAAATACGCCCTCTACAATGACAGCAGGACATTTAGTGGAGCGAATAAAACCGAAATAATCTTTGCCACTTGAATTCTTTCGTGTTTTTAATCCTCGACTGTTCTGACCTATTTTCTTGACTTCATCCTCTATGTTTTTAGCCAGGATTTTTCCTGTTCCTCCGTTGCCAGAATGAATTACTTCGAATCCATCTCCTCCTCCTGCGTTATTATGTATGTCTACTGCCAAATCCGGATTAAATGCATTGCACTCTTTTACCTCTTCGTTCAATGGATCATTTTCGTCTTTAATTCGACTCATTTTAACAATGACACCATTTGTTTCAAGATAGTCCCTGCAGGCTAGAGCCATGTTTAAATTAGCATCTGCTTCTTTTAAATATTTAACTGCTCCTGGGTCTGAACCTCCATGTCCTACCCCTAAAAATACTTTTTTACTCATATCATTTTTCCTCCTTGTCTCTTAATTGAATTAATGTCTCTTTCAACTTTTCCGGAATTGGAACAAATTCCGAAGCATTTTCTAATAACGAAATTCCTTCATTGCATAAGAAAAACACAATTACTATTTCTCTTAGCGGTACCGCCTCGCCTACCACAGACTGAACTACTACCGCAGTTGCGACTACAATAAATATCACTACTTTTTTTACTAGTCCTTTAAATCCAACTGAGCTGGATAGTGATTTAGTTACGATAGCCTTCAATACACCCGTAATATAGTCCAGGATAACAAGTGCAATCAATGCACTTAAAATCGTATCCCAGCCTCCTAGTAATTTGCAAAAAAAACCGCCGACGATACCGCCGACGATACTTAATTGATTAAAGAATTTCCCCATTCCTATCATCTCCTTATTTTGTTTTAATTTTTAGTTAATACATATCTTATGGTAAGGTTCTGAATTGTTATATCTGCAGTGCTTTGGTTTATCACTGAGATGTTAGCTTTATCAAGTCTTATTTGTATGTTTAATGATTCGTTTCCGTCACCTTCCATACATACAACGCTAGCACTGATGATTGTATATCCTTCTGTATCTGGCAACGAAAAATCTGTGATGTTTAACACTTCACCGGCACTGATTGTTTTTGATTCCTCAATAACAACATCCTCGTATTTAATAGTTGTGTTAATCGACGAATACAGTTCGTCGATTCTTTCATCGATGCTATCTGTTTTTACATTCCGGTTCAAGCTTGTATCTGTAAAGCTTGAGAAGGTGTGTCCTATCGTAACAGTGTCATTATCTGGAAGCAACAGGTTGATTGTTTGCTTAGTTAATAGCATAATGTCATCAAGATCGTGAGGTTCGCTGGTGGCTTGAATATAATCACCAAGAGAAAAGCTGCTGATTGAGCGGTCCAAGATTGATAAGTCTAGGGCTGTTAGCTGGATGCTTGTGTTCTGCTTTATCAATTTCGATAAATAAGCTTTGCCTTCGTTTAGTAATTCCTCCGGGTTGCTCGTTTCGAATATTACCGGCTTTTCAATCCATCCATATTTTTTTACCGCTACTTCATCATAAATATAATCCATATCATTATTTACACTTTTGATTGTCAGTCTGGATGTATTCTTCCCACTTCCTACTTTGGCACCCAGTGGAATGATTACGGTAGCAATCTCTGTACCATCATTTGTTTTCAAAAAATCCAAAAGGTTTTCACCAAACTCAATATTCTGTGTATTGGTGTGAGGATAATCGTGCAGCCAATTTAAAACAGGCATCCCGCTTTCATTTCTGGTAATGTGCAGATAGCCTCCGTATGTTTTTAGCAATTCGTTTACAACGGTCAGAGTGTCCGGATAATTTGAATTCTCAATACTG
Source organism: Lachnospiraceae bacterium (assembly GCA_017416505.1). The sequence continues at coordinate 19,956 of JAFQCI010000062.1, forward strand.
ATATAATCATCATCGTTGGCTGCAGTAATATCCCCTATTAAAAAACGCTTTTCATCCTCAACCTGCAGGTTGTGACTCACTAGATACTGCACAAACAAATCTCTTGGATTTCCGTAAAAGGTATATGGTCTTTGCACTGAATCCAACAAAAAAGAAAGTTCACCTTCACAGGTAAAAGTTTTTTCGTTGTAAAAGCCTGCACTATCCATGATAACTCTTCCACGGAATATAATTGATTCTCTTTTTAACACTGTTATAATCGTTTTTAATTTTTGAATATAATGATAATATTCATGTTCCGGATATGCTCCGAAAATAAAGGAACCTGCTTTATTCACTTCTTTCGTAATGGTTCCTTTTGTTATTGTATTATCATCCAGTGTACTGTCATAGAACAGATTCCCGTCGGCATAGATTTTATACACTACAGCACCCCCTCTCTATAAATGAGTGTTAATGTTCCAGTACCCTCTACCGTGACTACTGTCGTTCCTGATTTCAATTTCAGATCTGAAAGCTTATGCTTTCCATTTGTCAATGACATTGTTTTGCCATTGGAAGAAATGATAATATTTCCTGTTACCTCAGCTTCCGGTATGGCGGTTCTTATCCCCATATTGGTACATATCAGGTTCACAGTCGAATTATCAACTGTTACCGTCCGTACCGTTTCATTTATGGCATATCTCCACGGTTCACAGTTACATTCAATTTTTATTGTTGCGAACGCTTTGTTATTGGTTGAATCTGTGACAGTGCATCTTGCGTATAGATAATGATACGGATCGTCGTCTAATATCACCGGAATTTTTCTTCCATGAATTTTTGCAGTGATTTCTTCTAATACTTCTTCCCGGTAATAATAGTTTCCTTTACCTAAAGTAAATGAAAACGCGGCCGGGCGATTTTCATATTTGATTTCTCCGGCCAGTTCCTCTGATAGATCAATGCTTCCGTCTCGCCCAGGTACGCTTACATAAAGCGTCTTTGGAGTTGGTTTTGAAATGCTTTTATCTGTAAGAATAAGTCCCCACTCTGCAGAATGATACGGTCCGAATTTTATTCCTCTTACATGCATCAGATTCCCCTCGCTTTCAACATATAATTACTGGCCAGTTTTTCATCAATCTTATTGATGGTCTCTCCTACCAGAATCCCGCTATCCAATACTATAGATTTTTGAGATGCTTCGACCAACTTAGGAAAATATTCAGATACTAAACTTACCAGGTCTCCAATGTCGCCCCTCGTATTAATTTCTCCGGAAAATGTATGTTCTAACTGGCGATTAAGAGTAATGCCGTTGATTCCCTTAGCGCTGCTCATCATATCGTCTCCAAGCTTTTCAAGGGCGTTTAGTGGGCTATTCTCATTTTCGAGAATACCTATTCCAATACCTTCGGCTATGTACTTACCTACTTCGTCACGGAACACCCTTGATGGAGAATGGATTCCTAACGATTCCTTCATCCCGTCAAGAATTTGACATGCGAACTCTCCAACCTTTTCTTTTATCCATTCGACTGAGTTCTGAATACCTTGCCATAGTCCTTCAACAATATTAGTACCTATAGCCATTACTGTATCGGGAACGGAGTCCAGTCCACCTTTAATTGTATCTGCTACGTCCCCCATGGCAGTTTTCGCTTTTGATACCATATCACTTCCCCAAGACATCACATTAATAATCGCCTGTGCGATAGCAGTCTTTACTTTGTCCGGTATCTGCTGCGCTATGGTAAATATTATTGATACCGTCGAAAGCATGCCATCGCTGGCTTTCGTTTTCATTTCCTGTCCCCAGGAATACACTTTAGTAACTGCTCCTATGATAGCATTGAATATCTTTTCCGGTAATTCGGATAAGAAGGAAACTACAGAAGATACCAAGCTACCGACTGCTGCATTTGCTTCATTCTGAATTTCAATGCCCCATGATATCATTTTTTCAATGATATCTAGTAAAAAGTTCCATATATCTTCTGGTAACGTTTCTAATGTATCAGTTACTTTTTGGCACAATTCATTCATTGCATTTTCAGCTTTTTCTCTTAACTGGGCACCCCATTCCACTAATTTTGTAACTGCGCCTACGATGCAGTTCCATATTACACCTGGGAGTTGTAATAATATCTCGTTGACTTTGTTTAGTAAGTCCCACATAAGTGTGGCTATTTCTGTATTTGCCGGAGCCAGTCCTTCAACAATGGCTATGACAATTTGAGGTAAATTTTCAACTAAAATCGGAAGTGCTTCTAATAATCCAGTCACTAATGAAACAATAATCTCTCCGGCACTTTCTACTAATAAAGGTAAAGTTTCCGAAATTCCATTGATAATACTTACTATGATTTGAGGTAATTGTTCAGCCAGCAAAGGCAAAGACTGTATCAATCCATTTGCAAGTCCTGTGATGATTTGACTTGCTGCACTTATAATTGTAGGTATATTTTCAGCCAATGTCTGCACAATAAAAAGCATGAGATTTACGATTTGAGGTACTAGTTCTGGAAGGGACTTCGAAATTCCCTGCGCCAGCGAAACAATAATTTGCACTGCTCCTTCGACTATATTAGGCAACAGATTCACGATTCCACCTAATAATGAATCCATAATCTGGATTGCCCCTTCAGCTATCTGAGGTATTGCCTGATTGAATCCTGAAACTAAATTCTCGACTAATCCAATGCCGGCAGTTACAATCTGCGGTGCGCTGCTTACTAGTCCGTCAGCCAGTCCCAATATTAGTTCAGATGCTAGTGTGGTAATGTTTGGTATCAGTTCACCGATTCCACTTACTAACTGTTCCAGCGCTTCGCCAAATGTATCTGCCAGAGCTCCGATATCGCCATTAGCTTCTTTCGCTCCTTCTGATAGTGTGTTTGCAAACTCTGTAAATATAGGAAGTGCTTCTTCGCCTATCGGCATTATGAAACTGGTTTGCAGTATCCTTCCAGTTCCTTGTAATGCAGAATTCAAATCATCATATCTTATTTCATTAATATCGTTTAGCGCCGTAGAAAGTGTAGAAAGTTCTCCTTGCATATTCATAACAGATTTGACACCCTCGGCTCCCAAGTCTTCCCACGTGGTTCCGAAAAGCTCTACTCCAAGCAGATTTTGAGCTACAGGGTCTTCCATGGCGAAAAGAGCTGTCGTTATCTCTTGTAGTGCAGATTTTGCACTCTCGCCACCCTCTGCAAATTTCTGTTTCGTTTCATCCACTGCAAATCCCAATTCTTTAAATGCATCATCTGCAGTTCCATCCTTAACGCGGATACCAAACTCTTTTACTGCATCGCCCAGCTTATCCACCGAAAAAGTTCCGTTCTCAGCACCATTTACTAGCATGTTGAACATATCTTCGGCTGAAAGTCCCAACTGCGCAAAATGGACACCATATTCATTTATGGTGTCCAACAAATCTCCATTCTTATCAAGTCCGTTTTGTGCGCCCTGGGCGATGAAATTATAAGCCTCTTCGGCTGAAAGTCCGTACTGGTCCATCAGCATCTTGGCTGTTCTGGTGGACTCATTTACTTCAAACTCAAAGGTATCTCTCATTAATAGAGCGTATTCTGTCGTTTTCTCCAGTTCTTCTCCTGTCAGCTTTGTATTTACTTTTGTTATAGACATTGCATCTGCAACATCTTCGATAGATTCACCGAAGTTGTTGTTGTAAATATTTTTCATCGCTGTTTCAAGAGATTCCATTTCATTAGCAGTCGCTCCGGTTTTTGCCTGAAACGTATTAAAAGCCTGCTCGAAATCATCTGCTGCATTTGTGGCATAGCCACCAAATGCCCCTACTGCTCCCGCTGCTGCAGTAAATGCTACCGCTCCGTTTTTCATGACATCAAACGTATTGGAAGCTACGTCTTTAAAATCTACTAATTCCTTCTTGGCATCTTCTACACTCTCTTCGTAGTCGCTTGTATGTTTTCTTGCATCGCTGGTACCATTCGCAAGATCTTCAATTGCTTTTTCTGTACTGCTTAGGTTGCCTTTCATATCATCCAAGCTGTTCTGTGTTTTTATTATTTCCCTTTGAAAAGATCTAAGCTGTTCTTCTCCTATTTCGCCTTTTTCAAATTGAGCGACCACCTGTTTCTCTGCTTCTTTCAAGATTTCCATTTTTTTAGTGGTCTCTTCTATCTCAGAAGTTAGGATTGCTTGCTTTTGTGCTAATAGTTCGGTGTTGGTTGGATCGAATTTCAAAAGTCTTTCAACGCTCTTCAATTCGAACTGCAGGGATGTTACTTTCTTTTCACTGTCCTTAAGAGCGTCAATCAGTTTACTTGCATCTCCGCCAAGTTCGATGGTGATGCCTTTTATCCTCTTACTTGCCATTTATATTTTTCACCCCTTTCCAAACCGTTCTTTTAATGACTTTCTATCCGGTTCCGTCTGTTCCAACCTGTACGCATTGTCCAGGTATTCCTGACCTTGTTCCGTTTTGCTTAAGCTATAAATAAAAGCATCTCTTCGATACTGCAGGTAATCAAAGTAATCAAGTTCTTCAACCTCAAGCATGTTGAGTCCAGTATATTGAGACACCATGTGTTCCCAGTAGGTTTCTATTTTGTATGCGTGCCCCTCGCTATCTTCAAGTGGATAGTAGGGCAGTGTTAGTTTTTTAACTTACTAATTTCACCGATGAAAGACATGTAGGCACCAAGGAATGCAACGATGTCCTGGTAGTCAAAATCCGGGATGTTTTCCAGCTGTTCTTTGGTAATCTGGATTCCTCCCTTGTTGCAACTCATAATCTCAACGCAGATTTCATACATTTCATCAATGACATCTGCTTCTCCCTGCCTTTGAATATTCCGGATATTATCCTTCATGTATTGCAGCCTCTTGAATAATGCTTTCGTCGGTGTCTTAATCATAAGGGTTGTTTTGTTTTCGTCTGCCAAAGTGACAGTGAGGTATTGCTTTTCAATATTGTTGAAATTAAATGTTCTGCTCATCTTTCAAACCTCCATAAAAAATGGAGAAAGATATTAAAATCCTTCTCCATAACTACTTTTATTTATTTGCTAGCCTACTGTTTCCTCCGGATCTTCCGGCTCAGTGTTTTCACCAGTGTCCGTATTGCCTGTTTCATCACCTTCGGTTTCCGTTTGAGTTTCCGATTCGGTATTTTCTCCATCGTCTGTATTATCCGTTTCGTTTCCTTCAGTTTCTGTTTCGGTACTTTCTTCAGTGTCTGTACTGTCCGCTTCATCACCTTCGGTCGATTGACCAATGGATTCATCTTTTTCTATGTACTGAATTAAGGTACCTTCGTCATCCTGTGTCAAGGCTTTGAACTCCGCATCGATTACAGTCTCTTTGTCTTTTGTAAATGCCAAAGAGAATCCAGATTTATTTGAGCCAACAACAATAACCCAAACGTCTCCCCTTTTTTTGTCTTCGTGGTGAAAGCAAATAAGGTACTTCGCATGTTTCGCATTGCCGACACCGCCGAATTTTACGATTCGTAATTTCTTTTCTACATCTTCAGTAACTCTTGCCGTATCGCATAGCTTTTCCAATGTGGTACCATTGAATGTCAAGATGCCTGTTTTAAGTGATGCTTCTTCATCTGTCAGATATGTTTCAACAATATATCCTAAATCGTCCTTTACATCATAAAAGGTAGGCTTGTACTCAATAGTAGCACCGCCTTGTATATAGCCTAGTAAATTTTCCGGTAAAGTAATGTTTTCCAGTTCAGGAACCTCGCCATCAAATTCCATTAAGTATAATTTTCCGGAACCTAACAATATCTTTTCTGTTTTGTTTTTTGACATATTTATTATTCTCCCTTCTTTTTTGTGTAATTAAATTCATAGATCACTTGGTATAATTGTTCCTGTTCAATCCAGACTCTCGGCTGCTTTTCATATTCGACACCTCTTTCATCCAGCTGTTCTTCGATTCTTTTTTCAGCATCCGGATCCGTAGAATATTCATACAGTTCAACTGTGATTTCATGTTCTTCAATAAGATTTAAATTATCTGCACCCCGACTGCCCATGTAATCATGGAACACTGCGTAGGTGTCTTTGGGAGGTTTTAAAAACCGTGTTTCCCGATATGTTTCATTTAAAACAAAGCTTGCACCCTGAAGAATTTCATCCACCATTTTTGCAAACCTCCTCCACTGCTTTTTCGTATTCTTCCAATATGTTTTCTTCCGCCTTGCTTATAAAGCCGGTGCCTTTTGTGCGACCTCCGTCCCTTTTTGCGTGGCCGTTTTCCAGCAAATGCGAAAGGCGATATTCCGGTGATTTTACATACCACTGATATTCTACCGACCGTTCCGTTTCGTTTGTTTTTCTCGAGCTGATGCTATCGCGGTAATGGTTGTCTCTATGCCCAACAGGTGCAGTGTCTTTTGTCTTTTTCACAAGCTTCGCCATGCTTTTTTTCGTTTCTCTTTTCACTCCTTCCACAATATCGCTGGAGTATACGGTTAATTCTTTTTTTAGCGCCTCGCCCAACTGGTCTATTGAAATATTACCCATTAGCAATTCACCCCTTGTAGCTTGACTGTTTCGTGTCGCTCCTGAAAATCGTCATAATCCACAATGTTATACACATTTCCACGATATATCACGCGATACAGTCCCCTATTCTGGTCGATATCTTCCAGTGCTTTAAAATACCGAAGTTCAAATATCCTGGTGGATTTTGACTGGTTGGCTCCGGCACTTAAATACTCGGAGCCTTTTGTCTTGTTTACTTTTGCATGTGGTGTAAACACATCTGCCCACTGCTCCGTGGATTCATTCATTTTTTGAATAATGATAAGCTTATCGAATATCATGCTATTTCCTCCTTGCTTCCAGCTGGAGTTGCAACATGGAATCGTTTACCAGTTTTCGAACATTTCCTGACACCTTTTCTATCATGCAACGATTTTCATATAGGTCAGCAATGAAGATAAGTGCCAGTTCTTTTGCGCGTGGGTCTTCGGCAGGATAGCTTTCCCCGACCGCTCCTTTAAGATATGCATCGGCGGTCTTTATGGCTCTTTCGATATTTTTCGTGACCATATTATCCGGATAGTCGATACCTAAATAATCCAATACATCTTGTACACTCGGCATTCATTGCACCTCCTACGTATTTAAAATAGCTGCGATGATTTCAGCTTTTGTATTCTTGGACGTCACTCCCTCGATACCAAGCTCTTCCACCATGACTAAAAGCTCAGCTTTGGTCATGGCATTAAGCTCGTCCTCTGTATAGTCCGGGCTTGTTGGTCTCAGACTATACGTAGATACCTGGGATTCTATTCCCCCGTCGTTGCACTAGCTGATGCTGTATCAATGTATCCGTTTACGATAGAGTCAGCATCTTTCACTTTGTAATCATCTCTCACAATCGCTCTTAAAAGAGTCATATTGTTAGCAAATGCATTAAAGTTTCCAATAACTGCAACTGTAGAAGCTGCAATGCTGATTTTTTTACGGACATATTTTCTTACATAATCGAATAAATTTCCAATGATGAATGGTGCCTTTGTTTCATCAGACGCAAGTATTTTATTTGGCAATACCTTAATATCAAGTACGGTGGTTCCGCAACGTAATTGCAATTTAGCTGGGTCTGTCGGATTTGGATTAAGCAAATCTCTTCCGTTCTTATCCTTAAGAGTATCTAAGTAATTAAGACCATCATCGTTAGTGTAGATCTTTGCATCATTCTTATATGCCTGTCCCAAAGTTACATTAACAGCCTTCTTAATTCCATCAATGTTCTGCAAGTCTACTTTTTCTTTTTCATTCACCTTTTCGATTACCTTTTTGTTGGTAGTTGCTACGTCTGCTTTTCCTAACCATTCCGCTACCACATTCATGATATTGTTGTCTGAATCTTCTGCTAAATCATTAGATACCGGCATAAATCCGGCTCTGTCCTGAATGTTGTAAGGCAAACGTTCGAACTTAGGAGCTTCAATCTCTTCTGTAATTTCTCCATTTTCATCAATGTCTACAAATGTAGAAACATCCGTTTTCTTTTGAAAGGTGCGTGAACCCTTATTGGTTGTAACCGGTACTACATCGATATCCTGTTCAAGTGAGTAGTCTACATCTTTGTAATACTCAATCTTAGTAGATACATCCTCAGGTACTGTGTAACCACCATCTTCATCCACACCCTCTACCAGTCTTTTTCTGATAAATCCTCTGACTGCTTTAGCGAATTTAGAGATATCCTCAAGTGCTTCTTTATTCTTCTCTGCTTCTAATAATTCACCCTCTGTAGGTGTGTTCGCTTCTTTCTCGGCTTCATACAAACGCTTTTCAGTATCATAATTCTTTTTTAGGGCATCAACTTCATCTAACAATTCATTAGCTTTGTCAATATCTTTATTTTCCCCTTCCTGCATAAGTGCTTTTGCTTCCTCTGTTTTTTGCTGGATTTTTGCCATAAGCTCTCTCATTTTCTTATTCATCTGTCATTCCTCCTATTGAATTTTGTATAAAAATAAAAGACTCAAGAGCTTTCACCCGTAGGTTTAACTCCAAGTCTTTGTTAGCTGGTTCATTATTTACTTGATTTTCATTTGGTTCTTGCGTTTCTTTTGCAGTTGGATCCGGATTTTCTTCACCTTCCTCGGGTGGCTTTACTCCATAATTTTTCGTAGTTCCGGCTCTTGGCTGTGCGGGTACCGCTACAAGTGACAGTTCGTAAGCTTCCTTCGCTCCATCGATCGTCATTTGACAAATTACTTTTCCGGTATCTTTGTCGTATTCTCTTCCTGGCCAGTGCGGGCAATAAGTCTTCATATTGTCAACACCGCAAATATTACAGATTAATTTTTTAGGTATGCATCCTGTTGAAGCTTCTTTTTTGATACCGGCTTTAATTTCCTTGATAAGGTCCTCATTGCTTTTTGTTTTAACCATATAACATTTTGCCAGCAACTTCGCAAAGGGTTCTCCAGCTTTCGTGTTCTTCGGTTCTGTAATCAGTTCTGTATCATAGATTCTTGCCACCTGATTGTCCGCAAGTCGTCTGTGGTCTTTTATAACAGTCTTTCCTATGTACAACTTCTTAAGGTCTTTTAATGCATTCAGATTAAAAGGTTCATTGTTGCGATCGTCTGTTTCGTTATCACCCATGATGATTTTGAAAGCGAATACTTCTTCCTTGGAGAGTGGCGCGAGTGCAAACTTATTAATCTTTTTCAGGTCTTCGTCAGTTACTTCCTGGTTCTGCACCTCTGCTGCCTTTAGCAGGATACCTTCCTCAATATCTTTATTTACTTCATTATCCACTGTCATTTCCTCCTCTCTTGATTTCTTTTATCTGAGTCCCATGTGGGATTACTCACTTTTCCTTTGAAGATAATTATCCGGAAGAAGACTGCTGCGTGGATTCCTTTACTGCATCAAGCATCTTAATAATCTCTTCGCAATACTTCCTTACATCTTCCTGAATTTTCTTCATTTCTTCCGAATTTCCAATATCGACATACTGACTGCCGGCATATCGAACCGGAATACTTGCACCGTTACCAAGAAGCTCGTCACCACCCTCTTTACTTTCCAAATCAAGTAAGGCTCTTGCCTCGTTTGGTGTATAAATAAAACTATTTACCGCGGTAGATAAGCTTTCAATCTGGGTCTTTAAGTCTGCCCTCAGGATAACCGCTACATTGAATTTAAAATGCAATCCATTCATTGTCTCTTCCGGAGACAGAAGCTTATATGTTATTTCCTCTTCATATTGTTTTATGATATAGAGCAGAGTGTCAACGTAGAATGAAAGCTGCTGCGCTTCCGCACTTGCATAGCTTGACTTCGTATAATCTCCAATCTGATAAGGCTTAATACCAAATGCAGATGCAATCTGCAGGCTTGTGTATTGCTTCACTTCAATAAATTGGTTATCCGCCAGCTTCACATTAAGAGGTTGTAGTGATGCACCCAGTGGGATAGGAATAATATTTTCTATTCCCCTATCCTTTAATTCACCTTTTGCATATGACTCAATCCCTGCAGTAAATGTCTTTACGTTTTCATCGTTCAGGGAACCTGTGTACTGTAATACCGCCTTAGCTGTGAATCCTGCATCGTACATTTTGTTGATCATTCTTTGCGCTTTATGATTTCCCTTGATAGTGGTTTTCAGCTGCTCCTGCACTGATATTCCAACAATGCCATCCAGTGTATTAAAGCTTTTAAAATGCAGTATCTCCTGAGAACCAAACTTATACATCTTTCCACCTGCAGAATACATGTAATAGATGTCCGGTATCTCACTAAGAATCTTGGCATCATCGTACCATACTTCCACCTGGTTGCTTGGCAGTATCCAAAGTTTTGTATTCATGCCAGCTCCATCAATCAAGACATATGCATTTCCGTAGTGATTTCGATTGAATTCTACTGTTGACCAAAAAGTCGCACTTGTCATATACGGGTTTGGTCTGTCATGCAATACTCTGTATAATGGATGTTTTCTCACGGCCGATACTCCGTTTTTATCATTATGCTGCAGTAACTTGAGTGGTAGTTTACCGATAGATTCGCTTAACACTTTCATGCATGCAAAGTATGTGGCTTCGGATAATGCATCTTTATCCGTTCCACTTAAACCTAAAAATTTTATCAGCTCATTCAATTCAAACGTTTCACGGGTTGACTTGTTTCTTAATACGTTGTAGGCACATTTCAGTCTTTCTCTAAACTTCACTTTTTCACCCCTTCACATTAGATTAACGTTTTACCCAACGTCTGGGAGATATCCGGATCACCTCCTATCAACCGCATATCGTGGGATTATATCGCCTACAGAATAAAACTCTGTATTGTTTATAATGCAACCGGTTATATTTCCTGCTCTGGTTTCGCATTTCACTTCTCCGGAATCTATGGCACTTTGAAACCATTCCGGAAATTCGTCTGTGCCGAAAACAAAAGTTTCCATCGCTTCATTCATCGTATCACTCCTTTTTCCAGCCCATTTGTTTTAGGTACTTATCCATCTCGGATTCTACGTCTATAATTTCCTTCGTCTTATGTTTCAACATTACATCGTGTGCATCCACACAGGCATCCACGGGGTCGATACGTTTGAACTTCTGTCTCGGCTTTTTATCCACCTTAATTTCGTCAAATGAATTTCTAGTGATGGAAGCGTTTACAAAACTCCATGTTAATAATTCATTGTGACGGTCGTATTCCAGTTTTCCGGACTTGCAGGAAAGCTGTATATCTTCCGTTGCATCATTAAGATTCTTCGCAGACTGGGTTACGATTACAACCGGACATCCAAACTCTTCAAGGTCGGAAAGAACACCGTCTGCATTATGAGGGTCAATACCGATTCCCAAAAATTCAAGATTATATTCCTCTTTCAGGTCCTTTAAATGCCTGATGATAAATTTATAATCATTCTTGAAATCATCAGCACCACCGGTTACGGTTATCAGTCCCATGGATTCCCACAGGTCATAAGGTGCGAGGTCTGTTTCAATATGTTCCTCAAGCCTTCCTCGTGGCATGAATGAATGGGAATAAAGATAATATCTATCATTCTCTTCCGGAAATTCCAGTGCAACTGTTGTTAAGTCACCACCGGAAGATAAGTCTAAACCTACCCAGCATTTACGTCCGACAAAATCTTTTAATGTTCTGTCAGATGCACATGCTTTCCATTTCTCCGTATTTACAAACTGATCATCCGTATTTTGAACCCACATGTTCAAACATTTTGTCAGGAAGTCTCTTAATTCCGAACCTCCCATGTCTCTTGCAGTTTGTGCATCCTGCTTCAATACTTCGAACTGCTCCGGATCTGTGCAAATGAATGGATTTGCTTTTATCCAGTTGTCCGGATTCCAGATGTCATCATCCGGGTCAAGGCAGTATATGTCTACAAACATATCTTCTGCAGTCGTAATTTCTCGAAGAACATTGACGCAATAATCATCCATTTCCTTGCAGAACGAATTAAGCTTATCGCCCCTTGTGGTAATCATTGATACCAGTGTTTCAGGCAATGACCTTGTACCATTGTAAAGAGCTTTGTATATTTTGTTGTCCCTGTGCTGATGCAGTTCGTCAATCGACGAATAGATAGAACGGAAGCCATCATCCAGACCTGCTTCTTTCGACAACGCTTCAATGGTGCAGAATGTGTCCAGTGACTCAATTACATTCTTGTAATCTTTGATACTGAAATATTCTGCCAAGTCTGGGTCGATATTGATGAACTTACTCATTTCTTCCCATGCAAGACGGGCTTGTCTTTTCTTGGTGGCAACTGTGAATAGCTTTCCGTAATAGTAACCACCGAATCCACCAATGTACGTTCCCATGATACCGTTTTCAAAAGTCTTTCCGTTCTGCCTACCCATACATTTATACCGCCTACGGAAACGTCTTTTGTTGTTTGATGCCTTGAACCATCCAAACGTACAGCCAAGGTCGAACGCTTGACTATCTAACAGTTTTACCGGCTTTGGAGATTCTCCTTCTGCTATGGTAAGTGTTTCAGCATAATCAATAATTTCTGCTGCCTTTTCCGGTGAGTAATAATAAGGGAACTCATCTGTCCTTTGCCGCTCAAGGTCTTTCAGATGTCTTTGGCATGCAAGCCTGTGTAATTCACCTGCGACTACTTTCCCGGCTACGACCTTGCTTGCGTATTCAGTGACCCTGTCCCAAATCGGACTAGCCATTAGCCGCGCCTTTCTGGAATCTTTCGAATTTATTCTTTTTCTTTTCCTCTTTATTAGCTGCCGGGACAACTAATTTGCATCGACTCGAAATGGTTAGGCCTAAATCAATAGCACAGGACCGGCATTGTTTGAAAAGCCGGTCCTGGTTCTTTAGGTACTGTTCCAATATTATGGGGTCGTTGAGAACTTGAGGTTTATTCAACTGCTTTGATACTTTGATATATAATTCTTTTGAAATAATATATCTGGCCAGAGCGTCAACATCTGTTTCACCCATAACTTTTAGCTTTATTAATTGTTCAGAGATTATATTGAATTCTTCTTTTTGTTTCTTCGTAAGATAGTCTGGAGCGGTAATATTGTCAGTGACAGGCTTTACTTCGCTTTCCAGCCGCTCCTGAATCTCTGCTTTGGTTAAATGCTTTTTGCCGGTTGCTACTAATAATTCAACCGGTTGCCTTGAACCTGCCATATATTACCCTCCTCCTTCCCTACTGACTGCCCTCCAGTTCCTGAACCCTGGCTTCCAATCCCTCATGCTTTACCAACAATTCCTCATACTTTGCCAGCTGTTCCTGCGCCCACTGTGTCATTTTTGCATTAATCTCCGAAAGAGTTACTGCGATCTCTTCTCCAGTGTAAGCAAATTCATCCGGTTGTGCCCGGGGCACGATTGGAATATTAATAATATGTGTGGTACTTCCTGCGTCACCATCATATTGATATACGTAAGCTGTGATATTATGTGGTTCCTCAAGTAAAACATTTGGAATTTTGGCAGTGACAATATTGGTTTCAATATCAAATTCCGCAATTACAACATGGGCTTTCTCGCTTTTTTTGTTGTTGAAATGAATTGACGGAGCCTTTGTCAGTCCATGGATTGCAAGCGTTTGGTTTACATCCCACTGGTACAAGTTTTCTGCGGTGTAGTGAATTGAATTGCTGATATATACGTTCAACATACCTCATTTCCTCCACTTTCAAAATAGTAATGCCCTGAGAGTTTGTATCTCAGGGCATCCGGCAGAACTATACCGCTAATAACATTCCGGTCAGTTCTTCGTATTGGGTCTGTGTGATTCTGTCGCAAGTCAAGAAGATATCCAGCTTGTTCATGGTGGAATTCTTCCACATAGCGTATGAATCTGCGTCCACAGCTCCATTACCGTACTTAATGTTTTGATTTGCAATTAATTTTTTCATACTCGTGTATGCCATTTTTCATCATCCTTTCTTTTATGGCTTAATATATTATCAACTCTCAGTGAGAGTGGATATCGATTTTGTAATTAATTAAAGGCCTAATTCCTGAAGTGCTATCAGGTACTCAACGTTTAGGTTGGTGTTTAGGATTGCCTCGTCAGTTTCTGACAAAGCTACTTCCGGTTCTGTATATACCTGATAATAAATTTCGTCGGTTTTAATGTTGTAGAATGCTTCTCGTCCGTCTGTCATTTGTTCTGGGTCAAGTTCCTTGTCTGTCCATATGAAATGAGGGTTGTTAGCAAATCCTACAGTGTCTTTGGTGATACTATCAATGGTGGTTGAACTTATCTTGCAATTGCTTTCTACGGTTATGTACATTGTCAATCCCCCTTTTATCCGCTTATTTTTGATATATTTGCGGTAACTGTTAAATTGTCTACGTGTAAAGTATCTCCATCGTCACTTATTATTTTTATGTAATAAGGTTTTCCCTGCTCTACAGATATGTTGAATGTCTTTGTGATTGTTGAATAGTAACCTATGTCCGCTCCACTGTACACTACTTTCTCATATGTAACTGAGCTAGCTTTTTCGCCAGTCGGCGTATAAATAACGCCCTCGATATAATGTGTATGTTTTAAGCTGAAACTTGTTTGGTAACTATTTTCGTTACGAACCGTTATGCTGACTGTTACCGTTCCGTTCAATGGGGCGACAAAGTTTCCAAGTGTTGTATAACTGCTATCGCTGTAAAATATCGTGTCAGAACTAATTAATGTAGCTATGGTTTTCGTTGTTCCAGGCGAAAAGATAGCCCCGACATATGACGTATTTGTTTTTATCGTGTTTAATATTGTCTTCAATGCAGACAATCCATAGGTCGAATTATCTAATTTAGAGATGACGCTATTGATTAATGTTTTTTCTTCCTGACTTAATCCTTCGAATTGACTAAGTAATTCTTCTATCTTCTCATTCAATGGTGTGTTTAGGTCGCTATTAATTGAATGCTTTGTAACCGCTAGTATTTCCTCCACTTTTATTCACCGCCCTCTGTCGTTTCTGTATCTCCGTCAGATACCGTTGTTCGTATTGTATCTCCATCGAACACTGTTGTTTTTATTTTAGTTATTCCATTCCCAAAATCATATCTGCTGGTAATGGAGCCATCCTCATTGAACGTTATATTAACTGTGTTGCTTGATGTGGTTTTCGTAATAGTTCCATCTTCATTGAATGTGAGTACGCTGTCTTGCAGTGCGGACGTTGCAATATTGTCTAAAGCTATGCTTTCAGCTGATTCAATCGATTGCACTGCATTGTCTTTTAATCCTGTAATCTCTTCTACTGCCGCACTCCGATTGTTTTCAATTTGCTCCAAAGCTTCGTTTCTTGCACCCACGACAACACTCTCTGCCTGTTCAATGTTCTGTACTGCTTCCACCACTTTTTCATATATATTTTTTGGTGGTTCTAATGGAGGGTTTCCTTCTGCTAATCCTGATTTATTAATCTTGATGCGAACCTTTTCTGTTGTTATAACTTTGTTGTCGGCATTTGCTCCGTAGACACTAACATCCATATATGGCGGACGAATACACTCTGCCGGTACCAGGCACACTCCGGAATTGATATCTATTTGTACCGGATTTTTTGCACCATTTACGTAAAAAAGAGCATATTTATTCACGTCACTCCAGTCACCTGAAAAGTAGAATTGTGCTTTTAAATATTTCACCGAATCCGACACTGGAGCGTCGCCAGTGACACTTATCTTTTGATTGATAATCTTAAAAGTCAACATCTTTTTAGCCATCCCTCCTTTAAAATCGCCGTGGGGAATTTTTTCTACAAAGAACCCCCCTTGTACCGTTATCCCCAAAAAGGTGTGTAGAATTTCAACCACCCCTACCCTAACGTCGTCTAATGCCCCGTAATTTAATTTTTTTCAAGTTTAGGTAGGTAACTAAGGGTAAAGTTGTGCGCCACCCTCCCAGGGGCGAATATTATGTATCGTTTTGTTTATTTTTCTTTTGAAATCTTTTATGTTTAGCATTGTGGCAGTCGATGCATAGTGATTGTAGGTTGTTGTAATCAAGCCGCAACTCCCAGCCCTCTGGTGTCTGTATCGGTTTAATATGATCTACTTCGCTTGCTATAGCTTTGCATTTCACACATTTATATCCATCATCTTGTAATCGTCTGGCAGAGAGTATTCTCCATTCACTCGAATTATAGAATCTTATATATTTCGGGTCTCTAGTCTTGTTATACTTTTTATTACCCTTTCTCTTTTGTTCTACCAGTCTCTGTTCTTTCTCTGCTTCCACAATAGGTTTGCACGTTGAGCAATATGCTGAACCGTATGCGATAAGATTTCCGCATCTTCTACATGATTTTAATAACATAGCCTGCCCCCTTTCCTTCTGTCCCCTGATGCACAGGGATACATCAGGGGTAAGGAGTAAAAAGAAAATAAAAAAATAGTAGCTGACTGTTGCATCTTTTTACGACTGCTGCCTGCTACTATTTTCATGTTATCATATTAACATTTTAAATTTACCATGAAAACCCCAACTTTTTACCATGGTTTTCCCTTAGCTTTCCAAAGTATCTTCCTGGGTTATTGTCCTCTTTACTTTGATTACCCCTTTTTTATCTTTATCCATACTAACCCTAGTTCTCATTCCTAGATTCAGAGTAAGTCCTGTTATTTTATCGTCTACTAGCACGTCTACTGCTGCCTTTAACAGCTTTGTAGCTTCCGGATGGTAGATACCAAACAGCTCTTCTATATTGCTTTTTGTACGTTCTTTAGTTTTAATTTTATATTGATAGCTTCTTGCATCACCACATTTACATTGCATTGTTGCCTGGTGGTCTAGTAATTCTTCCTCTCTAAGACCCTCCCCCCCTGCTACTTCTTCCATCTGTTCATCGTCCAATATGTACATCTGTCCGCAAAATATACAAGCTCCTGTATTATCCTTCATATGTATTTCCTCACTTTCTTTTTTATGTTGTAATTTCATCTTCTAAGCCCCATAGTAGAACAGACATTTCATTAATGATGCCAGTTATCCACCGCCTTGGTGTGTTCTTTCCCAAGCGTTCTCCGGTATCTTTTTCTATCTGCTCGATAATCTGTTCGTAACTTAAGCCTTCCATAAAGTACAATTCAAATACCGTGTACTCTATTTCTCTTCCAGCCTCCTTTCTCCTCCTAGCCATTTCGTTAATAACCTTATCGATATTTGCAGTCATTAACATGGTTCTAAACCTGGTCTTTCGAACACTTCTTAGATATGACTCCTGCTGCTCTTCTGTCATTTCATCTGAATAAATTCCAAGCTCCATCCCCTCACTGATTGCATTTTCAATATGAAACGTAGCATCGCGGTAACATTTCATCAGACTAAAAGTATCATGATATTTTCCCTTCTGTTTTACCTTCGCTTCTTCCTTGCGCAATCTTTTGAGTGCCTGCTCTGCTGCTGCCTCTAACATTGATTGTAGTTTTTCCTCTGTAAGTATGATAGTTTCTGATGATTTTGCATCTTCTTTTTCCGTAGCTGCTACGTTCATGTTATACCTCCTCATTTAAAGCAAATATCCATTTCTCATAGCCATGTATTTCCCATAGCTCATGCCACATTCATGTGCTTCTTGGATTGCTTGACTAAGTTCCATTTTTTTGGATTCATTTTTACTTTTTTCTTCTTTCTTCTTATCGCGACATATTTTCATCATTTGCTTTCGTCTGATTTTCCTGCATTTTTCACTACACACAATTGCATTTCGACAACTGTTGAATAATGAACCACATATCGCGCATTCTATTTCTTTCAAATCAAATCGCCTTCTTTTTTCATAGCTTTCACTCCTATAATATGGCACTGTCCATATTCCATTTCATATCACATGGAATGTTTCCGTTTTTATCTCGTATCCCACAATCCTCACGCATTTTATTGAAAAATCTGCATCTTTCACAATTTAAACAACTACCACATATATTACATATAGTGTTCCTAACTATATTTTTCTTTTCAAGGCTTGCCATACCTATTTCTTCACTCTTTTTTGAATCATTAATAATCTCGTAAATAATATCGTCATGATAATTCCCTAATCTGTCCTTAAATGCGTCTTTCAATATATGCTTGTTTCCATCGTATTTTTTACAAAACTTATCATAATGTTTTTCGATTGGATTTCCACCAACCATGCTCCATTCAATCCTATGTAGCTTATATTGATTTATCAGTTTATCCATTTCTTCAAATAAATCTTTCCCGATAATCGGATTTCCCCTATCAAAAGATATTATTCCGAAACAGTGAGCGCGAGAAGAATACCAATCTATCTTATATGTAAAATATCCCAGCAAATCTTTATTGCTGTTTACTATTGCATATTGAAATGTGGAGGCATCCGGACAATCTGATATTTCTGGTATCCAATTATCCATACAACCATTTTCATACAACATATCTGTTGAATAAAAGTATTCTTTCATACGTTCTTGAATTTCTACTTTTTTAACTGCTGCTGGTATCAACATCCCTCCATACCTCCTTTTTCCCTCTTATTATTCTGTCTGGATGTTCACGACAAAAATTATACATTTCCTTTTTTAGCGGACCATCTTTTAACACAATAACTGTTCCTTTTTGTACATTTGGGTCGCAAATAAAAAAGATATTGTTAGGAAAATCGTTTAAATCTACACTTTCCCCGATAAGAAAATCTTCCGAATTTATAAAAACGATTTGTGTTGTCTGGTATAAATTTTCTTCCAATTTTTCAATTGCTTTTATAATGTCTTTTAATGGTTCTGCCATTCCCTTACTTCCTTTCATTCCCAATCAAGTATCAAAAGCTTGTCCGCAACTCCAACAATAATTTTGATGTTCACCTACTGTTTTCCCACAGCAGGGACAAATACATAATTCATCCTTGTTATCAAAAATAGCTTTCTTCGGCTCATTCTTTTCTTTTAAAGCTTTAAATTCTTCAACCGCTCCCAACTCTCTGTACTGTTGGATTTCTTCAAGGGCTTGGATTGCTGTTTTTAATACGGTGATATTTTCTTCACAAATAGAAGTATCAGCATCTGAATTGCTTACCATAAAGCCTAAAATATTGCCGATTCTTTGTTCACATTCTTCAATATGCTTTTTAATTGCTTCATTCTCCGTCATGCTCATTCTCCTTTGCCTTTTTACTCTTATATGGCTTGTATTCACACTTGCCATTTCTTTTTCTACAATACACATAATCATCATCTATTTTCGTATAGCAATGTTGACAGGTATTGCATTTTTCTAAAAAATTATCATTATTCTCCGTCATGCTCATTCTCCTTTGCTAATCTGTTTTCATACTTCTGTAAATGTTATCAATCTTGTCACAAATATTCATATATGCTAACTCATAACCTTTTACAAACATCTTTATTTCCTCTAATGTCATAGGCTCTGTTGGTTCTACTGTCACTTCTGACATTCCTTTTAACAACATATCTCTTTCTTCTCTTGTCATCCTCTCACTCTCCCATCTGCTCCAATGCCTGCTCTGCTTCTTCTTTGGTTAGGAATACGGTTTTGCCAATATCCTCTAATAAATAGCAGCTTTCTCCCATATCATCATCATTGATTGCATCAATCCTTATAATTACTCTATCTTTATGCAACTGTTTCCATTGTACTTGTAAGACACGCATTTTAATAATAGGTTCTTTAGCACCGATATTTATTCTGTAAATTGTATCTCCCACCTTGCAAGGCAACCTCAAAAACAAGCCTTGTTCTTCGGCATCTTCGTATTCGGCAAGTTTTTCTATTGCCTTTTGTATAGGACAACTATCACATTCGTATTTTTCGCAAGTTTCTCTACAAAGTTCTCCGTTTGTTCCTTTTATTTCATAATCTTCTTTTGGTATATCTGCAATTCCTAGTTTTTCTAAAACTTCATCTGGTAAATTACAAACAAATTTTTCTGTCAATCTGTCCATTATTTTCATCCTTTCTCACCAGGTAAATACTCCCTTTTAATCCTCGAATGATTCCGCTGGTACCGTATTCCTCTGTCAGTTTAATCTCCATATTGTCCTTGATTACCTCTGTAAGTTGCTGTGCAAGAACTGTATGTGCTATATGCAAAGGCATATCATTCTCTAATGTTATTGAGGTTGTGAACTTATCAACCTGAGAATTATTAAAGCGTATCTGTGGTACTGATGGCATATGTATGCGTTTTATCTCTTCTAATTCCCTTCGTAATTGTTTTTTCGTTTTAAAATTCTTAAATAGCTTCACTGGTACCAATCCCCCCTATTCTACCGGTACGGAAGTTTTCTCGCTCGCCAGCTTTGGCTTTGTTATTTTCCCGTCCTTTAAAATACTGTTGTTCGCTATGGACATTTGCGTTTTATATTGTCTTCCTGATATTCTGCTGCTCTGCATATATGTTTTATCAGCACTATCTCGTAATTCACAGTACTCCTGCAGTATCTTAATGGCTTCTTCAGCGGAATAGCAGGTCACTACATAATGACCTGCTGCTGCCATGTCCGAAAGAAACTCTTTCTGGGTGTCCTGCTGCTTATTGTTTCCATACTTCATTTCGATATATAGACCATGATAGATACCTTTAGGGTATGGCAGGTGTAGATCCGATACACCTGCTTTTACTCCCATCTGTTTTAATTTCACTGCTTCCAATCTGTTCCTACTGCCACCGTTTGGACAGTGATAAAGCCATTTTAATTCAGGATACTTTTGAGTATTCCATTGCGCCCACTGGATTACATTAATCTGTTCGGTATCTTCACTCTTTAATGCAGTTCTCATATTCACGTTTTATTCCTCCTACTTGTAGAAATTATGATTTCCTACGGTTTTGACATACTCCAAGTTACGCGAATGCCAGGTATTTTCTCCATTGCTGACAGATTCGAAATAGAGTGCCCCCTGGGATTCATCCCACTTATTCACCATTATCATATTAACTGCTGCATAACATTCCTCATCCGGTTCTGTGGTCCACCATCTGCCTCCCGGTTCTAATGGACTGAACTGATAGGTACCATTGTTATTCTGGAAAATTACTTCCTGGATGGTATCCGGAAAATCTTGGTTCTACACACGATTTAGTACTACCATAATTACCATGGCTTTTCCTTCGATACTTTCTCCTTCCGCCTCTGCCATTGCAATCTTGGCCAGGAGGTAACTTTCCTCTGAATCCCAATCCATACTTATTTCATTTACTGTGAGTATGGGGTAGGTAGCATTTTGAACTCCATTCGATGCTATTTCCACAACTAATTTGTTTGGCAAATCCCATTTTGACCGGTGTTGAGGGGTATTTTCGGCATTTAATACATTTGGTTTATATAAATTTGTAAAAACCACTATTGTAATTGCCAGCAAACCCAGTAAAGTACCTAGTCTAGCTCGTTTTTTCTTGTACATATAATTCATGCGTTCCATTTAGTATTTTCTCCTCTTCTTCTGTGTCGAAAGACCATCCGTATCGTTCTAGTATCTTGTAACCTTTCAGTAGTGTCTGTCCTATTTTTGTCTTATAGGTTCCGTCGTACGCAACAATTTCACCTATATGTTCCATTCCATAATGCATTATAGTTAGCATTTGATGGATAGTTCTTAGAGACTCTGCTTGACGTTTTGCTTCGTCCTTTTCTTCCTGGGTGCTTTGATATTCCGGTTTCCCTCTGAAGAAATCTGTTATGTTTCCCATTTCAACAAATGTTTTGGCTGCTACCAGAACATCCCATATTTCATCCTTTATTTTCTCCGTTTCCCTTATAGGTGCTATTTTTCCGGAGATAATATTCAGGATAAACTCTCTTCTTCTGGCATCCATCCGTTCTATTAATGAATTGATTTCCTTTTTATTTTTATCTCTTTGCTTACGTACAAGTTCTTCCGGAGTCGCTTTTTTCTTTTCTTTTTTGAATTTTTTTATAACTCTTACTGCTCTCCAGTATTTCATGTAATAGAGAGGATCCGTTTCTTTTTTTAAATTGATTCGTTTCGGAACTTCTTTTTCAAGCTCAAATTCTTTTACTGTTTCCCATTTGCCAGAATACATTTCATTTTCTGCACCTTTTGGTGCCGACTTAATTCCTGCTGCTTTTAGCAGTTCAATGATTTCTTTTGCTTTTTTCTCTCTTTCTGCTTCTTTCACTGCACTTTGTGCTTTCCATGCAATGTCTCTTGAATCCCTGGCTTCTTTCAGGATTTTATTTCTGATCTCGATATCTTCTACCTTCTCCAGTTCGTAAAGGTCTTTCAAAGTTAATTGAAAGCTGCTGTCCTGTTCTTTCTTTTTCAACTCCTCTGCATCCAATTTCGCAATGCTTAATCGTCGTCTGATAGTTGTTCTACTGAAGCCGGTCTTTTCAGCGATTTGTTCTTCTGTGTCCCCAAGGTTCAGCATCATTTGAAAGCCCTGCGCCTGCTCATAGATGGTCAGATCATTTCTCTGCATGTTTTCTTCGAGCATGATGCTGACCTGTTCTTTTTTTGATATTTTGCTTATGATCTTGCAAGGAACTTCTTTCAGTCCTGCCTGCTTTGCTGCTGCCAATCTTCTATGCCCTATTAGCACATGAAAATCGCTAAGTAAAGAAATATTGTCCGCATCCGGCTGTTCATCTGGTTCATCGTGCAATGCAGTGAGTGGTATTACTGTTAGATTTTGCATGATTCCATTCTTTTTCACCGATTCCACCATTTCCGACAAGTCCCCAATTTCTTTTCTTGGATTATCCGGATGTGGATATAATTGTGCTACATTGATATTTTTAAGTACTGTTTCACTCTTCATAATGTTTTTTCTCCTCTGTTTCACTTATGTATTATGTTTATCTGCTGCATGAATTTTAATTCCTTAGTCTCTTTAATCTCAGGTAAATACTCCAGCCGGTATAATCGTTATATTGGAAATTGATTGAAGTAGGTTCGTATCCCGGGTATCTTTTTCTCCACACCTCTTTGTCTTCTGGAGTCTTTGCGTATTCTTTTAAGGTTCTGACGCTATACTTGTGGTCGTTCTTTTTTATCTTTGGCTTTTCAAGATTCTGCGATGCAGACCATTTCTTACATCCTTTTTTTCGTTTATTAATGTAATTGACTAGTCCTTCGATACCATTTTCATTTGGCTGCAGTCTGTCACAATTTGCAAATCCTAAAAAATCCACTTCTTGTCTATATGTAGGGTCAGATGCTTTTTTCCAGTTGATACGGGTGGTACTCCAAAGAAGCTCCACCTCTTCCCTGCTTAAAGCTCCATTGATAATAATGTGATGGTGTATTCTTACCGCTTTAGTACCCTCTCCAGTATCACCCTCTTCCGGATCCATGGGAGTAAATTCTGTTACCAACATATATTTAAGATCTACCCCTTTATCCTTTTTCATTTTTCTTTTGATTCGGTTTAAGTAGTTTCGAACTATCCTCTCAGCATCTTCCAATGTCTCCGGCATATATTTATCGTTGTATGTAGCAGATAGATGATAATCTGCTTCGGTGAAGTTGGCATTGGCTATCTGAACGAACCTCCGCTTTGAATTTTTATCATTCAGGTTCTGTTGCTTCAAGCTGGATGCTTTCTCTTTGACCTTTCCTGTTTCCGGTATGTTGGTTACTGGTATTATGTCTACCTCTAACCATCTTTCTCCACAGTATATCCTCTTTTCTCTTATGAAATTTTTTCTTGCCATCCTCTATGCTCTCCTTATACCCATACCATGCCTTTCTTACATACTTTGTATTAATATCCTTTTATCTCTTATATTGATATATAATTTATAAATGATTGAAATGTTAATACCCTATACAAGCTCTCTAACGAGCCTTCCGTCTGCTCGTAATTTTTCTTTATCCGGTTATGCTTTTATTTCAAGGTCCATGGTATTTTATGTTGATTTTTTACAATCCTTATAGTATAATTCAAGCGGATAGAGTTATTGCTATAAGGCAATGATTGAAGAGAGCATTTGCATTGCCACCGCTACGCAAATGCTCTTTTTACTGGCTTTTCTTTGTAAATATTTTACTTTTCATTAATTTGTGATGAAATACTTCCTACAGGTTTCGACTCTCCAAAAGAACAATTTTCTGTTTCTGCATCAAGTTTCGATATGCTGACTTCCCAGGTGGAAAATCTTTTTTCGGTGCCATCGTTATAGTTCTTCCAATAGTCCCGCTTCTGAATCCTTCCGTCTATCGTTACTACAGTTCCTTCCTTAAGTTCCTTTGCCCGGTCTGCTATCTTTTGCCATGTTATACAGGGAATATAACTGTAATATCCGGGTGTAAATATGGATGGTATCCGGAGCGAAAATTCAGTAATATGGATTCCTTTGGATGTCACCTTATAATGAGGTGTTTTTTCAATCACACCTTTGATATAGGCTACATTCATTTGAATGTTACGGATGTTATCTGATTCATTACTTTTGTCTGCTATGTAGTCAGCCCATACGAATAGCTGAGTACGTCCGGTGACTTTGTTTTTATGTGTCTGCAGAACCCCTGTCACTTCAATAATGCTTCCTTCTTTTATCAAAGACACCCAGGCTTTTTCATCTTCCGGATTCAGACGTTCATCAATCGTTGTTGGCAATGTTGCTCTATTTAGCTTGTCTTCCTGGAAGATTACAAGAATGCGGTCCGGTGTTCCGCTATCTCTCAACACATCCATGTACAAAGCGTAAACTCCACTTTTTCCATATATATTTCCGTATGGTTCGGGTGCTGATGTTACTGTTCCTTGCAACCCAGCTATATTCAGGTTTGTTATTTTAAATTTCATTCCTTAAGTTCTCCTTGTTAAAATTCGATTTAAGTAAGACGGTCAAGAGGACAATCTTTTCCACTTCTAGTAATTTCACATAAATTATCCTCATCCGTGGTATCTCTGTACTTGCAATAGTTGTCGCATATATCCTCTGTTACTTCCTCAATAGTCTTTTGAATACTTTTTTGTAAACTTGATTTTTCTTCTTTCTTTTCCATATCCTGCTCCTTTAAAACTCATTCCTGCCATTCGAATTCCACTTCCGGTGCCTTTGGCATATATCCGGCTGCAAGTTCTATTTTTCTTACGGCCTTTCTCATACTGACTTCGCTGTCTTCCCAAGCATAAGCGAATCCATCCGGGGCAAAAGGACTCTTGCATTTTCCGTTGCATCTGTCTATTACAGTCTGGTAGCTCATATAATTCTTTCTCGCACATTCCCTTGCAGACGAATAAACTTCAACAATTTCTCCGTTGCTATCAATCTTTGCAACCGGCTTTCTTCTTGAACTCGCCCCGGTTTTCTTTCCAAGTTCTTTTCTTGATATGTAGCCAATATTGCTCACATAATTATCGTTTTGGCATCCATTTTTATGATACGGAACGCATCCTTCAGGAGCCGCTCCCAGAAAAGTTTCAGCTACAATCTGCATCACAATTGCTTGCTTCGATTTACCTCCTATTGTCAGCTTCACAACAAGTCTTTGACTTCCACTCATTTTTTTGTGATAAGGTGTCATAAGTCTTGTTTTTCCTGATGCAAATACTCTTCTAATTCTGCCTTCTCGGTCTATTTGATACTTACCGTTATATCCTTGTATATCTGTCCAGGATTCAACCATCATCTGTACCTCATTTTTCATGGTATTATTGAAATTTTAATCAATGTTTCTTCTTGCTGTTTCTGTTCTTGGCTAGTTCTTTTCCAAAAATATAAACATCCATGCTTGCTATATTCCCATCCACGATGCCTCGGTTCCGGTACCACCATCCACCGGAATTATCCCGGTAATAGTCATATATCCTATTTCCTTTTGTGCAACTTCCCATATACTCAGGTTCGAGCTGTTCCTTTTTATGTGAATCCATATTTTCAATGCTCCAAGCATTGTTGAAAGCCTGCTCTAGTAGTTCTGGGGATATTTCTTTGTATTCCTGGTCTTCCACGGTTTTTCACCACCGTTCTCTTCCTTTCTTAAATTTTTATTAATACTTTCCTCGCGAGAATGGAGCAGGGTGGATTCGAACCACCGACACAGACACTTTTTTATTCAAAGGGGGAGGAACAAAAATGTCAGATTAACATTGCGTGTCTGCCTCTTTGCCAACCGAGTACTACTCCTGATGCCCCTCGTCGGGGCTTATGAATTTGTTTGATTACATTTTTGATTCTGATGGTTGTTTTCGTATTTCCCGTAATTCATTATCAATATTTCTTCCTACATAAGCGGCCAGCCTGTCCCGGCTAATGTTATAGGTCCATATGCTGGACATCTTAATAGCACATCCTATCGGAAGCTTTCCAGTCTGCATCCCAATTCGGACAAACTGAGGTGATGTTCCCATGATGATGGCAGCTTCTGTTGGAAGGATTTTATCTATTTTCATAGCTTTCACTCCTTTTCGCGTTTCGCATCTTCAATGTTGGATTCATATGTGTATTCGATATGAATGTTGTGATTTCTTGCATACCGGATTTCCCTTTCCATTCCTTCTGATATCCCGTATTTCGTTCCGACAAGCATTTCATCGCATCTTTTGATAAGTTCCAGTCCGGCTTCTAAGCCAATTTCTCTTTCAGGTCCCGTATCATCTAGGCACTGTGTCATGTACAGATGCGGTGTAATAGCTGTATCTCCATTTAATAAGACCGCTCTTGTAAGTTCCTGGGCATAATCAAGATTTCTTAATGCCGTTTCTACGTGATTTGCTCTATAAGGTGAGCATATGTATATTGCTTTCATAGTGCCTCCTATAATAAATTCAAAGCTACTCTAACCATTTATTGTCCAAATAATAAAATCCACATACAGAAATACCTGTGAGAATAATCCATAGGAACCAAAATGCAATTGACCAATCAGTCTCTAAGTATTCGATGGTTTCTTTAATATCCTTATTGATATAGAACGAAGTATTGTCTGAGATAGTATTGTTCCTTAGTTCAGTGAATATGGTTCCTTTGTATTCTGTTCCGGTCCCATAGTACTTATATCTGATATATGCTGATTCATTTATGGTATCAATATAAGTCGGGTTTGGAAGGTTAAATCTATTGCTATTAAAAGCAATTCCGCAAAAGGATACTTCTTTACATCTTATCGATTCGCTTCCTACTGTGTCCCAGCTCCAGTATGTTTCTGTGGTATAATATGTTTCAGTTTTTCCATTTACAGTTTTCGTGTGAGCCACTTGTCTGGTGTGCATCGTATATTGTTCTTCCACTTTCTTTACATACATGTACGCTCCTCCAAGTTCTGGATACGTTACCGTATCAACAGGCTTCAAATCACCATACACGAAAGCATAACCTACATTAGTTTCCATTCCATACTGAAACAATTCTGCCTCTTCTATCTTAACTGCCTTGTTATAAATCTCATTTTCATCCATTTGCTTTTCCGAAATCTTTCCGGAAATTAAAATTCCAAGTAATAACATTATGGCTACAATGGACACGCTTGCTATAACTTCTCTTTTAGTTATTTCCATCATTGTTCTCATACCTTTAGTCCCCAAATAGATTTTGTGGTGCATCAACTGGCGCATTATAATTCAAGTATGTATATTCCTGTGCTTCATATCCGGTCATGTTCAGGAAAATTCTTGTCGGGAACTTTCGGACATACCTGTTATATTCCTTGATTTGCTTATTGTAATTGCTCCGATACTCCGCAATTAGATTCTCAGTCATTGCCAGTTCGGTCATAAGCTGCTTATAATTCTCATTCGATTTCAATTCTGGATATGCTTCCGATACTGCAGTAATGCTTGTAGTCACATTTTCAATATCTCCGGCTGAACCACGTCCTTCCACTATGGCGGTTAATGTTTCCGCTTCATGCTTATCGTACTGCATCACGCAATCTGCCAGATTGTAAATGAGATCTATCCTTCGTTTCTCCTGTATATTAATATCTGATTCTGCAGTATTTATTTGTTCCTCTAAGGCAATAGCTTTGTTCTGTGAGCCTTGAACTCCAAATATGCAGAGTAAAGTAATGCTGATAACAGCCACTCCAATGATTAATGGTATTTTCCAATTTGTTTTACTCATGCTGTGTCTCCCTTCTTGCCTGCATGTTTTTTTATTGTCTGCAGGTTATGTGCTTATCCCGCTTGTCTTCAATTACTTCTAAAATCCCCTGTATCTCGGACTTTGGTGCTTCTACCGTACCTTTTCCCGGCATTTTAATTATGATATAACCTCTATCTTCCTTTGCTTCAAAGATTTCTCCTTTGTCAACTTTTATTTTTCCGCTAATATCTGCATTTACTAAGAATCTAACTTTCACAGAATCATTCCTTTCTTGATATTAAAGTGGTTGTTTTCGTTATCAAAGTACCTATTTTTGTTATCAAAATAATTGTTTTGTAGTAAAAATAGTCGTTTTGTTATAAAAACAGTTGCTTTGTTATCAAAGTACTGGCTTGTATGAGGTGCTGTGTGATATGTATATTTTTCAACTGCCGGTACCTTTGTTATTTACCCTTGATTCTCATAAGTGAGTTTGATTTTCATGTCCTTATTCGTGAAGTTTGTATTTGCAATTTCTAAAAATTTTGATTTCGTTCTACTCGCCAGTTTTGATTCTTGTTCTCTTAGAACCGTTCCATCTCTCCTGCTTCTTTTACTATATTCGCCATATACTTTCATATGTGTTTTCCTCTAGTCTGTCTTGCTAAGCTTTCTTGTTCTTGGTTTCTTTCCGGTTGTATCCTGCTTTTTTAATGCTGTTCGGCTTACTATCTCCAGCATCTCCGGAGTATTTTTTACTACTAAATGATTGTCCGGATCCAGTCCATGGCTTTTAATCAATTTTTTTCTGACTCAATGTTGGTGCCTTTCCGTTCTTCAACCTTTACCGCCTCCTCTCTCGAATGCTTCCAACGTTCCAATTCTTTTTTTAAATCATCCTGCATTATGCTTGTGTACTCATGCTTGCCACCTTGTGCATAATAGTTATAATTCGATGATTTATCCACAAGCATTTCCCACAGTCCACTGTTTTTTACTGGTTTTCCCCTAGCAGTGTGCCAATCATTATCCTTCCACTGCATATGCCAACCATTTTGAATAGTGCTCAAAATATGCTCGCAACCAGTCATGACTGGTACTGAGTGGCATTTTAGAGGTATGTTTTTTATTACACAAAACGCATTGATGATCGCCATCAAACATCCTTGTGCTTCGGTTCCATTCTCAACATGAATGAAACCTTGTCTCGTTATGGGTTCGCCATCTTTTATGCATTCCACAAGCCACATAGCTACACCGTCTTTTACTGCCGGTCCTTTCCAGGAAGATTCAATGAATATCTTCACTTCCGCCTCCACCTATATCACCTCCCTCTCCTGCTGCCTTTATTGATTAACCAATGTAATCTCCTATCTCTTCCAAATCAACTCCACAAATCTCTTTTATCCAGCTATAAAATATCTCAACATATCCGTACAATCCCTCATAATTTAGAACAGCATCTAGTATTTCTCTAGTCGAATAAAGACTTCTGATATAATCTATTGAATCATCCGGATCCAGGTCTAGTTCATGGCACAGTGCTTCCATGATTCGTTTACTGTATTGTTCTGCTGCCTGAATGTTATCTTCTTCCAAGGCATTATTTTCTTTCTGAATTTCATCCACTTTCGAAACTTCCTTCGCTTCCGGATATTCTTCTTCCATAAATTCATCTTCATTCGTAATTTCATCACTTGGGTAGATGTTATGTAGTCTTAATAATTTGCAGTTCTTTAAGCTTTCTATGCTATATGGTCTTTTATCAAAAAATGCGCAAAACGTACTTCCTTCGATTACTGCCTTTACCATAATGTGCGAACCTGTATCATAAAATTCGCATTCTTCCGGTGAGCAATGTGCAACTGTAAATCTTGCTAGTTTTTCTGTTATAATTCCCATACGTAATTTTCTCCTTTCTTCGTTTTGTTACTTCGCTTCTTGCCTTGCTAATTCATCTTGTCGTATAATAAGTTTGCCACCACTCTCAACGACAGGAGGTGAGTAATAATGTCCGATAAAGAAAGACGTGCCCATGAACTTGCTCTGAAAACGGTATCAGCCATCATGTCCCGTGATTTAGAAGTAATGAGAAATTCAGATGGTGATGAAGATGAAGTTCGTGAGGTTCTTGCTGCATCGGTGCTTGAAGCGTACAATTTTCACTATGCTTCATTCTTGAAGTCTATAAAATAGTGTCAAATTGCATCGCGCTATCAATTATGTCTATTGCTAATTTTGAAGCATATATAGCTCTGTTCGGAGTTGTGTTTTCTTCTTTACATATTGCTTTTATTATGGCAATAGACATCTTTGATATTTCTATTTGACTCGATGGGATATTTTCCCCTGATGACGAATCTTTTTTTATACGTTCCAATCGTTTTTCCGCTCTTTTGATTAAACTTTCTTTTTCCATTTTGCATCTCCTATTTATTCAATTTTTATGCATATTTTCGTCTCGTTTCTTGTCCTATCGTTCATCTTGTCATATAATAAGTTTGCTATTACTTTTATTGATAGGAGGTGAACTTGATGTCTGACAAAGAAACACGTGCTCATGAACTTGCCCTGTGTGTTGTATCTGAGGTTATGCGACATGATTTCGAATTAATGAAGAAACCTCAAAAAGATAGTCAGAAGCCTGAAGCAGCTTTCTTAGCGTCGGTGACTGCCGACTATAATTTCTACTTTGACAAGTTTAAGGACTCTATAAAATAGGTGCGTATTTCATCTCTGACTCAATTATGTCTATTGCCATCGTCAGAGCGCTCTTTGCGATAAATGGAGTTGCATTCTCTGATTCGCATATTGCTTCTATGATGGCAATGGACAGTTTTGTCATTTCCTCTTGGTGTTGTCTTGGGTATCCCATTAATGGCATTTTCTTGGAATCTTCATGCCATTTTCGAGCTCTTTTAATTAGTTGTTCCTTTTTCATTATTCATCCTTTCTACATGACTTTATGTGTTGCCACTGTTTTTTAACTAGCTTGCCTCTTCTTTGTATGTATTATCTGACAGTTCCGCCTCACTCTCTGCCCTTCTTTTTGCATATATCTTTAATATTGCTGATGTGAACCTTTCCTGATATCCTTCTGTATATTCAACTTCAACTGGTATCTTGGCTTTTTCTGTTTTTCTCTTCATAAGCTACCTCCTATGCTGTCCTTATAATTGCTGATTTCTGCTTGCGACCGCTGCAGCAAAACCTTGTATGTAATATGATATCTTCTCCTGTTGCTGCTCATTTAGATTTGCTACTTGTGTCATGAGTTTTACAAACTCTTGGTTTTTATCGGTTATTGGTCTTTCAAGCGTTGTATTCATCTTTGCACCTTCTTTCGATGTTTTCACATTGTTTTGTTGCTTATGTTATCATTATAGTTGCTTGAATCACTATTGTCAATATATTTTTCAGTTTTTTGTTGCTTATGTTTACAAACTATGATAATATAATTGTATAAAATATGCAGAAAGGGGGATTGTTTAATGAATGAACGTGTAA
This sequence comes from Lachnospiraceae bacterium, assembly GCA_017416505.1. Next base: position 51,428 of record JAFQCI010000062.1, read on the forward strand.
AGGAATTACGCACAGCTCTAGGATTATCAGCTGAAAAGTTTGGTGAACGCGTCGGTGTTACTCGTTCTGCTATTAGTAGGATAGAGAACGGTGTGGTAAATATAACCGAACAAATGCAGAAAAGTATTTGTCGAGAATTTAATGTAAACGAAGAGTGGTTAAGAAATGGCGCCGGAGAAATGTTTAATATTTTATCGCAAGATGAAGAACTAGCATACATAGTTGGTCAGGTATTGCCACAGGCGAATGACTTCGTTAAAAATGCTTTTATTTCATTTGGTCGACTATCACAAGAATTTACTCCAGATGATTGGGTGGTAGTAAAAAAATTCATAGACGCACTGGCTGGGGAGGGCAAATAAAAAGCAGCCTATTTATGGCTGCTTTTTATCCCTCTAATGAATTGATATATCATTTTGAGGGTATCTAAGTCTTTTATTTCTTGTACCAGCAATATTATATCACTGCGTAATTTATGCATAGTACACCTCCTTTTTTCGGATTGTACCTGCATTATAATTTGCACTGTCATTATTTGCAATACTTTCGACCGTCTTTTCCGATATATAGGAAATAGGTGCGAAAGGTAGTGACTAATTTCCGGAATCTGTTATACTACTTTTGTAAAGGTCGCAGATATTAACGCCCAATCCTGCTGCCAAACTTTCTAAAGTTTCCAGTCTGGGACTTACTTTTCCATTTTCAATCGCGTTAATTTCGCTTTTACTTATTCCGGTGATTTCGGCAAGTTGCATCAAGGTATAATTGTTCCTGGTGCGTAACTGCCATAATAGTATTTCCATTGCTATGCCCCCTCTTTTTTTATCTTGGTATAGCATAATATTAACAATAAAATTAAACATTTACTTGAGGAAAAATTACAGGAGGACTTAATTATGGGATTTTCAGAAGATATTAAAGCACTGGCAGAAAGGATTACGCAAATTGGGGATAAGATTACAACAGAAGAAGCCACTAAAATGTCGTTAATATTACCGTTTTTTCAATTGCTCGGATATGATGTATTTAATCCATCCGAGTTTTGTCCCGAATATACCGCTGACGTCGGAATAAAGAAAGGTGAAAAAGTCGATTATGCAATTTTACAGAATGACGAACCGGTAATATTAATTGAATGTAAATGGTGTGGAGAGCCATTGACAAAACATGCTTCTCAGCTATTTAGATATTTCAGTACAACCCCGGCTAAGTTTGGTATATTAACAAATGGTTATGTATATCGTTTTTATACTGACTTGGATGAAACAAATAAAATGGATCTTACTCCATTCTTGGAACTTGATCTACACTCAATCAAGGAAGCTCAAATAGCCGAATTAAAGAAATTTAGTAAGGACGTATTTGATAAGGATAGTATTTTTAGTACGGCCGAGGAACTTAAGTATAGTAATTTGATTAAAGAGGTGCTACAAAAAGAACTTGACTCACCATCCGACGAATTTACTCGTTTCATTCTATCAGATATATACGATGCGCTAAAAACTCAAAAGGTTATTAATAAGTTTAAACCAATCGTAAAGAAATCCTTTTCTTCTTTTATTAACGAACTTTTGAATCAAAGAATTTCAAGCGCTTTAAAATCGGACGAAGAAAAAGAATCTGCTGCAACTGCAGAATCAGTTCCCGAAGAAGCCGATATAAAGGCAAACAAAATCATTACAACAGAGCAGGAAATAGAGGCTTATTATATTATCAAAGGAATCATTTCCAGTGTTATTGATGTCAAAAGAATTACATACCGTGATGCCGAAAGCTATTTTAGTATATTGATTGATGATAACAATCGCAAGCCGGTATGTCGTTTAAATCTAGATACAAAGAAAATGCAAATATTTTTACTTAACGAAGACAAGACTTTCGAACGAATATATATAGAATCATTGAATGATATATACAACTATAAAGATCGTCTTATTGATACGGCTCAAAAATATATTTAATTCATAAAAGCAAAAGGTTCCAGGCGGCAACCTGAAACCTCTGCGTGATAGATTGTAACCCGTAAACTAAAAGCTTATGGTACAATACCACCCTAGACAAGTGATATTATACCATAAGCCCGATATTTTATAAAGGGCTTATTTTTTATACCCAAAAATAAAAGGTAGGTGTATTATCATGATTTTAAAAATAGGTTGCTATGGTAGAAAATCTGTATATTCCGATAATTCAGATTCGACCGACGTTCAATATGCGCTGGCTGTAGAATATTGCAAATCCCATTACAGCGATTATGAAGTATACAGGTATGAGGATGAAGGTTACACGGGTGCGAATACCGACCGCCCGGATTATAACCGTCTTATTGCTGATGTTAAAAATGATATGTTGGATGTAGTTATCTGCTATAAAATAGACCGAATCAGTCGAAATGTACTTGATTTTTCCGGTTTCTTTTCTTTATTATCTGAGCATAATGTAGAATTTGTAAGTATCAAGGAGCAAATTGATACATCCACTCCTTTAGGAAGAGCCATGATGTATATTTGTTCTGTTTTTGCCCAAATGGAAAGAGAGACTATTGCAGAACGAGTCACTGACAATATGGTTCAATTATCAAAATCCGGCAAGTGGGCCGGCGGAAAGGCACCAATAGGATTCAAACGTGAAAGGGTAGAGATTGGCGGAAAGATGCATACAATGCTTGTAGAAAACCCAGAAGAGATTCCGTTTTTAAATCTAATCGTAGATACCTTTATAGATGGTGGATATTCTCTAGGAGGATTAGAAACACATTTTCGCAAACAAGGAGTTAAGACTTTGAAAGGAAATTACTTATCAGCTTCGCAATTATATAATATTCTCAAAAACCCTCATTACGCACCTGCCGACGCTTCTACTCTTGAATATTTCAAATCTCTCGGTTGCGAAATTGGTTGTGAAGAAAGTAAATTTACCGGAGAATACGGTATAATGGCATATAGAAGAACTTCAGGCGGTGGAAAAGAAAAACACGTTTCTAGAACTCCTGAAAACTGGATTATTTCCGTTGGACTGCATCAACCCCTTATGAGCTCAGAGAAATGGTTGTCTGTACAAGCACGTTTCGGACATAATGTAATAGATAAGACCCGAAAACACAAGATAGGTATATTAAAAGGTGTATTGCGTTGTTCTTGTGGGTATGCCATGCGAGTGCGACACAAAGTGGATAAAACCTATCATAAAACCTATGATAATTACTTTTGTCAAAACCGCAATCGTCGTGGTAAAGAATTTTGCGACCGTTCCTTCGTACCTGTGGCAGACCTGGATAATGCCGCCATTGAATTACTTAAAAATATTGCTTTGGACAAATCAATAATAGATGCGTATGTATATGAGGACAAAACTATACATGCTTGTATGCGTTCCAGGTCAGAAGTTCAAAGAGATATTGATAGTTTTGAATCGAAAATAGAAAATCTTGCTTCTGCTCTTGGATCCAACTCTTCTTCTACTGCTGCAAAATATATAGTATCTGAGATGGAAAAGATAGATAAGCAAATAACTTCATTAAAATATGAGTTGATGGAAATAGAGCAGAATGATCGCAAACGTGCCAAGACCAGAAAGAGTACTGATGATAAATATAAAATGGTGTGTCATATCGTAGAAAATTTAGAAACTGCAGATTATGACGAGTTGAACGGACTTATAAAAAACCTTTTTAAAGAATGTATCTGGGATGGTAAAAACCTAAAGATAAAACTTTAGGCTTTTTCTCCCCTTTTTATTTTGAGAGGTTCCGGGCGCATTCGAAGGCTTGATTTAATCAAATCCCGCATGGAAATTTCGTTTTCTCCTTCAATATTGGCATTTCGCACTTCCAGTCGAACCAGATTTTCAATCTGCATCAACCTTAATTCTGCTGAATCTTCAATCGTAATAATTCTTTGGTCTTTGGGAATAAATTGTGATAATGCGTTTAGAAATGTGGTTTTTCCACTTCCGGTTCCTCCGGAAATAAAGATATTGTACTTACTTTCAACCAGAATTTTAAGACGTTTTGCTACTTCTTTATCAATGGATTCCATGGCAATCAGTTTTTCCATGGTAAATCCCTCTTTTGCAAATTTACGGATGGTAAGAATGGAACCATCCAAAGAAATGGGACTCAATAATACATTTACTCTGGAACCGTCACTAAGGCGGGTATCTACGATAGGACTCGCCTTATTTACCCTGCGGTTTGCCTTTGCTACAATTTGCTGAATTACATTCTCAAGCCTCGCCTCACTTTCAAATTTTAAATTGGTTCGATATATCTTTCCATCCTCTTCTACAAAAATCTTCTCATGTCCATTTATCATAATTTCTGTTATACTGTCCTTGGAGAGTAGTTGGGACAATACATCCAGTCCCCTGAGTCTGTGAAAGATATCCTTTCTCAACATAATTTTATCCTTTACGCTTAAAAAATGTTCCTTGGAATACCAGTCCAATTTATCATCTATCATGTGATAGATTTCATCATCCTTAATATCCACGGACAAATCCATTTCCTCTAATATTTCCTCTTGAATCTGTTTTTTTAGTTCCTCCATTCCTCCTCTACCTTACCCCTTTCCTTCCTGCTTCTTCTCCCATTCCATTTCCTTCTTTCCAGCATATTCTACCAGCTTAGGAGAAAAAAATGCTTCCTTGGGTACTCTGATTTTCCTTCTTACCTCCGGGTTTAATTCCTGCATATGACTTAACAGTTCTTCAAAGCGTTCTAACTTTTTTACGCTGATTTCATCCCCCAAGACCGGAAGATACCAGCGGCCAAACAAAGAGAAAATCCGATAATCATTTAGACAGCCATTTCCCATATCTACGATAATACGTTCAAAAAAGCCTGATTTCTTTAGCTGTTCTAAAAACCACTGAACATCCTCATAATTTAACACCTTACTGTCTAAGAAAGAACGGGATGCACTTAGAATTTCCCTGTTACCCTTCCTTATGGACAATGCCTGTACCTTAGATACCACTGTATCCATTCTTTCTTTTATGGCTAATATAATTTCCTCCATCTGCCCTTCTTCCTCTAAAGAAGACACTTCCTCAAAGGAAAGATATAAATTCGGTTTCTCACCTTTAAGACCTGCCAAGGCTAAAGAAAATGTAGTTTTCCCACACCTTCCCAAGGGCGAATATACCAAAATCATACGACTGGACTGTTCCCCCTCCATATACACCGCATCCTTTAAGGTATAATACAATGCTTTTTTCAGATTCGTAGCACTTTGATATTTATATATTTTCCCCTCCCTTTGCTGTGTCTGTACCGTTTCCTTACTTAAAAGAACTACCTTCTCTTGGGCTGGAAAAACATTCTCCCTACAACTTAAAATCAAGGACACTTCATTCTTTTCCAGATACTCCAAGGCTTTATTTAAGTCACTAAAACCTACCGCCAAAAAAGGAAACGAAATATCTGAATTCAATTGCTCTATAACAGCCATCAGATAATCCTCTTCTATTTCATAAATTAATATGTTAAACTTTTTCAAAATCCCATTCTCCTTCTTTTCATAATACTGAAAAAACTCTTTTCATAGAGGTAAAATAAGCTTTCTATGGTTTCGCAAGTACCTAAAAACACTGTAAAAGAACAGCCGCAAATATTGCTACCGAAAAGTGCATGGCATTTTTATATTCATCCTGCTCCGGATTATAATATGCCGATACTGTTCCAGTTTTTATGGCATGAAAACAATATCCAATAAAATATGAAATTCTTTTTCGAAACTTCTTTTGAATGATAAGTTGAAAGAAAGATATTACTGCTGCTATGCAAAAAGACTGCCAAATCACAGCAAAAATAGATGTTCCAAGAAATATGCCTGTCATGGATAATAATTTAATATCCCCTGCTCCAAGCATATGAAGATAAAACAATAAGAATAAAACCACTATAGGAATCAACATTCCTAATAAAATATCCGAAAATGCAGCGGTTCTATCAAAAAACTGATACGTTATTCCAGTCATCATACCAACTGCAATTAAAACATTAGGGATTCGGAAATAACGGATATCATAATACACCGCCAGCCCTAATAAAATCATCAAATATAGCAATTACCTTCTCCTTTCTTTTCATTTTTCACATTGTATCACATAACTTTCATTTTGTCTATACATATTTGTAATAATTAAGTAAAAAATATTTTTTACTGCTAACTCCTCAATTATTCACGAATTATCTCGTTTTGTTTGTCCGATTTTTATGCATAATTTTCCCACTTTTTGATTAAGATATATATTAAAAAGGGATGCATTATCATGACAAAAACGAAAAAATCCACAGAACCTCTCACTTACAAAGAACAATTATTAATGGACATCCGTCAGGCAGTCTGCACCTTGGATACTGTTTTCATCCAGTTAAACAGTAACACGGACCCTGATTTAATTGACTGTTACATCTATGAGCTAAAAGCTGCACAAAAAAGATATAAATACCTATTAGAGCAGGCCAGAAAAAATGGTATTACCAACCATGATAAATTCTACTAAAATACAAAAGAAAACCGCATTTTATATCAGGTGTGCTTTGCACACTACTGTCCGGCCCCGTTACATAAACTCTGCTAATGTCCACTCATAAACAGTAATAAACTTTTTTAAACTGAATTTTACTTGTACCAAAACAGGCTATGTGAACCTTTGTCACATAGCCTGCATTCTTTTTGTTACTGTCCACTCGTGCCTCGTAAACAGTACATAGCAAAACCTTTTTATCCCTCGTTTATTGCTTCATCCTTATCCTTGGTATATTTATCAATCATTTCTGCAATATCATTGATACTATATGGTTTTGCAATATAATCATCAAACTGTGCCTCTAAAATACGTTCCTTATCTCCAAACATAGCCAATGCAGTTACGGCAATAATTGGTGTCCGAGGTACATCATTGATTTTTTCATAAGAACGTATGACACTAACTGCCTCCAAACCATCCATAACCGGCATTTGAACATCAAACAATGCAATATCAAACTTCTTCTTTTGGAATAATTCCACTGCCACCTGTCCATTTTCCGCAATATCATAAGAATATCCAGCCATGCCTAATAATTTACCGATAACCAATTGATTTACCGGTTCATCTTCTGCAACCAGAATGCGAATTCGTTTCTTTCCCTGTATTGCAAATACTGCCTGTTCTTTTTCTGTCTCTTCCTCATTGGAGCGCTCTACTACCTCCAATGGAATTTCTACAATAAAGGTACTTCCTACATCTTCCTTACTCTGAACGCTGATATTACCACCCATCAATTCGACAATCTGTTTGGTAATGACCAATCCCAGACCGGAGCCTCCATACTTTCTGGTATTTGAACCATCAACCTGGCTAAAGCGCTTGAATAATTTATCTTTATTTTCCTCCGCAATACCAATACCGGAGTCCACTACTGCCATACGAAGAATAATATTGCTTGGACCTTCATCTATAAATGCCACCTTCACCCTGACACCGCCGGTTGCAGTAAATTTAATGGCATTGGATAACAGACAATTCAATACCTGTTCAATTCTTTGAGCATCTCCCTTTAAGGTCTTTGGCATATTTGGAACAATGTTATAATCCAGAGTAAGTCCCTTATCTGCTGCAATTGGAACCTGAACACTTACCGTATTCTCGATCACCTCATAGATATCAAAGTCATCAATTCGAATCTTATATTTTCCGGATTCCAGCTTAGTGAAATCCAAAATATCATTAATCAGACGAAGCAAGGTATCCGCACAATTTTGTGCGGTCACAAGGTTATCCCGGTAATCATCCTGTAAATCATCTGCCATCAAAGTAAGCTGAAGCATACCTAAAATTCCGTTAATTGGAGTTCGGATTTCATGGGACATATTCGCAAGAAATTCGCTTTGTGTATGGTAAGCTGCATTGGCATCCTTGATAGCCTTGGAAAGTTTTTCCTGTGTTTCCTTTTCTTCGGTAATATCCGTGAGCACCATATTTAAAATATCTGCTTCATTCTTATACATAATGGTATTGAAAACTTTTCCAATCTGCTCTACTTCAATTTCTACATTTAAAATTTCTTCTTCTACTGCACTCTTATTATAAACTGCAAACCAGGCATTCATGCTTTTCAGTAATTCATTGTCACTTCTGCTAAGATAAGTATCCTTGCATTCCTCTTTCGTCACACCAAAATAGGACATAAACTGGGTATTCACATCCAACAGTTTATATAAATCTTCCCCTCCCATTGCCTCATTCGGGCAAATCTGAGCCTGGGCAAAACCGATTGGCAATCCCATAAATAATTTCTTATACTTCTTTCCTGCTGCTGCTGCCAAAAGTTCATCCCTCTTTAACGCATCACAAAAAATACAGGTCAATACCGTAAGAAAAATCATAACTACGCACAAAACCAAAAGTTCATCCACTTGCATCCATTGCCCTGTACCCATATAGATAAAATCAAAAATATGTAATACATTCCCGGCCAATAAAATAACAATCTCTGCTACCGTAGTTAAAATAATGTATATTTTTCTTCGTTGCAAAATTGCCAGACAAATCGGAATCAATAACATACAGTTTAACATTATGAAGTCCTGATGCACAATAATCAGATTCACAAAAATAAAAACAATCAATGCCTGCATTAAAAAGGACCTTAATCTCCGCTTTTTCTTATTTAGCCTTCCTATAATGTAACACAAAAAGAGCTGCAAAATAAAAGGAAGTAAGATTACAATTTGAAAATAATCTACCAAATCCCGTCCTCCAATGATATCCGAGGGTCTTATTTCCAAATAAAAATATATTAATTCTATTCCAGCCGAGAAAAACAATAGAACATATATGATTCTTCTCGCCAGCACATCCCATATTTCATTTATATTTTTTTCTTTCTCCATACGCATCCTACTTTCCTTCATTTTCTTCATCCTACTCCAGCATTATCTTCCCGTCTTACCACCTGGAGATTTCCTTCTCTCCTATTCTTTATTTTTCTCTGCCAGTTCATAAATATAATCCAACAATGGCTGTCTTAAACTTTCCCGTTCTAATGCAAAATCTAAAATAGCCTTTAAATATCCTATTTTATCCCCGATGTCATATCGCTTTCCTGTAAACTGGTAAGCATAAACCTTTTCCTCTCTCATCAGACTTGCAATGGCATCCGTCAATTGAATTTCCCCTAAGGCTCCCGGTTTTTGCTCCTTCAAATGCTCAAAAATGGCTGGTGATAAAATATAACGTCCCATAACTGCCAGATTTCCAGGAGGATTTTCCTTCGGTTTTTCAACCATGTCCTCCAAGGCGTATAAACCTTCTCCCACCTTATCGGAAGTCTTTACGATTCCATACTTTCCCGTTTCTTCCAAAGGCACTTCCTGGACTCCTAATATACTGGAACCAGTAAGTTCATACTGGCGGATAAGCTGTTTCATAGCTGGTTCTTCCTCCCGGTTCACCACTACATCATCCCCCAGCATAACTGCAAAGGGTTCATTTCCTACAAATGCCTTGGTACACAAAATCGCATGCCCCAATCCCTTAGGCTCCTTCTGTCGTACAAAGAACAAATCTGCCATTTCGCTAATCTTATGAATCATTTCCAGCTCTTTCGTCTTCCCAGAACGATTTAAACGTTCTTCCAATTCAAAAGTTTTATCAAAATGGTCCTCAATACACTTTTTATAAGGATTGGTAATAATCAATATTTCTTCGATTCCACTTTTTACCGCTTCTTCTACAATATATTGTATGGAAGGCACATCAACAATAGGAAGCATTTCCTTAGGCATTGACTTTGTAGCTGGTAAAAATCTGGTTCCCAGTCCCGCTGCTGGTATAATAGCTTTTTTTACTACTTGCTTCATTTCGTCCCTTCTTTCTCCTTCTTCTGAATTTCCTTAAGACATAAAATCAAGATAAAGATAAGAATACTGCTTATGGATATAATAATTCCTTCTTTTAAACCAATCGGAACAAATTTTATCACAATCTTATGTTCCTCCTGACCTTCTTTCAAAGGCTCCAGTTCAAAACCTAAAAAGGAATCTGCCAAAATTCTTGCATCCTGTTTTTCCCCATCCACCGTAATTTCGAAACCATCATCATACGGAATGGAGGTAAAATAAAGCCCTCCTTCTTTATCTTGACTGGTACACTCTAAAATATTGGCATCGGTCTGTTTTACATTCAGTTGGTTCTGGCTTAAAATTTCATAATGTGTTTCAAAGTTCTCCGGATCATATTTTGCCAAACGGGTTCGAACATAACCTGAAGTTTCTCCATTGGCCTTCATTTTAAATTTCACGGTAAGAAGCTGACCTGCTTCCACCCTTCCAACATAAACACACTGCAAAAATAGTCTGCCGGAAGAAATCATATCCGAATCCAGCCATACTACAATTTCACTTAAACTTGTTCCGGATGGATAAATATATAAGTCCATATCTTCTTCGATTCGAATCTGCATGGTAATAAATGCGTCCTCGTTATTACTCTTCTCAAAAGAATAATACGTTCCACCCTTGGCTTCTGTAGTTATATTACTTGATAATTCAAGGGTAGAATCATATTTTACCGTAGTGAAAATCGGACTTTCTTCCCCTGTCATTTTCTCTGCAAGCTGATTTTGAACTTCAAACACCGTTCCCTGTTCTTTATTAAAATAACGGATATCAGGACTAACCTTAAATCCAAGAGCCAGAGGATATTGATTTTCATACACTCCAACAGTTCCAAAGTCATTTACCAAAGAAAAGGTATTCTGATGAAAATCATCTTCCCTTTTTAAGGTATAGCGAACACCTAAAATAGAATCCGTAAACTGGGTTGCTCCCCGGTATAAGTGTTCATTGGTTGCAGTATAAAATCCTAGTTTTCCTAAGATTCGAATGGTATCTGCATCCGCAGTAGAACCAAATAAAGAAATACCATTTAAATTATGATAAGTCACCTCATCCAAGTACTGGCTCACATTTAATTCCATACGATAAAAATCGTCCTTTAAACCTTCTTTCGCCCATGCCTTAGCTGCTTCTAATCCTTCTTCTTTTTCATATTTTTCCCCACCGGAATAGCCGCAATTTGAGATTCCTATTGTACCTAAAACAGCCACTTCCAGGCTCAATAATATCGTAAATACAATATTAAATACAGGATTTTTTATCTTTTTTGACTTCGCAACAACAAAAAGGATGGCATAAACCAATAAGATTATCAAGCTGATGATAAAAATAACATTCTTTGCAGTAGGGTTCTCCTTCCAAAGATAGATAACAAAACCTACTGCGAACAAAAATCCAAGTCCATAACCGTACCAAGGAACCCGTTTTCTCTCTTTTACCACCTCATATCCTATCATCAAAAGAAGGAAATTACACAAAAATACCATACGGTTTGGGATTCCGTACTGATTATGAAATCCATGCCAGATATAATTTAATAATTCATTCTCATAGCTTACATAAAAAAATAAAATCAATGCAGTTATGGTTATTTTCCGATACCAACTGGTTTTTGTCTTAAATAAGAACATAGGCACCAAAAAGAGAACTACCATGGAACAATATAAGTTTGCCTTTCCATCAAAGGTATCTGTAGTAATCGGCATATGATATGCCAACTGGGATACCAAGGTTTCCTTAATGGAGCCATACCATTGTGACTCCGGAATTTTACTTGTTATGGTTTCTCCGGAAGAGGTCATTTTAATCCCCCAATATGCCGGAAGCAGTAAAACCGCACTGATGCCCCCACCAAGTAAGGAGGAAACTGCAAACCTTAAACCATTCATTATAAATTCTTTGATAGAAGATGGCTTAAAGGTGAAAAAGAACAACACAAGGAAAAGACATACCATAAAAGCCATATAATAATTACAATACAGACAATACGCCAAAGTAATCACATACAAAGCAATCTTTTTTTCCTTCATTAACCGTTCCATTCCAAGTATGACTAACGGAAGAATATAGATGCAATCCAGCCACATGATATTCCAATAATACCCCATACAATAACTGCTTAGGGCATAGGCAAGGGAAAATCCCGCAATATAAAATTCTTTTTTTCTTCTTTGGATTAAATCTAAGGAAGAAATCTCTTCTTCCTTCTTCTTATCATTTGGTCTATGTATTAAATAATATGCAAAAAACAAGCCTGCAAGCAAGATTTTAATGTATACCAGAAGACTCATGGAAAAATACAACTTTTCCTTTGGAAAAAGCAAAACCAGAAGATTCAATGGTCCTGCCAGATAATAAGTAAACAAAGAAAGGAAGTTATTTCCCATTCCTACATGAAAGCTGTATAGCAGACTCTCTCCATTTTTTATCTTTTCATAATACTCAGAAAAGAATGGAATATATTGATGCACACCATCTACGATAATAAGAGAATGCTTTCCAAAAGGATAGATTTTATTCACACCCCACACAACTCCGAAAGCAATGGTAATCACCAAGGCAATCCAAAAGTAAATATAATTGTGTCTTGCATTAAGAAGCGATTGTTTCCCCTTTAAACGCAATTTTATCATACATTTTTTTATTCTTTTTTTTATTTCTTCCCACATTATTTATTCCCTTTCAAAAAATACAACTCTAAAACAACATCTCTTGTAAACCATCTCTAACGTGAGTGGATACCACATTTATGTACCACCTGTTTACAAACTCTCTATCTTCCCCGTTGTTTTGCTAATTTTTTCTCTTCGAATTTCTTACCTTTTATATATTACAACAACAAAATCATTCTCACAATCTTTTTCTTCTGCAAACATAAACAAAAAATATATTATTTTTCAACAAAATTTATAGAAAATGACTTAAAATATTTGCTATTTTCAACAATTTGTGATATAGTATTAAGTAATACTATTCTAAAGAAAGGAGTTCAGTATGTTTAAGAAAGCAAAAGAAACGAAGAAACAAAATACGGATGTACTACAAACCGAAACTGCTTCCGAAGGAACTTTAGAAGATGAACAAATTTCCCTAGATGTAACAGAAGAATCAACCATAACATTAGAGGAAGAAACCATTTCCGATGACGTAACAGAAGAATCAACAGCGACATTGGAGGAAGAAACTATTTCCGATAATGTGTCAGATGAAGAAATGGATATTTTGACAGGAGCGGAACCTCTCGAATCAACAGAGTCTGAAGAAATATCCACCAGGAAAGGTTCAAAGAAGAAAGTAAAAAAAGAAAAAACAAAAAAAGAAAAGAAGGCGAAACCGAAGAAAAAAGCGAAAGACAAGCAGGAAGAAACTTCACAGGAAAACTCGGAAGAAGTAACGGAAGAAACCCTGCCAGAAGACTCTAACTTGAATCAGGAGGTTGCCCAAGAAAACGAATCAGAACTCTTAAATAAAGAACCGATGAGCGAAGAGAAAGTCAACACTCCGAAAAAGAAAAAGTCAAAAACAAAAGTTTCCAAAACCAAAAAGAAACGAAGCAAGAAAGAGCCGAAGAAATTCGACCCAAGCAAAAAACGGTTTGGTATTAAATTAAAACTACTTTTAACCGTACTTCCTACGGTTTCTGTAGCCATTTTAATTATACTATTTATTACCTATAATTCTTCCCAGAAAATCATTTTAAATCTTGCGAAGAAAACTTTAACTTCTGAATCCCAGGCATATACCCAGGAATTAAGTGTATGGGCTAACAGCATCATTTCCGAATTGGAAATGTATAAAACTGCTATAGAATCTGTAAATATGTCCTTGGAAGACAAATATGCTTTTATGCAAAAGACAGTAAAAAGGAACGATTCCTATCCAAATGGTATTTTTATGGGAAGTCCGGAGAATGCCTTTGTATCCGGAACCCAGATGGAAGAAAATGCTTCTTTTACCGTTGCAACGGAGAAATGGTTCCAGGCCGGTCTTAGAAATAGAGAATTCTCTTTTGGAGAGCCATATTATAACGAAAGTGACGATGCCTATTATGCAACTGCTACCTGTACCATAACAGATGCAGGAGGTCAGATTTGGATTGGCGGAGCTGATATTTCCCTGGAATATATCTCAGATAAAGTATCTAATATCAAGATTATGGACGAAGGTACTTCCTTCTTATACGATATGAGAAGTGCTACCATCATTGCACACCCGGATTCCTCTTTCTTGTCTGCTACTTTATTGGACGATGGACTGGATTCCCTATATTCGAATATTAACGATGAACTTTATGTTATTGGCTACGGTCTTCGTGAAACCACCGGAGATGCAGGTAACTACATGATTGATATTCAACCTGTAGAGGGAAGTAATTTCTTATTAATTACTTTCATTGAAGAAGAAACGGTATTGCAGGATTTAAGAAGCTTACAGACTTTGGTAATGCTTTTAATGATTATCGGTATTATCATCATTGGAGTTCTTACAGAACGTATGGTACATATCATTATTAAACCAGTAAAATACCTGACCAACGCACTTTCAAAGATTACCACCGGAGATTTTTCCGATGACCTGACAATTAAAGGAAATGATGAAGTATCCCTTATGACATATAGTATGCAGAACTTCATTGAAACCATGCGTGGAACCATTTCCGATATTAATATGGTATCTTTGGAATTAACAAATCAGGCTGGAGAAAGTGCCGACATTGCAGAAACCATTCGAAATTCTGCCACCATGCAGGCAAATTCCATGAATGACCTGAACCTTACCGTAGAAGAACTGGTAAATTCCGTTTCCGAAATTACAGATAATACCTTATCCTTAGCAGAAGTCGTTATGGATACCAGAAATAACGGTCTTCAGGTAAATGATATTATGAATGGTACAGTTTCTATTTCGGAACAAGGTAAATATGACATGGAACAGGTAAACCTATCCATGGCTAACATCGAAAAAAGTGTTAAGACCCTTGTGGACTCTATCGAAAGAGTAAGTACTTCTACCATTCAGATTAATAAAATGGTTACTATGATTGGTGATATTTCTGATGAAACCAACCTGCTTTCCATCAATGCCGCTATCGAAGCTGCCAGAGCCGGTGAAGCCGGTAAAGGATTTGCGGTGGTTGCAGGACAGATTCGCCACCTTGCAGATATCAGTGCAAATGCTGCGGCAGATATCACGAAATTAACCGATTATATCAATGAATTAATCGCAGAAGTAAAAGTTCAGGCAGAAGTTTCCTCCAATGAAATTATGGACAGTGGTGTAAAAATTGCTACCGCTTCCAGAACTTTTGATAACATTTACGAATCTATTTCAACTTCAAGTGCCATTGTAGGACAGATGATTGAAAAGATTAACACTGCAGATGATGTTGCTACCTCCCTTGCAGGTATTACAGAAGAACAGGCAGCCGGTGCTACAGAAATCCACCAGACTACTACTTCCCTTCTTGAACTTGCAAACCATGTAGCCGAAGACAGTTCTTTGGTTGCACAGATGGCACAGAACTTAACTTATACTGCAGATGACTTATCAGACCAGGTACATAACTTTACCATCGAAAAGGAAGGCGAATGTGTTGCAGACATTGCAAAAGAGTTGCTTTCTCAATAAATAAAAAAGTATGTTTACATATCCTCTATCTTAATATAAGATAGAGGATATTCTTATTCAAGGAAAGGAAGAAATGTGAAGTATTATGAAGTTTAGACCATGTATTGACATTCATAACGGAAAAGTAAAACAAATCGTAGGCGGAAGCCTTTTAGACCATGGAAATCAGGCAAAAGAAAATTTTGTTGCCACTCAGGATGCAGCATTTTACGCAAATCTTTATAAAGAAAAAGGACTAAGTGGAGGGCATATCATTCTTTTAAATAAATCCGGCACGAAAGAATATGACTTGGATTTAGAACAGGCTCTTATGGCTTTAAAAGAATATCCTAACCATCTTCAAATCGGGGGAGGCATTACACCTGAGAACGCTCCTTTCTTTTTAGAACACGGCGCTTCTCATGTAATCGTGACCTCTTACGTTTTTTCCAACGGACAAATCCACTTTGAAAAGCTGGATAAATTAGTTTCCTCTGTTACCAAAAAACATCTGGTATTAGATTTAAGCTGCCGAAAGAGAGACGGTAATTATTACATTGTAACCGACCGCTGGCAAAACTTTACGGATGTAGTATTATCCCCTGAAACCATACAGGAATTAAGTGAATACTGCGATGAATTTCTGATTCATGCTGTAGACGTGGAAGGGAAAGCCAATGGCATTGAACAGGAGCTGGTAAGCCTTCTTGGCAGTGCTGCAAACATTCCCGTCACCTATGCCGGTGGTGTGGGAAGTTTCGAAGATTTGTCCTTATTAAAAACACTAGGAAAGAACCGATTAGACGTAACCATCGGAAGTGCGTTAAATATTTTCGGTGGAAACATGGACTTTAATAAAGTGTGTGATTTTATGAAGCAATCATCTAAAATAGAATAAAAGTACCCACTTTTCCACTCTATTTCCCCGGTATTCTAATATTTTCATTGAAAACATTGGCTTTTTCTCTTTTATTATGTTATAGTGAACAAAGTGAGCAAACTCTTTAAAACAGTCTTACTTTTATTCTGAAAGGCGGCGATTAGTATGAATACCGAATTAGAACAATCCATAAATCAATTTATAGAGCAAAAAAGCAGCATTGAAAAAAATATACTTTTAGAATATGATTTTAACCTTTGTATCTCCTCTTTGCTCTGTGTACGATACGATAAAACATTAGAACCCTTGAAAATAAAACGATTCAAAAGCATGATGCAGAAAAAAACAAAGGCTTTTTCCAATTATCGAGGAATCATTGCACTGCCTTGTGCAGCTTTACTTTCCTTTTATGAAAATCCACAGGAAGCCTTTGATGAAACGGTTTCCGCCAATAAATACCTAAGGAAAAATAATTTCAAAAATTCCAATTACTTATCCTTTGCTCTACTGCAAATGGGTGAAAAACTAGCTGAGCTGGATGCTAAAACCATAGAAGTGCGGGCAACAACCCTTTATCAGCAAATGAAGAAAAAATATAAAGTACCTACAGATGCTTTAGATTATGGCTTTTTAAGTATTTTGGCACAGGAAGAAAAGGATAGCGATGCACTTGCCCATAAAATGGACCAGTTATACCGTCTTGCAAAGAAAGAGGGAACCGATTCCGGCAACAGTGCAATGCTTGCCAAAATTTTATGTCTTGACGATACGGAAAATGAAACCTTAATCAAGGATGCCTACACCCTATACGGCAAATTAAAAGAGCAAAAAATAAAGTTTTCCGATTATTTTACAGGTACTTATTTAGGGATTCTTACCCTGTTATCAGAAGATTTTGACGAAACCATAAAGGACATTTTAGAAGTGAATCAGACCTTACGACAAAAGAAAGGCATTTCCACCATGTTATCCGACAAGGGACAAAGAATGCTTTATTCGGTTTTACTTGTAATTATGAATTTAACAAACGAAAAGAAAGATATGGATACCTCAAAGAAAAATGAATTATTAGACATTGCCTTTGCAAATGCTGTTTCTACCGGTGCCGGAATTCTTTCAAATTTCCAATAAACAAAGAGGTGACGTAATGAAAAATCTTGGAGAATTTCGAATTCAGGATTTAAAAGAACTAAAGAATTTTAAATTCAGCTCCTTAAAAAATGTCAAAAAAACAGATGTATTAAAATGGTTTTCCAATAATAAAGAAATATTGGTTGCATTAATATATATCATTATTTATTCCATCGTTTTTTATCTATTAGAAAAAAGACTGCCAAACGATGCCAATTATACCAGTATGTATTGTTCTTTGGATGATAAGATTCCATTTTGTGAATACTTTTTAATCCCTTACTACACCTGGCACGCATTTATGGTAATTACTGTTTTGTACTTTTTATTTACTGACACCAAGGATTACCTTCGCTCCTGTATGATGATATTCGGAGGTATGACGGTTTGTTGTATTATTTATTTCCTCTTCCCAAACGGACAAAATTTACGTCCTGCTGTGGATACTTTACGGGATAATATCTTTACTGCAGAAATCATCCGTCTTTGGCAGGTAGATACCTGTACGAATGTATTTCCAAGTATTCATGTGTATGATTCTGTTGCAGCTTTCATTGTGGTTTGTAAAAGCCGGGAATTCCGAAAGAATACGTTAGTAAAATGGCTGATTGGTATTTTAGTGTTCTTAATTAGCATCTCCACTGTATTTTTAAAACAACATTCTATTTTAGATGGATTTGGAGCTTTGGTTCTGGCTGCTGTTATGTATGTAATCACGTATAAGGTATTGGATAATAAAATTAGTCAGTGTTCTTTTTTGAAGAAAAATAAGGGGTAATGACAAAATTGCCTGATGGATAATAAAATCAAGGTGGATGACAAAACTTGCCTAATAGAAAACAAAATCAAGGGGGATAACAAAATTGCCGGTATCCTATCGGGTTGAAAGTTCCAATGTCCGGAGCTAAAAAATCTAAGCATCTTTATTTCATATGTATAAAACGGACGTAACCGCCCCAACAGAGCCGTCCATGGCTCGGTTGAGGCTTTGTCGGACCTCCATGTCCGACAATTACTGTGTTACGAAAAAGATGCTAAGTTTTTTTACGCTCCTACCAAAGTCGCTTTCACCCGAATAGGATACCGGCAATTTTCAATTTACATTTTGATTTTTTTCAAAAGTTTTCTTTTCCTATCAAAATACTATAAATAATATCTGACAACTCCCGGCTAGCACCATAAACGATATCTGATGACACCATCAAACCTCGCCCTCTACTCTTGCATATCAAAAACAACCTCACCCGACCGTCTTTCGAAGTGTAAATTGGTCAAATTTTGATAATTATGTCTGTGCTGTAGCGACTTTGGGAGGAGTATAGAAAATCTTAGCATCTTTATCACCGTCAGGAATTGCCGGACAGGGACGTCCGGCAAAGTCCCCTCCGAGCCAAGGACGGCTCGTTTGGGGCGGTTCCGTCCATCTTAAAATAGCAAACAAAGATGCTTAGATTTTCTGCTCCGGACAACGGAGCTACACACAGACATAATTATCAAAATTTGACTATAACACATTCAAAAAAATCCCCCATCGAACACCGTTTTATTCCGATATTCATGGGGGGAATTTCATATTATGATATACCAAGTGAGTAATATTCCGAATTACTCCGCGCTTAGCGTTTTCATCCTTATCGTTTACTTCCTAACTGGATACGTGCCAAAGACCTCTTCAGTGCCAATTCTGCCTTAGCAATATCAATGTCGGCTTCTTTTCCACTTAATCTTCTTTCTGCACGAATCTTTGCTTCCTGGGCTCTTGCCACATCGATTTCATCCGGCCATTCCACAGACTCTGCCATAATGGTGATTTTATCCTCTAAGACTTCAATAAAACCAGCGTGTAAGGCAGCTTCTTTTACGCCCTCCTCTGTATGAATCCGGATTACACCAGGTTCCACAATAAAGGTCATAGGAATATGTTTCGGATAAATTCCAACATCTCCTTCTGAAGTATGAAGTTCCACAAAAGAAGCATCTCCTTCATAAAAGATTCTGTCAGGATTTATTATTTTTAACAAAAATGTTCCATCTGCCATTCTTTATCCTCCATTCGGTCACTCTGCTTCAATGTACATCAGTGACTTACTACTTCTCTACTCTTGCAAGAACATCATCAATATTACCTGCATTTAAGAAGTAGCTTTCCGGAATATCATCATGCTTACCTTCGATGATTTCTTTAAAGCCTTGAATGGTTTCTTCAATCGGAACATACTTACCTTCCATTCCTGTAAACTGACCGGCAACGAAGAATGGTTGAGATAAGAATCTTTGTACCTTTCTTGCACGGGCTACGATTAACTTATCTTCTTCTGATAATTCATCCATACCTAAGATTGCAATGATATCTTGTAATTCTTTGTATTTCTGAAGAATTTCCTGAACACCTCTGGCTACCTTATAATGCTCCTCACCAACGATTCTTGGGTCTAAGATACGGGAAGTAGATTCCAATGGGTCTACTGCCGGATAAATACCAAGTTCTACGATAGAACGGGAAAGAACTGTAGTAGCATCCAAGTGGGCGAAGGTAGTAGCTGGAGCAGGGTCTGTTAAGTCATCCGCAGGCACATAAACTGCCTGAACGGAAGTAATAGAACCATTCTTTGTAGAAGTAATACGTTCCTGCAAAGCGCCCATTTCTGTCTGTAATGTAGGCTGATAACCTACCGCTGAAGGCATACGTCCAAGTAACGCAGATACTTCGGAACCAGCCTGAGTGAAACGGAATATGTTATCAATGAATAACAACACTTCCTTTCCACCTTTATCTCTAAAGTATTCTGCCATAGTAAGTCCTGTAAGACCTACTCTCATACGAGCTCCAGGTGGTTCGTTCATCTGACCGAACACCATGGTAGTTTTATTAATAACTCCGGATTCCTGCATTTCATGGTAAAGGTCATTACCTTCTCTGGTACGTTCACCAACACCGGTAAATACAGAATATCCACCATGCTCTGTTGCAATGTTACGGATTAACTCCTGAATTAATACGGTTTTACCAACACCGGCACCACCGAACAAACCGATTTTACCACCCTTTTGGTATGGACAAAGTAAATCTACGACCTTAATACCTGTTTCCAACATTTCAGTAGCAGTAGACTGTTCTGCAAACGCAGGAGCCTTTCTATGAATTGGTGAAATTTCCGCTGCTTCTGGAGCCGGCTTATTATCAATCGGTTCTCCTAATACGTTAAACATACGTCCTAATGTATTTTCACCAACAGGAACGGAAATAGGTGCTCCCATGGATACTGCATCCATTCCTCTCTTTAGACCTTCTGTTGGTCCCATGGCGATACAACGAACTACATCATCTCCCAAATGCTGGGATACTTCAACTACTAAACGGCTGCCATCTTCCTTCTCAATGTAAATCGCATCATTGATTTCAGGCAAATGGGAAGCTGTAAACTTTATATCTAATACTGCACCGATAATCTGAGTGATTTTACCGATATTTTTATCTGCCATTTGCTGCTTTCACTCCTTTTTAGTTTATTGCATCTGCACCAGCAATAATTTCTGTAAGTTCCTGGGTAATAGAAGTCTGTCTTGCACGATTGTACATAAGAGAAAGTCCTGCAATCATTTCCTCCGCATTGCTGGTAGCCGAATCCATTGCCTGCATTCTGGCACCGTTTTCACTGGCAACTGCTTCTGAAAATGCTCCATAAATCAAACTGGAAACATACTTAGGAATCAATTGTTCCAAAGCCTCTTCCGGTTCCGGTTCATAATTCATAAGTGTATTGGAATCCTTCTCTTCCCCTTCTGTCTTTACCGAATCCTGGTCCATTGGTAAAAGTTTTATCAAGGTAGGAATGTGACTTACAGTATTTTTAAAACTGGTATATGCTAAATAAATCTCTCCGATTTCTCCATCACGGTAAGATTTTAATAACGCCTGAGTAATATCTACGGCATCTTTATACAAAGGCTGATTGATTACTTCTGAATAATCTGCTTTGATTTCATAACCCTTTCTTAAGAAAATTTCTCTGCCTTTAGAACCGATGTTGTAAATTACTACATCTTCCTTTGGTAAATTTTCATCTCCGGTTACTAATTTCACAAGATTGGTATTGTATCCGCCTGCCAATCCACGATTCGCACTAATGGCAATAACCGCCTTTTTATTACTATCATTCTTTACAAGATATGGATGCTGGATAGCACCTGACTTTGAAAGAATAGAACCGATGGTCTGATACATGGTTTGAAAGTACGGTTTTGACTCTTCTGCTTTGGCTTTCGCCTTTTGCAACTTAACCGTAGAAACAAGTTTCATCGCTTTCGTAATCTGCTGGGTACTTTGAATACTTGACTTACGGCGTTTTATATCTCTCATAGATGCCACAAAAAATCACCACCAGTCTATTTCATAAATTCAGCTTTACATTCTGTAATAGCCTTCACGATTGTTTCTTCCAATGCTTCATCAATCTGCTTTGTTTCTTTTATGGTTGTAAAAATTTCCGGATATTTTGTATCCACAAATTCAAATAACTCTTTTTCAAAAGTTAAAATGTCTTCTACTGCAATGTCCAATAAATATTTCTTAGTGGCTGCATAGATAATTAAAACCTGTTTTTCTACTGGCATTGGCTTATATTGAGGTTGTTTTAAGATTTCCTTAATTCTTTCACCCTGAGCCAGCTTTTCCTTGGTATCTGCATCCAATTCAGAACCGAACTGGGAGAAGGCTGCAAGTTCACGGTACTGTGCCAATTCCACACGAATTGGGGCAGCCAGTTTCTTCATCGCCTTAATCTGAGCAGCACCACCAACACGGGAAACGGATAAACCTGCATTTACCGCTGGTCTGAAGCCGGAATTAAACATTTCTGTTTCCAGATAAATCTGACCGTCTGTAATGGAAATTACGTTGGTAGGAATGTAAGCAGATACGTCACCTGCCTGGGTTTCAATGATAGGAAGGGCTGTTAAAGAACCACCACCTAATTCATCCGAAAGTTTTGCTGCACGTTCCAATAATTTTGAATGTAAGTAGAATACATCACCTGGATAAGCTTCACGTCCTGGTGGTCTACGAAGTAATAAGGAGAGTGTACGATAAGCAGTTGCATGCTTACTTAAATCATCATACACAACCAGTACATCCTTTCCTTCTTCCATCCACTCTTCACCGATGGTACATCCGGAATATGGAGCAATATATTGAAGTGGTGCTAATTCTGATGCTGTAGAAGCAACAACTGTGGTATAATCCATAGCACCATGTTCTTCTAATGTCTTAACAATAGAGGCAACGGTAGAAGCCTTTTGTCCAATGGCAACATAAATACAATTAACCCCTTGTCCCTTTTGATTAATAATGGTATCAACAGCGATAGCTGTCTTACCAGTCTGTCTGTCACCGATAATCAATTCACGCTGACCTCTTCCGATAGGAACCATGGCATCAATCGCCTTAATACCTGTCTGAAGTGGAGTATCTACGGATTTACGTGAGATAACACCTGAAGCAACACGTTCAATTGGTCTAATCTTTGTAGTTGCGATAGGTCCTTTTCCGTCGATAGGTTGTCCTAACGCATTTACAACTCTTCCTAACATAGCATCTCCAACCGGAACACTTACTACGTTACCGGTAGTCTTTACAATATCACCTTCGTTAATGTTCTTGGCATCACCAAGCAATACAACACCAACGTTGTCTTCTTCCAAGTTCAAAACCATACCGAAAACTTCTGATGGGAATTCTAACAATTCACCCTGCATCGCGTTTTCAAGACCATGCACACGGGCAATTCCATCTGCTACCTGAATTACCGTGCCCACATCGTTGGTTTCAAGCTCTGATTTATACTTCTTAATCTGTTCTTTAATCACAGAACTAATCTCTTCTGGTCTTAAATTCATAGAGCCTAAGCACCTTCTTTCCTCGCATCTAAAATAAACTGCTTTTTCTTCTAAGCCAAGGGCAAACACATTTTACTGCCATAAGACTTCACTTTTAACCTGACTGTTCTATCATTAGCCTTTCTATATCAGACTCTTGGTCATGTTTGCAAGTTTCGTCTTAATACTGCTATCTACTACCCTGTCATTGATTCTTAGTACCAGTCCGCCGATAAGACTTTCATCCACCTCGTACTTTACTTCCAAAGAAACATAACTGGTTAGTTCAAGCACCCTTGCTTCGATTTGTTCTTTTTGAACCGCTGACAATGTCACTGCTGAAGTAACATACAATTCACCGATTTTCTTATACTCTCTGGCACAATGCATGAAATAATCAAAGATTTCCAAAATTCCGCTTTGACGGTCCTTATTTAACAAAATTGCTAAAAATCCTGACATCTCCTCTGAAACCTGTCCTTTAAAAACAGTTTCCAGTAAAGTAATTTTCTCATCCTTTGGGATTTTCGGATGATTTAAAACCTTCATCAAATCTTCGTTTTCTTCCAGACACTGCTTGATAAAAACTACTTCCTGCATCATTTGCTCTAGGTTATTTTGTTCCACGGCTAATTCAAATAATGCATTACCATATGTTTGACTTATTTGCTTAGCCATGTATCATCACCCATCTCTTTTAATGTATCCTGAATCAATGCATTCTGCATAGACTCATCCATCTGCATCTTTACCATCTTACCAGCCATCACTGCTGCCACTTTCACGATTTCCACTTTGATTTCATCCTGAAGTTTATTCTTTTCAAGTTCAATCTCATTATTGGCTCTCGCTAGAATTCTGGCAGCCTCTTCTTTGGCCTCTTCTACAATATCATTCTCCCGTTTTAATGCCTTTTTCCGTGCATTGGAAAGAATTTCTTCTGCCTCTTTGTCTACCTCTTTTATCTTGGCATCATAAGTTTCTTTTAACTTTAGTGCTTCTTCTTTATTGGCAGCGGCAGTCTCAAGGTCGTTTTGCACCTTTTCCTTACGGTTATTCAGCATCTTCTTAACAGGTTCAAATAAAATATAAGATAAGAATGCGAATAAGATTAATATGGCAATGCCCTGAAAGCAAACATCCACTAAAAGCTGCTTATCCAGTCCGAAAATTCTTCCGGTGGCAAGCAACGAAAATGTGTTACCATACTGAACTAAATTGGTCACGCTTTACGCCTCCCTTCCTTTTTCTTCCTCGCTCCTTAAGAATTAAAGTTTCTTGAAAGCAGAAATAAAAGGATTACCAAACATTAAAATCAATGCGATAACCAAACTGTAAAGACCAGTAGTTTCGGCTACGGCCTGACCTACTAACATGGTAGAAGTTACCTGACCCTTTGCACCAGGATTACGTCCTACTGCACCTGCTGCATGACCTGCTGCGATACCCTGTCCAATACCAGGACCAAGACCTGCGATCATAGCTAAACCTGTACCAATTGCTGAACATGCTAAAATTAAACCTTCGTTAGTGATATTACTCATAATTTTCTTCCTCCTAAAATATAATATATCATCTCAATGTTCTTAAATCCCCGAAACTATGTTTCGGACAACTACAAGTTACTCTGTTTCGGCTTTTTGTGAAATAAATACCATCGTCAGCATAGAGAATACATATGCCTGGATAGCACCTGAGAACAAGTCGAAATAACCATGTAAGAATGCTGGTATCCCAAGCTTTACTAACCATGGAAGCAATCCATAATATAAAGCCAGTAAAACGGTACCAGCCATAACATTACCAAACAGACGCAACGACAATGACAATGGTGTTGCAAATTCACCGATTAAATTAATCGGGAATAAGAATGGCAATGGTTTAAACAAATCCGTAACAACTCCAAACTTATTATTCTTGACATTACAGTATTGAATTAATACAAAAGAAATCAATGCCAAAGAAAGGGTTGTACCATAATCTGCTGTTGGTGGTCTTAGTCCGAATAAGCCGGAAATGTTAGATAAAAATATAAAAATAAACAAGGCTCCAATATAGTTTACATATTTTGAACCCATTTTTCCCATAGTGGAATGTACAAAATTATCCAATGTTTCTACCACAAATTCCAGGAAATTCTGAAAGCCATCCGGAATTTCTTTTGCTTTGTTTAACTTGATTCTGGCAACAATTGCAAAAATCATAATCGTCAGCACAACAAGAAAGGTGCATACATGGGTAGTTGTTAAATAAACACCATCCCCTAAAAAGGTGAGGGGCATCAACTCATGTATGAAAAAATCCACACCTTCTTGCTCTTCCGCCAAAAGCATTCCGCCTCCAGCCAGATTCCCTAAAAAGCCGGCTAAATCTGTTCCCATACGTCTAACCTCCTTCATTTATTTTGTTGATACCAGGGTCAAAAGGACATACTTTTCATGCTTGCATGAAAAAGTATGGCTTTGGGACCCGCAAAACATGAGAAAGCAGCCCGAACAGGGCGGATTTCGAATGTTTTTAGAATTGCGTGAGCACACAGTGCGTAGCAATTCGTAGGTATCAGGGGTCAAAATACCTTTTGACCCAATAGCATTTTGTTGTAACTATTCTGAGTCAGGCTCCGAACCGTCACATATGAAATATCTGAATACAACGGGTGATAAAAGTGCTGCCACTTTCAAGGCAAATAAGCCAAAAAACACACCGATGCAACTGATGACATTAATATTTATGGCTGCTGCCATAACCAAAAACCAAAAAAGAGAACGTAAAAAACTTCTGCCTCGAATATATTTTTCCGCCTGTTCTTCGCTCATCTCTACTGCTCTTTCGCAGTCCCTTTGCATCATCCAGGTAATCCCGAACTGCAAAAAGATTCCAAGCCACAATCCTATGCTAAAAGCCAGTTTTTCCTGTACTAAAATTACTCCTACTACCTCAGCCAGGATTCCAAAAAGAACCATTCCAAGCCATAAACTTAATACAGTTCTATCTATCTTTATTTTGCTCAAAACTTTCTTCACTTTGAATCATTTCCTCACCGGCTTCTGAGTCAGGCTTACTTTCCTGCCCAATGGAGCCATCTATCTTCTTTATTACATTATATGCACTACGATATCCCGATGCGACTCCTAAAAATAAAAACCAGATTAAAAAATTGGTTCCAAACTTATGGTCTACCCATATTCCAAGGGCAAGACACATTCCAACAGCAGTCAGCATCGAAATTCCAATCTGGGATATGAGGGTAATATTCTTTAAAAAATGAGCCTGCTTCATTCCTTCTCATCCTTTCCAATATCCCTTCTATTATACCACAAAATCAAAATTAAGTCCATTCACAAAAAATGTTATCCTGCCTAATTTTCTTCTATTGCTGCAATTCTTCTGACATGACGTTCGTCATTGGAAAATGGTGTATCCAAAAAAGTATCCACTATTTTCAACGCATGGCCTACACCGATTACTCTTGCTCCCATAGCAAGAATATTGGCATTATTATGCTCTCTGGTAGCCTCAGCACTAAAACAATCGTGGCAAAGTGCCGCTCTTACACCTTTAATTTTATTGGCTGCAATGCTGATTCCAATACCGGTACCACAAATCAAAATACCAAGTTCACATTCCTTACCGGCTACTGCCTTTCCTACTGCATGGGCAAATTCCGGATAATCACAGGATGCTTCGCTATAACATCCATAGTCCTTATATTCTATCCCTCTTTCTTCTAAATGTTTCATAACTTCCTGTTTCAAGGCATATCCGCCGTGGTCACTTCCTAATGCTATCATTCTTTTCCACCTTTCAATCGTATCATAGTTTTTTCTACTAGTCTTTCTAACTCCCGCAGACAATATTCATAGTCTACGATTTCCTTACCATAAGGGTCTAATACTTCGCCTTGTTCATTGGCATATTCTTTTATGGTATAGATTCTTTTTACATTTTCATATTCATCCATGACTTTGTTCTTCTCAGCCTCGGTCATGGTTAATATCATACACCCTGTATCAATGTCTTCCTGGGTCAGCTGTTTCGTTACATAATCTTTCACCGGATACCCATGTGCTTCCAAACAAATCTGTGCCTTGGGATTCACCGGTTCCTCAAAAAGCACCACCAAACCTCTGGACATCACCTGAACATCTTCTATATTCTGGTCATTTAACAGCTTCGCCATGGCTACCTGAGCCATATAACTTCTGGTGGAGTTCGTGGTACAGACAAAAATAATTTTATTTTTCTCTAAGACTTCATCTTTCCCTTTTACTTCCACCACTCGATGTCCTGCAGCCTTTAAAAGCCGGTTCATAATGGCGTAACCTAACTTTCCGCCTTCAAAACTTTCCGAATAAATAAATTCCATTCCCAAAGAATCAAACTCCCGTAACACCCGAAACAGATTCGCTGCAACGGTGGAATCGTCTTCTCTGGAACCAATGCTTAACACGGTTCCCTTCCGGTATAACTGTGCACTTTCGTCTGTGGCAATAATTCCTACCTTTTTCCCTTGGGACTGCATGACCTCTACAATGGAATTGATTTCTTCTGCCACCATCTCGATGTCGTTTCCCTCTACTATGGTTAATTCACCCTTTGGTGCGTAGTGCCGGTATTTCATTCCCGGTGCCTTTGGTTTAATATCAAGAGTCAAATCTCCTTGTATGGCAGGGTCTACTTTTACTTCTCCCACTACATCTTCCAACATTTCTTTTGTAATAAATCCCGGTCTTAATATTACAGGAACTTCCCCTGTCACATCCAGCACTGTGGACTCAATTCCGATAGAAACACTACCTCCATCCAAAATCATGTCAACACGCCCTTTTAAATCCGCAATCACGTGCTCTGCCAGTGTAGGAGATGGCTTTCCGGATAAATTGGCACTAGGGGCAGCAATAAACCTTCCGGAAGCTTCAATCAGTCTCTGGGCAATGGGATGGCTTGGATATCTTACCGCTACCGTAGACAATCCTCCCGTGGTTTCATCCGGTATCCCTTCCTGCTTATCAAAAATCAAAGTAAGGGGACCCGGCCAGAAAACCTCCATCAACTTACAAGCTACTTCTGACACTTCTCTTGCTAAATGGAATACATCTTCCTTTCTGGCAATATGAATAATCAAAGGATTATCGCTTGGTCTGCCTTTCGCTTCATATATCTTTGCCGCTGCTTCTTTTTGCAGACCATCCGCTCCCAATCCATATACCGTTTCCGTAGGGAATGCCACCAGACCACCCCGTTGAATGATTTTAGCTGCCGACTCAATTACGGTTTCGTCTATATTTTGAGAATCTACTTTTATCGTTTTTGTATACATAAATACCTCATCACTGTTTTCTTCCATATGCTCTCACAAATCAAAAAACACTCGAATTCCGTCCTTTAGGACTACCTTCTTATCAGTATAACACTTCTTTCCAAAAATTAAAACACATTTCTTTTTCTTTGCCTACAAAGTCCAACGAAAACCCCGTTTATTTCGGATAAATCTAACTTCTATTTTTCCCAATTTTGAATATAATAATAAAAACCATTGCTTTTTATTAAGAGGCAATCTTATGAAAGACAAATTCTCCAAATTATTTGAAACGAAGCTCTTTTCCAAGTTTTCTAATATTCTCTTAAAGCAAAAGAAAAAATATCTAAGCTACTCCTTTCTTTTGTTTTGCATGATTTTATTTCTTGTGGGAATATTAAAACAATCTTTTGTTTTTCCTGCCACCAACCAGAACAAAAACAAGCCCATTATTGTCCTGGATGCCGGGCATGGAGGTGCTGACCCTGGAAAAGTCGGAATAAATGGAGAATTAGAAAAGGATTTAAATTTATCCATCGTACTCATTTTAAAGGAAATTTTAGAGGAAGACTATACTGTCATCCTAACCAGAGATAGCGACACTATGCTTTCCGATGAGGGTGCCAGCAACAAAAAAACTTCTGATTTAAAAAACCGGGTAGCATTAATCAATGAGAGTTCCTGTGATATTGCCATCCTGATTCACCAAAACAGTTTCCAAAGCGAAAGTGCGAAAGGGGCTCAGGTTTTTTATCACACAGGAAGTGAAGATGGAAAGCTTTTAGCTACCTGTCTGCAAGAGGAACTCATCGCAGGAAGTGACCCTTCCAATACCCGTACCATAAAAAGCGACCAGACTTATTATATCTTAAAAAATTCCACTCCTACTGTTGTCATCGTAGAATGCGGTTTTTTATCCAATCCGGAAGAAGCTTCCAAACTCTGTCTTCTTTCTTATCAGGAAAGTCTGGCCCTTAGTATCAAAAATGGAATTGACCGATATTATGAAGAAAAAGAATCCCAATGATATCTACAAATTGTTCTGCACTTTATGCTCCCACAGTTTTTAAAACATGACCCTGGGACTTTGGTATCATAAAACAGTAAAAGGCAAGATTGCTCCTGCCTTTTACACCGTTTTCATCGTATTTTTTTATGGTAGATAGGATTTTCCTATCTTTAAAAAGAGGTACAGGCTGCCTTTCGTCTTCGTTTAGGGTATGTGTAAAGCCAAGTACAGACGACAATAGCAACTTAATTTAGGCAGCCTTTTTACCATGCCATTTCACTTCCATGACAGCCCGCGTTTTTGTATTTAGGGAAAGTTTCATCTTCCCCTGTAAAAGAAAGCTTTCTTTCATAAGGACATGCTGTGATATTAAGGGTAAAACATTTCCCCCAAATGATATGTAGCTTATTTTACTTTCTTTTTGAAATAAGTGTAAAGAAATACAAAGACGTTTTACATTGTGAATTTATGACGAGATAATTCCCCTTTTTTTATGTTCACTTTTTATCTTTTTTGATGTTTTTATTAAGGTAATATGGGAAATTCGTCCTTTCCTTATTCATGCCTTGAATGATAAATATGGCTTATAAAAATTTATTTCATAATTCTATTTTTCATTCTTATGGCTTGAATCATCCAGGTTAATATGTGAGTTATGATTATGAAATGAGTAAATTCAAAAATTTGAATTTACCAAGATAAATCTGAAACGTCAGACACAAAACTGTCATAGAATAGTAGTATCATCCCCTTTCATAAGGGAATTATCTCTTATGTTGTATTTTACTACAATTTAAATTCATTTTCAAGCACTTTTTTGAATTTTATTGCAAAGTCAGACTTCTTATGTAACTGTTCACACGTGAACAGTTACTTATTGGTTTTTGCATGCAAATTTGCTACGCGAAGCAAAAACCAACTCCTGAATCATGCTATTACGTAACCTGACAGCAAGTGTCAGGTTACTGAGTAACAGTAACCTTCTTATTCTACTTTTATCTTCCTATTCGTTAGAAAATATGTTAATATGTAAAGGGAAGAACTTGTACGCATTTAAGACAGAACCTTTGTCCTGAATCGTTACCAAGAATCTTATATAAAAGGAAGTGATTCTATGAAGATAGAAAAAATAAATGATAAGCAGATACGCTGCATCCTAAATCAGGCAGACCTTGCCGACCGTAACCTTCTTCTTAGCGAATTGGCATACGGCAGCCAAAAAGCAAGGGCTCTTTTCAGTGATATGATGCAAAAAGCCTCAAACGAACTAGGTTTTGAGGTGCAAGACACTCCTCTTATGATTGAAGCGATACCTATTTCCCCGGATTGTCTGGTACTAATTGTTACAAAAGTGGATGAACCGGATGAGTTAGATACCCGTTTTTCCAGATTTAGTTCTGCTGACCCTGACGAATATTTTTCAGATTATGACGATATGGAAGATGAGGATGACGAAGAGGAAGATGAGGAAACTTACTTTTTAGAATCAAATCTCTTAAATGATGAGCATACTGTTCTGGATTTAATGAATGTTTTAGATGCTTCTGTAAATCCGGTGAATCTAAATGACTTTGTTCCTTTAAAGGAAACTTTGTCCCATACTCCTTTTATCCAGAGCTTAAAGGAAAAGAAAGAGGAAGAAAAAGCATTAAAACGGTTGTTCCATGTCATCTCCTTTACAAATTTTAATGTTTTAATCAAGGCTTCCCGTTCTTTGGGTGCCGAATATCCAGGAGAAAGTATGTTATATAAAAATCCTGTCACTTCCACCTATTATCTGGTAATATACCGTGGAAATCAGGATTCCAACCGCTACCATCACTACATTCACGTGTTATGTGAATATGGTAAATTAGAAACTACCTCTTTTGGTACACTTTCTTACTATAATGAACATTTCACTCCTATGCTTTCGCAATATGCCGTAAATGTATTGTCTAAACTGGCTTAAAAGGAAAGTTAAAGAGCGAAAAAGATACAAAGGTTGAAAGAAATTAAGAACAGAAAGGAAAATGCAGATTGCCCATTCTTCCAACCTATCTGATTGGGGCAATTTCGCAAAGAACTTGCGAAATGCGAAGGTATAAAAATGAGTTATGCAGACCAGCTTTTTATCAATATGTGCAAAGATATCATTGAAAATGGTGTCAGCACAGAAGGAGAAAAGGTTCGTCCTAAATGGGAAGATGGAACCTATGCTTATACCATAAAACGTTTTGGTGTCGTAAACCGCTATGATTTATCCAAAGAATTTCCGGCTATTACTTTACGGAAAACATATATTAAATCTGCCATTGACGAATTGCTTTGGATTTGGCAGAAAAAGTCCAACAACGTAAATGATTTAAAGAGCCACATCTGGGATTCCTGGGCTGATGAAGATGGTTCCATCGGAAAGGCTTACGGATACCAGATGGGGGTAAAACATAAATACAAAGAAGGTGAAATGGACCAGGTAGACCGTGTTATTTATGATTTGAAGAACAATCCATACAGCCGCCGTATTATGACCAATATTTATGTTCATCAGGATTTACATGAAATGAACCTCTATCCTTGTGCCTACAGTATGACCTTTAATGTTACAGGGAACAAACTAAATGCTATTTTAAACCAGCGTTCCCAGGATATCCTTACTGCTAACAACTGGAATGTCGTACAATACGCTGTTTTGGTTCATATGCTGGCTCAGGTCAGCGGTCTGGTTCCAGGAGAGCTGGTTCATGTAATTGCAGATGCCCACATTTACGACCGCCATATACCGATTGTAAAGGAACTTATTACAAGAACTACTTATCCTGCACCAAAGTTCTCCATGAATCCGGAAATCAAGAACTTTTATGATTTTACTGTGGATGACTTTACCATTGAAGACTATCAGACAGGGGAACAGATTAAAAACATTCCTGTTGCCATTTAGAATACTATGATAAATCGATTGTTACTGTTCACCTATGAACAGCAACGAAAACATACACAATGCCATTAAACGTCACAAAGGAGATACACTATGAATTTAATCGTTGCAGTGGATAATAACTGGGCTATCGGTAAGAATAACAGTTTATTGGTAAGAATCCCGGAAGACCAGAAATTCTTCCGTCAGACTACCACCAACCATGTTGTAGTCATGGGAAGAAAAACTTTAGAAAGTTTTCCCAATAAAATCCCTCTTCCAAACCGTGTAAATATCGTATTAACCAAGAACGAAACTTATCAGGCAAAGGATGCCATTATCGTTCATTCTGTAGAAGAATTATTGGAAGTCTTAAAGAATTATGATGACAAAGAAATTTTTGTTATTGGTGGACAATCTATTTATGAACAATTACTGCCATATTGCGATGTGGCACACGTAACCAAAATCAATTATGAATACGAAGCAGATGCCTATTTCCCTAATCTGGACAAATTACCGGAATGGGAAATCGTAGCGGATAGCGACGAACATACTTATTTTGATTTGGAATATACTTTCTACAAGTATGAAAAAAAGAAAGCTTAAGACCAAAAAAAGAATATCCATAACTGTTCACACGTGAACAGTTACGAATATCCATCATAATAATGCATTATGATTCATCATTCACCAAAAGAAAGGGGCTTGTCACAGTAGTGACAGCCCCTTTAATACGTAGATCCAAAGTGTAAGTGTAACCGCAGAAACCAAAGTGGTAACTACCACTATGCTGGCGGATAACACAGCATCGTTTTTCATTTGTTTTGCCATAATAAAGCTGGTGGATGTGGTTGGTGAACCAAGCATAATCAGAATCGCCATCAATTCCTGATTACGAAATCCCATCAAAACCGCAATCGGAAGAAAAATCAATGGCTGAATCAAAAGCTTCATACTACTGCCTAACAAAGTAGGTTTTAACTTCTTTATCGCCTTCTTCCCTTCAAAGCCTGCTCCTATGGCAAGCAAAGCCAAAGGACTTGCAAGGCAGGAAATACTCTCCATGGTTTTCGCCATAATTTTAGGAAATTCCACGTCACACAAAGCAAAGGGAATTCCTAAGAAAATAGCGATAATAATAGGGTTTTTTAATATATTCTTTGCCGCTGTCTTAATAGGATTCGCTCCCTCTATCTTCTCACTGGAGCGAAAAGTCAGTACAATCACAGAATAAATATTATAAAGTGGCACACAAGACACCAACATCAAAGGTGTCATGCCCACATCTGAATATACATTTTTTACAAATGCCAGACCCAGGATGGCAACGGAACTTCGAAAAGAACCTTGTACAAAAGCACCGATTACCGTCTTATCTTTAAAGACTAACTCAGCCAGTCCCCAGATACCGAAAAAGCAAACGGTGGTTACTATCATACAGTAAAGAGAAAATCGAATGTCAAAATCCTCTCTGATATTAGAGCTGGCAATATCCTGAAACAAAAGCACCGGAAGGCATATCTGAAACACTAGTTTATTGGCTACCTTCGTAAATTCTTCATTGATAAGATTCCATTGTTTAAACAGTCCTCCTAAAAGGATGACCAGAAACACCGGAATCGTAGCATTTAACGCATAGATAAAATTACTCATTTATTAACACTTCTTTTTCCTTCTGCTATGACTTTATGACACGCAATATATAATTAATTTTCAAAATACTTCTTAGTATTTTCGTCTTCTAATAATGTAACCATAACAGCCTTTTCTACATGTCTTCTGTTTTCAGCCTGGTCTAAGATATGGTCTAAATTCTTATCTACTATACTTTGAGAGATTTCATATCCAATGTGCATTGGCATATCATGAAGAACAATAGCCTTGCTGTCTTCTAATAATTCATCATTAATCTGATATGGCATCATCTTTGCAATAGTTTCTTCTTTCTGCTTTGCAAAAGCAGGATTGTTAAAGAATTCCATATCAACCCAGGTGTCTGTATATAATACATCCATATCTTTTACGATTTTCTTTAATTCTTCCATGGAAACAGATGGGTCAATCTCTATGTAATTACCAGTTTCTTTCGCTTTTTCATAAAATTCTTCCGGTACTCTGGTATCGTTTACAATCGGAGTCAGGCTGTATAGCTTTCCTCCTAATCTTGGAAGAGAGTCAACCAAAGAATTTAATACGTTATTTTTTGCACCTATGTATAAAAAGTTTATTGCTAAGGTTCCAAACTGCTCTTTTACCTTTAATAAGTCTGCCAATGCCTGACATGGGTGAAAGCTATTATCACAGCCATTGATAAATGGTACTGTAGTGTTCTTACCCATAAGTTCTACTGTTTCATTTCTCTTTAATCTTGCCATGATAATGTCAACATTTCTTCCGACATATCTAAGCTCTGAAATCGTATCACCTAATACAAAGTTACTTTGCTCCCATAACTGGTTATAATAAGTTCCACCTAATTCCGTCATACCTGTAGAAAAAGATAAGAAAGTACGAGTGGAAGTTTTTTCAAACAACATATAAAGTTTCTTTCCTGCAAGGATATCCTTAAACTTCTCTGGATTTGCCTTAATCGCAGCTGCCCTGTCTAATAATACTTCTATCTCGGCAGGTGTATAGTTTCTAAAATCTAATAAGTTTCT
This sequence comes from Lachnospiraceae bacterium, assembly GCA_017416505.1. The sequence continues at coordinate 86,674 of JAFQCI010000062.1, forward strand.
CATGATTCGTCAAATCCCTTCTTCTAAATTAATAAACCTCGATGACCCATGACCTGAATCATCGAGAATAGATTTTTATTGTATCATAAACGAAAGCACGATTCAAGAAATAAAATCCCTTCATCTTATGTAACTTATGTTACTGTTTACGAGGCACGAGTGGACAGTAACTAACTTATAGTTTACCACGTTTTATTAAAATAAAAGCATAAAACAAAACACCAAATGATAACACTCCTGCCAGACATATAATCCCTATTATCAGCTTTTGGTTTGTATCCTGTTCTTTTTCTAAGGTCTCAACATCCTCTTCTTTTGTAACATCCTTCGCATTTAAGCTTTCCTCTGTCTGATATTCTGTCTTTTCGCTTTCATTTTTTTGATTTATATCCGCATTGCTATCTTTACTTACAAGAACTTCTGCATCTTTTTCCTCATTATTTACAGTTTCTATGTATTCTTTCTGAGTTTCATTCTTAGCCACATCACTGTCTAACACAAATTCTTCATTACTGCTACTTGTACTTGTATTGTTTGATTGATTGTTGACAGCCACGGTACTGTTTGTTTTATTACTACTTTGGGTTATCTGGGTCGCAGGTGTTTTCGTTGGTCGATTGGTATTTTGCGTTACCTGACTGGTAGTAGTTTCTTGGGTTTTATTGGTATTCGGTGTTTCCTCTACCGGCTTACTTTCCTCTGGTTTGCTGGTATTTGGTGTTTCCTCTACCGGTGTATTTTCTTCTGATTTACTGGTATTTGGTGTTTCTTCTACCGGCGTATTTTCTTCAGGTTTACTGGTATTTGATGTTTCTTGATTCTGGCTGTCATCCTCTTCTTCCTTTTTTACATCGTCTTTACCACTATTTTCATCCTGCTGGTTCTCTTGATTTTCTTCCTGATTCTCCCCTTTATTGTCCACAATGTCTTCCTCTGTAAATGGAGGTGTAGAAGGTTCTTCCGTATTTTCTCCTTCCTCTTCTTCCTCTTCCACTACATTGTCCCCTGTCCATCTTGCATATAGTGTAGTGTTAGAAGTAATCGGGGTGGTAGCATCGAATTCATTTTTAAAGCCTTTATCCTTATACCAGCCTAACAATGTTTCCGTATCATTTTTTAATTTAGGCAAGGTTACGGTCTTTCCTGAAAGCACCAGTTTAGAGGAATTACTTGCTTTTCCATTGGCTATAAAATTCACCAGATATACCGGAATATCTTCGATTTTATTGTTTTTAAACGAAACATCAATATCCGTCACATCCCCCGCCATTGAAGAAAGTGCTGAGTCCATGTTGTTATTTGCAATGGTTATCTGGGCAGCATCCTGCTCCGTGTTTGGGTAATATCCAAAGAAACAAAACTGCTTATCGTTAAGACTATCTGCTTTTACAGTATTATTGGTAAACTGAACTTCATTTCCATTAAATGTGACCTTATTTACCGTCAACGCATTCATCCATTTAACACTGTCCGCCACACCACCATTCAAAGAAACGCTATCACTGTCTATCACAACATTTGTTTTCAAGGTTTCCTTTACAGAATATAAAGAATTTCCCTTACATTCACCATTTACTACAAACTGATTTCGAATGGATTGGAATTTCTGGCACATCAATCCATAGGTAGTACCGTTTAACATTACCTGATTGTCCACAGCATTGGTACCATATCCCATCACATATCCTGTACCGGCATCGCAGCGAATCTGATTTCCACTGACCTCCCCTTCTCCTGCAATAAGAATGGATAAATTCGCAGAAGTTTTAGGAACCAGAATTTTGTTATTACGAATGGTAACGGATTTATTTTCACCGGTTCCCGTATTAATGACATTTCCTTCTGCTTTTTCACTTAAACCGGAATATACAATTTCATTTCCTTCTAATAATACAGTTCCAGCACCGGAGCCTATGGAAATTCCTTTCCATACTCCATATCCTTCGATGTGATTGTTGATAAACTGAATGTTATCAACCGGATATTCATATCCAATAGATAGTAATAAATCTCTGTTATATTGCCCCGCCAGACCATAAATATCACAATTTTTTACTGTTATATCCTTGATAAAGGTTTCATTTTCTGATTCATATCCGGCACCGGAAAAAATCGCAATGACTTCATCCTTACAGTTATATGCCATGTAGCAATTGTCTACCAAGGCCTTCTGGCTTCCCTGATACCAGATATCATTAAACCCAATGCATCCTCCTGTATAGGTATCTGCATAATTTTCTATAATACAATTATTGATATAGATATTATTCCAGTTAGAAACTCCGCCAAGACAACAGGAAGCGTAGGTTTTCGTAGGTTCTTCTACCTCACTGTCAGCATATACCCCCTTCGGTATATAAAACTCACAATGGTCGAATCCAAAATTATCTCCATTATACATATCTGCTAACCCTGTCATGGAAATATATTTTGTACATCTTAATTCAAAACGGATATTCTTAACATGATAGTTTTCCGGTCCAAAAAGAATCAAAAGTCGTTTCCATTCACCAACAGAATCATTGTCAGCAAAAAGAGTCGCGCCCTGTCCTTCAATGGTCATATCCTTAATTTTATTTACCCATATGGTTGAACCACAACGGTATTCTTTCCCTTTTTCCAGATAAATCACTGAGAAATTAGAGGAAAATGCCTTTTCTAACGCCTCACTGTCATCCGTTTTACCATCTCCAACCGCCCCATATTGTGCTGCTGAAATTATTCCATCCTGTGTTTGAAGTGCCGCCCTCATATTTTTCTTATTTAACTGATGTTCACAGGCAATGATTTGTCCCCCATCATCCAGGATTTTTTCTCCATCGTCCCTGATAATGACATCATTTTGAATGCGGTATACACCACCACCGCCATCTCCTGCTGAATAATAACCTTCGGTACGGACATAATCCCCTTCTGCAATTCCTAAAGCGGCAAAATCTGCTGCCTTCATTTCTGCCACATTGCTAAATTCATAGCTTATGGAAACTTCCGGAGGCTGATAAGTAAAAGTCCTTAGATTCTGGCTGATGCCCCTTCCCTTGCTATGCTGCAAAGTATAATCTGCGTTTTCGGTTACATTATGTGCCTGCACTTCCTTTAGGAAATTAGCATTCATCTCTTCTGCTGCCGCTTTCTTCCCTTCCGGCATCATGGTACCTAACAAAAGTACCATCAAACAAACCGCAATTATGCTTTTGATTCTCTTTTTTCTCCCTGCATTCATTTTCCATCCTCCATCCTGCATTTTATCCGAACAACAATGTTTTACAACACATTTATATTCAAGTATAACACATTATCATTCCGAAATACAATGGATGCTTTAGAACATAAAAAATTTTCTTCCTACTTTATTCTCTCCTCTTTCATTCCTCCCAGACTAGAAAGCATGGTAAGTAACATCAATCCTACTCCGGCAAAAACAATACTTCCTACCGGTACTGTAAATTTCAGCTTTGTCTCTGACAGTACCATAAGGCTATATATTCCATATCCGAACCCAAGTCCAAGAGCTGTTCCTAAAATAAGGGCTATCATAACAGACAACATACCTTCCAGTAATATCATCTTTCGGTACTGTCTTAAACTCATTCCAACGGTACGCATGATTTTTCTTTCATTTTCCCGGAGAATATGATTGGATTCCATGCTGTTAAATAAATTCGCAGAACAAACCAGTGCCACTAAAATGAGAATCGCATTTACAACCAATCGTGTCATTTTTACTGATTCTACTTCCTCTCTCATATCTTCCATTGAATCATAAAACAGCATTCCATATTTTAATGCTAATTCATGTACCTTGGAGGTATCGCAATCCTCGTCCATTTTTAAACGGATTTCTCCATATTCATCAAAACACATATCCTGTTCTTCGCACAATGCCTGAAATCCTTCTTTTGATACGATAATAGTAGGACATAAACTATAAGCATCCTCAAAAGGTTGTTCCTTTAAAACAGCCTTCACTTCGAACTCGCTAATGGGGTTTTCCACTGACTCGTCCTCTCCTAAAATAAAATCATGAAGTTCAATCTTATCACCAATGGATACATCCGAAATTTCTATGCTTTCTCCTGTCTCATCATCGCATCCCCAATTAATAACATAACATTCCCCCGGCTTCAGACCTCCTACACTGCCTTTTTCCACACTACTTTTTTCAATAGGATATTTTTCCTCGTCCAAAGCTACCAGGTTTGTTACTCGTATTCCTTTTCCATCCTCTTTCCTTCTTAAGCTTTCATTGTCTACCATAAAGCCGTAGGCATAACAAAAGATAACATTACTCACTCCCTTTATGTTTTCCAATTCCTTTTTGATGGAATCTTCCAAATCCATCTCCTGAGAATGAGCATAAAGAGTTGTATTATAACTAGGATATGCTATCTCTATCTCTTCCATAAGCTGCTCAGAGTAGATAAACGCCGCATTGATTCCAATAAAAAACGTGACCCCGACCACGCAGCTTGCGGTGGTGGTAATAAATCTCCTGCGATTTCTGCTTAAATTTTTGTAAGCATACTCACCTTCCACTCCAAATATTTTTCCTATGAGCCAGCCCATTTTCTTTCCGGTACGAAACCGTTCTTTTTTAACATCTTTTTGGTTTCGTAGTGCATTTAAAGGATTTAATGCATTGATTTGACGGGTTGGTTCTAATAAGGCAAATAGCACAATAGCCAAAATAATCAGGCAAGTTGCTATTATCAGGAGTGGACGATGCACCAACTGAAATTCCTCTAAAAAGGAAAAATATCGTTTTCCTATTCCGATACCAAGATACAAAAACAAATAAGAAAACAGGATTCCAATTGCTTCCCCTGCTACCCCAAGTATAAGAGCCTCATAAAAAGCAATTTTCCTAATCTGTCTTTTAGAAGCTCCGATACAACGAAGCATCCCATAATCTCTGGTTCGTTCTACCACAGAAATCACAAAAGAATTTCGGATTACAATCGCCGCAAAGCCTCCTATAAAAGCAGCGAAAATCAAAACCAGGCAATAGACCAGGTACGCGTCTTCACTCTGGGACTTTTCAAATAACGGGTTCACTTCTACTTCCGCACCATAGGTATCTCCAAGACTTCTCGCCCAATCTTCTTTCTCCTCAAACCCTTCCAGGGATTCCAAATCTTCGATTCCTTCTTCTTCCGAAGTAATATAAACCCGGTAAGTATTTTCACTATTTCTTGGGTCATCCTTTACTAAAACAACTCTTCCTTCCCATCCACCCAGCCAGGAATAATCAGAACACCGATAGTAACCGACCAAAGTATAGGTTTTGGTAAAAAGCTCTTCTTCCTCTTCCATATTCTGCTGATCATTCTCTATTCCAAGTTCCCTGGCAGTTAACTGCACCGTAATACTATCACCGATTTCAAAATCTTCTCCCAGATAATACTTACATTCCTCACTTAACATGATTTCTCCAGGCTGCTCCGGAGTTTTTCCTTCTGTTATCTCATAATAAAAAGGGAATTTAGAAAAATCCTCAAAATAATAAAATTCAAAGTAGCCTTTAATGGAGTCTGTTCCTATTTTTCCATCGAAATATATACTGTTTTCCAAGGCACAGACTACGGCTCCATCCTTTTCCAACTCTGCTATCTGCTCTATGCTCATTTCCTCTAAGTATGCAATATGATTGCCTTCAGTCTTTAAATCTGTATTCTTGCTTGTATAATAAGCGCCCACAAACAGATTTTCACTCAAAAAAATGATAAATACCGCTAAAGAAATGGCAAATAAGGTAGCAAGACTACGGCTTTTCTTCTTACACAAATACTTCCATGCCAGTTTTCTCTCATTAATCATGTACTCTCACCTCATCCTGAATAATTTTTCCATCTTCAATCCGGATGATACGGTCTGCCATGTTTGCAATTTCTATGTCATGGGTAATTAATACCAGTGTCTGCGAAAACTTCTCAAGGGATTTTTTTAATAACCCCAGTACTTCATATCCGTTTTTCTTATCCAGATTTCCTGTAGGCTCATCTGCAAAAATAATAGATGGGCGGTTGGCTAATGCCCGTCCAATGGCAACTCTTTGCTGCTGTCCTCCGGATAACTGGTTCGGCAGGTGAGTTCTTCGGTCTTCCAATCCCAAGGTCTTTATGATTTCATTGATGTATGCCTCCTCCGGCTTTTTCCCATCCAGAGACAATGGCATCTTAATATTCTCTTCTACAGTTAGAATCGGAAGCAAATTATATTCCTGAAAGATAAATCCCACTTTCCTTCTTCGAAGAATAGACCTTTTTTCATCTTTTAGAGAATACACATCTTCTCCATCAATCAATACTCTACCCTTAGTAGGAGCATCTACACCACCTAATATATGTAACAAAGTGGATTTTCCTGAGCCGGATGCTCCTACGATAGCCACAAACTCCCCTTTTTGAACGGTTAAACTAATGTCATTTACCGCCACTACCTTGGTTTCATTTTCACCATAAACTTTTAATAAATGTTCTGCTTTTAATATTTCCATGATTCTATTCTTACCTTTCTTTAATTCCAATCTTCTTTTTTTATTCCACTTATGCTGGAAAGTACAGTAAGCAGGGTCAATCCCACACCGGCAAAGACAATACTGAAAATTGGAACCATAAATTTCAATTTTTTAGCTTGTAACCTCCAAAAAGGATATAAAATGCGGAATATTCCATATCCGAATATGATTCCTAATGCAGTTCCTATTATCAATGCTATCAGAACGGACAACATTCCTTCTAATAGAATCATTTTTACATACTGTTTGTGGCTCATACCCACTGCACGCAAAATTTGTCGTTCCTTTTCACGAAGAATCAGGTTAGACTCCATACTATTAGATAAATTAGCAAAACTGATAAGAGCTATTAAAATCAAAATGATATTCACTGTCAGCTGAATCCTTTTTACTTTTGTTACTAAAGTTCTTTCATCATACTGATAGTCATCAAATAACATTCCATTGTCTTCCACCAGCTCCTGCACCTTATTTACATCACAGCTTCCATCTATTTTGAAATAAATTTCCCCTGTTTCCTTATAATCTATTCCCTGCTCCTGGCACAATGCCTGAAAACCTTCTTCAGACATCATCATAACCACCTCATAATCCAGGATATCCTGAACCGGCTGCTCCTTTAAAACAGCTATAATATCCAATTCGCTAACAATTCCTTCTTCTGTTTCCCTCTCATGCTTCTCTTTTGCAACTTCTATTTTACCCCCGGGAACAACATCATAAAGTTCCAAAATTTCCATGCCATCTTCATCTTTACAGCCATTTATCATGTAGCATTCTCCGACATCCGGTTTTTCAAGTTCCCCTTCCAGCACACTATCTTTTGGGATAAAATCCGCAAGCTCTTTCGTAGCAATAATGTAGGCATCTAGGAATTTCCCACTACCATCCTCTTTCCATGTTATTGTTCCGTCACCAATACGATAACAACACGCGTGGGAAACAACTACATTGCTAACACCCTTTATGTTTTTTAAGTTTTCTTCCACTGAATCTATGGACTCTGAACCATATTCGTGAAAAAGGATTTTTGCATTATAATCCGGATATTCTATCTCACTTTCTTTATATATCTGCTCTGTATAGATAAAGGCACCATTTACTCCTACAAATACCGCAATACTGATGATACTGTTTGCTGTCATGGTAATAAACTTCTTCCGGTTACGTATTAAATTCTTGTAAGCGTATTCCCCTTCCACACCAAAAATTTTGCCCGCTAGAGCACCGTTTTTTCTGCCTTTTCGAAATCGTTCCTTTTTCACATCTTTTTGATTCCGCAATGCATCCAAGGGTCTTAATTGATTTATTTGACGTGCTGGTTCAAGTAATCCAAATAACGTAACTGCGAAGGTAAGCAAACAGGTTCCAACCATTAATACCGGCTGATGAACCAACTGAAAGTCCTCAGAAAGATAAAAATACTCTTTCGCAATTTTTATTCCCCCATATAAAAACAGATAAGAAACAATAAGACCGATGACCTCTCCTGTAGCCCATAGCATAATGGCTTCGTAAAAAACCTCATTTCGAATCTGCCTTTTGGAAGCACCCACGCAGCGTAGCATTCCATAATCCCTGGTCCGCTCTACTATAGAAATCATGAATGCATTCCGGATTACTATGGCTGCAAATCCCCCAATAATGATACCTGCAATTAACATTAATAAGTAAATTAAGGCACCCTCACTACCATCAGCATTTTGATAGGCTAAATTTACACTTGTCTTATTTCCAATATCGAATCCAATATTTACAGCCCAGTCTTCTTTTCCCTCATAACCTTCTTCCGTAGAGTCAAAATACGCCCGGTAAAGGGAATCTGAATTTCTTTCTTCATCTTTTACTAAAACCACACTGTTCGCCAGCCAGCAATCCTCTGATGCGTCATAATACCCTGCCAGAGTGTAGGTTTTTGTAATTTTATCCCGACTAAAATTCTGAGTCGTTTCATCCAATTCATATTCTCTTACGGATAAAGTAATCGTATCACCAATGTTACAACTTTCCCCCAGATAATATTTCCATTTCTCATGTAGCATAATTTCACCGGGTTTTGTTGGGATACTGCCTTCTGTGATTTCATAGTAAAATGGAAAATCAGAAAAATCTTCAAAATAATGAAACTCGCATTGAAGCCGATCCTTTTGTCTTTCCAGATATCCTGTATCATAGATCTTGTTTTCTAATGCACGAAGAACTGCCCCCTCTTTTTCCAAATCTGGTATTTTTTCTATTTGAAAATCTTTCAAATAAGCCACGTAATCTCCGTATGCCTTGAAATCCGACTGCTGGGAGGCGTAATATATACTCAAAATCAAATTCCCACTTACAAAAATCAAAAACACTGCTATTATTATTGCAAACAAAGTTGTGATACTACGCCTTTTTTTCTTACATAAATATTTGAATGCCAGCCTTCTTTCATTTATCATGAGCACTCACCCCTTTCTGCGTATTTTCCTCTTCCTTACTTCATTGGCACTTATGGCCTCCAAAATATTCTTGCCACTCCACCATCTAATTTTATGATAGCATATAAAACTTACATCTTCGTGAATAAGAATCTTACAATTTTGTAAGTATTACTACTACAAAATATATGTATCCATTGTCAACAACACACTATTCAATACTTCATCCCACTGCAACTCACCAACAAAAAAGTTCTTCTCCCTAAACTTCTCCCACATCTGTGCCATTGTTTCGTTAGACTTTATCTTGCTAAATATATTTGTCATTTCTTCATTTGAAAATATAGTTTCTCGCTTCTCACAGGTTGCACAAAATGCTTCCATTAGAGTATCCTTGTCAATTTTTTCTGTATTCATCTTTACAATTCTATAAACATCATAAAAGTCTCTAAATCTAGTATTTGAAATACCTCTTGCAAAAATTGTCTGTACTTTCTCTGCGAGTAAGGTTTCTATATTGTACGTAAGGAGTGATATTGTTCTATTTTCAAACATTAGTTTATATTCATACTCCACAGCGGATGGTGTAATAACATCGTCTGTAGAAATGTCAAGTTTTATTTTCTGTCTCATTCGCTCAAGTGTCGCCTCTAAGACCATCCTTATCCCAGGATATTCAAAATCCTCCATAATGTTTGTTACAGATGTAATGCCAAAATTTACACCATCCCCAATATTAATAGTGCATATTTCAGATATAATTTTTTTGCATCTTTTTCATTTAAAGGCAAGGCGTAGCTCTCATATCAACACCCACTATAGATGCCACAAGCATACCACCCTTTAAAATAAAATTGTTTCTATAACATGACAAAGATACACGTTCTAAAAAACGCTCCATCAGAAATGTTCTTATTAACGACTTGGCCACATCATTATCTCCCTTTGAGATATTTCGCACCTTATCTTTTAATTGTTTTGACGTATGAATCATATAAGTACCTCCACATATTTCATTACTTCATCTCGAATTCCAAACTTCTCTGCATACTCAACCAACCTCGATATTTTTTTGTCTTTCCCAAACATATAATCCTTCATCGCAGTCTGAAAATTTTGTACTTCTACATTGTTTCTCTCCATAATCAATTCACAAATACATCTTTCCTTATCATAGACCTTAACAATATTTCCACTATTAGAAGTCACATTACAAACCCCCATCTCATAAATATCTCTATGCACATATTTCACCCGTACATTATCTGCTTTTAAATGAGTTGCATTATACCCAGATGGCACAGTGATACAAATATCTGTATATTCTCTATCAATCAGTCCATGAAGATAAAGTGCCGTTTCACCGGAAAAGATAACCGCTGCATTTCTCACCTGCATAATATATAATTCATCTGGCCATACATCATCTGTAATATATATTCCTCTAGCAACCTTTTCCATTTTCTTTTCCTTTACATATTGAGACAGATAAGTTCTAGAAACATCGCATTTTGCAGCCATAGATGTAATCAAGTACCCATTATTCTCTTCAATTAACTGTTCTAAAACCTTTTTTTTGCTCATATAAAACATCTCCTTTACATTCTCGCTTAAATAATATCATTTTCAAGCGAGAATGTAAACTATATATTTTTTAATATATTATCACAAAAAAATGACAGAAATTCTTCTTCTGTCATTTTTTATTCCTTATTCCGGAATTTCAAAATTCACTACTTCCGGTGTTGCCATGGTTACTTCCGAATTTGCAATTTTTTCTTCAATACTTCCGGTTTCTTTTTTGGAATTTTCTTCTTCGTCTTCCCAAAGAGATTTGTGGGATTTTTTTGACTTTTCGGTGTTTAACATGGCTGCATTTTTCGCTGAAAGATATAATTCAAAATTATACTCTAGCAGTTTTTTCTCATCATAGGCCGGTACTTTATCCCCTTTCGAAATTCTTCTGGCTATTTCCATGCACTTTGCCATATCATCCGCAGCTTCTTTCGCGGCTTCCCCTTGCTGCTTGGATGCTTCTACCTCATACATTAATGTAGATTGCAAAGATAGGGTTTCTAAAAACTGATGGGTCATATCATAAGCCTCTGACACTTGATTGGAAAGTTCAAGAATCACACCACGTTCTTCATCCGACAATTTATTTTCTTTATCCTCTAACTTCTTTTCCAATATCCTTTTTTGCTCTGAAAGAGTATTTTGCTGTTGTACATATATTTGTCTGGCATCCTTTATTTTCATATCATCATCCCCCAAATCCGACTTTCATTTTACAGGTTCACCATCTTAACCTCAATAATTCACGGCATATCTTGTAAACCTCCACTAATGCGGTTAGGTGCCACGTTTATATGAATCATCTCGGTTACTTATCATTTATATCGGCATTGGGGGAAAAAATCATTATAAAATTGTATGATAAGATACCATTACTTTTATGCTTATTCTACCACATAACGATAAACTCTTAATGTAAAGGTACCGTCTTCATTCATGGTATAATTTTCTATATAGTATGTTTCCCCATCACCCACAATCTCTGTAGTAACAGAGTCTCCTGCTTGTTTTCCTTCAAAATAGGAACTTGGCGATATGGTGACTTCTCCAACTTTCATTCCATCTTCTTTCATTTCAAAGGACTTAACTGTGATATTTCCATCTTCATCCGGAGTCAATATCTGAGTTAAATCTTCCATGTATTCTGCATGGCTGTTTAGTTCTTCCAGAGTCCAGCTTCCCATTTCCTCAAACAGTTCTTCTGCCAGTCCTTCCTCTTCCAAATCCTGACTGTCTTCGTCCCCATCCTCTAGTTTTTCTTTTAATTCTTTTAAATATTGTTCAGCGGCTTCCGGGTCTGCCTTACTTACATCAATTGGAAGACTAAATAAAGCATTTACTCCCTCATAAGATTCCTTCCTTGTGATTTCCCCGGTTTCTTCATTGTACTCATAGGCATCTGCAGAAGGTGCACCGTCTGTTACAGAAAGATATAATCCTCTGTCTGCAAACATTTCTATGTTATCACATTTTGTAATACGGTATTCAATCCCATTTTCCACCACTGTCATACATCCGCCATCCATGGTGTAAATATTAAATTCCCAAGGGTTCAATCCTTTTACCAGTGGCGATACCGTAAGTCCCATGGCTCCTGCCTCATCCCAATTCTCTGTTTGTTCTGTTGAATTCACCCGTTCAATTGCTGTTACAATGTAAGTTTTATCCTCTGCCAATTGCAGTTCCCCATCTATTTTTACATTTTCATCCATTTGCAACATACACTGACTTAAATTCTTCCCGGATACCATACCCAGTAAGGTAATTTTCATATTGCCACAGGTCTGGCTTTCATTAATGGTAATCGCATCTTCACTTTGAAACGCTTTCATTAAGCCTTGGTCTTCAAAGACTTGTGCTACCTCATCCGGTGTCAGATACTTCCATGCTGCAAATGCAGTTGCCGAACCAAGGCAAAGCGTAAGTGCTGCCACCATTGCTGCTGCAGGTATTCTAGGTTTTATTCTTTTTGTCATTTTTTCATTCTCCTTTGCTCTTCTTAAAATATTCTGATTCAGCCATTCATTTGGCTTTTCCTCTGGAGAAAGGGCTTGTTTTAATATCTGATTCCATTTATCCTCATGTTTCATATAAAACGACCTCCAATTCCTGTTTTAACAGTTTCCTTGCTTTATGCAGCCTGCTTTTTATTGTCCCTTTGGGAAGCTTCATGATTTCTGCAATCTGTTCAACGGAACATTCCATGGTATAATACAAATATACCGGTATTCGGTATTTTTCATCCAGTTTTGCTACTGCCTGTCTAACCTGTATCTTTAACTCCCATTCTAAAATCTGTTCTTCCGGAGAATGTACGGGTTCACCCTGGTTCCATTCTTCTTCACTTACTGCTTCCTGAAGAAATGTCACTTCATTGGCAATCCGTTTTCTCCATGCGAATTTTCTCTTTTTATTCTTCCATATCCTTATTGCTATAGATGCAAGATAACTTTTCGGGTTCTTGGTATCGTCAATCTGCTCCCCTAACTCTACCGCCTTTAGAAAGGTATCCTGATATAAATCATCTGCTTCCTGTTTGTTACAAGTAAGCCGGTTGCAAAATGCATAAATGTCTGTTCCATATTCATCTATACATTGTTCCAGCTGTTCTCTGTTCATATTTCATTTCACCACCATATTTAAGACGTCTTTTCTGGCTTTTTTCTTGCCCTTCACTAATACATTGTAATAACTTTAGGATTGGTTCACTTTTTTATAATATTTAATAAAACAGGATAACTACCCCTGTTTTTCACTAAATAACATTGGAGTAATTACCCTGTCTTTTTTATCGGAAAAAGGTAAGAATAAATCTGGTAAAGGAACTTCCTTCTTTCGTGTCACTTTCCACCCGGATTCTGCCACCTTGTCCCTCTACAATGCTTTTGGTAATAGCCAGTCCCAGTCCTACACTATTAGGATTTATCTCGTTTTGCACCCGATAGAATCTTGTAAATATTTTCCCCATTTCTGATTCTGGAATGCCCGGTCCATTATCCGTAACCCTAATCACCGTAGCCAAAGGATTCTGTTCTGCCTGAATCTTAATTTTTCCCTGTTCCTTCGTATATTCTATGGCATTTTTAATGATATTAATCAATGCCTCCTGCAGCCACTCTTTATCATGTAACAGCAACAGATTTTCCTCACATTCTATTAAAACCATATGCCCCTTTTGCTCAATTTTGTCGTTTAAAGAGGCCACTGCTTCTGCAATGGTAGGATACAAAGGCTGTTCTTCCTTTTGAAACTGCACTGCTCCGGCTTCAATTCTTGCCAGCTTTAACATAGAAATAATCAGCCATTGAATCCTGGTTAATTGCTTTTCTGACTCTGTCAGCATTTTTAAACTCGTTTCCCTGTCCATTTCCTCTTTCATTAAAATATCATTAAACACAACCAACGAAGAAAGGGGGGTTTTTAACTGATGAAAAATATCATTGATTAAATCCTTTAAAAAAATCTTTTCCTTTTGCTGGGTTTCAATGGATTCTTTTAATATCCGCACCATCTCTGAAAAATTATCCATTAAAATTCCGATATCCCCTTCTTCATAGGAAGAAAAGGACATTTCAAAAGAAGGGTCGTTTCTATGGGTTATCACCTGATTTGCCGCCTTATTGACTTTATTTAATTTCTTGAAAATTCTGGAAAAGAAAAACAAACTCACTCCATAACACAAACCGCAGGAAAGCAAGGCTGTAAGAAGTGATTTACTAAACCATAAAACTACTGCAAATACAAACACATATGCCCATGTCATATACTTTACTTCTTTATTGTTCCACATATCCGCCTGCCCTCTTACTCTTTTAACACTAACTGGTATCCTAACCCTCTTACGGTCACAATCATTTCCGGATTCTTGGAATCATCTTCTATCTTTTCTCTCAATCTCTTTATGTAAACCGATAAAGTATTATCATCCACAAACGCCTGGTCCACATCCCAAAGCCGCTCCATTAACTGTGTCCTGCTTAATGTCTGATTTGGATGGGTAACCAATTCCAATAAAAGCCTGTATTCACTTGGAGTAAGGAAAATTTCTTCTCCACCCTTCTTCACTGTGCAGCGGTTACTGTCAATCCATAAATCTTTGACCTGGTAGCAGGATACCGCAGTTCCCTTATCTTTCACATTTCTTCTGATGTTTGCCTTAATTCTGGCTTCTAACTCTTTCACCCTAAAGGGTTTGGTAATATAATCATCCGCCCCCATATCAAGTCCTTTTACAATATTAATTTCATCTGACACGGCAGTCAAAAAGATAATCGGCACCTGACTTCCCTTTTTCCTAATTGCCTCACAAAACTCAAATCCGGTTCCATCCGGCAACATCACATCCAACAAAATCAGGTCTAAGTCCCATCCTTCTTCCTCAAAAATCTTCTTCGCTGCCTCCAGGGTACCAGCTTCCCTTAACTCATATCCCTCACTTTTTAAAGAATATGAAATTCCCATGGACAAAGCAAAATCATCCTCTACTAATAAAATCTTACTCATTTCACGCAACCCATCCTATACATAGTTCTTCACAAAGATTATCACGATACTTTTAGGATTATTAATCCTCTAATTCTATTTTCTTTTCCATTAAAATTTTTAATATCTCTTCCTGTGTGGAATTCTTATTGGCACTATTTATTACTTCACATATTTGTTCCACAACATCTAAATCCGTTTCCAGTTCCTCAGAAATAACCACATAAGATTTACCTTTTGACAGTTTCTTTTGAATCAATTTCAAAAGATTTTTCATTTCACCCATTTCGATTCCTTCTTCACGACCCTCTTCACGTCCATCTTCTAATAAAGTTTGTTCGTGCAGCTGTTTATCATATTCCGTTATACTTATCATTTCTACCTCCGCTCTAAATTTTGTTAGTATTTCTACCAAAATCCCATCCTCAATACATTCCTTAACCGCCTTAGCCACCGCCTTCTCAATTTCCATAGTCTTCGAATAATTACGGACTTTTTGTACATAAATAGAATAGTCTTTTATATCTTTACAAGCCTCCATTAATTCTGTATTCCGTCCATAGTTAATATTAATCACGGTAACCACTAATTCCAGTTGAGGATGTTCTTCTTTTTGTTCAAATGCATCTGATAACTTTAAAACACTTCTGTCTTCCATTTCTTTTTCACCATTATAAAACACGACAAAATGAGGTGTAGGAATTTTTATCAACTTACTGGAATATGTATACTTTCTTGGAATCATTCCTTCCAGCAAAGTAGATACATAATGTAAGTCCCTTAAAGGTATGTTGGGACAATAGGTGCTTTGGTGTTCGAAAATGTTTAGCCTTAAATCAAACAGAAAAGAAAGGTCATTCTTCATACTTAGATATACTACATTTTCCAACGTATTAATCTCTAAGTCTTCTGGATTTTCATAATTCGAATGATTCAGTGCATTATAAAGTCTTAAGAGTTTCTCCTTATCATTAAAAATAAACCTGAATAACGTATCTTTATATTTGTAATTCACTGAACTATCTGCTTTTTTGAAATAATTCCGTTTTTGCTCCTGTGTAGGAAATAACATCTCCTCTGTTTTCTGTTTTGCATTTTCATTTAGGTTTTTGTTGTTTGTTTCTTCTTTTGCCATAGACTCTCCTTTTCTTCGAGTCCGAACTCTACATTTGACAAAAGTTAAATTTTATTATCTGCAAGAATCAATAAAAAATATTCCTTCTAAAAGCATTTTATAATATTTCCCTTCTATCCGAATGCATTTCGAACTCCAATTATTCATTTTTCATAAGCATGGATTTCAAAATACTTCGACTACTGCTGATGAGTAGAGATGAGATGAATTCTCATAATAGAATTGAAAATATAAGTTTAAGAAATGAATGCTTTAGTTCATGCTAGCATATAAATAGTTATTTTTCAAGATAAAATCAAACATTAAAAATCTGATTGAAATCGTCTTATCTTGATGATATCATGATACATAGAGCAAATAAAAAAGAAGGTAAAAAAGACATGAAAATAGTAGTTTTAGAAGCCGATGCCATGGGTTTGGGTGTTAATTTTGATTCCCTAAAGCAATTCGGAGAAGTTATCATTTATGGCAAAACCCAGGCAGAGGAAATCGTAGAACGAATCAAAGATGCAGATATCATCATTCCCAACAAATCCATCTTAAATGAAGAAAACTTAAAAGAAGCAAAAAACTTAAAACTCATTTGTGAAGCCGCTACCGGTTACAATAACATCGACATTGAATATTGTAAAAAACGTGGAATTCCTGTTACCAATGTAGTAGGTTATTCTACTCCCATTGTGGCACAGCACACCTTCGCCCTGCTGCTTTATATATATGAAAAACTTCATACCTACAATGAATATGTGAAAAATGGAGAATATTCGGAAAGTGGCGTATTTACGAAAGTAGAACCTTTATTTTATGAATTGTCCGGTAAGAAATGGGGTATCATCGGCATGGGTAATATCGGTCGGGAAGTTGCTAAAATCGCCACTGCCTTCGGCTGTGAAGTGATGTATTATTCTGCTTCCGGGAACACCTATGATGTTCCTTTCCAAAGAGTAGAACTGGATGAATTATTATCTGCTTGTGACATTGTTTCGGTTCATTGCCCATTAAACCAGCATACCCATCATTTATTAACTTATGAAAAATTCCGGAAAATGAAACAAACCGCTGTTCTCATCAATGTGGCAAGGGGACCTGTCATCGTAGATGCCGACCTTGCAAAGGCATTAAATGATAACCTGATTATGGGAGCCGCTCTTGATGTATTTGAGGTTGAACCGATTCCAAAGGATAACCCACTATTAAATATCAAAGATAATACCAAACTGATTATGACTCCTCATATCGGATGGGGAAGTTTAGAGGCCCGGAGCCGCTTGATTGAGGATATTCGAAAAAGTATAGAAGCCTTTCTAAACGGAAATCCTAGAAGTGTTGTAAATCAATAATTTTGATACCAGGGTCAAAAGGTCATACTTTTCATGCTTGCATGAAAAAGTATGACTTTGGGACCCGCAAAAACATGAGAAAGTAGCCCGAATAGGGCGGATTTCGAATGTTTTTAGAATTGCGAGAGCACAAAGTGCGGAGCAATTCGTAGGTATCAAGGGGTCAAAATACCTTTTGACCCCAACATCATAATTTTAAAAGCTAAGAAACAAATATTTGCCCTGGGATTAGAGGTGACCCCCAAAAGTTAGACCAAAAATCTAACGATTGGGATGTCGGTTCCAATTGCAGGGCTTTTTTCATACCATAACTTCATTCAGACATTGCCCTGTTTCCATAAATTCTACAATATTCTTTACTGTTGTCTGGGCAATATTTTCCAAGGCTTCTTCCGTTAAGAACGCCTGATGGGATGTAACAATGACATTCGGCATGGATATCAGTCTGGCAAGGGTGTCATCCTCCATGATATGTCCCGAATTGTCTTCAAAGAACAAATCAGATTCTTCTTCGTATACATCCAGACATGCGGCACCCACCTTGCGTGATTTGATTCCTAAAAGCAATGCTTCCGCGTCCACAAGGGCACCCCTGGATGTATTAATCAGCACAACACCCTTTTTACATTTTTCCAAAGTGGATGCATTCATAATATGGTGCGTTTCTTCTGTCAATGGGCAATGTAGGGAGATGATGTCACTCTTTGCAAACAATTCATCCAGTTCTACATAGCGAATGGTATCGCCATTGTCAAGTCCCTCTGCCGGAAACTTATCATATGCCAGTACCTTCATGCCAAATCCCCGGCAGATATCAATAAATACCCGTCCAATTCGTCCTGTTCCAATGACACCAACGGTTTTTCCATAAAGGTCAAAGCCAGTCAGCCCGGACAAACTAAAATTAAAATCTCTGGAACGAATATACGCCTTATGAATCCGGCGAATCGATGTCAGAAGCAATGCCATGGCATGCTCAGCCACTGCATAAGGAGAATATGCCGGTACCCGTAATACATGAATTTTTCCATAAGCATGCTTGAGATCTACATTATTAAATCCCGCACACCGCAAAGCCAGTACCTTCACACCCATTTCCTCCAGGTGGTCAATGACTGCTTCGTTTATTGTATCATTTACAAAAGCGCACACACCATCGTACCCCTGTGCAAGATAAACCGTATCTTCATTTAGTTTTGTTTCAAAATATTTAAACGTAACCCCATATTCTTTGCCATATTTATCAAACGAAGGCTTATCATAAGGTTTTGTATCAAAAAATGCAATCTTCATTCTGGAACCTCCTTGCTTTTAATACCTCGCAATTATAGTATACTTAGAACGATGATTATAATCAATTATTTTTCAAAAATAAGAGTAGAAATTTTTACCACATCATTTTTCCTCCGCTTTCCCCTATACCTCTCCGAATATACCATTAAAGTCAAGCTAATACCTAATACTTAGCTTGACTTTAACCCGTTTACATTTTAACTTATAATTTTACTTCAAGCTCCTGAAATACACAAGCCAAAATGTATGAACGACAAAATTTTTGTATGAACGACATCTAATTGATTTTTCATTATTTTATACTTGTATTAAATTTCATTTCAAACCATTTAGATTTTTTAATTATTTTAACCCAAACCACTATGCAGACATAACATCTACCTTTATTCCTTCCTCATCGCTATCCTCATACATCCCCAAAAGTACACCCAGCTTGCCAAAACTGCCACCATTCCGGTTCTTAAGTCAAAAACAATCTGAAAATCCAGTATCTGTTTTGTTACCATATTCAAAAGAAGTAGAAAAATCGCAGACAAATAGATTCCCAGTACCGTTGCCAAAAGCATTATCGTACCCATCTCCATGGAACCTATCCACCTTCTATCCCGTTTCTCCATTCCGATATCCTGTAACATGGAAAAATATCTCGCATTTCTATCCCGATAAAACTGAAACATATAACCGACAGAAAATGTAATGATTAACCCTATCACTCCTGCAATTAACAGCAAAAGTTTACCGATGTGATCCATAATCCAGTACAACAAACTGTATTCCATTCCCTTTCCGGTTAGTTTCACCTGAGAGTCCTCCGACTCATAGACTTCTGCAAGATTCAGCCTTAAAATACTATCCATATTTTCATAATTTTCTACATATTCCATATAGTCATGAAAATAATACCGGATACTTCCACCAGAAATGATAAAACGCTCCCTGTCCTCTAAAAAAGGATTGATATAGATATGTTCCAAATGAACATCCCTTGTAAAAACGCTTTCCCGATATGAAAGCAGTTCTGCCTGAAAAATTCCTGTCAACGTATAATCACGCAGAATAATTTCTTCTGTTTCCTCATTGATAAAAGAAATACTTACTTTCGTTCCCAGTAATGATTCCTCTATATTTTCCACCCCAAAAACTTCCAATATATGCGTATCCAGCATGATTTCACCCGGACGTTCCGGATAACTTCCCATCAGATACCCTTTCCCATACTCCTTAGTGATTTTATCCGCAAATACAGCCATCCCCGGCTGATACAATCCGACGGAAACCGGAGAAGAATTTCCCTGTATACTCTGATACATTTTTCGCTGACTCACATAATAATTTACAGCCTGACAGGTTTCGCCATTTAAAATCAGCCCCATATTCCCGGCAGCAAGTAATTCCTCGCCTTCCGTTAAATCAAGGGTACATAGGACAGAAGTTTCCACCGCATGGTATTTTTCCTGCATCTCATGACTTCCGGCTACTAAGCCCTCTATGACATTCTCTGCCAGTTCCTGACTTCCAATTTCTGAATAATAATAACAATCTGTCACATGCTTTTGATTAAACCCTTCGATATATGCAAAGTAGGATTGCATTACCATCAAAAAGCAGAATATTATCATAAAGACAAATACCATTCCAAATATCATCTTTTTCATCATCTGCTTTCCGGCACCCAGATTCCAAAAAGCAATCTGAACCTTATCTTTCACTCTCATCCATCTGCCTCCACTGCTTTCGAAATGAAATCCACATCACAAACATACTGATACCACCAAGGGTAAGCACCATCAGCCAGGAAACCCTGTCAAAAGAAGCATAAATATACATTGTTTCTGCCATATACCGGTTCAGCATGGTAACAAGAAAGGCATTCATGCCTGTTGCCAGTATCAATGCCAACACGTTCCGCAGGGCAAAGAAAATATAGTAAATCTCCTGACATACCCGTCTCGAACATCCAAGCTGCCTTAGCATCCGTATATAATGTTTCCTTCTCATCAGTTTCATGGTAAAAGAATTTGACAGATTATTCAACATAACCATTAACATTACCACACCAATGGCAAAAAAGGTAATCTGGCAAAAAAGCATGGCACAAAGAATCTCGTCCAATCCCTCATTCCATATATCTTTTCCCGAAAAAGCCGCCTGTAATTTATGCCTCCAGATTCCATCCAGGTCATCCCTCCTGGCGTAGCCCGAATCTCCTACACTGGAAAATGAAATATCACAAAATCCCATTTCCTCTAATTTAGATATATCCTGTTCCCCATATCCCGTAAGAAAAAAATCGTATCCCTCCGGATAAATGGTTTTCATGTATTCCCCGCAAATTTCATCCACGCTAAAAGCCACCGTAAACAAAAAAAGTACACTGGTAAAAATCAACCACTGTAACGCCACGGATATCATCCATTCTAACTTTTCATACCTGTACTCATGCAAAATTAATCTTATTTTATCCCAAAATTTCATGATTCACTATCTTTCCATCCTGTAATGTGATGATTTCATCTGTCAGCTTCGCATCTTCCGGGTTATGAGTAATTAAAACCACCGTTTTCCCCTGCTCCACCTGTGTCCGCAATAATTTCATAATTACCTGTCCATTTTCCCAGTCCAAATTTCCACATGGTTCATCCGCAAATATCATTTCCGGCTCATTTACAATCGCCCGGGCAATGCACACACGCTGCTTTTCTCCTCCCGAAAGATTCTTCACATACGCATCTTTTTTATGTAGCATTCCAACCGTTTCCAACGCCTGTTCTATCATTTCGTTTCTAAGTTTTGCCTCTGTTTTTGAAATCATTAATACGATTTCCACATTTTGATATACCGTATACATTTCCTCAAGAAAATAATCCTGAAAAATAAAGCCAATCTTATTACACCGATAATGTGCCATTTCCCACTCATTTAAGGAATATAAGTCCGTCCCATCTATCTGCACGCATCCCTTAGTGGGCTTTAACAGTCCACCCATCATTTTTAATAAAGTGGACTTTCCACTGCCGGAACGTCCCACAATACTTACAAAAGTCCCATCCAAGGCGGTGAAATCCACACCTTTTACCGGCCATATTTCACCGGAACTGTCCTTATAACATTTTCCTAAATCTTTTACCTCTATCATGCCACACTTCCTTTGCTACTTTTCAAAAACCAATGTCTTTACCGGATTATTAATCTGAACGGTTTTATGTAATGAGTCATATTCAAACACCAGCCCAAACGCATAACCACTCTGGTAACACCAGTAAACATATGTAAATGTTCCAGTTTTACTTCCTTCTTCTAATAATTCATATTCATTCACTACATACATCTGATTTAAATCTGAGACCTGCTCCAACTGTTCCTTTGTTAAAGGAACCACTGCTCCACGCTCTTCCATTGTTTTGTAAAGTTCCAGTTGTGCCTCCTGATAAATCGCATTGAAATCAATGTTAAAAAACTGAAGCTTTCCATCTTCTACCACAAGATACGCATCCGGATATTCAGGACAATCCTTAATCTTGTAAGTTCCTTCTGTAATTTCCGCTCCACCAACCTTGGTAACGAATCCCACCGCTACCAGTAATGCTACTGCAAGTATTATGCCAATTCCTATTTTAATACCTTTTTTCATTCCTGCACCTCATTCTTATTCATTTTCTTTCTCTTCATCCCAGTATACCAAAAGCCCCTTTACTCCACCACTAAAGAAGAAATAGGCTATACTTACTACTATCAGTAAAAATCCTATAGAAATTTTTTTCGTATCAACTTCAAGGGAATCCTGACAAATAATATAGTCAGTAATCACCAGTTCATCAATTTCCTCCTTCGACTCTACCCCAAAAAGCTTTTGATACCATGAATCTTCCAATTCATCTCCAAAAGCTTTCACTATCCTTCCCTCAAAATAAGCAGAATTTCCTTTTCCTCCAATATAACTATCTAACTCTTTTATCAGTCCTCGGTCTTCATCATTTACAAATATATTAATATATTTTCCATCCGCTATTTTTATCGTATAGGTACAATAAAATGTACCACCACCCAGACCAATTGCTCCGTATGGCGAAGAACAAAAACTGTTTTCGTTTCCCTGAATTTCATAATATCCCGCATACTCTCGTATCACTCCCCTTACATACTGTCCATCTTTTATCTGGTATTCCTCCAGTTCACTAATAGATAGTGCATTCCAACCTTTTAAAAGACTTAAAAGTCCTAAAACTAATACCAACACCCCTAATAAAAACAGGATGGCTGTTATAATATAGCCCTTTGACACGTTAATGGTAAATCTTCTCTTCATGATTCCTCTCCCTATGTATTGAAAAAAAAAAGTCTTTCTCCTATACCCCGCCAAATATCCTTGACACAACAGATTTCTTTCAAGCTACTGAAATACGCAAGTAAAAATGTACGAACGACATCTGACTATTTTTTTGTTTCTTTAATTTGTATTATTTTCATTTTCAGGCATAGGATTTTTTCATATGTTGTTAAAGTCAAGCTAATACATAATATTTAGCTTGACTCTAACCTGTTTACATTTTAATTCATACTCTTACTGTCTTCTAATACTACCTAATAATTTGGCACATATATATTCGGAATATTGGAAGTCTTGTAATACTTATACTCACTGACTCCTGCAAATCGCATCCAGTCTGAACCGAAGAAAGTTACTGTAGCTATATCACCTTCCAACGTAATAGTTCCTCTGAAAACTTTATCACCCCGGTCAGCTAAAAAAGTAATTCCCTCCTCTGTGCGTTCACCTACACATTCATCCAAAGAAGTCAATCTATATATCCCTATCTGGATTTTATATGTTCCATCTGCATTCTTTTGAATTTCAAGATCAGGTTCATCAACATCATAAGAATTATATTCTCCAACAAATGGGTCCAAAGTAGTATCCTCATCATCTTTTTGAGATTCATTTTCAGTTTCTGAATCAATATCTTCCTTCTTCTTTGATGTACTTTCTGTGTTTTCAGCTTCTGTAGCACCGTTTGTCTTATCCTCTATTGTAGCCTTTGTCACATTCTCTGTTGCATCTTCTGTCGTATCTTCTGTTACATCCTCCAAATCATCCGACGAGCGACTTTCTACTTTTTCAGTTCCTTTTTCTGTAGTACTTTTGGAATCATCAGTAATATCCTTCTCATCACCATGATCCATTATTTCACTTAACTCTGTTTTGTTATCTGTGTTATTTTCTTTCGTTTTTCCACAAGCACAAAGTGATACTGCCATAAAGCATGTAACACTTATAATTAAAAAACGCTTCATCCTATATCCTCCCTATCATAATACAGCCAATTAAGCCATTCAACTAATTTTAATCTCAAACTAATTCCAACCATTGGCATCGTTATTAACCATATCACAAATTGTAAAATTAAAAAAGTGTATAGTAAGCATTTTAAATCAAAAAGTGCTATTTAGATTCCACTGAAATCAGTTTAAAAATTTTTCAATATCAGCCCATGCTATCAGAAATGTACAATACACGTATTCTTTGTAAAAAATATTATGAATTAATAAACATCATCTATCTGCACCAGACTTGCATAATTACATGAAGATACTACATAAAAAATCATAGTCCTTATCCCCCTTTCTTTTACAAAATAACAGATAAAAACTATGATTGCAACGATAACTTCGTGAACGTCGACTTAACTTCGTGAACGTTATATTTTTATTCTATTTTCTTCTTAATGGCAGAATCACTTCTACCTTAAATTCCTCCTCTTCATATTTCCATGAAAAAGTTCCATGATTTTTTTCTACCGTTTCCTTTACATTCTTAAGTCCGATTCCATGGTCTTTTTTATTCTGTTTAGAAGTCTGTGGTAACCCACTGCTTTTATCCCCCACCTTTTCCCTTGAGGTATTGGAAATTTCTAGTTTCATATTCGTTTTCCCCTGAGATATGTTTAGTTTAAAATATTTCGAATCCTGATTCTGATTGAAAGAGTTTAATTCTTCTACTGCATTTTGAATCAAATTCGAAACAATAGTACATAACTCTATGGAATCCATCTCTATTTCCTCTTTACACGTTCCCTTAACAACTACTTTCGCATCCTTTATCTGTGGAATTAAGCCATTGATAAGAATATCCATAACATCATTTCCTACAGTATAATACGTTGGTTTTAATTCCTGAACCCGATGTTCTAACTGACCAATATAGTCCATTACCATTTGCTTATCGTCTTTCTCCGCCATTCCTTTTAAGCAAATTAAATAGTTGATGAAATCATGCCTGAATCTTCTGGTTCCCTCCTCTTTCTTTAACATTTCTTCGTAATAGTTCTTTTGTATTTCCATTAACATTTTTTCTGTTTCAAAACTATTCTTTATTTTTTTATTCGTATCATTGATATAAAGTACAAACAACACAAGAAATATCATACTGCTAAAGGCAAAAAGAGATAATACATTAGCAAAATCATTGAATTTCGTATTGGTAACATAAGCGGAGGCATAACCTAATCCTCCTATGGTCAACGGAATTGATATCCCCATAATACACATGGAAAAATAGATAAATATTTGAGTTATTCTATTTTTTACTTTTCTCTCCAATTTGATTATCTTATATTTTTTAATGAGAGCCACCACTAAGAAAATAACCAATAAAATGCTACAACCAGCCAACTCCATTCCATCATTTATAGAACTAATTTCAATGTGATACATCATACATATCATCGTTTCAATCACATAGTTTAAACACACATTGGTAAAATAAACCTCCAGCGGCAAAAGTATTTTTTCCTTAAAATTGCTATCAACGATAAAGCCAAACAATACCAAAGTCACTGCAAATTCAATCACTGACCGTGGAACAAAAGTATTTGTTGCAATATCCGTACACAATACTAAAATAATATAAACAACACTTCCGAAAACACTGAACCAATTAAATTTACACTTTTTCTTAAAGAAAATATAATTTATAAAAAAACATTGCAAAAAATTAATAACAAAACTTCCTATAGCAATTAAATTTGAACTATCTATAGTTAACGTCATATTCTATGTACCGCCTCTCAAATTCCTTCCTATTCCTTACAGAAACTTTTAATTTCATTCCATCAATACAAATAGTTCCGTTACTATATTCATCTATCCATGCCAAATTAATAAGATAGGTTCTGTTAATCCGGAAAAAGAATCTCTGATCCAATACACCTTCCAATTGCGTTAATGATGTATCTTTCCGGTACTTTCCATTTTTCACAGTTAATTCTATATAACTGTCTACGGCTTTGATGTATTTAATATTTTTTAAGTAAATTTCACACTTTGTCCTTTCTTTGTATACCTCTATCGTTTCCATCTTCAAGAAATTTCTATATACTCTTTCTAACACTTCTTTTACTTCTTCTTTATCAAATGGTTTCGTGACAAAATCATACGCATTAATTTTAAATACTTCCTTAAAGCGTTCTGTTCTACTTGTAGCCATAATAATCTTGCAGTCAACAGCCTTTTTTCTTAATTTATGCCCAAGTTCGATTCCATCCATTTGAGGCATTTCAATATCTAAAAATAATACATCTAAATTTTCAGCCTCATCTATTACTTCTTCTCCAGAACGAAATGATACAACTTGTCCGCTTATTCCCAATTCTTCTAAGCACTCTTCAATCAAAGCTTTTAACAGCTCTAATATCATAATCTCATCATCACAAATCCCTATTCTCATCCCATGTATCTCTCTCTTTACCATAATTTATCTGTTTGCAATTTTATCCCTCATTACATCTATCATTATACCATTTCCACCAAATAATGTAAACAAAGAAACTACTCCGGCAGCGAATTGTTATCTTCCTGCACCTCACCTATTCACTTTCTTCCTCTTCATCCCAGTACACCAAAAGCCCTTTTACTCCACCACTAAAAAAGAAATAGGCTATACTTACTACTATCAATAAAAATCCTATAGAAATTTTTTTCGTATCAACTTCAAAAGAATCCTGTAAAATAAAATAATCAGAAATCACCACTTCATCAATTTCCTCTTTGGACTCTATACCTAAAGCCTTTTGATACCAGGATTCATCCATTTCATCTCCTGGCAAGGCTTTTACCACCTTTCCTTCAAAATAAGCAGAATTTCCTTTTCCTCCTATGTAGCTGTTTAATTCTTTTACCAGCTTATTGTCCTCTTCGTTTACCATTAGAGTAATATACTTTCCGTCCGCTGTTTTTATAGTGTATTCCCAATAAAATACGCCATTTCCAAAACTCGTCGCTCCGTATGAAGAATGAAAAGTTTCTTCGTCTTCTGGGTCTTCATAATATCCCATATACTCCCGGATTACTCCCTTTACATATTGCCCGCTTTTTAACTGAGACTCATATAATTCACTAACAGATATTGCATTCCTCCCTTTTAAAAAACTTAAAAGCCCCAAAATCAAAACCACAACCCCTAATAAAAATATAATAGCAGTTATAATATAACCTTTTGTCACATTGATAGTAAATTTTCTTTTCATGATTCTCTCCTATATACTTTAACCCACAATTTTTCCATCTTCGATATGAATCACCCGTTTACAACGATTTGCAATGTTTATATCATGGGTAATTAATATTACTGTCTTTACCTTTCTATTTAAAAATGGTACAGAATCTAAATCCATGCCCCATCCATCCTAAAAACCTGTCCCGTAACATAGGAATTCATTGTTACAATCTGGTAAATAAAATCTCCTGCCTCCTTACTGCTTCCCAAACGACCGGAAGGAATCTCACAGGCTAAGTCCTCTAATTCCTCTTTAGAAAAGCAGGCATTCATTGAAGTATCAATGGCACCAAAAGAAACCGCATTTACCTGAATGTTGCTAGGTGCCAATTCCTTCGCAAGTGCTTTTGTAAAACTGATAATACCGCCTTTTGTAGCAGAATAAGCCACTTCACAGGAAGCCCCTACCTCTCCCCAGACAGAACTTACATTAATAATCTTCCCGCTTTTTTTAGACACCATGGAGGGAATGACCTCCTTACACCCATAAAAAACAGAGGATAAATTTGTATTTAAAATACGGTTCCACTCTTCCACCGACATATCAGACAATAATCCCACATAAGAAATCCCGGCATTGTTTATCAGCACATCAACATTAGAAAAACGTTCCAAGGTCTTCCCAATCATTTCATGAACAAAGCTACTGTCCTGCACATCTCCCACCAATGCCAGACAATCTCCTCCATAAGATAAAATTTCATCCTTTACCTCATTTAACTCCTTGGCACTTTTCGAAGAATTAATAACTACATTCCAACCTTCCTTTGCAAAGCGAAAGGCTGTTTCTTTCCCAATTCCTCTCGAAGCACCTGTAATCACAACGGTTGATTTCATTCTTATATCACTCCATTCGTAAAAAAACAGCCAAAAAGTTTCAAACACTGTTAAGTCATTCTTTTTGGCTGTTTCATCCTTCATAATACCATGTTCTAAAAGTTCCTGCTGTTTCATCTCAAAACGAAACAACATTTTTCCTTGGTATCATTCTATTTATTGCTTACTGTTCACATAAAGTGTAGCATTTATTGCTCCTCTTCCACAGGAACTTTCTCAAAATGCTGGTAATCTGTTGGTTTTGTCCAACTTCCACCCCAGGTAAATCCATGCTCTATAAACAACTGATAACAAGGGTCTTCCGTAGTAATTTTCCCTTCAAATTCTGCCTCACGGTCAGCATATTGTTCCGCACAGGTAGGAAGAACATAAAGTGGGTCGCTGTTATAAATAACATAAGGGTTATAAAGAGGATTAATGTCAATGGCATATCCAAAAGCATGTAAAGAAAGTTCTGAACTGCCGGATATCGTTCGGTAATTAAAACAAGATGTATTATTATCCACCATGGAAGCAATATCATCCCCATTGTATTCATCAATTAAGGACATCTTAGCAATCGGATATTTTATCTTATAAAGTTCATAAAATATTTCTACCAAATCCTGAGCAATGTATTCATTACAAATAATCTGCCCAATATGCTCTTTCTGCTCAAAATCAAAATATAATACCTGCACATACTTTAAATCTTCCAATGCAACTTTTACTGATTCATCTTCAAAATCCACAATCATTTTCTGTTGGATTTTATATGGAATGGATTCATAGAAAAAATCCGCTGCATAAGTCACTCTGTCCGACTGCGGCGTATTGGTAATGTATTCCATAAAAACGGTTTCTTCCTGCTCAATCTTCTTTTGCTCCTCTTTTTTATCTGAGGTAGATTTAAAATAATAGATACCCAGTCCGACGCAAATCAATATAGAAAAAACAAGAATTGTCTTTAATACTTTCACTGTTTTCAATTTCATCACCTTCCACTTTCATCAAAATTCATCTTCTTCTATCAAATGAAACTCCAGATAGTCAAAAGGAACGTCCTCAATAAAACTATCCCTGTTGAATCTGGTTTTGTCATGCAGAAGAAATTCTTTTATATTCTTTTCCAACCAGATAGGTTGTTGTAAATCAAATTCATAACAAATCAGTTCCAGACTCCGATATACCTTCTTGGTGCGGCTCAAATCCTCCTCCACATTTACTACCGTGTCCCTTAGAAGCCGGTTGTCCTTCATTAGTTTACCCCAAACACGAAACATATCGTCACAATCCTTTCTGATTTACAATATACCAAAATTTCAGCAAATATACAACCTAAAAAAAGATTTGCATTGCTTTGCAAATCTTTTTCTTTCCTTTATATTCTTCTGAAAATCTAATCTTCAACCCACAACTTACCATCCTCTATATGAATCACCCGTTTACAACGATTCGCAACATTAATATCATGCGTAATTAATATTACCGTCTTTCCATTCTTATTAATTTCCTCGAAACACTTCATGATTTCATTTCCTGTATTCTGATCTAATGCTCCGGTAGGCTCGTCTGCCAGTAAAACTGAAGTATCCGCAGCCAATGCTCTGGCAATGGCACAACGTTGTTGTTGTCCGCCAGATAAATGAGCTGGAATTTTATTCTTCAAATCAGCAATCCCCATTTTCTCAAGATACTCCATCACAATAGGCTTTCTATGTTTTATATGCCTTGCAATCAAAGGCATTTCTACATTCTCATAAACGGTGTATTTATCCATCAGAGCAAAGTTTTGAAATACAAAACTGATATTTTCTTTTCGAAATTCATGTAACTCCTTTAAGTCACAAGCAGTAATTTCCTTATCGCGAAACATATACTTTCCGGATGTTGCATGGTCCATAGCACCTATAATGTTAAGTAACGTAGATTTCCCAGACCCGGAAGTCCCCACGATTGCTACAAATTCTCCTTCCTCTATTTTCAAATCGATTCCCCTCAAAGCATGGGTTACCTGTTCCTTATTCTTATAATCTTTTCTTATATCTTCAAGTATAATCATCTCGTACCTCTCTAACTATAATATGAACTACCATAGTAAAACCAACCGAATTGCGATAGTCTCATCTCAATCCTCTCTGTCATATATCCTCCATATAGTTTTACGTTTTCATTCATTAAACTACCTTATTATGAATCAACTTTACCGGTGTGAATCTCTTTAAAACAGCGCAAGTTACTATATGCATAATTACAATCATTCCAACCGACACTGCGATTGCCACTGGAAATACATAATGTCCTAATATATTTTTTATCATATACTTCATATCATCATTTGCAAATCGATATTGTGCAACCATCATACATAAAGGTATCGCCAGTACCAAAGAAGTAAAAGCAGTAATGATATGTTTCCAAAGTAACATTCGATTCACTTCTTTTCGAGAAAATCCAACCGCATACATTATGCCGTAATTCTTCGTATTTTCCAACATAATTACAATCTGTGTAGTAAGCATCATCAATATAGTTGCAACCATAATAATTCCCAGTAATTTTGTTAAATAAAGTAATAATAAATCGGTATCTCTTGTTACCTCTTTAGCCTTATCCGTTAAAGTCTCATATGTAAATAAAATTCCACATTTTGTACCAACTTCCTTTGCAGCATCAATTGCTTCTTCTATTGTATATCCATCTTCTGCACATAACCATAGCCCCGATGAAAATACATTTTTATTACTAACAAGAAAGATTACATAATTACAATCCACCGTATAATCTAAAATTTCAGAAGTATAGGTATGTTCTAACTCACTCTTAATCCATCTCTGATTTTCTTCGATTATTCCTGCTACTATTAATTTACTTCCATCTTTCTCCGTAAATACAGTACCAACCTCAATGTCATCATATACCGCACCAAGATATAGATATTCTATATTATCCCAATCCTTAATTTCCAGTTGTTCCACCGGAGTTCCTTCTTTTAACTTAAGTTCACATAATGGCATTAAATATGAATTCAAAGTTTTCATTTCTATTAACTCATCCTCTAACCCAATTTCATAATTTTGAACATGGCCTTTTTGTATTTCATATAATTCCCCCAAAGATTCATAGTAACAGCCATAATCCACCATACTTCCAATGCAATATATTTCATCTCTTTCATATGCTTCTCGCAAAAAATCTATCGTTCCATCTTGAGACACGAATGATTCATCATCAAGACGTAACACTGCAGTTCCTTCCATTCCTTTACTTAACATATTATCACTAGATATGTAGGAATATTGTTCTCCCTTATAAATCATCACCGTAAACATAATGAGAAGAAGAGAAATCACCATAAGCACTACTGTCAAAAGAAACTTTTTAAACTGCATTGCAATCATATCAAAAGCAAATCTTAATATCCTCAAGCTAGCATCCCCCTTCTAATTTTCTGTCAATACGTATACTGGTGAAACCTTTTTTATATGCTGTATCATATGCAAAGCATTTAATATCGCAATTAATATCATTCCCATACATACAAATAAAATTTTCATAAACATCTGTCCCGTAAAAACATCTCCACCAACTATAGTTACATAAACCAATTGCACCAACTCTGCTAAAATACATGCAGGTATACAAAGCTTTATGATATCTTTCATCATCATTCCTGTTATTTGCAACGAACTATATCCATATGCCTTTCGTATCGCTAATTCCCTTCTTCTACTAATTATCCATAAATATGATACAGTGAAACAATTAAAGATAGATAAAATCAAGCTAATTCCCATAAAGATAGAATTATATAAACGATACCAATAATTTTGATATTCACCTTCGTAAACAGCATCTATAATCAAGCTGCGTAATCCTATTTTTTCCATATCATGGACAAATTCTTTGTATGCTACTGAAATATCATCTTGACCTTTATAAGCAAATTTCAAAATACCTCTGAGCTCTCCTGCAATAATAGCATTCAAATACTTCCTCATAGATTCATTGCAATTATCCCAAAAGATATATATGGTATGATCCACTCCTCCAGCCATTTTATTCTCCATAACCCCAATTACCTTCATAGTGTTTCCACCTATCTCTATGGTTTTTATCCCATCTTTATCTCTTGTAAATTCTAACAGATTTTCTCCTATAATAATGCCATTTTCTTCATTCAAATCATAATCCATATCGCAATCAATCTTCGCATCTTCATTTAACTGCATTACAACATTGGCTGTATACGTATCTATTTTCTCATTGACATTTACCTGGAGTTCCAAATATGTATTTCCATTCGTTTCCTCTGATAACCTTGTTGTTACCAACTCTGTAATCTCATTTACAGTAACTTGTTGATTTTCACTATTGTTGAATAATTCCGTTCCATCCAAAAAAGAAGATGCTGAATATTTGAAACTATTTAACACCGTATTTTCGTTATTAATTTTTTCTACTAAATCAGCAACATTGATTAATATAAAGCAAGAAACTGTTAAGCCAAATACAAATAATCCACTTGCTGCCGATTCCCTAAAAATTAATTGCAACATCCGTTTCAATAACTTCATATACTGTTCCTTTCTATATCCAAAAATGCCTGTATGTTATATACAGACATTCTTGAATATATTCATACAAATTTACGAATATAATGTACATATGGTAGAATCATCTACGCATCGCATATTTAATTTTCCACAGCTTCCACCATATCCACATTTTACACCATTACCACTACACTTCTTTTTTTCAACAGTAAACACTATACTAGGTAACATTTTCTTATTTGTCCCTGGTGTAATATATACATCTTTACCAGAAACTCCGTCAGCATCGTCCCCCCACATATTACCAATATACCAAACTTTATCATCACACCCATAAATAAATTTTAAGTCCTCTTTTTATATAAAACAGTCCAACATTTGTCAAACTGTATTATATCATGTGATTTTACCAAAAGAAAAAACTATTCTCTGTTATCTCTTGACCTCTCATAAGATAACATACCCCAATCACAATTGCAACCATAACTCCGTGAACGTCGACTTAACTCCGTGAACGTAATACTTTCACAATTTTTTTGTACAAACGACATCCGATTGATTTTTATTAATTTTATTTTTGTATTAAATTTCATTTAAACCCATCTACATGCAAAATAAAATACGACTTCGACAAAGCCGAAATCGCATTTTATCTATCTCTATTCATTTGTTTCTCTAAATCTTTGCCAAATGGTATATTATTTCACCCATTCGCCATTGGAATTTACGTAATAGGAACCTATTTTGGTATTGGATGCCATTTTACCTGATGCGTAAAAATAATACCACTTATTTTTAATTTTTTGCCAGCCATTTAGCATAGCACCACTATCACTTAAATAATACCAGACATTACTTTGCTTAAACCAGCCTGTTATCATTCCGCCTGAATTTCCAAGATAATACCATTTTCCGGAAACCTTCATCCAGCCTTGTGCCATGGCACCAGAGCCACTTAAGTAATACCATTTACCGCCATCTTTTAGCCAGCCTGTCTGCATAGAGCCGTTCGCATTCAAATAGTACCACGTGCCACTGTCTTTGAACCAACCGGTCTTCATGGTACCGTTTTCACTCAGATAATACCACTTACCACCGTCTTTGAACCAGCCTGTCTTCATGGAACCATCCGCATTCAAATAGTACCATTTACCGTTATCTTTAAACCAGCCGGTCTGCATGGTGCCATCTGCATTGAAGTAGTACCACTTTGCTCCAACCTTTACCCATCCTGTTTTTATTTCTTTATCTACCTCATCTTTTGATGTTTCTTCTGAAGTTGATGAAGTTTCTGTCTTCTCTTCTGTTGTTACTTCTGAAGTTGATGGCAATTCTGTCTTTTCTTCTGTCGTTACCTCTGAGGTTGATGGAGTTTCTGTCTTTTCTTCTGTCGTTACCTCTGAGGTTGATGGAGTTTCTGTCTTTTCTTCTGTCGTTACCTCTGAGGTTGATGGGGTTTCTGTTTTTTCTTCTGTTGTTACTTCTGAAGTTGATGGGGTTTCTGTCTTTTCTTCTGTTGTTACTTCTGAGGTTGATGGGGTTTCTGTCTTTTCTTCTGTTGTTACTTCTGAGGTTGATGGAGTCTCCGTTTTACCGTCATCTGGCGTTTTATCTGAAGTGCCAGAAACTAATTTCTCCAGATTGATTCTATATAAGGTTCCTGAATATGGACTTCCTTCGGAATCCCCTAAATTATCAATTCTTCCATTGCCACCAAGTCCAATATATATATATCCATCGTTATATACAAAACTTCTTGCAAAAGACGGTGTATTGAAATACAGCACTCTTCTAAATGTTGTAAAGTTTTTATCTGTTTCAAAAACAGCAGTAGTGAAATTATTGGTTCCGTTTTTCACAGATGCCAGGAAATAATATTTTCCATCTTTTTCAAAGGCATCACGGGTGACATAGTTTTCATAGCCTGCTCCCAAAGAAACTTTTTCAAAAGTAATGACATCTGAAGATTTAAAAATACCATTACAAACTGCTACAAAAGTATCTGAAGTAGAAATCTTTGCACCACAAATAGGTTCGCTATAAATTGCTTCCTGTCCTACAGTTAACGCTCCTGCCTTTGCTGTTTGTTGACCAAAAGGATAATGGAGTTCTGTTCGCCCTGATACACCAGTGACATAACCTAAACTTGTCATATTTCTGGTAACGGCCATAAATCCTTTCGTATCCGTTCCTTTGCTCACCTGCACGAAACGGTTATTCTGTTTATCATATTTAAACAATCCTGATTCAGGAGTTACTGTATACTTGGTGCTAGAACTGTGTGCCACATATAATTCCCCTTTATACACAAACATATCATACGTACGCCAGTATTCTGAATTAAAATATGTTTGAGTTGTCCCATCGGCCAGTTTATAGGTGTCCCATTCAGCCTTAAACTCAGTTCCATCAGCATAATAAAATTTAATATTAGAGGCAGCTTTAGAACTTCCCAAGTCGCTTGTGTTAAGCTTTTGCACACAATTTACAACAGTATCACCACTACCTCTCACCATCCCGGCAAAAAATACCTCGCCATTATATTCCACCATATCATAACAATGAATGGACATTGGAAGCTTATGGTAATCAATCCATTTATTTTTCGCGCTGTCAAATTTATAATAACTTCCATCTGCATAATTAAGTGGATCTGTAGCAGTGGCATAAATCGTACCATTGATATTATAAAAACGCTTGATTTCTTCTGAACTTAAACCTATTTTTGATATGTTGCTTTCGTATGTACATTCCTTTTTTTCAGCGGAATCGTTAGTGTAATAATAAATCGGAACTGCACCTGTGTTTGAACCATAGTCACCCATGGATAACAATACCTTTCCATCTACGGATGCCATATCCCAGATATTTCTGGCATAATAGGCTGTTTCATAAGTCGCCGTACTATAATGTTCCTCTCCCGGAATCCCAAGATTCTCAGGAGTAACTACCAGATTATCAATCTCCGTAAGCGGGTTAGACGATGTCGCTCCACCCATAGTTACTGTAGTTGTTTCTGCAGACTGAAAGCTATTGGTCGCAGCCATTGCATTTCCCGCAGGGGTTAAAAATAAACCAAGTGCTAATGTAAAAGCGACTGCCTTTGAATATTTCTTTCTCATAAATACCCTCCTATTTTCCTTTTATGTAAAAGGTCCAAGAACAAATGTTGAACCTCATATTCAATATCTGACCTCGGACCTTAGTGAACTGTCATATTATTAGAAATTACTTCGTTCTTTGAACCTTCGTAACTCTATAATCTAGCAGTTAATTCTTTATTTAATTCTTCAAATCCTGGCTTTCCAAGTAAAGCAAACATATTCTTCTTATAGCTTTCTACGCCTGGTTGGTCAAATGGATTTACACCTGATACATATCCGCTTACACCACAAGCAAATTCGAAGAAATAGAATAATTCTCCTAAATAGAATTCATTGATTTCTGGCATAGTAACCATTAAGTTTGGTACTAATCCATCTGTATGAGCTAAGATAGTTCCATTCATCGCACTCTTGTTGATGAAATCAACGGTCTTTCCAGCTAAGTAGTTTAATCCATCTAAATCTACTTCTTCTAATTCAAGAGTAATTTCAGCCTTTGGCTTTTCTACATTGATTACAGTTTCATAATGATTCTTAGAACCATCCTGAATGAACTGTCCCATAGAATGTAAATCAGTAGTTAAATCCACTGCTGCCGGGAAGATACCCTTTCCATCTTTTCCTTCGCTTTCTCCATAAAGCTGTTTCCACCATTCAGAAACGTAATGTAAGGAAGGTTCATAGTTACAAAGAATTTCGATACCCTTTCCTTTTCTATGAAGAATGTTACGAACCGCTGCATATAACAAAGAATCATTTTCTTCAAATTTATTTTCCAAGCATCTCTTTCTTGCAGATGCAGCACCTTCCATTAATTTATCAATATCTGCACCGCTAACTGCGATTGGAAGTAAACCTACTGCTGTAAGTACAGAGAAACGTCCACCAACATCATCTGGTACTACAAAGCTTTCATATCCTTCTTCTGTAGCAAGATTCTTTAATGCTCCCTTTGCTTTATCAGTAGTAGCATAAATTCTCTTTGCAGCTTCTTCTTTTCCGTACTTTTCAACTAAAATTTTCTTAAATACACGGAATGCGATGGCTGGTTCTGTAGTAGTACCTGATTTAGAAATCATGTTAATAGAGAAATCTCTATCTCCTACTACTTCAATCAAATGAGCAAGGTAAGTGGAGCTGATGCTGTTACCTACATAATAGATTTCAGGAGTCTTTCTTACTTCCTTATCTACTACATTGTAAAAGCTGTGTCTTAAGCTTTCAATGGCAGCTCTTGCTCCTAAATAGGAACCACCGATACCGATGACTAATAAAACATCCGAATCATTTTGAATCTTAGCTGCTGCCTTCTTAATACGGTCAAACTCTTCTTTATCATAGTCAACAGGTAAATCAATCCATCCTAAGAAATCATTGCCTGCACCTGTTTTTGCTAACAAAACATCCTTTGCAGCTTCTACCTGTGTTTTCATCATTTGGATTTCTGCATCAGAAACCATTGCATTTGCATAAGTAAATTTTACGTTTGCCATTTTATTTTATCTCCTTATTAATTTGTAAAATCAGACGGAATTAAAATATCGTCGCCATTACTTCTTCCATTGGAATCTGAAATGTCTTTTAATTCTCTCTTCTGGGCATTCTGTACTGCATTGTCTACTAATTTCAAGATACGGTCAAGATTTCCATCTTCTACAGACTTCATCTGTTCCTTTAATCTTAAAATCGTAACTTCGTCTGCCATATATCCCAGTTGTGCAATATAATTCTTAGCAATTTCGAAGAATTCAATATCTTCTAATTGATGCATCTGAATTAAATGATTGAACATACTCATGCTCTCTTTATTGGTAGAGAACAATCTTGACAAGGAGTCAATTTCTCCAGTCAGGATAACAACGATATCATATCCTTTATGATTAATCAAATCGTAAAGCTCGTCTAATTTATTTTGTTGTAAAGCACCTGCATTGTCGATAATCAGACATCCGCCCTTTAACTTATCCAATGCGGTAGATAAATCTGCTCTGTTAAAGGCTGCTGCCTTAATTACAGCTAAAGTCTTAGATTTTACAATTCCGGTAGCATAATAACTTCTTGCAAAGTCTGCACCAACACAGGTAGAACCAAAACTATGTCTTCCTAATACAACAATATTTCTTTGGGCTCCGCCCTTAGTTCTAGCCATCTTATATGCATTGATAACCTGGTCGCTTAAAGAACCGATGGCAGCATATTTCGCAAGCAGTTTTTCTGCTTCTTTCGGCATTCCATTTGCTTCTTCCGCTGCAATTCTTGCTTCTTCCGCTTTCTTCGCTTCTTCCGCTGCAATTCTTGCTTCTTCGGCTTTCTTTGCTTCTTCCGCTGCAATTCTTGCCTCTTCGGCTTTCCTTGCTTCTTCCGCTGCGATTCTTGCCTCTTCGGCTTTCTTTGCTTCTTCCGCTGCAATTCTTGCCTCTTCGGCTTTCTTTGCCTCTTCCTCAGCATTATTTACTTCGCCAGCCTGTTCTGCCGCAAGTCTTGCTTCTTCCGCTTTCTTCGCTTCTGCCTGCTTACGCTCGGCTTCTTCTATTCTTCGTTCTGCCTCTGTCTTACCATTTGCAAAACCGCTTCCTATCTTAGAACTGATGGACTTTCCAAAACTGTTTCCATTAGCACTGCTGAATCCAAATCCTTTTCCTGCTAAGCCTGCCAATCCTCTTGGCTTTTGTGGTGCTTCTTCTTCTACAGGCTGTTTTTCAGTAGCCTTGATTTCTTCCCATCCATCTTCTTTCGCATCGTCATGCTGTCCATCACCAAATAACTGATTTTCTACTTCTTCCTTAGAGGTTCCTGTATTTGATTCACTTAAATCAATCGTACCGCCAAGACCCTTTTCCGGCTTGTTCATGTTTGCTAATGTCTTTTCGCCTTCCTTGGTCTTTCCAGCCTCTGACAGTTTGTCTCCTTCTAATCCTGCCGTAGCAAGAGTTTCTTCTTTCTTCTTCGGTGCGCGGAAAATAGGTTTTTCTTCTTCTGCTGATTTCGTTTCGTTTTCTGCCGGCTTAGGAGCTTCTCTCTTTATTGGCTGTCCCTTTGCCGCTCTTTCTCTTTCAACCTGAGCCCTTACTGCAGCAATAAGTTCCTCACGTTTCTTTTCTTCTTCTTCTCGAAGTTTCTGAGCTTTTTCAGCAAGCAATATTTCATCTTGCTGTGCATTATAATTAACTTGTTCCTTTGAGGAATTCTTCCTCCCAAATTGTAGTTTGATCTCTGCATCACGTCTTTCTATTTGAATTCTTAACTCATCAAAATCTGGATTTTCATCCCCAAAACTCGTTAAGTTGTCTTGCTGCATTTGCTCGAAATGATTTCTCACTTCGATATCTTCTTCGGCTTCGCTTTGTGCTAACTTCTCACGACTTTCAATCTCGCGTTCCTTTAGCTTTTCCAAAAACTCAGCTTCTTTTTGGGCCCTCAGTTCCCGGCTCTTCGCCTCACGTTCCTTCCTTCGGGCCTTCTCTTCTTCTTGTTCAAAGCCAAAAAGCAGTTCCTGTTCATAATCTCTTTCTAATTCCCGGTCCTGCTCTTCCCGCTCCCTGAGCTTTTGTAATTTTTCACCCTCTTCCCGGCGAATCTCCTCCTGCTCATGAGCAAATTGTTCCTTGGCCTGCTTTTTCGCCGCTTCTTCTTCTTCAAACTTTGCTAGAATCAGGTCATTTTCTTCCGAAATCTCAGGTTGCACATCATCCGGCTTGATATTCATGTGTCTAACCCTTTCTTCTTTGATTTCCTTCGTCAATTCCAATGCTTTATTCTTAATATCACCGGTAATTTCCAATGTTTTCGGAATAAACTCTTCCTGGAATTTACTTTTAGTCTTTTCTATATGCTTTCCTATCTCAGCCTTTTCTACGGCTTTCGCCGCCTTTTTCCATATAGAATTTACAAAACCACCTACCACAGAAGGAATTCCTTCCGGCAGACTTTCTGTATCATATAAATCCTTTGTATTATCTTCCTCTATATTGGTGTCATACTCTTCTTCGCTGACAATTACTGCCTCAAAATCAACCTTCTTTTGATAGAAATCCTGCTTTAGCTGCTCATCTTCCATATCTATCAAGGCTTTATCGTGATAATAATCCTCTTCAATTTCTTCTTTCGGATAGCGGTTAAAATAATGGTCTAATAATTCCAAATCTGCTTTCTGTATATCCGGAATGTAGGAAAGAAATGGGGAATTCGGCCACATTTCCTTTATCTTCAAAGCTACTTCCTGAGCTTTTTCTTCCTCGCCCATCTTCCGATATAACATCATCAATTGGATTTCCCACTTATCGGTTTGTTCTAACTTACAGAGTGTCTCCAGATAATCAAGTACCACTTCATTGTCTTCTCGTTTTGCCTTTGACATCAGATAAAGTAAGGTATAATGTTCTCTTCCTTCTTTATTACAATAGGCTTCATACAAAATATAGTAAAGCTCTGCTTTTGTGTAATAACCCATTCTCAAGTACAAACGAACCATCTCATAAATGATACGGATTCCATTCGGGGACATCTTATGTGCCTTCACTAGAATATCTCTGCTTTCCCGATACCTCTTGTTCTCCATGAATACTTCCCCACAGAGCTTTAGAAATTGAGGATTTAAGGATTTTGTAATATCTACCTGGTCAATCACTTCTACTGCTTCGTGATACTTCTGCTGTTCTACTAATTCTTTTACCAGATTGATATGTTGCATATTTAAGCTTTTTTTCAAATTATCCCACCTCAAATCTGTCACATATTAATAGTTTATCACAAATAAAATCCATTGACAACCTTGAATTATCTTTCACATTACACAAAAAATCGACGAAATTATCAGTCGTTATACACAAAAAAAGCTCCTACACTTTTATTGTGCAAAAGCTTTTTTTATCCACTTTTCATATCCTGTAACGAAATTATCTTCGGAAAAGAATGGCTTCCGCCTCCCCAAATGCGATACCTATAAGGTATGATGTTAAAACATTCCCCGAAGTTTTAGGATAAACCATGGAACTGATAATAGCCTTCTCGTCAACCCCCTTTTTTATTCCCGCTTTCGCGGATGAGTTGTCACTTGTAACTAATTATCGTACTTTTATTATACTTCTCCCCTAAAAATTCGTCAAGTTATTATTGTGTTTTTTACTAAAGAAATTTGTTAAGTGTTACTGTACACTCGTACCTCGTGAACAGTAACGATTCGCAGGCTCATTTAAAGTTTTGCTTCGCAAAAGGAGCCTGCGAACACCTGAATCACGTTCTTACGCACCAAAACAGCAAGTGTTTTGGTGCTGTCTGTACAGTA